>CACXAT010000018.1 GCA_902765725.1 uncultured Lachnospiraceae bacterium | reverse complement strand
CCTCTCTGCGGGAGAGATTCAAAAGATCAGTGTTTCCCCGGGGCAGATTTTTAACCCTAATTCAACGGATGTGTTTCGTGAAATGCTGATACAAACAGAGAAGAGCAGCACAAAGTACCGGATTGATTATCGGACCGGTACGTTTTCCAATGAACAACCTTTCTGGGCGGAGTACGAGCAGTTTGTTGCCGCCCTTGCTGAGTGGGGGAAAAAGAACCGGGTGCAGGTTGTCGTCTCCTACATGGCCTGATCAACGCACGCATTTGAATTTGACAGGCGCGAAAAAGAATCGATACCTATTTCATGGAAGAGCAACAAATTCCAGCTTGTCGTGATGCCGCTAAATCGATATTTATGTATGACGAACTTCCAGATCCTAAGGAAGGATATAAAAAATGATAGAAGAAAAGATCATAGCTGCCTGTGGAAATGATTGCGCATCGTGCCCAAGGTATGCTGTACATCCATATGAGAAAACAGACGATGAACTGCATCATACCGCGGAATTATGGATGAGAATCGGATACCGTGATCGTGTGGTGGAAAATGAAGAAATAGTTTGTTATGGCTGTAAGCCAGAAAACTGGTGCAGATACCGGGTGATAAAATCCTTTGAACCCATGTGCCGCCAGGTGTGTACGGATGATGAATATAAGAGACTGGAAAAAGCGTTTTTTGAGAAGGAGAAGAATCTTTCCACTAAAATGGGGAACAAATGGAGCAGCGATTTGGAAATGAATAACATGGATCAAATATGGATTGATATGTATAATGCAGCAAAAGCCGTATTGGGTGGGAAAACTATTTCAGATTATGTTACGGCCGGAGAGGTATCCGCTGCGGTTCGGTCTAAATCGGGGAATATATATGTCGGAGTATGTATTGATACCTGTTCAACTCTTGGGATATGTGCAGAGAGAAATGCTATTTTCAATATGATCACAAACGGCGAGTATGAAATAGACAGAGTCCTCTGCATTCCGCCAAATGAAGGAAAAGGCGCACCATGCGGTGCTTGCAGGGAATTAATGGTTCAGCTGATGCCGGGGAAATATAAAGATATTGAAATCATGATTGATTATTCAAAAGGGCAGGTAATGAAACTGGGAGAATTAACTCCTGAATGGTGGATAGATTAAAGTCTGGAGCAGACTACGTGTCTTTCTTTTCCTTTTTTGCTGGTACCATTTTCTATTCTATTTATAGGATGGAGGACGGAAATGAATAACCATGACATTACATTTAGCAGAGTTGTAACATTGTCTTTGTCAATGGTGCTTGCCATACAGCTTTGCGGCAGAGACGGATGAGAATCCTTTCCTGACACTGGAGGATGGCAGGGATTACTATCAGGATCCGCCGACAGTGGATACAAATGACACCGTAGGCTTGTGCCTCTACGCGTTTTCCCAGATCACGCGTGAGGGTTCACCGATTGAAAATGTCGTACTGGACCTTTCGGGCTGTGGCGGTGGTGATACGACAACGGGCAGTTTTGTGCTTCTGAGACTGCGGCAACTCGATATTTGCAGGGGGAATAATAGATGATGGAAGAATGCTTAATCTGCAAGGCACCACTGGAATATCTTGAAAAAGATATTCTCATGGAATGTGAGATTTGCCATAAAACAGAGAATAGTAAAACCAGATGTATCAACGGTCACTATGTGTGCAACGAATGTCATACACAGGGCCTGGATACAATTATCGGGTTATGTATAAAGGAACCTTCAAAGAATCCGATTGCCATTATTGAAAAGATGATGTCGCTTCCGTTTTGTCATATGCATGGGCCGGAACACCATGTTATGGTAGGGGCGGCATTGCTGACAGCTTATAAAAATGCAGGAGGTGACATTGATCTCCGCCGCTCACTGGCTGAGATGATGAACCGTGGAAAGAGTGTTCCCGGTGGAGCCTGTGGATTCTGGGGTGCCTGCGGAGCAGGAATCAGTTCGGGAATGTTCATCTCCATCATCTCAAAGTCCACGCCTCTGGCAAAAGAACCATTTGCCCTGTCCCACAAAATGACGGCAAAATCATTGGAACAGATCGGTGAGATTGGAGGCCCTCGTTGCTGTAAGCGGGATTCTTTTCTGTCGATCCTTGCTGCTGTTGATTTTGTAAAGGATCATTTTGGTGTTGAGATGGAAAAGCCGGAGATTGTGTGCAGTTTCTCGTCGCAGAATAATCAATGCATAGGTAAGCGCTGTCCATTTTCTAAAGCGAACCATTGAGACAACTTGGGATAATGAGGACTGTGATCCGTCATCCGATAAAAGTGAAAGAGAGATGATCGTATGGAGTACATCAGAGTTACAAAGGAAAATCTGGAAAAGGAGCATATCTGCTGTGCCATTTCCAATAATAAGGATGTTCAGGTTTCGTCCAAGAAAGCGTGGCTTACCGACAGATTTGATGAGGGACTTGTCTTTCTGAAGAGTGTGGAGCGGGGAAAGTGCTTTATTGAATATATTCCGGCTGAGAACGCGTGGGTTCCGATCAAGGCTGACGGCTATATGTATATCGATTGCCTGTGGGTGTCCGGTTCTTTCAAAGGTCATGGTTATTCTACTGACTTGCTGAACGCCTGTATTGATGACAGTAAAGAAAAAGGGAAAAAGGGACTGTGCATTCTGGCGGCAGCAAAAAAGAAGCCGTTCCTTGCTGATCCTAAGTTCCTGAAATATAAAGGATTTACTGTGTGTGATGAGGCAGACAATGGCATTCAGTTGTGGTACCTGCCATTTGTGACGGATGGAGACAACCCCCATTTCCGGGAATGCGCAAAGCATCCTCACATAGAAGAAAAAGGATATGTGCTGTATTACACCAGCCAATGTCCGTTTAATGCGAAATATGTGCCTGTTCTGGAGCAGACTGCCAAAGAGAATGCTATACCATTCCATGCGATTCATATCGAAAGCAGAGAAGAAGCGCAGAATACTCCGACGCCGATCACGAATTATGCGTTGTTCCATGACGGAGAATATATTACGAATGAGCAGATGAATGAAAAAAAGTTCCTGAAACTTGTAAGCGCCGACTGAGCATGTACGAACTTAATGCATAATTTCCAGTTTCTGAAGCGGACGATCATGGTAGAAGGCACCTTCCAGCTGATACGGCATAGAGGATATGAAGCTTTTTCGGCAAGGAATCTCGCAGCTTTTCTGGGATGCTCCACACAGCCGATCATGTATCAGTTGACGGAGATAACATATGAAACTAACAATGCTGGGAACAGGCAACGCTCTTGTAACGAATACAGACGGGGTGCGCAATAAGCAACTGAAAATGCTAAAGAGGAAATAACATGAAAATCGTTGTTCTGAACGGAAGCCCCAGAAAAGAAAACATCGACAATTCGGGATCTGCAAAGAGGAAAACATGCCATGAAATATCAAAAAACTGTCACATTAAAGGACGGCAGAGAATGCATTCTTCGAAATGGTGAGGAACGTGATGGTCAGGCGGTTCTTTCCAATTTCATCCTGACACATGAGCAGACCGACTATCTGCTTTCATATCCGGATGAGAATACCATGACTGCAGAGCAGGAGGGTCAGTTCCTGCAGCGGAAAACAGACAGTGAATCAGAGGTTGAGATTCTCGCACAGGTCGAAGGTGCTGTCGCCGGCCTTGCCGGTATAGCGGCTGTCGGGGGCAGGGACAAGATTTGTCACCGGGCAGAGGTTGGCATCAGTATAGATCGAAAATACTGGGACCTCGGAATTGGCACAGCGTTGATGAACGCCTGTATAGATTGTGCCAGAGAAGCCGGATATGAACAGCTGGAGTTGAGCGTGGTTGCGGAGAATGAGACCGCAATCACAATGTATAAGAAAGCCGGTTTTATGGAATATGGTCGAAATCCAAGAGGCTTCAAGTCACGCCTGAGTGGATATCAGGAACTGGTTTACATGCGTATGGAACTGTAAAGAATCCGGATGAAAAATTGTGGAGGTGAATCATGATCAGGAATGTGGCGATAGTCAGTCTTTCCAGTGGAATCATCGGAGAGCCATTCATACAGTTTGAGGTGGAGATCGGTCTTCGCAGATTAAAAGAACTGGGGCTGAATGTGAAGTTTATGCCGCATGCACGCAGGGGGCTTGATTATATCAGGGATCATCCCGAAAAGAGGGCAGAGGATCTTTTAGAGGCTTTTCGAGATCCGGAAGTGGATATGATTCTTTGTGCCATCGGCGGTGATGATACCTACCGCCTGCTGCCCTATCTGTTTGAGCATGGTGAACTGGAGAATGCTGTGACAGACAAGGTGTTCCTGGGGTTTTCCGACACCACAATTAACCACCTGATGCTCCACAAAGTTGGCCTTAATACTTTTTACGGGCAGGCTTTTCTGCCCGATCTGTGCGAAATTGGCCCGGATATGCATCCGTACACCAGACAATATTTTGAGGAATTGATTGCAACAGGCCGGATCAGAGAGATCACACCGAGTGATGTGTGGTATGAGGAGAGGCATTCTTTTTCGCCCGATCAGGTTGGCACACGGACAGAATCGCATATGAACCACGGCTTTGAATTGCTCCAGGGACCTCATGTGTTTAAAGGGAAAATACTTGGAGGCTGTATCGATTCCCTGTATGATTTCTTCAATGGGGAACGATATGCGGATATGCCCGCGTTATGCCAGAAGTATCATATATTTCCTGATGCGGAGGACTGGAAGGGGCGAATCCTTCTGCTGGAAACCAGTGAGGAAAAGCCTTCACCCGAAAAATACCGGAAAGCACTCGAGTATCTGAAGGAAACAGGTGTATTCGATTCGGCAGCCGGTATTCTGGCCGGAAAGCCTATGGATGAGGTTTATGCGGATGAATACAAAGAGCTGCTGGTAAAAGTGGTCGATAAGCCGGCTCTTCCAATCGTTTTCAATATAAATGTTGGTCATGCAATGCCGCGCTGCATTGTACCTTTCGGAGTCAATGCGGTAGTTGATGCAGAAAAGCAGACAATCCGATTTGTGGATTGATAACACTGCCATCACCGGCGGCAGGGAGTTTGAGAGAACAGAGGATGCGGAGAAAGCAATTGAATCAATGTATTTAGAAACAAACCATTAAAATGCTGCAGAAGCTTATGCAGCAGCTGTTTTATTTTGCTTTCTGTTTTGATGGCGCTTTGACTGTGAACTGTTCCATCTGACGATACATCTTCAGCTCATCCTGGATCTCGTCTTTATGAGGCTCATATCTTTCCGCCGTATGTCTCTCGATCTCCCGGACGTGATCGAACTTGCCCATCATGGTCAGTCGGTTCCTGTTATCTTCAGGCCAGGTATATGTGAGCTTTCCGTCTTTATCCAGTTTTACATATCCTCTTCTCCCGCAGATCGCACATTCAACATAGTCTCTGCCGGGTTTTGCGATCATGAGTGAAGTATGGCATCCGGGACATGCTTCACCGTCGTCCAGATCACCGAGCCACTTATTTTCCCAGTCTTTCTGAGGATTCAGGACAGCATGGCCCAGATTCTGTGCAAGATATCTGACCTTTGTGATGTAATCCTTCCGCATCAGTGCTTCGCCCGGATCCGCTACCTGATAGATATTGATATTATCGATCACGTTGGTCTGCGCGGAGAATGTAGTCGTATACAGGGTTGCAAGTCCCAGAGATGTCCAGTGCTCGGACAGAGCGCCGCCGACAGAGATCAGTGCGCCCGGACGCTGCTTGGCACGGCCCTGGGCCCATTCGGGAATTCCGTGTGCTTCCATCTGGGAGAGGTCCATCTTCGGCCCGAATACACGGTCACGGAAGTCAGTCACAACACCGCAGGGTGAGAGGGACCATACAGGTGCGGCGAGGAGATAGCCGTCACTCTCAAGGAACTTCTCCGCAAGCCAGGGACCGTCATCTTTCAGTACACAGGCGTTCGGTCCTTTCGCGTAGCAGGGGCCGTTCGGGCAGTCCAGACAGGGACGCAGGTCACATTCATGGAGGCGGATCATCTCACATTCGATTCCCATTCCGGACAGTTCCTGAAGCGCGATCTTGACATAGATCTCACAGTTCCCGCCGCGTCTTCCGGCTGTAAAGGCGACTACTTTTTTACCCATTCTTACTCCTTTCTGTGCCCGGCGGTTTTGCCGCCGTTGTCTCTGGCTTTAGCCAACTAATATATGGTTTCTGAATCCTGTAATTATAGTATAGCCAAATATCAGCAGAAGATCATACTTGACTTTTATACATATATAGTGACCGCAGTATCACAGACACCGTATGATGACATCATCAAATTGCTGTTCTGCGCCTGACCTGCTTTGCATGACGGGCCCAAGTGTGAGATAATAGTGCCGGATATGGATCCGCCGCAGACGGATTTGTGAAATTGCAGATCAGGAAGGGGACAGGAAGATGAAATTCAAGGAATTCGGAAGTACCGGAATGCGCGTATCTCAGATCACACTCGGCACATGGGGAATGGGCGATGTGGGCTGGGACCACTATGACGAATCGACAAGAGTCGATGCCATCAGGACAGCCGTAGACTGCGGGATCAATCTGATTGATACAGCGCCTGCCTATAACAATGGCGCCGCGGAACGTGTCCTGGGAAGGGCGCTTGCCCAGCTGGGTGTTCGTGACAAGATCTTTATCTCCACAAAATGCGGACATCTTTTTGTGGACGGCAAGGTATACCGCAGAGACGGATCCAGGGAGACGGTCCGCAGGCAGTGTGAAGAATCGCTGAGGAATCTCCAGACAGATCACGTTGACCTGATGCTGATCCACTGGCCGGATCCGAATACTCCCTTCGAGGAGACAATGGATACGCTGAATGAGCTGAAAAAAGAGGGAAAGATCCTGCACGTGGGAGTGTCCAATTTCTCGATCGAGCAGATTGAAGAGGCAGGAAAGTATGGTCTGATCGAGGCAATACAGCCTCAGTATTCCATGGTATACACTCAGCAGGAGGAACTGATCAGATGGGCGCATTCAAAAGGAATGGCCTGCATGACCTACGGCTCTCTGGGAGGCGGCATCCTGACAGGCAAGATCCGTCAGGTGAGGGAATATGACCCGACCGACAGCCGGAACCGCTTCTATAAGCATTTCCAGGAGCCGCTGTTCTCCGAAGCGATGAAGGTAGTGGGAGTCATGGATGAGATATCACAGGCCCATAACGGCGTGGCACTGTCGCAGATCGCGCTGAACTGGTCCTTCCAGAAAGAGTATGTGTCGACCTGCATCGTTGGCGCTCAGACGAAGGAGAAGGTCCTTGAGAACTGTGCGGCAGCGGACTGGTCCCTGAGCGACAAGGAGGTTGCAAGACTGGATGAGGCCGTAAGGACCTACCAGGCTCATACAGTCTGATAAACTGCCGGGCCGCAGCACTGTCTGCGGCCCGGCAGTTCTGTTTACGGGGTCAGATCATACTGTTCCACGAAGGTTTCCCAGCCCATCTGGTTCACTTCACTCAGGGTATAGAAGGGCAGCATATTGCCGTCCGTTTCATTCTTTATGGACAGGTACGCATTGTACAGGACGTCATTACTGGTCCTGGCAAGCTCCGGACCGTCCTCGCTGCCTTCCGTCGATATGACCTGCTCCGACGCAAGGATTCCATTTTCCATGAAATAATAGTTGGTCCAGAATGCGCCGGTATGCGCTCCGGATACAAAGAGCCCCGGTATGGTCTCACTGTCGATGTAATAATACGGGTTATAGTTGACGCCGGGCATGGTGCCCTTGTATTTCACATCGCCGGAAGTGTACTGATACAGATAGTTGGCGCTGCCTGCATACACTTCATTCCCATTGAAGATCAGAAGCTCCGGCGTTCCATCCCTGTTCAGGTCATGCAGCGCATAGGAGATATTGTCATAGGTCTGGTCAAATTCATCTCCAAAAGGCTGGTCTGAATCCAGGTATTCCTGATTCAGGACGAAGCTGCTGTAGGCATCCTGCCAGCCGGCGGAGGAGGGCTGTACTGTCTGCGGCGCTCCATTGTCGAATTCTATGATATAGGCAAGACGCCCGCTGTAGCTGGGAACGACGGAGACAATATCGTCCGGAACGTCATTCCAGACCCAGCGTCCTTCATTGGCATAGTAGTAGATATCCATGTAGCATTCTATGATGTCTCCGTCCTGGAAACTGGGCTCGCCGCCCATCCATTCGGAGGCGCCCCAGTAGGAGGGACTGTTCAGCACAGCGCCGGAGAGTGTGTTGCTGCGGTCTGCCCAGTAATAGCTTGGGGAGTCGGGGTTCCGCCTGCCTCCGATCCGGAACATATAGCCGCTGGCTCCGGCATCATTGATCTCCTTCAGGACCGTCTGGTATTCTTCCCTTGTCTCGAACCGCGCAAGATACCCTCCTGCGTCAAGTGCTTCCTGGAACGCCTCTGTCCAGGTGCAGTCGGAAATGACCAGGCGGTAGGTATGTGCTGTGCCTTCCTGGGCCGGGATGCGCCCCAGGCATCCTGCCGCAAGGATCAGTGTCAGTACAGATGCTGCAAATCGTTTCATCATAGGACACCTCCAGAAATGACTGAAATAAACGCTGTAAAGATCTATATTGTACAGACATTATAGCATCCGGAAGCGGTCACAGACAATAAGAGGCAGATATGATAAAATGGAATCCTGCGAAGAATCCGCTGCCTGCCGGAAACGGCAGAGACTTACGAATACAGGAGAGAACATATGGATATGACAATGCGCAGGGATGTGCCGGAAGAGCTGAAGTGGGACCTGTCCTCCATCTATGCTTCGGAGGAAGAGATGCTTCGTGACGCCGATCGTATGAAGACACTGGCCGGGAACATCGAGAACACCTATAAGGGGAAGCTGGATACGCCGGAGAGGATCAATGCATGCCTGGATGAATTCAGGGAAGTGTATACGATCATGCTGCTGACAGGCAATTACTGTGAGCTCGCAGTATCGGTGGACTATTATGACACGCACAATCAGGAGCTCAATGACCGCATCGGCAGACTGACTGCCGAGCTGCTCAGCCAGCTCAGCTTCATCCGCACAGAGATCTGCGGGCAGGATGATGCAGTGCTTGAGGAAGCGCTGAAGACGGCAGCCGCCAATAAGGGCTACCTGGCGGACATCATCAGAGAGAAGCCCCATCAGCTGTCGGCTGAGACCGAGCGCGTGCTTGCGGCGCTCGGACAGGCGAGGAACGTGCCCTATCAGATCTACAACATGGCGAAGCTGGCGGACATGAAGTTCCCTTCATTCCATGTGGGAGACAAGGAGTATCCGCTGGGATATTCTCTGTATGAGGATAACTATGAATATGAAGAGGACACGCAGGTGAGAAGAGCTGCATTCAGCGCATTTTCCGCGAAACTGTGTGACTATGAAAATGTGACAGCCGCCGCCTACAATGCCCAGGTGCAGAACGAGAAGGCGGAGGCAACGGTGAGAGGCTTTGATTCTGTGATCGATTATCTGCTCTTTCCGCAGAAGGTCAGTGTCGACATGTATCACCGCCAGATCGATCTGATCATGGAGAAGCTGGCTCCCCATATGCGCAGGTACGCAAGGCTGCTGCAGAAGATCCACCATCTCGACAGGATGACTTACGCAGATCTGAAGATCGCGGTGGATCCGGAGTACGATCCGAAGGTGACGATAGAAGAGTCAAGGCAGTACATTGAAAAAGGTCTGTCGATCCTGGGAGAGGACTATGTTGACATGGTGAAGGAGGCGTACAGCGGACGCTGGATCGACTTTGCCCGGAACCAGGGGAAGTCCACCGGCGGATTCTGCGCAAGCCCCTACGGGAAGAATTCGTTTATCCTGCTCTCCTGGAATGAGCGCATGGCGGATGTATTCACCCTTGCCCATGAACTGGGACATGCGGGACATTTCAAGGCGTGCAACAGTGCGCAGTCTGTCTTTGACACTGAAGTATCCACGTATTTCGTGGAGGCGCCCTCGACCATGAATGAGCTGCTGATGGCTCATTATCTGCTGAAGACCAGCGATGACAGGCGGCTGACAAGATGGGTCCTGTCCTGCATGATCGGCAACACCTATTATCATAATTTCGTGACACATCTGTTGGAGGCGGCTTATCAGAGAGAGGTGTACCGGATCGTGGATGAAGGCGGCAGCGTGAATGCCGAGACACTGAGCGGGATTATGAAGGAGACCCTGCAGAAGTTCTGGGGAGACGCGGTTGAGATATCCGATGACGCGGCTCTTACCTGGATGCGGCAGCCGCACTATTACATGGGCCTGTATTCGTATACCTACAGCGCCGGCCTGACCGTGGCCACCCAGGTGTGCAGACGGATCGAGACAGAAGGGCGGAGCGCGGTGGACGACTGGAAAAGGGTCCTCAGTGCGGGAAGCACCCTGGACCCTGCCCATCTTGCGGCTCTTGCCGGTATTGATATCACTACGGAGAAACCGCTTCTTGATACGATCGAATATATCGGAGAGATCATCTCCAGGATCGAAGAGCTGACGGACTGACCCCTTCAGAGGGATCAGAATGCTGTACGGATGTAGCGGTACGCGTTTTCCGGCAGCCAGACAGATACATAGCCTGCATGGACATGGAAACTGGCACCGCCATTTTCGTCCAGTGTGATCGGATCGTCGTGACGCCCCAGCGCATCAAAGAACTGCTGGCCGGCAAACTGCGGTCCGATCTGCATGTATTTCATTCCTTCAGATCCGTCTGTCGCCAGGACCGCCAGTCCGGAATCCGGATGTTCGCTGTCCCCGGCACGGGTGAATCCGATGATATTGTTGTCATCAAAGTAGTCGGTCTGCGGGCCGTAGGCATAATGCCTGCGGATCGCGATCAGCTTCTTCAGATCGAGGATCGGCGATTCGTTATTCTGCTCCAGTCCGTAATAGTCTCCGTAGAACACACAGGGAGTTCCGGCCTCGCGCAGCAGGATCATGGAGTAGGCGATCGGCTTGAACCATTCCGGTATATAGCTCTCGAGAGCCTGTCCGGGCTGTGTATCATGGTTGTCGATGAAGGTAACCGCGCATTCCGGACGCGCCTGCACCAGCGTTCCGTCAAACAGTGTCCTCATATCATAGTTTCCGTTCGACGTCGCGGCATTGAGAAATGCAAAATGCAGTGGGACGTCGAACAGGGCGATCTGAGTTCCCTCCGTCTTTTTCGGCGCTGCCTCCTGCGTTCCCACAGACGCGATCTTCCGGGCTTCCTTCGTGATCTCTTCCTCCGGGAGGCTGTCATCCTGAGTTGGGGCTCCGCCCTCCGGAAGACTGTTATCCTGAGGATCCTCTGTCTGCTCTGCCTTTCTCTCAGGAATACGGGAGGGCTGTCCGTCTACGACTACATTGATATAATGAAGCAGCTTGCCCAGATCACCGCTCCAGTACTCCCCGACGGCGAAGAAATCTTTGCCGGTCTCGCGGCGGATCAGCTTCAGCCATTCGCGGTAGGATTCGAAGCTGATATGCTTGACCGCGTCAAGGCGCAGCGCATCTGGCTGCACGGTCTCAAAATACCATTTGCCCCAGTCGATCAGTGCCTGGCAGGTGTCAGGATTGTCAAAGTCAAGGTCGACACCCATCAGGTAGTCATAATTGACATTCTCCGAGTCTGTCTCATCGTTCCACTGCTTTCCGCGGAATAGATAGACACCTTTACTGCCGGTCGCCTGATCCAGGTCCGTCCCGGAGAAGTTGTCGGCAGTCCAGACACGGTCGGAGTACATGCCCTTCCTTCCCGGAAACGTGAATCTGGTCCATGCTTCTATCTCATGAAGACTGGAGGTCTCCTGTTCTCTGTCATAAGAGGCGGTGTCGATGGCCTCGACCTTTTCCGTCTCGTCAGCTCCCATCATCTGGTTCAGGACGGTATCCGCCATGACTCGGATGCCTGCGCCGTGAAGAGCGCGGACTGCCTCAAGATATTCTTCCTTTGTGCCGTATTTGGTCCGGACTGATCCCTTCTGATCGAATTCACCAAGGTCGTAGAGGTCGTAGACATCGTAGCCTACACTTTTTGCTCCGGAAGCACCTTTATAAGCGGGCGGAAGCCACACATCTGTGATTCCGACCTGGGAGAGTTCCCCGGCCTGGGCGGCGGCCTTTTTCCACAGAAGACCGTCTGACGGAAGATACCATTCAAAATACTGCATTATGGTCTTGTTATCCATAAATGTCTGTTTCCTCCTTTCGCTTTAATAGAAAACTTGTTCAAGCTATAGATGACTTGTTCAAGAACTATTGTATCAGCTTTGTCAAGCAGTGCTGCCTTCATGATAAATCCGACTCAGTAAATCTCATCCGCAGGAGCGGGAAAATGGTATACTTAGATGAATATATTCATTATGGAGGAGTTATGGAACAGAAAGATACGACAATGCTTTCCTGGAAACTGATCGGTGACTTTATGACGGATGCGTTCGTGGCAGTCGGGGTACCCCGTGAGGATGCGCTGCTGTGCGCGGATGTCCTCATGGAGAGTGATCTGAGAGGAATCCCGAGTCATGGATGCAACCGTTTCAAATCGATGTATATAGATCGGATCACGGCCGGGATCCAGAATCCCGTAACAGAGTTTGAAGTCTTGAAGGATACGCCGACGACGCTGGTTGCGGATGCGCATAACGGCATGGGGATGGTGGCCTCTGCCAGAGCGATGAACGCAATCATCGAAAAGGCCCGGAAGTACGGGATGGGGATGGCTGCCGTGCGCAATTCCACCCATTTCGGAATCGCGGGGTACTGGGCGACGATGGCTTCCAACCAGGGCCTCCTGGCGATCACGGGAACCAACGCGAGACCTTCCATCGCGCCGACCTTCGGAGTGGAGAATATGCTTGGCACCAATCCGCTTACCTTCTCATTTCCCACGGATGAGGAATTTCCTTTTGTTCTGGACTGTGCCACATCCAATATACAGAGAGGCAAGATCGAGTATTATGCGAGAGCCGGCCTGGATACTCCCGAGGGGATGGTCATCGGCAATGACGGCAGGTCCCTGACAGACAGCAATCTGATCCTGGAGGAGCTGAAGAAGGGAGAGGCCGCGCTGACGCCTCTGGGCGGTTCCTCAGCCGCATCGACCGGGTATAAGGGATACGGATACGCGACAGTAGTGGAGATCCTCAGCGCAGCGCTGCAGGCCGGGAGTTTCATGAAGATGCTGACCGGAAGTGATGAGAACGGATGCAGAAGACCCTATCATCTTGGACACTTCTTCATTGTGATCAATCCGGAATTCTTCATGGGAGAGGAGAGCTTCCGGAAGACTGCAGGAGAGATCCTGAGAGGGCTGAGGAACTCGCGCAAGGCTCCCGGCGCGGAGCGGATCTATACTGCGGGAGAGAAAGAGTACCTGTCGCGGTTGGCTAAAAAGGACACCGGGATCGAAGCGGGAGCGGCGCTGCAGGAGGATCTGATCACGATCCGGGATCAGTATCACCTTCCCTACCGGTTCCCCTTTGAGAAATGAATACAGCTTCGCAGTGATGATCACAGGCGTATCGCACCTTATTGATGAACATTTCTCCGCAAAAGACTGTATGCAACGTATTGCTTTGCATTGACTGTCTTCCTTGCTTGACGGTGCAATATGCCTGTGATAAATTATGCTCGCCAGTTAGTGGTGGCTAATCCGCGTTGTAAATATCTCATTATAGTTTAGTGTTTCTGATGAGTGTTTATAACAACTCATAGGGGATTGGCGCATCGTACCTGACCGGCGGAGGAGAGAGTATGAAAAACAGAGGAGCCATACGGTGGGCAGCACTAGTGCTGTCGATTCTTTTTGCCATTGGGGTGCAGACCGTGTTTCACAGCTGTCCGGCAGGAGAAGACGGGACCTGGATGCACTGCCATGACGTACAGAGATATCTGTTTATGATCGGGATCGCCCTGGCTGTGCTGACAGCAGCAGGACTGCTGATCCGAAGCAGGCTCTCGCTCCTGCTGGACGCGGCAGTCGCCGTGCTTGCCGCAGTGGCGGCCCTCCTTCCCGGAACGATCATGCCGATGTGCATGATGGATACCATGAGGTGCTATACGATGATGCAGCCGTTCGCCCGGATCATGGGGGTTCTTCTGATCCTGGCAGCGCTGGCGGATCTCATCAGCCATCTCAGAGCGAGATGAGAGCCTGGCATCGATCATCTTATCGATCAATTTAGTGAAAGAAGGCAAGGACATGAATGTAAAACGGATCAGACCGGTTGTTTCTATGCTTCTCGCGCTGCTGATACTCAGCCTGCCGCTGACGGCATTCGCAGAGGAAAGTGCAGCGTACCCGGCTTCCTGGAGTGAGTACATGGAAGAGAACGGCATTGAGGAATTTACCTTCAATGCGGTCGTAGATGGTATGGAAAAGGTCCTGGAGGCTGCGGTCTCCACGTATCAGTCGGGCGACGCGGATACGGCACTGAAACAGATCTCCGACGCAAAGACAGTCTACTGGGGCGGTTCCGGATTCAAGGTCGAGATGCAGAAGAAGCTTCCTGCGATCCACAAGAGCACGGCGCTGGCGGATTTCAAGGCCTGCACCAAGACGATTAAGGAGAATGGAACGGCAGATGACCTCGCGACAGCGAAGGATGTACTGATTGCGGATCTGCGCAATGCGGCAAACAAACTGGACGGCGTCAAGGTTGACATGGACATCGCTGAAGAGGGAGAGAGTGCTGCGACGGCTCTGTTCCAGGAACAGTACTACGATGACTGGGCAACCTATTCTGCAGCTGCCGGAAAAGAGTCTGACTGGACGTGGAACGATGTCGCCGACGCCATGACCGAAGTCTTCCGCGCAGCGAAGGACAGCTACGCCCAGGGGGACGCCGAGACGGCATACAACTGTGTCAACGATGGCTATTACGGTTATTACGAGACCACCGGTTTTGAGCGCAACACCATGGGTTACATCTCCGGCGCCAGAAAATCAGAAGTAGAGCTTCAGTTCTCTGCTGCCAAGTCAGCGTCCAAAGGCGGGACCGCAGAAGAGTTCAATGAGGCGGTGGATGTCCTGCGGACCATGATCCGCACGGACGCAAACAAGCTGGATGGCGTCGACGAGAACGGCAATTCTACGGGCGGCGGCCGCTCAGCTGGACTTGCGACCTTCATCGCCTGCTTCACCATCCTTCTTCGTGAAGGCCTCGAAGCAATCCTGGTCGTGGGCGCGATCATCGCATATCTTGTCAAGACGTCCATGAAGAAGTCGGAAGACGAGAAGAAGCGCCTGATCAGACCTGTGTACGCCGGCGCGGTCCTGGGTATCCTGCTCAGCTTTGTGTCTGCATGGCTGCTCAACCAGCTGAAGCTGGCAAACAGTGCCTCGCAGGAGGTGATCGAGGGTGTGACGGCCCTGATCGCAGTGGTGGTCCTCTTCTATGTCAGCAACTGGATGGTATCCAAGTCCGAGTCGGAAGCGTGGAGCGCTTACATCGAGAGCAAGGTCGGCAATGCAGCGCAGACCGGAAGCTCATTTGCACTGGCATTCACCGCGTTCCTGGCAGTTTACAGAGAAGGCGCCGAGGTCATCCTGTTCTACCAGCCGCTGCTGTCGGGCGGTAATACGAAGATGGTATGGCTTGGCTTCCTGGTTGGCTGCGTGGTCCTGGTATTTGTATTCCTGGCGATCCGCCTGCTGTCCGTAAGACTGCCTCTGAAACCGTTCTTCCTGGCAACCAGTATCCTGATGGCGGTCATGTCGATCGCATTCCTGGGAAGCGGCATCAAGGAGCTGATCGAAGGCGATGTCCTCTCGATGCATTCGCCCGCATGGGTAGCCTGGATCCAGTCCCATCCGGTACTTGAGCTTCTCGGCATCTATCCCTGCGTGGAGACGATCGTCCCGCAGCTGATCCTTCTGGCGGTCACAGTCATAACCTTCGTGTACTGGCTGAAGAAGAACAGAAGACTCAAGGAGCAGATTGCCGGAGAACAGGCCTAAGCTTATGGCTGTTGAGGCAGCCGCATCCCGAAGTATGATCAGGAGGGCACTCCTTTTCATAAAATACATAACACTTTTACACTCACAGGAGGAAAGAAACATGAAGAAAAAGATTCTTGCTCTGGCACTTGCAGGCGCAATGGCTCTTACCGCTTTCCCGGCAATGGCTGGCGAGGCCGGCTTTGTCGAGAATGAAATCTTCTCTGACGAAGAGCTTGATTTCATCAACCTCTCCGCAGTCTGGTTCCAGGCTGTACCGATGGAGAACGAGACGATGACCTACAGCGCTGAGGATGCTGACATCCATATCGAGGCTGATATCTCTGCTCTCGAGAACGACCTTGGCTATCCGGTAGGCGAATGGGTTCCGTACCTGACCGTCGACTACAAGATCGAAGACCAGGATGGAAATGAAGTTACCGCAGGAACCTTCATGGAGATGGCGGCATCTGACGGCCCGCACTATGGCAACAACATCAAGCTTGATCCGGGTGTCTACAACCTGACCATCACCATCCACAGCCCGGGCGAGAACGGATATCTGATCCACTCTGATGCAGAGACCGGCCCCGGCGGATCCCTGAAGGATCATTTCGCAGAGGGAACTCTGTCTTACACATTCGAAGGCTGGGAGTTTGCAGGCCTCGAGTAATCCTCTTTCTGATCGACAATCGATCTAGAAAAAACGGCAATGCGGCGCGCTGTATGGCGTGTCGCATTGTGTGCGTGTTGCCGTATGGCCGAATTGCCTGAATAATCGGCCGTATGGAGCAAAATGACATTCATTACTGACACCTGCTATTGGAGGTTAACATGCTCACGTACCTGATACTTACTACGCGCGCGGTCCTGATGGAAGCTGCTGTTCTGGGTGTTCTCACCGGATATACGAAGATCGCAGCCGAAAAGACTCACAGGCGCATAGTATGGTCTTTCGCACTGATCGGAGTTCTGCTCTCTGTTGTCATTGCGGTTGTAAGAAATACGACAAGCTTAATCGATACAGCGATCCTGAACGGCTGGATCTATACGATAGGTCTGGCTGCCTTCGTCCTGTTTCTGATTTTTACTATAAAGAAGCCGTCCGGCCGCGGGATCGTGTCCCTGGTCTCCTGGATCATGCTTGGAATCCTCTATGTGACGATCATTGCATATGCGATGCCGGATGTATGGGCTTATCCGTACCACGTGCTGCAACAGGAGACCACGGTCATATCGACAGATTTCCTTATGTCGATGATCGGAATGGTGATCGGACTGATCCTTGCCGTGGTCACATTTCTGGCTTCGGATCACTGCACGCGAAGACTGCGCTATGGCGCAGCGGCGATGCTGGTCAGACTGGAACTTCTGATTAATGCGGCCCTTCGTTTGTCCAACCTGTTCTCGGTGTTCTTCCAGAAGAAGATCGTCAAGTCCAATCACACGATGTTCATGTATACGGTCTTTGTGAAGAATCACAGGGACTGGTTCCTGTTTCTGGCTGTCGCGCTCGTGGTGCTGGCTGCGCTCGGGCTGTGGATCGCCAGCTTCCGTCAGAGAGAACCGTACCGCAACCCTGCGGAGCATCGGAGGATCCGGGCGAAATGGCGCAATATCCGGAGGTGGGCATCGGCCGCGGTGGTCTGCTTTGTCTTTGTGGTCCTTAATCTGACAGTGATCGAGAAGGCAAACGCCACAGACGTGACACTGTCCCCGATCGAGGAAGCCAGTTCGGTGGATGACGAGAATGTATATGTCGGGTTTGACCTGGTCGAGGACGGCCATCTGCACCGTTTTGCCTATGAGACAGAAAACGGGGCACAGATCCGGTTTATCGTCATCAAGAAGCCGAACGGCAATTCTTACGGAATCGGCCTGGACGCCTGCGACGTCTGCGGCGAGACCGGCTACTACGAGAAGGACGGACAGGTTGTCTGCAACCTGTGTGATGTTGTCATGAACATCTCAACCATCGGATTCAAGGGTGGATGCAACCCCATCGTCATTCCGTATGAAGTCAGCAACAGTCAGATCATAGTCCCGATCTCAGGTCTGCTCGAATACGAAAGGGAGTTCAGATAATGTTTGTACGAATGATTGCCAAGGCCTTTCTGAGGCAGTGGAAAAAGATGCTCATGATCGCATTTACCATCGCCCTTGGCGCGTCTCTTGCGACTGCCATGCTGTCAGTCATGATGGATGTTGAAGATAAGATGAACCAGGAGCTGAAGGCTTACGGCGCGAATATCACGGTAGTGCCCAAGAGCGCTTCTGTTATCAGCGATCTGTATGACGTCGGAGATGAGAACGTGTCCGGCACCTATCTGAAGGAAGACGAACTGGGCAAGATCAAGACGATCTTCTGGGCCTTCAATATCGTGGACTTCACGCCGTTCATTTCGACAGAAGTCACCCTGGACAATGGAGATAAGGGACAGGTGACCGGCACCTGGTTCAATCACCATATGGATCTTCCGACCGGTGAGGAACTGGATGCGGGAATCGCTTCCCTGCGCAGCTGGTGGACGATCACAGAGGGAGAGTGGTTGGATGAGCAGGGATCTCACAGCGGCGATTACGCGATGGTCGGAACCCTGTATGCGCAGAGAGAGAATCTCTCTGTCGGCGACAAGATCCATGTGACCGGCAGTGCGGCTGACAAAGAGCTTGAAGTTGTCGGTATCTTTGACGCAGGCGGCGATGAAGATGATCTGATCTATGTTCCGGTAGATACAGCGCAGGAGTTGGGCGGACTTGAGGGTAAGATCGACAGCATCGAGGTCTCCGCTCTGACGACACCGGACAACGAGCTTGCGGTCAAGGCGGCAAGAGATCCGAGTTCCCTCTCGGTCTCCCAGTATGAGACCTGGTACTGCACGGCTTATGTAAGCTCCATCTGCTACCAGATCGAAGAAGTGATCACTGATTCTGTCGCGTCAGCGGTCCGTCAGGTGGCGGATTCTGAAGGACAGATCCTGAACAAGACCAAGCTCCTTATGATCCTGATCACGATCCTGTCCATGGTCGGAGCTGCGCTGGGCATCTGCAACCTGGTCACCGCCTCCGTCATGGAGAGATCACAGGAGATCGGGCTTATGAAGGCGATCGGTGCCCACAATCCGGCTATTACCGCACTGGTGCTTGCCGAGGTCATGTGCACTGCAGTAATCGGCGGGATCGCCGGCTTCTATGCGGGGATCGGGTTTGCACAGATCATAGGCCATTCCGTGTTTGACTCTGCGATCTCCATCCGGCCGATGGTAGTTCCGGTGGTAGGCGTGCTGGTAGCGATCGTCACGCTGATCGGAAGTATCCCCGCGATCAGGATGCTGCTGAATCTGAGACCGACAGAAGTTCTTCACGGTAGATAAAAGGAGCGTAGGAATGAAAAAGAGGAAAATGTATTTTCGCATGATCACCGCCTCGCTTCTGAGACGAAGGTCACGCATGGTCATAGCCCTGCTCGCGATCTCGATCGGAGCCATGATCCTGTCGGGACTGGTAACGATCTATTATGACGTCCCGCGTCAGATGGGGGCACAGTTCAGAAGCTACGGCGCGAATATGATCCTGGTATCAGAAGGAGATACCATCACACAGGAGCAGGTAGACGCGACAAGAGAACAGGTCCCCGGGGATAAACTCGTTGGGATCGCCGCATATCGATATGAAACAGTCCGCATCAATGACCGTCCGGTCATGGCTGCGGCGGCTGACATGGAGCAGGTGCGCAATACGAGTCCCTTCTGGCTGGTGGAAGGCGAATGGCCGTCCAGAGAAGGCGAGATCATGATCGGCAAGAACCTTGCCCAGACCTATAACCTGAAGGTCGGGAAACGGACGACCTGCACCTATGCTCCGGAGTCTGAGACCGAGGCTGAAGAGGGAGAGACAGAGGAGATCGTCCTTGACAACTGGGTCGATTTCACAGTGACAGGCATCCTGGATACCGGCGGCAAGGAAGAAGATTATGCGTATATGCTGCTCTCTGATATGGAGAAGCTGACCGGCCTGCCGACCGAGTATGATGTCTGCGAACTGTCCATATCATCCAATTCCGTGGGATTACAGACGATCGCGGACCAGATCTCGGACAATGTCGACGGGATCAGCGCCAGACTTGTCAAACGTGTCACGGAATCTGAGGATACGGTCCTTTCAAAGCTGCAGTCTCTGGTACTGCTGGTCACGATCGTCGTACTGGCACTGACCATGATCTGCGTTGCAACGACCATGACGGCGGTCGTCGCGGAGCGGCGCAAGGAGATCGGACTTCGCAAGGCGCTTGGAGCCAGCAACGGAAGTATCATCGCAGAGTTCATGGGTGAAGGTGTCGCGCTGGGCGCGTTCGGCGGACTGGTCGGAGCGCTGCTGGGCTTCCTGTTCGCGCAGGCTGTATCCAGAAATGTATTCAACAGTTCGATCACACTGATGCCGTGGCTGATCCCGGTGACCATCATCGCATCTGTTCTTGTTACGGGAATTGCGTGCCTGATCCCGATCAGGAGCGCGACCCAGGTTGATCCCGCACTCGTGCTGAAAGGAGAATGACGGACATGAGTCTTCTTGAACTTAAAAATGTATCAAAAATATACGGAAGCCTTCACGCGCTGGATCATGTCAGCCTCAAGGTAGAGAAAGGTGAATGGCTTGCGATCATGGGACCGTCCGGATCCGGCAAGAGCACCATGATGAATATCATCGGGGCTCTGGATAAGGCAACGGAAGGAGAGATCCTTCTGGATGGCGTGGATATCGCAAAGAAAAACGCAAGGGCACTAACCGATATCCGGAGAGACAAGATCGGACTGATCTTCCAGCAGTTCCATCTGGTCAGCTACCTGACGGCAGTTGAGAATGTAATGCTGGCGCAGTATTACCACAGTGTCCCGGACGAGAAGGAAGCGCTGGAGGCACTGGACAGGGTCGGTCTGGCGGACCGGGCCCATCATTATCCAAGCCAGCTGTCCGGCGGCGAGCAGCAGAGGGTCTGCGTGGCGCGCGCGCTGATCAACTATCCGGAGATCATCCTGGCGGATGAACCCACCGGCAATCTGGACGAGGCCAACGAAGAGATCGTCGTAGAACTGTTCCGCAAGCTTCACATGGATGGAACCACGCTGGTGGTCGTCACCCACAACCCGGAGGTCGCGGAGGTAGCGCAGCGTACCATCGTACTTCGAAACGGAAGGGTGGATCACGAGATGATCAATGAGAACTTCACCGGCAAGATCAAGCATATTACGCTGCAGTAATACTCAGTTTATAAGATTAAGAGGAGAGTGTACTTATGAAGAAGTTCACAGCAATCAGCCTTGCGGCGGCTATGACTGCCTGTGTGCTGTCCGGATGCAGCGGTAAGAAGGTGTCCTACAAGGACGGTACCTATGAGGCACAGAGCTCCGTCTACGAGAATGATGACGGAACAGACGACGGCAATGGCTACGGCGTCGTCTCTGTCACCATCACAGATGGAAAGATCTCAGACTGTACCTTTACCACCTATGAGAAGGACGGGACGCTGAAGGACGAGGAGTACGGCAAGGAAGGCGGCCGTATTGCCAATAAGGACTATTACAATAAAGCGCAGAAGGCAAACGCGGCTTGCGCCGAGTATGCTTCCATGCTTGTGTCCAGCGGCTCTCTTGAGGGAATCGATTCGATCAGCGGAGCTACCATTAATTACAATGAGTTTAAAGAGGCTGTGGAAACAGCGCTGAAAGAAGCAGAAGAGAAATGAATTTTATCCGGCATGCGGGTACGGTGATCGCGGCGCTCCTTCTTCTTGTGGGGGTGCCGGTCTTCCGGACCGGTTATTTTCAGAATAAGCTCTCCGGAGTGGATGCGGTCTCATCGGCAACGATGATCATCGAGCAGCCCTCCGGCGCTTATGTTGTCATGATCAACCGGGACCTGCACCGGGATGCCGGGAATCTGGCAACCTGGGAGGCTTTCTTCCGGGGAGAGGAGATCGGATTTCTCTTTGAGGATATCTCCTGCGTTGTCGCGGATACGGATGCAACCGGCTTGGAGCTGGCAAAAAGCTTTCAGAGCAGGCTTCCGGAGAATCAGATGACCCTCCGGCTGGAGGACAGTACGCTTATGCTTTCAAAGGCGCAGCATGGGCGCTTTGACGTGATACTAATGTCAAAAGAGATGTATGACGCTACCGGCGCGGCCAATGAGAAGAGGACAGACTCTGTTGATCTGATCGAAGCGGAGGGATTATGAGAAGAGCAAACGCGGTTGTGACAGCCCTGATTATGGTCCTCTTTCTGATCCATATGATATGGGGCGGGATGGAACTGGCCGGCATGGTGAAGGGGGGCAGCACTCTGTTTTCAGTCCTGTCCCGTGTCATGCTGCTCCTGATGGCGGTCCATTTTCTGATAGCGGTCCTTCTGACCGCGCAGACGGTCAGAGCCTGCAGGATGTCGGGGGTATTCTATCTGAAACAGAACCGTCTGTTCTGGATCCGCCGGATCAGCGGCTTTGCGCTGATGCTGTTCATCCTCTGCCATGTTTTGATCTTCATGGGAACGGATGAGAATGGAGTCTACAGGCTGTCTCTGTTTGCCGGCGCCCAGCTGCTGACACAGATTCTCATGGTAGTGTCGCTCCTGGTACATCTGCTGTGCAATATAACGCCGCTTCGGATCGCGCTTGGCATAGAGGACCGGCACAGGATCCGGACAGACGTCATGCTGGTGCTCTCCTGCCTGCTGTTTCTGGCAGGGGCCGCATTTGTCATTTACTTCATCCGCTGGAGGGTGATCTGAAAACAGGGGAGGAGCTATTGAAACATCTCAGAGGGCTTATTTACCGCAATCTGGTCACAAGACCGGTCCGGAGCATCGCGCTGATACTCCTTGGGGCAGTACTGTCTCTCTCGGTATTTACCGGAACCTGCACAGTACAGTCGCTGGAGCGGGGATTTGGATCGATGCGTTCAAGGATGGGGGCGGATATCATGGTCGTCCCCTATGCGGCTCTGTCCAGAAAGAACTTTGACAATGAGATCCTGCTTGGCAATGCGGACAGCTGTTACATGCCTTCGGAGAACGTGGATGAGATCGCGCAGATGGAGGGCGTGCGGAGAATCAGTGCTCAGTTTTATCTGACCAGTACGAAGCTGGACTGCTGTGATACGCCGGTCCATCTTATGGCATATGACCCGGAGACAGATTTCACGGTCGCTCCGTGGATTCTGGAATCTGACGGCGGGGAGATCGGCCCCTTTGACGTGGCGGCCGGATGCGATATCCGGGCACAGGTGGGTGATACCCTGACGATCTTTGGCACACCAGTGACCGTCGCTGCAAAACTGGACCGCTCCGATACGGATTATGACTCCACGATCTTTGGGGACATGGAGACGATCTGCGCACTGGCTGGGGCCTCCGGAGATGAGAAGCTGCAGTCCCTTACAGAGGGCGGCGTGGACCTGGTCTCTGCGGTCCTGGTGGATGCGGCGGACGGCTATGATATGGAGTCTGTCAAAAATGACATCAATATCCATATCAAGAAGATCCGTGCGATCCAGAGCCAGAATGTGCTCTCAGGTGTCTCTTCCGGGATGAGCAAAGTCTCAGATACGGCGAAGGCTCTGATGGCGGCAGTATGGATCGTCTCAGCGGGAGTCATGGCTGCGGCCTCTCTCATGATGACAGGGGAGAGAAAGAAAGAATTCGCCGTACTGAGAGTTCTCGGAGCCTCCCGTAGAAAGCTGGCGGCCATCGTGCTCGGGGAGGCGCTGGCCGTGAGTGCGGCAGGCTCTCTGGCAGGCATCCTGCCTGGGCTTCTGGCCGTTGCGGGAGGGGCCGGATGGCTGGAAAAGTGGCTGGGCCTGCCCTTTCTGCTACCGGGCGCAGGAGTCATCGCCCTTGACGCGGCCCTGGCTGTCCTTGTCACTGCCCTGACCGGCGCCGGAGCGGCATCCTTTGCTGCGCGGCGTATCATCAGACAGGACACCGGTACGATCATCAGGAGTGAATAATGGAAGTCATCGCGCAGCAGATCAGAAAAGAATACTACCGCCGGGGAGGCAGCTCCAACATCTTCATGGCTGTGGAACCATGTGATTTTGTGATCCCCGCAGGACAGCTGACCCTGATCCACGGACGGTCCGGGAGCGGCAAGAGCACGCTGCTCAATATGCTGGCAGGGATCCTCAGGCCGACAGAAGGCAGGGTTTTCTATGACGGCACGGATGTCTACCGGATGAAGGACGTAGAACTCTCGGCGTTTCGAAATCTTCACATCGGGTATGTGCCGCAGGGACAGAGCGCCGTCTCTTCCCTGAATGTGCTGGAGAATGTCATGCTCCCTTATACGCTCTATGGAGAGGACGGCCGGGACGCCGCCCTTGCGGCGATGGAGCGGTTTGGGATCGCAGATCTGTGTGAGGTCATGCCGGACCGGCTCTCCGGAGGGGAGCTGCGCCGGATGGCGATTGCCAGGGCCCTGGTCAGGAATCCGCAGGTACTCTTTGCGGATGAGCCTACGGGAGACCTGGATGATGAGAATACGGCAGCTGTATTTGGAACACTGAAGGAACTTGCGCAGGAAGGGGCTGCCGTGCTGGTGGTTACGCATGAAGAGGATTCTTTCAGATACGCGGACCGCATCTTTGACATGAATGCGGGGAAGCTGGGGTGAGCCTATGGAGCAGCAGGTATCGGTGAATATTATCGGAGCCGGACTGGCCGGACTGTCCGCCGCGAAGACCTTCGCGGAGGCGGGCATCCATGTCCGGCTGGTCTCATACCAGGCCTCCGAGCGGGCACAGTCCAACCTGGCGGAGGGCGGCATCAACGCGGCCCTGAACGTAATGGGGGAAGAGGACAGCATCCGGGGGCATTTTGAGGACACCCTCAGGGGCGGCTGTTTTCTGGCGGATCCCAACATGGTGAGAAACCTGACGGACGGAGCGCCCGGGATCGTAATGGAAATGGACAGTCTGGGGGTTCCCTTCCACAGGGAAAACGGCCATCTCATCCAGCGAAACTTTGGCGGCCAGAAGAAAAAGAGGACTGCCTACGCGAAGAGCAGCACCGGCAAGGTGCTGATGACTGCATTGATCGACGCGGTGCGGCGATATGAGGCAGAAGGGCTGGTTGAGCGGTATCCTCATCACTGTTTTGAGAGACTGATCCTGAAGAACGGACGTGCCTGCGGAGTGCAGATCTGCGACCGGTTCCGGGATCAGGAGATCGTGCTGGAGGGCTCTGTCCTGATGGCCTGCGGAGGCATGAACGGACTGCTTGGCGGCCTGACGACAGGCACGACTTCCAATACCGGTGCTGCCGCGGCCATGCTGCTGGAACAGGGCGTGGAATTCGCGAATCTGGAGTTCCTGCAGTATCACCCGACCACCGTCTCCATCACCGGCAAGAGACTGCTGGTATCAGAAGCGGCCCGGGGTGAGGGCGGAAGGCTGTTTTACCTTGATATGGATGGGAACCGGCGGTACTTCATGGAAGAGAAATACGGGGAGAGGGGCAATCTCATGCCCCGGGACGTGATCTCAAGAGAGATGGTGATGCTGGGGAAACCGGTCTGCCTGGGTCTGACGGGTCTGGACGAGAAGACATGGGGTGTAAAGCTGTCTGACCTGAGGGAAGAGATCATACATTATCTTGGCATTGATCCTGCAGCAGAACCGGTCCCGGTCTCACCGGGCATTCACTATTTTATGGGAGGCATCCTGGTAGATGAGCATCACAGGACAAACATCCCGGACCTGTACGCAGCCGGAGAATGTGCCTGTGCGTATCACGGGGCAAACCGGCTTGGAGGCAACTCTCTGCTCGGAGCGATATTCGGCGGGCGGGAGGCAGCCAGGACGGCAATCCTGCAGCTGAGCGGGAAGACTGAGGCCGGCCATGCATCGCCGCAGGACACGCGGACCTGCAGGGCGGTCACTGAAGCGGAGGGCAGTATCCACGAGGAGATGACGCAGCTTCTGGCAAAGGGACTTGCCGCTCTTCGGGATAAAGAGACGATGGAAACTGCGCTGAACCGGCTCGTGGAGCTCAGGACGCAGGCGGAGAGTACGGATGCCTCGGACGAGCTTCGGTCAAAGCTGCTGCTGGGAGAAGCCATGCTCAGATGCGCGCTTGCCAGAAAGGAATCCAGAGGCGCACACACCCGTCTGGACTTTCCCGATACAGATGAGGCAATGAGGAAAACCACGGTGGTCCGGGTGGAAGATGGAGTTGTCAGGATCCGGTTCAGAGAGATACCGGAGCTCAGACAGGAATAACGAACAGATCATAGATGAAGGAACGCTGCAGTATATATGAAGAAGATTCTGCATATTCTGCGCCGAAGAAGCGCTGAGGAAAAACCATACTGGGAGGACTTCTCCTATGAGACACAGGACGCCGGCGCGACGGTTGCCACAGCCCTGTCTTCTCTGCACGCTGAAAACAGGGTCTGCGCCTCAAAGGAGGAGTTTCGCCCTGTCATGTGGGAACACAGCTGCCTGCAGAAAAGGTGCGGCGCCTGCGCGATGGTGATCAACAGGGTTCCGGCCCTTGCCTGCGATACCCGGCTCTCTGAGCTTCGCGGGGACATCGTACAGCTGGAGCCGCTGAAGAAATTCCCTGTGATCGAGGACCTGCTGGTCGATCGAAGTGTCATGATGCAGAATCTGAAGGATCTGTCTGTGTGGCTGGAGGGGGAAGCGAAGAGCGGACCGGAGGATATGGCATTTGAAGCTTCCAGGTGCCTGCAGTGCGGGATCTGCCTGGAGGTCTGTCCGAATTTTGCGCCAGGGGGATCCTTTGCCGGGATGGCCGGTATGGCGCCCCTGTCGCGCCTGATCGCCCGCCTTCCCGGGGAACAGAGAGGCAGAGTATCCAGAGCCTATATAAAAGGCGTGTATGAGGGGTGCGGGAAGTCGCTCTCCTGCCGGGACGTCTGTCCGGCAGACATTCAGATTGACGAGCTGTTGGTAAAGAGCAACGCGGCAGCTGTGTGGAAACGCTGGAATTCCATCCGGTAGTATTCTATCCGGCAGTATTCCGGAGGTAAGGGACAGGATATAGTATGAAGATCTTTCAGAAACTTCCGTTATTGAACATACTGAGGCGGCCGGTACGGTCCGCGGTACTGCTGTTTATGGTAGCGATTCTCTCATTTACCGTATTCGGCGGCGCGGTGATGGTATCGGGGCTCCGCCGGGGGATGGCTTCCCTGGAGGACAGGCTGGGCGCGGATATCATGGTGGTTCCGGAAGAAGCTGCCGGGAAGGACGGCCTGGAGAGCATCGTTCTTCAGGGCAATACAGGTTATTTTTATATGGATGATACCAGGCTGGAGGAGATCCTCGCGGTGGATGGTGTCAGCCAGGCGGCGCCGCAGATCTTTCTTGCGTCCCTGGCAGCCAGCTGCTGCAGCGCCAAGGTGCAGTTGATGGGATTCGATCCGCAGTCCGACTTTACCGTTCTTCCCTGGATCAGGAAGTCGTACGCAGAGAATCTGAAGGAGATGGAGGTCGTTGTCGGAAGCGATATCACCTCCGAGGAAGGGGACACGCTGACTTTCTATGACGTGGACTGCACCGTGGCGGCAAAACTGACGAAAACCGGCACTAACTATGACCGCTGTGTATTTGCGGGCGCTGACACGATCCGTGTGCTTACCTCAAGCTCCATCGGGAAGAAGCTCAATCAGTTCAGTGAGATCGACCCGAATCACGTCATCTCCTGCGTACTTGTGAATACACAGGACGGGGCGGATATGGATAAAGTTGTGTCTGCGATCAATGAGACGGTGGATGGCGTGACGGCGGTCCGCACGGGAAGCATGGTCTCGGGAATCGCGGGCAGTCTTAACGGAATCTCCCGGATCGTCCGGGTCATGATTATAGTCGTATTCGTCCTTGCGTTCATCATCATGATGATCGCATTCACCATGCTGATCAATGAGAGGAGGAGAGAGTTCGCGCTCCTTCGCGTGTTTGGCGTATCACAAGGCTCTCTTGCCAGGAGTGTGTGGAGTGAGATCCTGCTGATCTGCCTGACCGGCGCGCTGATCGGAGTTCTGGCGGCGCTGCTGGTCACGGTCCCCTTCTCAGGAGCTCTGCAGGGAAGGATGGATATGCCGATGCTGATGCCGGGGATCGCTTCCATGCTGAAGTATCTGCTGCTGGCGGTTCTGATCGCTGCCGCGGCGGGAACACTGTCCTCCTGCTGGAACGTAAACCGTGTATGCAGGGCAGACATCGGCCTGGCGCTTCGCCTGGAGAAATAAAATGTACAGGATACAGGGGGATCTGGGATGATACTGACAGCAGAAAAGATCAGCAGAAGCTTTCCAAGGGGGAGCCGGGAATTTTACGCTCTGCAGGAGACAGACATCACTCTTGCCGGCGGCAGGATGACGGTGCTTCAGGGAAGATCGGGGAGCGGAAAGACCACGCTTCTCAATATCCTTGCAGGGCTGCAGAGTCCTTCCTCGGGAAGAGTGCTGGCACAGATGACCCGCGGCGCGGAGGATGGAAGCGTGCAGGGAGAGATGGCTCCTGCGGCGACGGATCTGTACAGTCTGGATGATAAAGAGCTGTCCAGATTTCGAAATGATCATTACGGAATCGTTCCCCAGGGGCAGAGCGCTGTGGCTGCGCTGAGTGTCCTGGAGAATATCATGCTGCCGGGGACAGTTTACAGCCAGGATGTGAACCTGCCGGAAAAAGCGCAGGCGCTGATGGAGCGGATGGGGATCGCAGATCTGAAAAACGCATTTCCGAAGGAGCTCTCCGGCGGAGAGATGCGCCGCATGTCGATCGCGCGGGCCATGATCCGGGATCCCCAGGTTCTGTTCGCGGATGAGCCGGCCAGTGACCTGGATGACGAGAACCGGGATACCGTGTTTTCGATTCTGAGAGAGATCGCGGATGAAGGCAAGGCTGTACTGGTCGTAACCCATGAGCGCTGTGCCCGGAACTATGCAGACGAGGTATATCAGATGGACGCGGGAGCTCTGAGACTGGCATGAAGACAGGAAGAGCAGTCCTTCTTCTGACCTGTCTGGCAGCCCTCTGTATCCTGGGAGGATATGGGATCTGGCAGCTGTTTTCGGGCACAGAAGCGTCTTCATTAATGAATGGCGGTCAGCTGCAGAAGGGGGACGTCACGGCTTTCGGAGCATATGAACAGGACGCAGACAACGGGAATGGGCCCGAAGCTCTGGAGTGGACTGTGCTGGAAGTGCAGGATGACCGGGCGCTGCTTCTTACCCGGGATATACTGCGGCCCATTTCTTATCATGATAAATATGAGGAGACGGTCTGGGAAGACTGCTCTCTCAGGAAATGGCTGAACGGGGAATTCCTCGAAGAGACTTTCTCAGAGGAAGAGCAGGAGCGGATCCTGACCGTCAGCAATGAGAACCCGGACAATCCGGGCATGGATTCTCACGGATGCGGCATCACGAAGGACCGGGTATTTCTTCTCAGGATAGAAGAATACAGCGCGTATATGAGGACAGAGGAAGACCGTTTTGTAACAGGGTCTGCAGAGCCTACCGCGTATGCACGGACCCTGCATCTCGAAGCGGACGACGATCAGGGAGATGATCCGGGAAAAGCCTGCTGGTGGCTGAGAACGTCAGGCTCTGATCAGTATTCGGCCGCGTTTGTGGACAGGGATGGCAGCATCCACGTTGCCGGCGCCCAGGTCAGCCATGATACCTACTGCGGTCTGCGGCCTGCTGTATGGGTGCGCATATAAAACGGTTCTCCGGAAGCGCTGAATACAGGTATGTCCGGATTCGGGCAGAAGGGTTCAGACAGAAAAGTAAGGGTGGGCGGGAGCCTGCCCTTTATGCTATACTATAGGGATTCCACAGAAAAGTGAGGGTTGGAGAAGTATAGCTATGGGAACTGTAAATGATTTTATTGAGAATATTGACACTGCCTCTGACGGCAGCGGGACAAGCCGCGCGGGCAGCAGGGAAAAGCAGATCATACGGACCAGCATGATCGGCATCGGCACGAACGCTGCCCTTGCCGGATTTAAGGCTGCGGTCGGACTGCTGACCAACTCCATCGCCATCGTGCTTGATGCGGTGAACAATCTGTCGGATGCCGGCTCATCCCTGATCACGATCATCGGCACCAAGCTGGCAGGGAAGGCACCGGACAAAAAGCATCCATTCGGTCACGGGAGGGTAGAATACCTCAGCGCGCTCCTGATCTCTGTGATCGTTCTGTACGCAGGTATTACCTCTTTTACGGAGTCTGTCAAGGAGATCCTGCATCCCTCCAGTCCCGAGTACACCACAGTCTCTCTGGTCATCGTAGGAGTGGCGGTCCTGGTTAAGATCGTGCTGGGCAGATACGTCAAGGGCGTAGGCGAGAAGGTGAATTCCGATTCGCTGGTCAACTCCGGAACCGACGCCATGCTGGATTCCGTGATCTCCGCTTCGACGCTGGTCGCCGCGATCCTGTATCTGACGGTGGGGGTATCCCTGGAAGCGTGGCTTGGCGCGATCATCTCTGCAGTAATCATCAAGTCCGGCATTGACATGCTGTGCGAGACCATCTCCCAGCTGCTGGGAGAGAGCGTGGACGCGGAATTCGCCCGGGCGATCAAAAAGACCGTGACCTCATTTCCGGATGTAAGCGGAGCGTACGACCTGGTCCTGAATAACTACGGACCGGATGCTTTCAATGGTTCGATCCATATCGAAGTGCCTGATACCTATACAGCAGATCAGCTGGATGAACTGATCCGGTCGATCACACTGAAGGTCTACGAAGAGCATCATGTGATCCTGACCGCAGTGGGTGTCTATTCGGTCAACACCGGCCGCAATGAGGCTACAAAGATGCGGGACAGGATCTACAAAGAGGTCCTTGCGCAGCAGTATATCAATCAGGTGCATGGTTTCTATGTAAATGAAGACAAGAAGACGATCCGCTTTGACGTGGTGGTGAGCTTTGACGCTCCGGACCGCAGAAAGGTGTGGACGGATATCTGTGCGAAGATACAACAGATGTATCCTGATTACACACTGCAGGTGGCACTGGATTCCGATTTCAGCGAGGAGTAAGCCGGATGGCGGCCTGGCGGGTATGCTGAGAGAAAGGAAAATGTATGAATAAACTGGAACGAAGGGCTGCGATGATCGTGGCGGCGGCAGCGGCAGGTGTGGTCGTGTCCGGCGTAAAGCTGATGAAGAAACACACCCGGTATCTGGCGGAGAAGGCTGCAGCGACATTTGGCCCGGATGATGAAGCCTGGGAGGAGCCGGCGACTGAAGAGACCGATCCGGAGAACCCGGGCGAAGAAGAGACAGGATCTGCAGAAAATTAACTGCAGATCCTTCAGAAAAGGATTGACACAGACCGCTGCAGGTGGTAAAGTATTTGCAGTTTTGAGACAGGAAAGCAGAGTATCCACTCTCACCCAGACGCCGTGGGGCGATTCGAGGTTCATAGGTCTTCGGAGATCAGCGTCTCCGGGTATTTGTGTGAGCGGATAACCATGCGGTTATACGCTTTTCTTTATTTCAAGACAAGCGCAGCGTAACAATGTATCGTTCATAGCAGTACGGGAGGATAGAACCATTAGCGATTACATGATTAACGAACAGATTCGTGACAGAGAAGTTCGTTTGGTTGGGGAAGACGGAGAGCAGCTGGGCATTATGTCCGCAGCAGATGCGCTTAAACTTGCTCAGGAGAGAGAACTTGACCTGGTCAAGATCGCTCCGCGTGCAAAGCCGCCGGTGTGCAAGATCATCGATTACGGCAAATACCGTTACGAACAGGTTCGTAAGCAGAAGGAAGCACGCAAGAAGCAGAAGATCGTGGAATTAAAAGAGGTTCGCCTCTCCCCGAACATTGATGTGAACGACATGAATACGAAGGTCACTGCGGCCAGAAAGTTCCTTGAAAAAGGCAACAAGGTCAAGGCAACCCTTCGTTTCAGGGGACGCGAGATGGCGCATATGCAGGCGAGCAGGCACATTCTTGAGGAGTTTGCCCAGAAGGTGGAAGATCTTGCAGCCATTGACAAACCCATCAAGCAGGAAGGAAGAACTCTGACCTGCGTCCTGTCGCCAAAGAAGAACTGACCAAGAAGGAGGATCACAGCAATGCCAAAGATGAAAACAAGCAGAGCAGCAGCCAAGAGATTTTCGAAGACCGGAACGGGCCTGCTTAGAAGGAACAAAGCTTACAAGAGCCACATCCTGACCAAGAAGTCCACTAAGAGGAAGAGAAACCTGCGTAAGTCCACCATCATCGATCCGACGAATGCAGGAAACATGAAGAAGATTCTGCCGTACATCTGATAGGGCAGATCAGGGATTTCGAGAAGAAGACTAGATTGTTCAGGAGGATGAAACAATGGCAAGAATTAAAGGTGGCTTGAATGCCAGAAAAAAGCATAACAGAGTTCTGAAGCTCGCAAAGGGCTACAGAGGAGCAAGAAGCAAACAGTACAGAATCGCAAAGCAGTCTGTCATGCGTGCTCTGACCAGCGCATATGCAGGACGCAAGCAGAGAAAGAGACAGTTCAGACAGCTCTGGATCGCTCGTATCAATGCAGCGGCAAGGATCAACGGTCTTTCCTACAGCAAGTTCATGTATGGACTGAAGCAGGCACAGGTTGACCTGAACAGAAAAGTTCTGGCTGACATGGCAGTCAACGATCCGAAGGGATTCGCTGATCTTGCGCAGATGGCTAAGGCTCAGCTTGGCTGATCATACTTCAGGATACAGTACAGACCGGACAGAGATGTCCGGTCTGTTTTCTGTCTGGACGGCATGCTGAAAAAGTTTTCAGTAATCATAAATTCCTGTTGACATTGGAACCGGGTTTTGGTATTATACATTTCGTTCGCGGAAGTGTCGGAATTGGCAGACGAGCTAGACTAAGGATCTAGTGACTAATGCAGTCGTGTGGGTTCAAGTCCCATCTTCCGCACGAAAAGAGCCCAGGTCGAAAGACCTGGGCTTTTTCGTGCCGAGGAGGCCTCGTCGGTCGGTTCGGCGGGAAAAAGGTCCACCGGACCTTTTTCTTTGTCCGCCTCACCCCATCTTCCGCACGGTGCTGAAATCGTCGGAAACGTTGAGGAAATCAAGCGTTTCCGGCGTTTTCTTTTTTATAAGAATTGGGGTAACACTGGGTAACATTTTTTCTACCCAGTGCTTTTTCGAATTCAATTATCCTGTTTTCGGGTCTCTCTACCGAATACATGTAAGAATTTTGTGTCGTACTGATGTACCTATGTCCGGCAACCATCCGGATTTCTTCATCTGTCAGGTCACTGTAGGCATCCAGAGTAGAAATAAAAGTTTTCCGGATGCTGTGATTTCCTTTCTGCGGAGTGACCAGCTTCCGGTTTGCCCGTCTTAAAGCGTTGTTTATGGCGTCATTGTGCATGCGTTCGCCAGTGTTCTTATTAAGCAGAACATAATCAGAAGTAAATCCGTTCTGTCTGTTAAACTCAATAATGCGCTTAACATAACTGCGGGCTTCTGTAGTAAGAGGAACATCTCGGACGGAATCCGGAGTTTTGGTATAAGGAGCGATCTCGTATCCTTCGCGGATAAACTTTCCGTTTTTCTCCCGGTATGTTTTGATTTCTTCCCGTTCGATGTGGACAAAAAGGTCTGAAAAATCTGAGACTTTCAAGGCAACCAGCTCACCGACGCGGAGTCCCAGAAAAAAGTCCAGGCATATGCCTAGATAGGCGCAGTTTTTTGTTTTCTCAAACATGTCTTCGCAGATCTTAATAATATTAGTTCTCTCATCAGTCATATAAACCTGCTCAGACGCTGGTTTTCTGTTCGCAACCGTGAAATGTTTTGCGCTGATACGGCTCACGCTTCTTGCGACATTAAAACTGACGACTTTTTTCTCGACTGCATAATCGAGTATTTGATTGATGACCGATTTCAATTCTTTGTACTGTTTCTGGGTAAGACTATGCTTTTCGATCATATCCAGAAACCATACCTTGATATCAAGAACATCTAGCGATGAAAGATGCCTGTTTGTTATGTCTTCGCCTTCGTAGTATTTTTCCCACGCCCAGGAGAGTTTTTTCGCATTCGCTTTAGAAGTCTCTTTTGACTTGTAGATAAGCCACTCGGGATACAGCGTAGCAAGTGTATCAGGTACTCTGTTTGTGGTATACCACTCTATAATGGCCTCCTCCAGGTCTTCATAGTGAACCTTAGCGATTACCCTTTTCCCTTCCGGTTTACTAGAATCCGGAAGTTTTGTTTTCCATCTACTGTCTGACGCCTGCCAGATTGAATACTTTTCTTTATGCTTTGATATAATCTCCTTTGTTTTCATCTGTAACTTGTATTTCAGCTCGTCCAAAGAAAGAATATCAAAACCATGTGTCGCCATCAAGCGGAGCATTTTCTTGTAAGACTCCAGTAAAGGGGTCAACTTCTCATAAAACACGTCTGTTTTCATATCAAATAAAAATCCTTATCTATTTTTATTTAATATGCTTTTTGCCAAGCTTAAAGAAACAAAACTAAAAAGTAAAACCCCTAATTTACATGATAATTATATAAAAGTCAATATTCCGAATGAGAAAAGTCAGCGCTGTATAGTGTGTTTCCAATATATTAAAGCGGAAGAGCTCCATTACAAAAAAGATTCAATATAAGGAGGTAAAGATATGGAGAAACTTGATTTTTTGGCATTGACTGATGAAAAGGTGATTTCATTTCTGAAAAGATACAAAGAAGAAAAGAGTTTGTCCTATGAGGGCTTGGCTTTGAGAATTGGTTGTCACAGAGAGGCGCTCTCAAAATTCATGCACGGTAAAGGTGCGGGCAGTAAAATCCGTAGACTTGCTTACGAACGGTGTACAGATAATATTTATACAGATTCAGTCATCCAGGCTGTTATCTTTTCCAGTCTGTTATCGGATAATTGTATAGGATTAGTCCCCTTCATACAACGGTAACGAACAAACAAAACAGCCAGATATATACCCGCTCTGTGCCGGTATCTTCTGGCTGTTTCTGTCGTCACTATATTTATTGCGGTTCCGCACACCCTCTCACAGTTTGACCATTCTGTACCCGATCCCTACATGTGTCTGGATCATGGGTTCACTCTCCTGGCTGCTGAGTTTTCTCCGAAGGGTCGTCACAACTACGCGAAGTGTGGCCATGTTGTTCTCCCAGCTGCTCCCCCAGATGTTCTGGGTAATGTACTTGTAGGTAAGCACTTTGCCGGTGTTTTTCGCAAGAAGGCACAGCAGGCGATATTCAGTCTGCGTCAGGTGCAGTTCATCCTCATTCAGGAATACTGTGTGCGCAGCATAATCGATCTTCAGGCCGGCGTTCACATATATGGAGGATTCTTTTCCTGCCAGATTCTCCAGATAGTTCAGCCGCCGGAATGTGACACGCAGCCGGGCGAGGAGTTCTTCCACAGAGAAGGGTTTTGTGATATAGTCGTCCGCCCCTGCATCCAGGGCTCCGATCTTATCCGTGTCATCGCTGCGCGCGCTGATCACCAGGATCGGTGCCTGTGACCAGGACCGTACCTGACGGATCACTTCTGTCCCGTCCATGTCCGGGAGCCCCAGGTCCAGAAGCAGGATCGAGGGGTTGTAGGAGGATGCCATCATCAGTGCCTCGGTCCCGTTCACTGCCTCCAGGTAGGAATAGCCGTGCATCTTCAGTGTTGTTGCTATAAGGTTTCGAACTGGCTTGTCGTCTTCGACAACCAGTATCTTAGATGTTTCCGTTTCCATCCAGTATGATCTCCTTCTTTGGCAGGCTGAACCAGATCCTCAGTCCGTGTGGCTCCAGGTTCTGTGCGTGTATGCTGCCTTCATGTGCCTCCACTATGGACTGACACACGCCAAGTCCAAGGCCGAGTCCTCTGCGGCTGTCTGCACCGGTTCTGTCTCCCATGTAGAATAGTTCGAACAGTTTTGACAGTTCCTCTTCGGCAACTCCCGGTCCGTTGTCACTCACACTGACCAGGACTTCCTGCTCTGTTCCCGACGTTTCGATACGGATCTCTGAACCGTCCGGAGTGTATTTGATCGCGTTGTTGACCAGATTGATGATCACCTGCTCGATGAGCGCCGCATCAGCTTCCACAAACAGGTTCTCGCCGCCCGGTTCGAAGATCACTCTGCGGTTTCCCACGCTGCGGTCTGAGTGCTGCAGCGCCTCACCGATTACGTCATCGATCAGTTCGATATTCTTGTTAAGTTTCAGCTCCTTATTCTCAAGCCTGGTCACGGAGAGAAGATTCTGCACGACGCTGATCAGCCAGTAGGAGTCTTCCCTAATATCCCGGTAGATCTCTTTCTTTGTCTCCTCATCCATCCGGTCCGAATCGGCCAGCAGATTGTCCGCATTTCCGTAGATCGAGGTGAGAGGCGTTCTGAGATCGTGGGAAATGGAGCGAAGAAGCGTGGTGCGAAGCTGCTCATTCTTCATCAAAGCAGCCGCCTCCTCCCTGGCTCTCTCGCTGTATTCATTTTCCATAGCAAGCGCGCACTCACTGACGATGGAGTCGCAGATGCTGTGTGTAAATGAACTCATTTCTTTTTTGTCGCGGCTGATGGCAAACACTCCATAGGAGTGTCCGTGAATACGCACGGGCAGGAATATGTAATCTGCCTCAGGACAGGTGTCCGTCCATGCGCCTACGCTCTTTCCCTCTCGCAGTGCCCGGGAAGCAGTCTCGTGGTCTTTTTCGGACAGGGCGGGCAGCTGCCCCGGAGCGTCCGGAAGTGCCTGCTCCTCGTATCCGGGGACCAGAATCTGTGGTTCCTTCAGAGCCCCGCCTTCTGCCGGATAGATCAGGATCGTTCTTCCTGTCAGTTTGAGCAGCTGGCTGCCTGTTACCTCCAGGATCTTCCCTCTGCTGTCCTCCTGTCCGAGCAGACGGCTGGCGTCCAGCAGGATCTGTGTGCGGAAAGCCTTCTTGGAAGACTGGCGCGCGTATTCTTTCAGGCGGGATGCGAGTGTGCCGGTGATGAACGCCGCGATGAACATGATGACAAATGTGATCATGTATCCGGGGTCATACACCTGAAAATAAAACAGCGGCTCTGTGAACAGGTAATTGAAAATGACCACGCTGGCGGCTGCGCTGACGATGCCGGCAAGCGGGCTGCTGGTCAGCACGGCGGTCAGGGTCACGCACAGGATGTAGAGGGTGATGATGTTGGCATCCTGAAGGCCTGCCTTCTGGAACAGAAGCGCAAGAACGGTCGCAGCGCCAAGAAGCGCCGCGACCTTCAGCATGTCTTTGATCACTCCGTGCTCAGCCTGCTGGCTGATCTTCACATTTCTCTGAGCCCGGGCGGAGGCGTCGGGTATGATCATCAGCGTCTTGTCCGGAAGCAGCGTCGACAGTCTGTCGGAGAGGGATGTCTGGAACAGCCTCTTCAGCACAGGCACGGCGCTCTGCCCGAGTATGACCGTATCCGCTTCGCTCATATGGGCGTATTCTGCGATCCTTGTGGGGACGTCTTCCCCGTAGACCGTCTCAGTGCGCGCTCCCATGCGCGCGGCAAGAGCCATGTTGGCGTCCAGCCTGCGGCTGCTCTCGTCAGAAAGTGTGGAATGTGTCGGCGTCTCGACAAAGAGCGCAATCAGCTGTGAGTCCCGCGCCTGCGCAACCTGCGCCGCGGTCCTGATGATCCTCGCTCCGGAAGGAGCCGGGGAGACGCATACGATTATCTTTCGGCTACTCATAATGACGGATCCTTATCTGGGTCGGACGTGCCGTTCCGATCTCAACGACCGTCCCCCTGTATTTATCCTTCACCTTACTCCGGAGACGGAGTTTGTCAAGAAGCCTCTTTATCCGTCCGGGAGCATGCTCTTTCGGTGCATCTTCAGCTGATTTTATTTCATTTTCCATCTGACACTTTATGTCTGCATCATCAGGAAGGACCACATGCTCTATAAAATGATCTGCTATTCTCACAAATACCCTCATGATCCCTGCGCCGAGCAGGAACGCCAGAACCAATAACAGATCACGCATCATAATGTTACCTCCTCTCCGAGCTGTTCTTGCCCAGGCAGTTCCTGATGTCCTGCTGGCTTCCCAGCGCGATCACACTCTGGTTGTGCTCAAACCGAAATTCCGTTCCGACAGCGATCACCATGTTCGATCCGCTTCTCACTGCCAGGATATTCAGCTGATAGCGGTTCCGGATATCCAGGTCCCTGATCGTATGTCCGATCCATTTCTCAGGCACCAGGAACTCATAAATCCCGTAACCGTCCGCAAGTTCCAGGTAGTCAAACAGGTTGTCGGAGCTGACATGAAGGGACAGCCAGTTCGCCATCTGCTTCTCAGGGTAGACAACCTCGTCTGCTCCATTTCGAAGGAGGAACTTCTCCTGAGTGTCGCGGGCTGCACGGGAGATCACGCGCCTGGCGCCAAGTTCCTTGAGGAGTGAAGTAACCTCCAGGGATGACAGGAAGTCATCTCCGATCGCGACGATGCAGGTGTCAAAGTTCCGGACGCCCAGCCCTTTCAGAAAGTCCGCGTTGGACGCATCGCCAACCAGGACCCGGTCCGCGAACGGGGCAGCCATCTCCACCCGCTCTTCCTTCTTGTCGACCGCCATGATCTCAACATTCATTTCCGACAGCCGGTGGGCGATCCTCCTGCCGAACCGGCCGACTCCGATCAGTAATATAGACTTCATATTTCCTCCTTATCCCACGGTTACCCTCTCTGTAATCCTGCGCGCGTTGCCGTGGCGGATCTGCGGGATGACAGCGTATACCATCGTCAGTCCCCCGACCCTTCCCAGGAACATCAGCAGGATCAGAATCAGCTTGGACGCGATAGACAGTGAAGGCGTTATCCCGAGCGTCAGGCCCACGGTTCCGACTGCGGACGCGCTCTCGAACAGACAGGTCAGCAGCGGCAGGCCTTCGATCCGGCTGATGACGCATCCCGCCATCAGGAACAGGCTCAGGTACATCATGCAGATACAAACGGCGTTGCGGATCACAGACTCTTCAATCCTCCGGTTGTGGAAGTTGGTGTCCTTCTCCCGAAGAAGCACAGAGCGCACAGACAGGAAGATCACGCCGAAGGTTGTCACCTTCATTCCGCCGGCAGTCGAACCCGGCGCGCCGCCTATCAGCATCAGCAGTATGATCAGCATCTTTCCTGCTTCGCTGAAGACATTCATGTCCACCGTCGCGAATCCTGCCGTCCTTGGCGTCACGGATGAGAAAAATGAATGCAGCAGCCGTTCATTTACCGGGCCTTGTCTGAATTCCAGCAGGAAGAACAGGATCAGCGGTATCGTGATGAGTACCAGCGTCATGCTCAGGATGAGTCTGCTCTGCAGTCTGAAGCGGCTCAGCCTGCCTCCCCTGTGGAAGATATCGTCCCAGGTAAGGAATCCCAGGCCGCCCCATATGATCAGGCCGCCGATCACCAGGTTGACCCACGGGTTGGCGGCGTAAGATGCCAGCGATGAATACGCACCCCTGCAGCCCAGCAGATCAAATCCTGCATTGCACATGGCTGAGATCGAATGGAATACAGAAAACCACAGGCCACGGAGTAACCCAAAATCCCTTGCAAATACCGGAAACAGGGCGGCTGCTCCCACAGCCTCCGATGCGAACAGCAGGACCAGGATAAACCTGGCAAGGCGGATCACGCCTCCTGCATGAGGCGCCGAGATGGAGTCCTGCACCGTTCCTCTCTCACGAAGGCCGATCTTTCTGCCGGTGATCAGAGCCGCCGCGCAGATCATGAGCATCACGCCCATGCCGCCGGTCTGAATCAAGAGCAGGATGACTGCCTGCCCAAATCCGGACCACGCCTGCCAGGTGTCCCTGACGACCAGACCGGTAACACAGACTGCTGATGTTGCAGTAAACAGGGCGTCCGCCGGCGGACATGGGGCAGCTTGGGAAGAGGCTGCCGGCGTCATCAGCAGCAGCGTGCCTATCAATATGATCATTGCAAATCCGAATAATATAATCTGAAATGCAG
>CACXAT010000017.1 GCA_902765725.1 uncultured Lachnospiraceae bacterium | reverse complement strand
TATCAAATTGAGTGGCCGGGGCCGCATAATCTTGGCCCCGGCCACTTTTTTACGCCGCCATCTCCGCGACTTCACCCACAAAGTTATAAAAAATCCGCACCTCCTGTACCTTTTCTCCGTTTACCTTCTTCACATCCCCAATCATGATCTTGTCAATCAAGTGGTTTAAGATCCCTTCATCCAGCTCCGTGATGGCCTCACACTGGCGGATTTCTGTACTGAACTGCCGGATATCACTTTCCTGATCAATGGAATCCCGCAGCAAAGCCTGAATCTCGGCAATGCGCCCGTTGTTTTCCTTCTGTTCGTTCTCCATCGCCACAGTCAGCTTCAAAAACCGCTGCTCCGTCAGGATCCCCTTGGACTTATCCGTATAGAGGGAGAGAAAGGTGTCGTCGATCTCCTGATTTCTGGCCATCAGGAGATTCAATTCCCTATGAAGAGAAGACGCGTCCGTCTGGTATCTGTTCTCCAGCCTTTTCACGAGCCGCCCGTAAAAGGCATCCTCATCCCGGATCGCCTGTGCCGTCAGCTCCCGGATGTCCGTAAGAACAAGATGCGGTTATAGGTCTGGCAGATATAGTAGGCCTTATCGATGGGTTCCCGCTTCGCTTTCGTCGTGCGGTTCACGTCTGCCCGCCCGACCTTCTCATACTGCGCCTGCATGGACTTGCCGCAGTCCGCACAGTATAAAAGACCATGGAACAGGTTGTAAAACGGGCTCGGTTCGCCCTGCATGTCCGGATGCCTGTCATGGTGAAGGTGGCCGTCCTCGTTTTTACCACTCCCATGCACATCATCCGCAGCTGCCAGACAGAAGAAATACAGTTTTTCTTCCAGTAAAATCAACGGTTCAGACGCATAGACACTTGTTTTCAAATAAAAATCAAAAATCAGAATGATCTGTTTTTTTCCCCATATGGCGTAGTAAACGTACAGATCCTGTGTCTATCCGTCTGGCCCATTCTTGTGAACCTCGTCCGACGCCCTGCTCCGGCAGGATGCCTTCGCCATTAAAAATGATACTGACCAGAAGCATTTGTATTGATCTGGACATGGATTCCCACATAACCCCTGGCCGTTTTCCCGCCGCCTGTCGGGATGTTCTGCGTATATTTCAGCTTCAGCCGTTCCTCGTTCTTCCGGAGGTAAGCCCTTCATTGTACGATTATTCTCCTTTCCATGCTTTTTTGTCAATTCCGTAATCAGACACTAGCATCATGATTTATGTGTAACTATCTCGTCCTGCTCCTGCATATCTGATTGATATATATAAGTATATCGACTTCCCGAAAAACAAAAACGTACAGCCTCGTGGATTAACTGCCGGTATTTCCCATGTTTGGAGAAATAAAGGTGCAATAATGACGGAGCAACAAGTTCCGCTCCGCCGGCTCAAATCAGTCCCTGTTCTGATCAATTCTCAGCATTATAGATTTCTGTCAATCTCGTCACGGCCCTCCGCTGCATCTTATAAATAGTACTTCTCACCATATGAAGCAGTTCAGCCCCTTTCGCGAACGTCAGGTTTTTCCTTGTGAACTGATTTATAATCTCCTTGTCCCTTGCTTCAAGCCTGGTAATACAGCGGTTTATATACTGATACTTTGTGATCTGCGTCTCCACACTTTCCAATTCATCAAAAAGTTCTTCCATCTGAGATCTGTAGATCTGATTAATCCTTTCTGCCTGATGAAGCAGCTTATATTCATCCGGATTTCCTCCGCTTGTTCTCTCCTGATCAGATGATGCTTTCGGAAATGCGATAGCGGATGCGATTTCATCCCATGAGAGGATCTCTTTCCTGTCCTGTATTGCCTTCACTTCATTCATAAGCCTGTCCCGGGACTGGCATAATCTGTCGTAATTCTCATCCATTGTTTTGACATAAAACAGCATCTGCTCCGGTGTCATTTTTCCATACTTCACGTGTCTATCCCCCATCCTGTATCTACGGCGCCATCCGCTCTTCCTTCTTCTTCGTCTCATAAACCCGAAGTGCTTCAAGCACTTTCAGTTCAATCTGCTGCAGATCCATCTGCGTCAGGACCGGGAAGTCTCTGTCTCCGCTGACAGAGACTTCCAGCATTTCGACTGCAGCATTCAGGTAGGAGAAGATGGTCGGATACAGCTCCCGATCACGGTTCTCAATGTGATGGAAGAAGTCCAGAGAAGCCACATCTTCCGGATTCAATTTGACTGTTATCTGCCTGACCGGTTTGTTCCTGCTCATCATTCTCCTCCTGTCTGCTGCGCATCTTCTTTACAACACCGCTCCTATAGCTGCCAGGTCCATCGCCATCTCAGATACCGGATGAATCCTTCTCTTGATGGTCTTATCCTTTTTCCGGTTTTTCTTCCTGCCGGATGCCCTATTGTTCTTCCGATAGCCTGCCAGAGCGTTGCCGGCTGTCGGGTCTGGATATCCTTCATGATTACGACATCCGGAACTCTGATATCCGCTGCCGACCGGCCTTACACTCCTTAACTTCATCCTTCTTCCCATCCTTCCCAAACTAGAACTGCATTGCAGTGAATACTTGCTTTATTAATAGACTCACGGTAGGCGCCGAAGTCTGCCAGGATAAAACGGGGATATTCATGAATCACTGTGCATTTTCTGATCCGTGTTCCGAGTTCCCGGCTCCAGCGCCTCATCTGCGTATCTGCAACCGTCAATCTGTCTCCGGCGTTTAAGCCATACACAATTCGCATGCTTCTCCCTTCCTGAAGATATGTACCTTCATCTCAAGCTCATCCGCCATGCTCAGAACCATGATCATCAGATCATCAGGATCCCTGTCCATGAATACCCAGACCTCATCGCAGATCATCATCAGCTCTCTGCAGATCCGGATATCAACCAGATACTCATGTCCGGCATCCAGATCTGCAACAACGGGAACATTTCTTGTTTCATCATGAAACAGATACTGAGATGCGATCGGGATCATTCCTCTCTCCCTTACATGGCTGCAGCACGCTCTTGCGAACGAGATTGTGCGCTCCGCATTCTTCTGCATGGAGACGCATACAAATACTTTTTTCATCATCGGTTTTCTTTCTCCTTTTATGATTTATTTCGAAGAGCGTGTGCGCCGTCTGCAGCTGGCCTGCACACTCGACCGTGATCACTGTTTCCTTCGATGGCAGCATGGTATCAGTCAAAGTTACGAAGATTTGTCACCTTTGAAATAATTTCTTTTATTTTTCTTCGTCTTCAGGTAATCGGCATAATAAAGTCTGTCAGGATGCTTTCCATGATTTCGCGTTTCTTTCCGGTAAGAGTTTCCCTGAGCTCGATCAGCAAAAGTTTCTGGTCTTCACTCATATACAAACGGTTGCTGTGCCATCCGTCCATCACTTTCACACCACCGCCATTGCCTGGAACTGTCTCCAATGGAATCGATGCAGTAAGGATCTCTATATCCCGCATAGCTGTTCTTCGGGTGATCCCGTATTCGGCGGCCAGCTCCCGGTAAGTTACTTTTCTTTTCGCAGACAGATACTCCTGCATCTTGTGCCGGCGGTCATCCGGGGTTTCCCAGGAGGTGTTGGCGGTTTCCCTTCTCTCGCTCCAGCTGCTGGTTTTGTTTTTATCTGCAGGTTTCATCTTGGCCTTCCCTTCCGACGCCGGATGCCGGAAGGGTAAAGGCCTGATCTTGAATGTGGAGTCCGCAGTACCTTCCCCGAAAATGAGCGCAATAATGAAAGGTACTCTATTGCCGCCGCACCATCCCTGCGGATGATACGAGCAGTCAATATGTCCATAAACCTTTACCCTATTGCAACTCGGGTCCGTTATGTGATTGTGAATAGTTATGTGCTTGTAAACAAAAAAGCCCGGCAAAACGTTCCTTCCATGACCTGAAAGAAACGCTGCCGGACATATCTGCCCACAGCATCTTCCAGATCGGAAGTAATAAACGTTTTGCCGGACTACTGGTGACCTACATTTCCCCGCAATAACTTCGAGGAGTGCTCAGATTCAGTCCCTTAGCAAACTCTTGGATACGAAGCGCGACCCTAAGTGCCATCTTTTCACAGTCCGTCGCCCGGCCCTCATATCCTCAATCTTTTCAGTTGTATTTCATGTGTTGTTAATCGGTATCAATAATACCCGGGGTAAGGGAATTCAGAATCCACGTCTTCATCCCGGATCTGTTCGTCAATCATTGCTGTCTTCGTAATATCAGTATTCAAAAGGATTTTAAAAAGTTCACAGCGTATAAGCTTCAGCAAAGCTCTCACCAGCCTGTTGTTGTCGATCAGCTCTGCCGAGACGTTTACCTCGAACCCGCCGATCATGATCTTATAGAAATTGTATCTGCACTTTCCACAGGTAAAATAACCATCAGCCATATTGACTTCACTGATCTTTCTGCCGCATTTGGGGCAGTAAACCGATTTCAGCCAGGGGGCTCTCTCAACGTTATTGTCATTGTATGGTTTCCTTCCTCTGGGTGTCATCTATTCGCGATCCTCCATATGAATTGTTACGCTCTCATACGGATAAGGGAAATAAAAACCGCTTAGGAGCTGCTGTCCGCCGTTCCGAAGCACCAAAGCCATGCTGCGGACAAGATGTATAAGCCTCCATATCCCGCTTTGAAAAGATATGCTTTCCATTTGCCTGGTAATTGCTTAAGCTGACCGTAAGCGGGCATCCAGGCAGCACCATGTATCAGATTCCATAAGATGTCGTCTCTGCAATTCTGATTGTTCTCGGTTTGTCCGCCTCACGGCGGATCAGGCCTGCATTCTCCAGATCCCGCAGATAAGACAGCGCCGTTGATGTGGATACCCGCATCTCATCTGCAATCTCCCGGACAGTCGGGGAGTAACCCGTCTCTCCGATGAACCTCACCAGAAAACGGTATGTCTCCAGTTTCTTTCCGACACTTCTGTGACGCGTCGTATACCATCTCCCGTCTTTCCCGTACATAATCATCCTCCTCATGAAGCTTTTCTTTCAAGGAACCACCTGCCGGCGGAGTCATCCTCAAAATACAGATGTGTTTCTTTCCCCTGCACGATGCAGGTGTACATGATCCCACATCCTCCGGCTTTCCGACTGGCACATCTTTGAACATTTTTCACCCGTTCAATCTGGTACCGGCGGCCATCTTCCCACATGAAAGATATCGGCACTACGGTTCCTTCCGCCGTATACCTGACCAGAACCTCCACATATACCTTCACTTACATCGCCTCCTGTCTCGATCCGGATGCAGCCTGTCATATCGCCTCAAGAGGTCCAGCTGCACTTAGTGCTGATCCGTTAATGAATTCCCGTACCTTCTTGATGCTGCGGCTTCTCATGTCATATACCTCGCCTGCCTGCGGGATCAGGACATAGGATACCTCCTCACACTTTTCACATTCCATCAGGCCTCCGGTCTCTTCCAGGTACAGTTTCCTGTTCATATGATTACAATACGGACATTTCCTGTCATAAGTCTTCATGATCATCCTCCGCTGATATTCATCACAAGTTTATTGTTCTACATCGCGCTGTGGAAATAGCCGGCCGGATGTATCGTATGATCCTTCTTCGCGTCCAGCTTCATCAGAGCCTTATCTTCATAGACAAATGCCCGCTGCACTGCGTAGTATCCGAACCGTCTGCGGATCTCATCCACAGCCCTGTCCATTCGTTTTTTCTTATCTCTTTGCTGCTCATTCGTAAACAGATCCAGCTGCACCGGCATCTGACCGGACACAAGATCTGTTCCCCTGATTCCCAGACTGCGGATCGGTGCCTCCCACCGATAGCTGGCCCGGAACAGTTCCCATGCAGCCTTTGTAATCTCATCCGTCACATTCGTAGGCCGTGGAAGTTTCTTCTGCCTGGAAAACCAGACCAGCCCGTTTGTCCGAACCGAGATTTCGACTGTCCTGCACAGGAACCCGTTCTCCCTAAGCCTTGCACTGACGCTTTCCGCCAATGCCTGTTGGATGATCCTGACATCCAGATCGGTAGTCAGGTCCCGGGGCGTCGTACAGCTGTTGCCAACGGATTTTACAGGTGCCTCATATCCTTCCTTACAGACCGGATCATCATTCCAGCCGTTCGCATAGGAATACAGCACATATCCGACCTTTCCGAGATGGGAATGCAGTATCTCCGGATCGCTTTCCGCAATATCCCCGATGGTAAAGATCCCCAGCTTCCCCAGTTTCCTCTGTGTTGCGCGGCCAACATAGAACAGATCTCCTGCAGGCAGCGGCCAGATCAGTTTTCTGAAGTTCTCCTGCGTAAAAACAGTAATCGCATCAGGCTTCTTATAGTCGGATCCCAGTTTGGCAAAAATCTTGTTCCATGACACCCCTATGCTGACGGTAATACCCAGTTCCTTTTTGATCCGGCTGCTGATCTCTTCAGCGATCTTCAGGCCATCACCTTTGATGGAAGTGCTCTCTGTTACATCCATCCAGCACTCATCCAGGCCAAATGGTTCCTGTTGATCAGTAAATGAAGAATAGATCTCCCTGGCATACCTGGAAAACCGGATATACTGGTCATAGTGCGGTGATATGAAGACAATCTGCGGACACACCTGTCTGGCCTGCCACAACGCCATGCCTGTTTTGACTCCCATGCGCTTGGCGATGTAATTTGCCGTCAGTACAATGCCGTGTCTGGCTTCCGGATCTCCGCCTACAGCCATGGGAACATTTCTGGTTTCAGGATGGTGGAGCATCTCTACGCTGGCATAAAAGCAGTTACAGTCTGAATGAAGAACGGTCCGCTCCATCTCATCGCCTCCTCTGTCATCTGCTGTATCCATCTGCTGTATGGCGAGTATAAAACGATTATTCTGAGATTTCAAGAGATTTATAAGTCTCTTTTCTCTTAATTTTAGATTTTTGAAGTTGAAAGCTATTGACACGGATACCGGACATATGGTAGATTCACACTGCGGGGCAGTCTGCCTGCAGCTCAGACCACTGAAATATCGATAGACGGGAGATCAAATATGTTCTCATTTGGTGAGATTCTTGCAATGGCGAGAAAAGAGAAGAACTTCAAGCAGAAGGATGTATCCGCTCTTTTGATGGAAAGATATGGAATGGACGTGAAAGCCGGGTCCATCAGTCACTGGGAAAAGGGAGATTCCATGCCAAATGCCTGGCAGTTTCTGCGGCTTTGCGAAGTATACCAGATTAATAATATCAACGAAACATTCGGCGTATATGACCAGGCCAACCCTCTCACGCAACTAAACAGCGCCGGTATGGAAAAGATCTACGACTATGCAAGTCTTCTGCTGCAGAATGATCTCTATAAACGGCCTTCTGCACAGATCCTGCCTTTCAACCGGCAGCTGCCCCGGTTCTATCTGGCAGCTTCAGCCGGCACCGGACAATACCTGGATTCGGATGCCTATGAGATGATTGATGTAGGAAGTGAAGTTTCAAACCTTGCTGATTTCGGCATCACTCTCGCCGGTGACAGTATGGAACCGCTCTATATAAATGGGCAGACTGTCTGGGTCCACCGTCAGGAAGAACTGGCCAACGGTGAAATCGGGATTTTCTATTATGATGGCAATGCCTATTGCAAGAAATATCAGGATAACGGTGATTCGATCAGACTGATCTCTCTGAACAAAAAATATGATCCGATTGAGATTGATGAGGACAAAGGCTTCAAGATCTTCGGCAAAGTCGTCGGATAAACACACTCTCTCCAAAGAGGGCACGGGAATCTATGCAGGTTCCCGCGCCCTCTCTTCTTGTCACAATCGCATTTCAACCCTGGCCGAATTTCAGTATCTGCCATCTTCATAGTCGGAAATATCCCGATTGTATTCTGCAGACTTCCGCTCATCAGCCCACGATGGTTTCCTGAACCGCTTCCCCGGTTTACACAACCAGCAGCCGCAGCCTATATGTCCTTTGCTGTATTTTCCGTCAACCAGAAACCAGTCCTCTCCTATAAGCCTTCGCGACAAACCTTTCTTATGAACGATTGCCAGATGTCTGCGATACCTTCTGTATGCTCTGCCTCTTGTTTCCATAATGACCACCTCTGATATAAGATTTACTGACGCTGCAGCGATCATCAGAGGAAGAATACCGCTACAGCATCAGCATGTGGTCATACATGGATGCAGATGCCCATCCCATTATGCTCTTTATCATCATGACTCCTCACTCCGGCTTATTCACCGGCATCTTCATACTGAAAAATCTCCTCAACCTGTTTCCCAAAATAGGATGCCACTTCATATACCAGCCGATAGCACGGATTCTGGTTGTCTCCGCGCTCCAGTTTTCCAATTGTTTCACGGGCGATCCCAAGCTCTGCAGCCAGTTCAGTCTGCTTAATATGAGCTTCCTTCCTGCATTCACGCAGGTTATTTTTCAGAATAACCATTATAGTCCCCCTCCGTCATGCAACTTATACCTCCACTGCAGGGGTCTCCCTGACGATTATCATGATGGCATAACGGATTACCCAAATCTGGGTAATTCGGGATTTTTGTGCAGAATCACGAATCCTGCCTGGCTTCGTAAAGGTTCATTATTGTCCGTAGGTATTCCCTGTATTCCTCCTGTACCTCCTCCGGCCCGTCAATGCGGATCCCCGCTCCGATACCAGTGATCCATCCAAAAAACTGAGGACTGACAGTCACCAGCACAGTCACTCTGAATGTATGGTCATCTTTCGGAATCATCATGATGTCTTTTCCAAAGCGGTCAAGAATCACACCAGCCAGATGTTCTTCACAGCAGAGCGTGACCTTTGTATCCGTCCCTCCGTACATCCCGAAGGTCTTTTTGGCAAACGCTGCCAGATCAAAATCCCGAAACTGTTCACGACCATTTCGCTTATCATGGGTGAGACTGATGTCCTCCATCTTGTCTACGCGATAGTGTTTGATTTTCTTTGTTTCCTCATCAAATCCGACAAGATAATAGTTCTCGTATGGATCGCATCGACATTCTGGTAAATAGCGTCATTATCTGTTTTCGGCCGGTTAATAATATACACCTGACGCTGCAACTGTTTGCTGTTCTCCCTGCTGGTCAGCCTTCCAAGCTTTCTGATGAGCTCCCTGGATTTCTCTTCCGTTATAAACTTGGAAGACTGCACTGCATCAACCAGGAGTTTTAATTCTGCAAGTTCGAAATCCCGCTCATCAACATAGTATCCGGGAGTACTGCCGCGCAGCTGTCCGATCTTCTCCGCTGTCATGGTATGATCCCGGTCTGTCCGGTCCAAAAGAAGATCCATCAGATGCAGGATCGTCAGTTTTTCATTTTCCGCCATGGTTATTCCCCTTCTCCATCTTCGTTATGACAGGGCAATCCCCGGGCTGCTTTACTCTTTCATCTGCCGCCCGATCCATTGCATCAGTACATCCGCTACGTGTTCCTGCTCTGCTTCTGACATTGGCCTCCCCTTCGGGATCCCATGCCACTTTTCCAGGCAGCCTCTGCAGCAGGTCCCGGTTGCATGCTGGCCGATAAAAACCGGATGCCCTTTTGGTGCGCCTCGCATCGGTGTCTGCTTTCCGTCATTCTTCGGCTGCGCATCTGCCAGACGTTGGCGGATGATCTGCGCAGCATGCGTCCGGATCGTTTCCATGCCTTTCTCATTGATATAGGCTATATCGGCTTCTTTCAACTGAAAACGGCTCCGGAAGTTTGACTGAGCCAGACGTTCAAAAAGATCCTTCTTCAGCCATTCCTCGTGGGAGATCCTTTCGGTCTGCGTCGGCTGACTGCCCTCCTGGCCACCTGCATGATACGGCGCTCTCTGCTCTGCCACCATCTGTGCCGGTTCCGGATACGCAGCTGCATATGCCCCCGGCTTTATCGGATTATCCGCTTCTGCAGATGTATGGAAGGGCAGCACCTTCACCGGTCTGTCCTGTGCTCTCTGCAGCCGTTCCTTCAGCATGGTGTTGCGCTTGCTCACAGTCACATTTTGGACTGCATATCCGAGCGCCTTCTTTGTTCCGACCAGAACCAGTATCTTCTTCGCCCTGGTAATTCCGGTATAGATCAGGTTCCTCTGCAGCATCACAAAGTGATTCATCAGAATAGGAATCACTACGATAGGATACTCCGACCCCTGGGATTTATGAATAGTCGTTGCATAAGCAAGGACCAGCTCGTCCAGTTCCGTCACGTCATAGGTGACAGTTCTGTCATCAAAGTGGACAATCAGCTCCCGGTCTTCCAGATCCACCGACTCAATGACTCCGACATCTCCGTTGAAGACCTCTTTGTCATAATTGTTCCGGATCTGCATAACCTTATCCCGGACTTTGAACAGATATCCGCCCCGGCGAAGGCCAACTTCTCCAGGATTTAATGCCTGCTGCAGTGCCTGATTCAGATTGGCTGCCCCTACAACGCCGCGCTGCATAGGCGTCAGCACCTGAATCTCCGAAGGCGGCGTCTGATAATAGCGGGACAGTTTGATCGTGACCAGCTCCGTGATCGTCCGTGCTGCTTCTTCAGCCAGGACAGTACTATCTTCAGGATTCCGGCCACTTCTCTCCGCCTGCTTTTCCATATCCATGAAGAAGAAATCACTCTTTGCACCATTGGAAATATCCGGCATCTTTCCGGCGTTGATCCGATGGGCATTCATAATAATCCGGCTGGTCTGTGCCTGCCGGAAGATGCGCGTAAGCCGAACCACCGGAAAGCCGGTGGAGTCAATGATATCCCTAAGAACGTTTCCCGCGCCTACGCTCGGCAGCTGGTCAATATCCCCCACCAGTATCAATGTCATGGTATCAGGGATCGCCTTCAGAAGGTTATACATGAGCATAATATCGATCATGGAGCATTCATCCACGATCAGCACATCACCCTCTAATGGGTTTTCCTCATTTTTCTGGTACCCTTCCGGCGGCTTCACTTCCAGAAGCCGGTGTATGGTTTTTGCTTCCATCCCGGTCGCTTCCGAAAGCCTCTTTGCTGCGCGGCCGGTCGGTGCTGCCAGCAGAATCTTCGCTCCGGCTTCACGGAATGCGGTAATAATGCCGAGTGTGGTCGTTGTCTTTCCTGTGCCAGGCCCTCCGGTCAGCACCAGCACCTTACTCTGCACCGCTGTCAGGATGGCCTGCATCTGGATCTCATCATACTGCATCCCGGTGCGGCGGCTGATACGCTGCGCCAGCCCCGCCGGGTTCACATGTATGCCATCACCGTTTCCGTAAATCGCAGCCAGTCTTTTCGCTGTCCCCATCTCAGAGAAGTAGAAAGGCGGAAGATATATCGCCTTCTCCGGCATCATATCCGGAGCGGCATTCTCAGGAAGCGGAATCTGCTCCGTGATCACATCCTCCGCACGGATCATCTCGTCCAGCGACATCGTCAGGACATTCTCCTCCACGGAGAGCAGCTCGGATCCGGTCTTCAGTAGCATGTCCCTCGTGGCATAGCAATGGCCATCTTCCGAAAGCTTATTCAAGGTGTACAGAATACCGCTGCGCAGGCGCACATATTTCTCATGGTCGAACCCCATCTTTTCCGCGATGGTATCCGCCGTCTTAAATCCGATCCCCCAGATATCATCTGCCAGGTGGTACGGATTTTCCTGCACCACCTTGATGCTGTCATTTCCGTAGGTCTTATAGATCTTGGTTGCATGGCTGGTAGAAACATCATGGCTCTGCAGAAAGAGCATGATGTTCTTGATCTCCTTCTGCTCCTGCCAGCTCTTCTTGATCCGCTCCACGCGGACTTTGCCGATCCCGGTCACTTCCAGCAGACGGTCCGGATCCTCCTCGATCACATTCAGCGTATCGGCACCGAACTGTTTTACGATCCGCCCGGCAAACTTCGGTCCGACCCCTTTTACAAGACCGCTTCCTAGGTATTTTTCAATGCCAAATACCGTAGCCGGCAGCGTCTCCTCGAACGTTTCCATGGAGAACTGCCGGCCATACTTCGCGTCAATCCGCCAGCTGCCGCCGAGATACAGTACGCTTCCCACGTGCACATCCGGCATGGAGCCAACTACCGTCACCAGATCCTGATATCCCTTAGCACGGCACTTGATGACAGAATATCCGTTTTCCGCATTCTGATACGTGATGCGCTCAACCACACACCGCAAGTGTTCCATGATACCCTGTCACCTCCTCCCCGGCAGTTCTATCTTTCCTGTTCTTTATCGGATCTCCCGCTCCTCGTCAGTCAGTGATCTCCGCCTCCGTGTTCTCCTCCACAAAGAAAGCGATGTCCTATTGTTCTTATCAGAAATCATATCCTATCGTAAGCATCATCACTTCAGAGCCGAACACAAAGAATACTGCGTCTGTTGGTATCCTATGAAAATGTATACTTTTTTTCAGCTGACCGATCAGCTCACTGTCTGCATGATATAGTCCGGAGAAACTGCTCAAATACCAATGCGTCCTTTGAGTAAATGCCTTTACTGCTGATGACAATCTTGTCAGATCTGAATAAGCTTCCAAAAAATGATACAGTTCTTTTTCAAAAAGCTCATCGTCAGATGTATTGTGCTGGGCTGGCACCATTATTTCCTCAAGGGAGAACTCAAAGTTATCATTTGATGGAAGTGGAATAAAGTTACCATCCTTATCAAAATTCCCTACCTCAAGATAATTCTTTATCTGTGCAGACAGCGCCTGATCAGCCCGAGTTTCCTCTTCGTCGAATGCAGGAAAAATATCTACAATCAAGCTGATCATATTGCCTGTCTTCAGGACAGGATAAAGGATTTCCTCTACATAGGCTGTGTATATCCCATTAAGGAATGCGATGTCTCCCCTTATGTTTGCAAAATCGCCAGCCTCTCTGCTCATTGTCTTCCTGCCTTCACTCTTTTTCAGCAGTGATCTCCCTGATCAGCCTCTTCTGCCACATCAGCATATCGTCCAATGCTGCAGCCATCTTTGATCTTAATGATTCATCCGCTTCATCTATCGTGAACTTTTTACTGTAAACTCGTTTGTATCGGAAATCTTTCCGTTTCTTATCATTCGGCTTTTCAATGTCAATAATCTTTTGCTGGATGGCGTCCAATTCGGGTGGTACATTCCAGCCACCAAGTTCAAATACTGTACGGAATGCTTCATCCCTGCTCCCCATCCAAAAGCAATAGACTCTATCATTTCCCCATGAGCTGTTGTTCTCCATCATGGGTTTTAACAATTCGTCCATCTCCTTCGTATAGAACTTGATGTAAGAATCGGAGTTATCTGAGCCATCATATATAATTTTCCCGTTTTCCGTATATTCCAAAAGGACAGATCTGATGGCGGCAGCAGTTTGGCTCTTGCTGTCAATGCGATTCTCAAATATCAGATCCAACGCTTTCTTGTGCTTCTCGTATATCTTATTACAGACCTCTTTTAACTGCTGATCGTCCACAACATCCCTCCTCAGAGTTTCTACATAGTTCTTTATCATCAGACCCACATCCGGAACCAGATCCATCCGACTGCATATATCTTCCAGAACATCTATAATATCCAGGTATGTAAGGATACCCCAGTTTTTCTCATCACTGGGAGCATCACCATCCGGTGTGAGAAACGCCAGGACTCTCTGATAATCAGGATAAGTTTCTTCCAGGATTTTTCGATACCTGTTTAATTGATCACTGTGTTCACCCGAACCAACCTTATTCTCAATAGCAATCACAGTTTTCTCTTCATCGGATACGAGTAGAATGTCAATGTTCTTCCATTCGCGATATATCGTAAAGGAATAAAAATCCATCAGCAGAACGCCAAACACATCATAACGGCCTTCTGTATCGTTTTCCACGAGCTTCTGGAGAATACCACGGATAAAGGCATCTCCCATACCATGGTTCTCATTCGCAGAAAAAAGCCAGGCAAGAACATTGCTGTGCCTGATCTCTGTTCTTGATATCTTAAGCACATCGAAAAGATTAAACTTTCCTGTCCACGGAAGAAGGGCATCCAGGCAATCAATATCAAGTAAAAAATCCTGTAATGCCTTTTCTTTATCATCTGTATTCATAATTGTTTTAAGCCTTGCAGTTTATCTCACTTTTTAACCAGTTGTTTATTGGTGCTTTCTGTTTATACAGCAATTTCTTCCACCACCCATAAATATCATGGCCATAGCCTCACACATTCAGCAACTTTATTTCTTTTTGTATCGCTTTTATCCGTTCCTGCACTCTTCCGTATTCTGTGAAGGTTGACACAATCTCATCATCGTTCTCAAAACGCGGACGTGCAGTATATTTTTTATCAAGAATAAACGACTTTTCGATATCCGTGAACCGCACAGTAACACGATTAATATCTTGGGAAACAACAGTTCCAATCCCGTATTTTCCAGAAGTGACCTGCACACCAATCAGGGAGATATCAACATAATCGCTGATACTCTGCTCCAGTTCCGAAAGCTCCTGCTCCAAGTCCTGGATTCTGGCTTCTCTTTCCGCCTCTGCCTTTGCTGCCTGTTCGGGAGTAATCTCGTTCTTTACAGTTTTCCTGATTGTTTTTCCAGTCACCGGAGCAACGAGCCCCCGGTAATATCCGTATGTATTGCAACAATATATCAGGTCAAAGGCCAACAGATGCAGACTTTCATCACGATAGCATTTGTCTGTCAGCTTATCGAAATGCTTCTCCAGTAAAGTCGGATGCTCCTTCAGTGCTCGAACGATTTCATCGCAGAGTCTGTAGTAGTTTTCCAGACTGAAGCTGCCACCGGCACCAATAGTAAGGCCAAAGTCAGTATACTTCGCCATAGCATGTGCTTCACTGCTTTTGAAAACATAATTGAAATCCGGATCATTCATAGCAAGGAAAATGGATACAGAATGCCGGTCATGTTTATAAGACCAGTTCCCGGGGAAATGCCTTTGGCGCAGATGTTCATACTCTTCAATAAATGCATCCATCTGGTTTTGAAGTTGATTCACATCCCTGGTCTCAGCAAAGAGTACTTCGTTAAACAGCCTTTCTACGGTTTCCGGTTCCTTCTCCCAAAGCTTAACCACACCGGTACTCGGATGCATACGGCTGTTATCCATGAACCACCCTAATCCTTTGCGGGCAGCAGAAAACTTCTCCCCAAATGAAGAAAATCCTTGGGATGGTTCAAACCACGCATCCCGCCAGGTCTTAAATGCCTCCCACTTGAAGAGTTCGTAATGCTCAGTTCCGTAAAGCAAATCGATTTTGCTTTCGTATCGGTTGATCAATTCATGAAGGTTATCATAATTCATATGAGTCTCCATTCCTGCACATATCAAGTTCGTGTCCTGCTTAATCCGAACCGGAAGTCTCCCCTTCTGGATTCGGCTGTTCTATGGCACGCTCATCGACAATCTGATCTATTTTGTTTCTCAGATCGCTCCAGTTAACAGGCACTCCTGCCATTTGTTTTATTACATTGAGAGATATCTTCTTTTGATTTGGGTTTCCGTTTTTTTCGGTATATTGATTGATTCTTCTGGTTTCCAGAACATAGAACTTCCAGTAATCAATATTCAGCGGCTGTGGTTTTTGCACTTCCTGATTCGTGTTTATGCAAAAAACATAAATATCATTCTGTCTGGACAATTTTCTATCCCCAGTGTTGCCCCAATACCTGTTATTTGACGGCGCTATCGAAAATGTCCGTACTTTAGACACGCGGGTCTTATTCCATGAATGAACGTATTCTGTTGCCTTCACCTCTATCCGAACACCGCGATACGACATATCATATGCTGTCCAATATGTCACATTCTCGGCCTTTTCAATATGAAGGGCTTTGGCAACAAGGAATTCTGCAATGGCCGGTGATTGGCTGGCGAGATCCCCATAACAGTATTTCCAGAAATCCAGAACCGAAAAAATCGGTCTTCCAGATATTTCAAAGTGATCCGCTTCCTGATAGCTGTGGTAAGAAGTATTATCCGTCCGTGTCTTTTCTATTTGAGCAGTCATGCGTCTTCAGCGTTTTCCCTTCTTAGTCATAAACCAGGTTTCTTTCACCAATGTCCCGTCTTCTTTACACTCACGGATGACACCTATCTCAGCTTCCTCAGGCTCTACACATTCATGCTTCTTGTTCATATAGAAGATTTCAGAATAATCGCCCCCAGCTGGTGTTGAACCGTATATTCTATTATTCTTATCGATCATCATATCCCACTGTTATGAGCCACTTTTGCTTTATTTCAGAGAAAACAGAATATTATCTGCATAATCCGTTCCTGCAACCTTGTCATAATCTGAAACTATACGGGAAGTCACATATAAGACGCTTGCAGCGGACATAACAGCTCTGATATACACATTGCCTGTCACTTGTACGAACGCGCCATTCTGAGAATAGTCATGTTCTTCATCTTCTATTCCAAATGCAGATATTCTGTCTGGTCTCACAATTTCCATGAATGCCTCATGATTCTCTTTGTCCAAAAGCTTACATACAATTGGCAAAATGTCAGCCCAGAAGCTCACGGAAAACTCATTATTTCCAATCAGAAGAGCCGATGGCTTCGTATATGCGAACTGCGCAGTGTCTTCACCAAGTGTGTGTAGAGATTCGGATACGGCCTTTGTTCCCTGATATTTTGCTGGCAGTGACCAAATCTTTAAAGCTTCCGATGCCAGTTTTTTTGACCGGTCTTCGATTTCACCAATCTGCCATTGAGTATATTCCGGAATGCGCGTAGTGTAATAGAATTTTGAATCCTTGTATATCTCGCGTTTATCCTTGAAGTCTTTGTTGGACATCTCACCGTTGTAATTGGTCAACGCAAGATTCCCCAATCTGTGAAGTGCGGATTCATAATTCTCCATAGTTTCTTTTGAAAGGTAGATCTTCCATTGGGCCGTTAACGTCTGCGGCATAATGTGTTCGATTGAAATTGATTCATCATTAAAGGGCGGTAACCCTTTCGGATACGGCGAATAAGCCTCCAAGGTATAAAGTAGGTACTTTGTCCCACGGCTACGAAGTGTCTGGTATAAGTCCTTATGAACCAGTGCTTCTGTAAATTCGGCATCAGACGGAAATGCATAAGAGCCTTTACCAACCGTAATTGCCTGCCAAAATGCCTCTATAAACTGACTGTAGTCCGTGATCTCATCAAGACGAATCATCACATTGCCGGCAAACTGACGGTTTATACCCTGTGCCTTACAGATCCTTGCCCGAAACGTCAGCGATGCAATGCCATCAACAGCTGTATTCAGCATCTCATCATCAATCAGTTTTTTATTGTGCAAATCGAAAATATACAGCAATAGGCTTCTGGCTTTACTTGAATCGTTGATAGATAAGAGAAAATATAGCTTTCTTCTCATAGGGGACTCTTTGTCCAGATTAATTTCATCCGGAAACAGGAATGCCTTATATATTTCTGCACAATTTCGCAAGTCCTCGAAGCATTTAAACGTCTTTTCATAATCGGTCTCATAATTCAAGGAAGCATAATAATCCTTAAATGCAATGTATAACGACCTCTCCGTAATATGGTTCCGCCTGCCATTAATCGTAATTGCATCACTTCGTTTCCTGAACACAAGAAAATCCACAAAGAACTGTTCCATCCGGTCTACACCAATGGCATCTTCAATTTGGCTCCAGTAATCTTCATAAAGCCTGGTCTGATCATCATGGCCGAACTGCATCAAAAAATAATTCCTGAGAAGGTCTACGTTGGTCAGATCAAGTCCAGTAGAATTCAGGCTCTCAAATATCTCCTGAGGGTTCTCCTGCGTGATTTCCAGTTCAATGATTGTCAGACTACGAAGTGCTTCCAGGATGTCTCCAACAGCCCCACCCTTTACCACATAACCGGATATCAGATCATAGAAAAGCAGGTAATTCTGATAGATGCGAGAGTTCTTCTGTGATGATGATAGTTTCTCGTTGACCTTCTTTGCTTCAGTATCTAAAAGGATATGATATACAGCATCATCCCGTTTATTCAAGTGCAGCTTATACTTAAGAAACTCTGAGTCTATTCCTCTTCCCTTGTTATACAGGTACTGATCCTTTATCTCATCCCGAATTTCCTGATCCGCATCATAATCATAAATGGCTTTCAGCATGAGGGTAATGCTGGTTAATCGCTGCTGGCCATCAATAATAGATCGTTCATGACTGCTGGCAACTTTGAAGCAGATCGTACCCAGGAAATGCTCGCGTCCTGACTGCACGATGCCGACAATATCGTTGAACAGCTGCTTGCAATTATCGTTCTGCCAATCATAGTTTCGCTGATAAACCGGTACTACAAATACCGTCTTCGGAGCGCCAAGAAACTCTTCAATCGTATTATTGTGTGCCTGCATGTAAACACCTTCCTTTACTGCTGATACCGTTAACTGTCACATATAGTTCAATCATAAATACCAGGCAGGTCGCCCCGCTGTCTTTTTTGTACCGCTTTTCGCAAAGCAGACCTTATAGCCCAAATCCGATAACGCCCAGGCGATCTGATCATCAAAGAAGTAAAGCTTTCCACCTTTTGCTGTAAGGTCTATGTATTCCTTTCCTGTCGTTTGCAGGAGACTTCTGGCGACAGCATATGCATCGGTCTCAACTGTTACAGGAATTGCGGCGTCAGTTTCAGAGAAATCACATTGCGCTGTAGCATTCCCTTCACCTGAATTGTCCAGACGTTCCTCATTATCCTGTCTCTTTGTTGAGAGCTCCTCATCGGAGGCTGCTTCAGCATTATTCATCCCCTGCCACTTCCTTTTGGCAGCTTCCTTGTCCGACAGCGTCACAAACAGCCTGTTCCCCATCTTTATCTCGACCAATCGGTTCTTCTTTAACAGTTCCCGATAGCAGCATCTCTTTTCCTCATCAGTGAAACCATCAATCTTTGCCCGCAGGAGTTCTGTTTTAAATACGCTCTGTCTCCTGGCTACATACTCCACCATCGTTTCATATAATTGCATCTTCCGCTGGTATTCCGGCCTCATTTCCTGAACAAATGAAGACAGCTTTTTCTCCAGTGCTTCATGACTGTCCATGCATGGATCATAATTTTCGCCAAGCCACTCTTTCATATATCTCTTGGGGTAAATGGTAGTTTCATATTCCTGAAGGTCAATGGCGAAATACTTTTGCCAAGAGTCGATGCATCTTTTTTTATATTTAAACAGAAGTTCAACATCCTTAAAAGAAGCCAGTTCGCCTGATTCCAAAATAGAATAGCTGTCATAAAACTCCTGAAGATATTTGTCGGCTTTACGCTCCCATTGATTCTGTTCTACTTCCCGCAAATGCTCTCTAAGCTCATGGAAGTCATGTCTATGAAATTGATCTCCCATTCGAGGAACGGTCCTTTTGACTTCCCGGTATGCATCTGACACTTCCTGAATACTTTCACGCACCTTCTCCGCAGATGATGCGTTTAAACCCTTCTCAACCGCTTTGTCGCATCTTTCCATATAGTTGACGATCTCTGCTTTTTCCTGGCTCTTCCCCAAGGAAAGTACTCCTATGATTCCGAGAACAATAAATAGCCCGCAGATAATGAAAAAAACCGACAGAATATCCATGGTGAAGATCTCCAGTTTATCTTATCCTATGATTCCTTCCTGCTTCCATACCCTGCCATTTCTTCCGCAACCATCTGCAGCTTCGGCGGTTCAAAACTATACGCCACCTTTTCGCCGCCTGTTACAGAATTTGGCACTGCCGCAGGTGTCGGCAAGATGTCCATATTGTCAGTCCACATCTCGCACTGGCTGATTACAGTGCTGATTGCCATATCGTAATCTTCCGGCGGATACTTATATTTCTTCAGCAGACGTTTCACCATCTTTCTCATGGATGCCCTTGCCGTTTCCTTTTTCTGCCAGTCTATTGTCCGGTTGCGGCGCAGCATATCCGTCAGCTCATGTGTAAGCGCGATCAGTTCATTGTTCTTGTAAAAATCCTGTATATGTTCCGGTTTTGTCAATGCGTCATAAAAAGCCAGTTCTTCCTGTGTCAGGCCCAGCTTTTCTCCATTCTTATAGAGATTTGTGATCTCCTCAGCCGCCTTCAGAAGTTCCTTGATAACCTCCTCGTTTGTGATCAGTCCATTGTAATAGGCATTCATGAGCCTTGTGATCTTTTCAGAAAACTTCTGTGACTGAACAACATTGGTCCTCTTGTATATGGACACCTGTTCTGCCATCAGTTTTTTTAGGATCTCGACTGCTATATTCTTCTCCTTCATTTTGGAGATTTCATCAAGTACTGCTGGGTCAAACAGATTGAAGTTCTCGCCTACCGACTTACTGTCAAATAGACTGATAACCCCTTCGCTTTGGATGCTTGCTTTCAGAAGCTCATTAATCTGTGCATTGATCTCTTTCAGGGAGAGGGTTTTCCCGCCCTTACCGCCGTAAGTTATCTTGGTCACAGTAGAACGGACAGCTTCCATATAAGCTGCCTCATGACGCTCTTGCTCGGTTACCATGCTGGAGCAAAGGGAGTGCGACTGCCTCAACAGCAAAGCTTCTTTCAGAAACAGATCCTTACGGTCTGGCGTCTTCGGATCCAGGACAAAGTTCACCCCTCCAGTCACCGCTTTTGCCATTGCCAACGGAGAACCACCAAAGAAAGAACTGAAGTTATAACCGTGCAGAAGATCCTTGCAGACCTGCAGTTTCTCCTTGAACTTCGGATATGCAACCAGGGCTATATTCATATCGCCATATCTGGACTGGTCACGTTTGGTGTATTCTTTCATGGCTGCCTTCAGTGCAGAGGCAATTCCTACATAATCGACAATCAATCCACCCTCTTTGTCCTTAAAGACACGGTTCACACGGGCAATTGCCTGCATGAGATTATAGCCATGCATTGGTTTGTAAACATACATGGTTGCAAGCGAAGGCACATCAAACCCTGTTAGCCACATATCGACAACGATGGCGATTTTCATGGGATCATCATTATCCTTGAACTTACGTGCCAGGGCCTCCTTGTGTGCCTTAGTCCCGATAATGTCTTTCCAGTCTTCCGGGTCACTGTTCCCACCAGTCATAACTACGCCGATCTTCTCCTTCCAGGAGGGACGCAGCTCCAAAAGCTTCCGGTAAATCTTCATCGCTATCGGCCTGGAGTAGGCGACAATCATTGCTTTCCCCGTAAGCAGGTTTGCCCGGTACTTTTCATAGTGTTCTACAATATCTTCGCAAAGAGACTGAATAGTGGAGTCTGCTCCCAACACGCTTTCCATCTGTCCGAGCATCTTCTTGCTTTTTTCAATAGTGGCAGCGTCCGATTGCTGCTCCAAAATATCATAAGTGGAATCGATCAGCGCCAGTGTATTCTGATCCAGCTTCAAATGAACAACCCTGCTCTCGTAATACACCGGTCTGGTAGCGCCATCTTCCACAGCCTGGGTCATATCATAGATATCAATATAGTCACCAAATACTTCCCTTGTATTCCGGTCTTTAGCGGAGATCGGGGTCCCCGTAAAACCAATAAACGTAGCATTCGGCAGCGCTTCATGAATCACCAGTGCATTCCCGACAACCGTCCTTGCTTCCTTTTCCCCTTTTTCGTTTTCCGAAATCACAATCCGCTCATCGAAACCATACTGTCCACGATGTGCCTCATCCGCCATGACAACGATGTTTCTCCGTTCAGACAGCGGCCGCTCGCCGCGCTCAAACTTAAACATCGTAGTAAATATAATACCGTTTGCAGTCCTGCCATCCAGAAGAGACTTCAGGTGCTCCTTACTCTCTGCCTGGACCGGCATTTGCCGAAGATAAGCCGCACACCTGACAAATTGGGAATAAAGCTGATCATCCAGATCTATACGGTCCGTCATGACTACTATTGTCGGACTGTCCAGGGCTTCCTGCAGAAGATGGGCATAGAACACCATGGAAAGAGACTTCCCACTGCCCTGCGTATGCCAAAAAACCCCGCCTTTCCCATCTGTTTTAGTTGCTATTTTTGCCTTTTCAACGGCCTTTCTTACCGCAAAATACTGATGATAGCCGGCAAGGATCTTGACATTTTGCTTTCCGTCGCCGGAAAACAAAATGAAATTCCTGATGATATCAAGAAGTCTGTCCTGCTGGAACATCCCCTCATAAAAAGTATCAAACGCTGCATACGCGTTGTTCTCATAGTCACCGTCTTTTGTTTTCCATTCCATAAAGCGGTCAATCCCGGAGGTGATCGTACCGGCTTTGTTGGTAGACAAATCACTGATCACACATATAGCGTTATAATAGAACATAGAAGGAATGTCCTGCATATAGTTCCGGATTTGATTATATGCATTCTCCGCACCCACCTCATCCTTTGACGGGCTCTTCAGTTCCACTAGGACAAGTGGCAGTCCATTGATGAACAGGATGATATCCGGCCGCCGATTATTCCCGTTTTCAAGAAACGTAAACTGGTTCACAACATAGAACGCATTGTTTTTGACTCTCTTGTAATCAACCAGACGGACAATCGAAGAGCGTTCTTCTCCCTTAATGTAATGTTTTACCGTAATGCCATTCTGGAGATAGTCCATGAAAGTCATGTTTTTCTGAACAAGGCTCCCGGTATCAAAAGTCCTCAATCTGGAAAGTGCCTCATCTATTGCATCCGGCGCAACATCCCGGTTTATCCGTACCAGACTGTCTCGAAGCACAGCATCCAGCACCGGACTGGTGTAATCACGATCCATGTCCGGTGCGTAAATATGGATATAGCCCATGTTTTCAAATAATTCGATGACAGCCTGTTCATAGGTGTCCTCTGTAAATAAACTCGGCATGTCAGCCTCCCATGAGAAACAAATATTGCATATAAGTAAATGATGTGCAGAAACAATTATAATAAACAGCTATAAACGAGAATTTACTTCAGCAAGCACTCTGTCTTTTTGAAGACGAATTTGTTACGAAAGCTGACATAGATGAAGAGCTCCCGCTATACAATTTTGCTGATTATATTAATGGAGCAGCGTTTAAGCCAGATGAACTTGGTGATGCCGGTTTGCCCGTCATTAAAATAGCTGAACTCAAAGCTGGCATTACTGGATCAACGCGCTTCTTCTCTGGTGATAAAGGGTCAAAGTATCTTGTTCACAATAAAGATATACTGTTTTCCTGGTCTGGTAATCCTGAAACCTCAATAGACCTCTTCATATGGTCAGAAGGTAACGGGATTTTGAACCAGCATACTTTTAACGTGAAATCCAAATATGGATGCCCTTGGTTCACCTTCCTTATGCTCAAATATCACAAACCTACTTTTACGCATATTGCAAGCAATAAGCAGACAACCGGATTAGGACATGTGACAGCAGCTGACCTTAAACGGCTAACCTTTCCTTTCGATCTTGATCGAATGAACGCTTTCGAAACCACAGTGAGACCTATCATGGATCTCCTTTACGGGAACCTTCTCGAAAATCGAGAATTATCTTCTTTGAGAGATACTTTGTTACCCCGGCTAATGTCTGGCGAGCTGGATGTCTCCGACATCGACCTCTAAGCTGCTAAATTCTCGTTTAATTTGGTGTTATTTCCTATCTTTTCATCAACAAGATACAGAACAGATACTATCTTCTCCTGTGTATCAAGATCCGGAATGGAAACCGGGTATGTATGGACAATATTTCGATTGATACCTGGAACCGCACTTGCCGAGGTGAACTGTTGCCACGGGATGGTTTTCAAATAATAGTAGATAAATAACGGGTTGTTTCCATGGAAATCTTGAACATACAATGTAGTATTTAAAGGCCAAAAATCCTCATTGGCATAAAACACTTCGCCTATAGTCCCATATCGACCCGTAATAACCCCAGGGCCTTTCACCATAAAATCACTATGAAAACCTGTTATCCCAGAAGAAGAGAAAATGGGAATACATCCTTTGGCACGTTTTTGTTGCGGTAGATCATAACCTCTTTTAAGCGTAATAACTTTTCCAAGTTCACATTTAGACCAATGCATCAGCAGTCACCTCACCCAATATACTTTCTGTGTGCTTGCTTAACGTTGCTCTGTTTAACCATTGCATACTGCAAGGTCGTATCTATTCTTTGATGCCCAAGAAGTCGCTGAAGCTGTTCGATGGGCATTCCTTTATCAATAGCCATTGTTGCAAGCGTACGCCTGAACTTATGTGGATGCACTTTCGCGATATTCAGACGCTTGCCCATTTCACGGAGCCTATACTCGATGCCGCCAATCTGTATCCGCTCATGCGGAGCCCTTAATGATACGAAGAGAGCCGGATTATCATCCGTCCGGCTGTCGAGATACTCTTGCAGGTGCAGCTTTGCTCTGGCATCAAAGTACACGATCCGTTCCTTATCGCCTTTGCCGAACACCACACACTCCCGCTCGGCAAAATCAATATCGCCACGATTCAGCAGAACCATCTCGCCGACACGCATCCCTGTTGACGCCAACATATCAATCATTGCCAGGTCCCGCAGTTCCTCACAATTATCGCGCATCTTCTCCAAATCCTCATCGGAATAGGTTTCCTTTATGCTGTTTACCGTTTTTACTTTATGGATACGGCGCACCGGGCTTTTGATGATATAGTCCTCATCCTCAAGCCAGGAAAAGAAACTGGAGAGAATACGACGGATATTGTCAATCGTTACGCGGCTTGACTGGTTCCTACTCTGATATTCGGTAAGGTATGTCCTTAAGTCTTCCGTAAGGATATGTCGAACATTCTTGCCGAGAGATGAAACCATAGCATCAATCGTGGTCTGATAATACTTCAGCGTCTTCTCCGAGCAGCCCTCAATCCGCTTTGCGGCTATGAACTTTGCTATAAGGTCATTGCTATCGTCCTCCTCCGGCTTTACTTCCGTGCCAGTCACTTCATAGTGATAGAGTGCTTGCTCCATTACCTGTCTCAGCTGTTTCAGCTGGGCGTTATCGAGGCAGGGCAACATCTGCTGCATTACCTCCGTTATTAGCTCTTGTTTCATGTCGTTTCTCCTTCTATTGGTATTTCCAGAGAACGACATCAACGGCAGTTCCGTTGGTTAACACTCTCGCCGTTGGTGAGAGTTAATCGCACATAAACGAGAATTTAGCGGCTTAGAGGTCGAGCTCAGATACATCCAGCTCGCCGGACATAAGTCGCGGAAGCAGAGTGTCGCGTAGTGCAGCCAGTTTCTTTGATTCATCAGTGTTATGCTGCATGGCCCTATACATTGGACCAACAATGCTTTCGAAACGTTTGAGTGTTTCCGCATCTGGGATACGCAGTTCCATTGCATTCAAAATGTCTGTGGTCATGCTGGGGACTGCAGATCCGGCATTTAAGGATGCGAGATCCTTGCTCTTCACGAAATGAAATACGAACTTCGCGACATCGGGAATCTTCATCTCAGTAAAGAACATGGTGTCTACAGACCAGAAGGGCTCGTTGACATACATCACATTATTGAGCGTTCCTTTTCGAGGAATCAACACAGACTCTTTTTCATAGATAGGACGTTCGACATAACGCATAATCCCACCAGACCCGTAAACTGGGAACGGACCATCATCAAGCTTCTTATGGTCTTTTCCGTATCTTACTGTAATCAGGTCAGAAAGATGACCAAGAGGCCATGCCGGATCAGCATTTGTGATGAAGATATCAGCATAAAGGGCCTGTGCCTGCTGAGCTAAATTCTCGTTTATTCTCTCATTACATTCAATTTTTTCTTCTAACGCACTTAATATTGAGCATACTTTCTTTTGATATGCTATATCCGGCAATTCAATCTCTAATTGCTGAAATGTTCCGGTTGGCCGTGCTAACGCCGGAACCCCCACCTGAGAAGCATTACTAAGAAGTTTATGACGTCCAACAGGTGAATGAAAATAGTAAACCAAATATTCTGGCAAGATCTCATCATTACAAGTTAATCTGAACTGACTATTCCCCGTTACATACCTGTCATATTTAGAAGTTTCTGGAATATATACTATTTGACCGAGTGTGCCCCGATGTGTAACAATAACATCTCCTCTGTGAGCAACTGCACGTCCCAATGAATCTGCTTTCACCTCTGTGACGTAATTAAAGGTTTCCTCTTTTAATTTGAATCCGGATAGATTAGAGCCATTTAGATAGGGTATACCCTGTTCAACATAACAATCTCTTTTTATGTTGGATCCAAAGGGACCCATAGATATGTCGGATAATAATTCTTTAACTGTTACCGTTCTAAACTTCATAACCGATAGCCCCCAGTTTCTTCCGGATTTCCGCCTCAAGCTCATGTGATTTCTTGAACATCTCTGCTAACTCTGAAGTAAGCCTGTTCATCTTTTCTTCAAAAGGTTCGACATCGTCTTCCTGCTCTTCGATACCAACATATCTACCTGGGGTCAAAATATAGTCCTGCTCAGCAATGGTTGATGTATCAACAACGGCACAGAAACCCTTAACATCGTCCAAAGATCCATCTTCAAACGCCTTGAACGTAGTCGCAATTCTCTGAATATCTTCATCTGTCAGTTCTCTTAACTTCCGGCTGACCATCGTTCCGAGCTTTCTGGCATCAATAAACAATGTCTTCCCAGACCGTTTCTTCTGCTTGTTCAAGAACCATAGAGAGACTGGAATCTGCGTCGTATAGAAGAGCTGTGTTGGCATAGCTACGATGCACTCCACCAGGTCTGCATTGATGATATTCTTTCGGATCTCCCCTTCACCACCGGACTGGGATGAGAGGGATCCATTTGCCAATACCATTCCTATCTTACCAGCAGGCGCCAGATGATATATCATATGCTGTAACCAGGCAAAGTTTGCGTTTCCTGCAGGCGGCATACCATACAGCCAACGAACGTCATCTTTCAATTTATCTGCGCCCCAATCAGAAAGATTGAACGGCGGATTCGCCATTATATAATCTGCCCTCATCGTAGGGTGTCGATCATCGAGAAACGTATCTGCAGCATAGGAACCTAAATCAGGCTCAATTCCACGGATTGCCAAATTCATCTGGGCCATCTTCCAGGTTGTAGGATTGGAATCCTGACCGTAGATAGCGATGTTATTGATATTTCCACTATGGCTTTCAACAAATCTCGCTGACTGTACGAACATGCCACCGCTACCACAACAAGGATCATATACACGCCCCTTGAAAGGCCGCAATACCTCAACAAGCGTGCGTACCACACATGAAGGCGTGAAAAATTCACCCCCGCGCTTACCTTCCTGCTCTGCAAACATTGAAAGACAGTACTCATAGGTTCGGCCAAGAATATCTTTCTCTTCACCTTGCTCGATCATTTGCACATTCGTAAACAGATCAACCACATCTCCAAGGCGACGCTTATCAAGCTCTGGTCTCGCAAAATTCTTAGGTAGAATATCTTTCAACCGATGATTCTCTTTTTCGATCGCACGCATGGCGTCATCGATTACAACACCTATCTCTGGTGTATGGGCTTTTGATGCAATCTCATTCCATCTGGCTCCGGCGGGAACAAAAAAGATTCCTTCCGAAGTATACTCGTCAATATCCTCTTCAAATCCGTCACCTTCTTCAACCAACTCCTGATACTTTGCCTCAAAGCGGTCAGAGATATACTTCAAAAAGATCAATCCAAGAACAACATTCTTATATTCTGACGCATCCATATTGCCGCGCAGAACGCATGCCGCATCCCAGATCTGTTTTTCAAATCCTATATCTGCTGTTACCTTGTTCGCCATCTGCCCCCTCCAACTAATATCTTTTCATTTCAATGCAAGTTTCAAAGATTCAAGTCACCTTCGAGCTAACCTGTTAGAAAGTAAGTATAGTTCTTTCACTGTTAATATCTTCATACATATGAAATTAGTGATCCTCTTTGTCAGGAATGAAATCTACAATATCTCCTATATTACATTTCAGGGTCTCACATACCTTGAGAAGCATTTCCATGCTTACAGGCTTGTCCTTTGACATTTTTGTTACAGTCGACCAACTTATATCTGCATCTGATTGCAGATCCTTCTTCTGCATGTCCTTGTCTATTAGGAGCTTCCACAATTTCTTATAACTAATCTGCATAATCACCTCTTTGGAATCCATTTGAAATATGACTTCTGTTTAATGGAGTTGGTTATATAGAATTGAAATCCGAAAACAATAACAGATGTATTATACCATGGAACGCTCCTTAATCACAGGATTTATTCATGCAATCGCACGAAACCGCAGAAGTATGTTATATGGTCCTGCTATAGTGCTACAGCCTACCTCTGCCGCTAGATCTATGAGGTTTTATTACCTGAAACATTTGTTTGTAATCTATTAATATAGCTATAGCTGCAGCCGGGATTCTACGACTACAGCTATCTTATTGACTATATTACCTTTATCGCACACATTACTCTCGAGAGAATAATACTTACCCCATCGTTTGTGATCTCACATCATCATGTGATCCTCAAACAAACTCATAAATATATGTGCAGATGCCATTGTTACGATCAAGAACCTTTTTTGTTTCATCAATTTGTTCCGTCATGCCGTATTTTTTCAGGGTTGGTATCATGCCGTCCATGATCCTGTCAAATTCAGTCGCTTCCACGCCAATCCTTGTTCCGCCTGCTTTTTCAATCATTCTCTGACACGGAATATTATTCGACTTTGTTTTTATCTGATGTCCCTGATCAGGCGCATTGTTCTTCAAATACTCAACCAACAATAGCAATACGCCTGTCCCCAATCCTTGACTCTGCTTGGTTTTTTCGATATCGATCCCAATTTCAATAATCTTCTTGTTCACATTCTGGAATGAGCAATTCCCGATATGTTGACTGCCCTGTTTACCGGAGAGCTCCATGTTCGCCGGAATCAATTCGATCCCTTCCTGGTGGTGGAGCATCCCGTAGTTATCCGGCATGTCATTTTCTTCGATGATGTTGGTCATGATGGTGGCCAGCGTGACCGGCAGCTCATCCGGATCCGGATAGCCTAGGCTGATGGTCAGGCTTCCCTGAGGATCCGCATCGATCAGGGCAACTCTCCTGCCTTCCATTGCCAGTCCTACCCCGAGGTTCAACGTTACCGAGGACTTGGAACAGCCTCCTTTCTGGTTACAGATTGCGTAAACCTTGCACATAGATCATTTCCTCCTTCCGTCCAATTCTTCGTCTTTTTTACCTGTCTCTTTCGTTTCTATCATCATGATCCGCCTCAGATACGCCTCAAAGATCGTTCTGCGGACCCGCACCATCTTTCCGATCTTGTACACGGCCCCGGCTTCTCTCGCCAAACGGACCATCGGTTTCTCGTTCAGATGATAATACTCCATTCCCTCCCGGAGCGTGATGAAGTCACGCCTGAGCATTTCAACATCTACGTCGTCAATCTGGTCTGAGAACTTCCAAATATCTCCACTCATCTGACATACCTCTTTCCGCTCAAGATCGTGCTTTGTTCCCGGAACTGCTCCAGGTACCTGTTGAATACCTCCCGGTCGATCAATACCGTTCCGTCGATCCGGAGGATTGCTCCGGCTTTTCCCGCGAGTTCCAGAAGCTTCTTATGGGACATACTGTAGATAATCTCTGCCTCCTTATACCGGAGAAATTGTTTCCGAAGCTTTCTGGCTCCTTCCCGGATCTCCGAACGGCGTTCCAGATCGTAATATTCTCTTTCTGAGGCAATTGGCTGACAGCTGTACTCTTTCCCGTTTTCCATGCGTTTCTCCTTTCAAATCTTTGACAGCAGTTTCAATACAGATCAGACATTGACTTCCGTTTTCCTTTGCATACAAAAAGGCACCTTCCAGGATATATTTCCTGAAAGATGCCTCTACGTTGCACATAGGTGCTTCTTTGGTGGTTTAATCTCCAACTGTTCACCACAGCCCATTTTACAGCGTGGTTACTTACGGATTTGTTGTCAATTTGTTGTCAAATCTTTTTTCCAAGCCCGGAATCCCGCATAAACACTGGATTTATTCCTTGATGCTTTTCATTGTCGGGAACAGCAGGACGTCTCTGATGGCTGCGCTGTCGGTGAGCAGCATGACCAGACGGTCGATGCCGTATCCGATGCCGCCTGTCGGGGGCATGCCGATCTCCATGGCGTGCAGGAAGTCTTCATCGGTGTGCTGTGCTTCTTCATCGCCTGCTGCAGACAGTGCGTCCTGCGCTGCGAAACGTGCTCTCTGATCGATCGGGTCATTGAGCTCGGAATAGGCGTTGCACATCTCCCAGCCGTTGATGTAGAGCTCGAAGCGCTCGACCTTGGACGGATCGTCCGGCTTCTTCTTGGTCAGCGGGGAGATCTCGATCGGATGATCCATGATGAAGGTCGGCTGGATCATCTTATCTTCGCAGAATTCGTCGAAGAACAGGTTGACGATGTCGCCCTTCTCATGACGGTCTTCGTATTCGATGCCCTTCTCGTCTGCGAGCTTCTTGGCTTCTTCTGTGGTGGCCACCTGGTCGAAGTCAATGCCGGTGTTCTCCTTGATCGCATCGACCATGGTCAGCTTGCGGAAGGGCTTGCCCAGATCCAGTTCCTTGTCTGCGTAGCGGATCAGAGTTGTTCCGCAGACCTTCTCGGCTAGATAGCGGAACATGGACTCAGTCAGTTCCATCATGCCGTTGTAATCGGTGTATGCCTGATAGAGCTCCATCAGGGTGAACTCCGGATTGTGCTTCGTGTCGACGCCTTCATTTCTGAAGACACGGCCGATCTCGTAGACTCTCTCCATGCCGCCGATGATCAGGCGCTTCAGGTAGAGCTCCAGGGAGATCCTGAGCTTGACGTCTTCGTCCAGTGCGTTGAAATGCGTCTCGAAGGGTCTGGCCGCAGCGCCGCCTGCATTGGCAACCAGCATGGGGGTCTCGACCTCGATGAAGTCGCGGCCTGCCAGGAAGTTGCGGATCTCGCGAATGATCTGGGATCTCTTGTAGAAGGTCCGTCTGGACTCTTCATTCATAATCAGGTCAACGTAGCGCTGGCGATAGCGCATATCTGTATCCTGCAGTCCGTGGAACTTCTCCGGAAGCGGACTCAGGGACTTGGACAGGAGCGTGATCTCCTTGCAGTGAACGCTGATCTCTCCGGTCTTGGTCCGGAAGACGAAGCCCTTCACGCCGATGATGTCGCCGATGTCCAGCTTCTTGAATGCCTCGTAGGACTCCTCGCCAAGGTCATCTCTGGTGGCGTAGATCTGAATCGCGCCGTCTCTGTCCTGGATGTTTCCGAAGGACGCCTTACCCATCTTGCGCTTGAACATCATGCGGCCGGCGATGGATACGTCTTTGCCTTCCAGCTCTTCAAAGTTCTCCCTGATCTGTGCTGTGTGATGCGTCTGGTCATAGGTCGTGACAACAAACGGATCCTTGCCCTCTGCCTGAAGGTTTGCCAGCTTCTCACGGCGAACCTTCATCAGCTGGTTCACATCCTGCTGTGCGTTCTTCTGCTGATTCTTGTTCTGCTGATTCTGATCTGCCATAGGATATCCTTTCTTTCATTTAGACAAATGACGGGGCGCCCCAGTATCTGACTGTGCCTTCCCCGTCATCTGATCAAGTCCTCTCTTATGCTGTATGCTCGACTTTAACGATCTCGTACTGAATCGGTCCTTCCAGAGATTCGACTGTGACGGTCTCTCCTGCCTTATGGCGCATCACTGCGGCTCCGACCGGTGATTCGTTGGAGATCTTTCCTTTCAGGCTGTTTGCCTCGGAGGATCCGACGATGGTGATATCCCACTCGTCATCTGTTCCCACCTCTTTGATGGTCACTTGACTTCCGATGCTGACAGAACCGTCATCCGGATGGTCTTCCATAACCTCAGCATTCTTCAGTATATCCTCGATCTCTTCGATACGGGCTTCGATGTCTCTCTGCTCGTCCAGAGCTGCGTCATATTCTGCGTTCTCGCTCAGGTCACCCTGTGCTCTTGCTTCTTTGATCTTCTCTGCGATCTCTTTTCTGCTGTTGATCTTCAGATCGTCCAGTTCTTCCTGAAGCTTGTCGTATCCTGCCTGGGTCAGTAGTCTTTTGCTATCTGCCATTGTAATCCCTTCTTTCCCGCATAACTGCGAGGTTTTATCAGTTTCAACACTGATAGAAAATTATAGGTTATGGTTCCAGTAAAGTCAACAGATTTCTCAGGTCGTCCATGGTCGATATACTGTTGGACATGGCCCTCAGCTTCGAGGCATGGCGGTATCCGACGGTGTACCAGGCGACGTGCTTGCGCATCTTTCTCATCGCCAGTCCTTCACCGTCCTGGTCCACCACCATCTGAGCATGGCGAAGGACCATCTCACGAAGCTCACTGACGTCCGGCTTTCCAGTTTCCGCAGCTCTGCCCTGCTCCGTGGCGCTGCCTGGCTCCGGGGCTCTGCCGGATGCTTCCTCCCGGGCTCTGTCCTCCAGTATCCTCCGGAAGATCCAGGGATTGCCCCTGGCTGCGCGGCCGATCATGATCGCATCGCACCCGGTCTGGGTCTGCAGGGCCCTGGCGCTCTCAGGTCCTGTCACGTCTCCGTTTCCGATCACCGGTATGCTTACCGCTTCCTTCACCTGCCGGATGATGTCCCAGTCTGCCTGTCCGGCGTAGTACTGTTCTCTGGTCCTTCCGTGGACTGTGATTGCGGCGGCTCCTGCATCCTCCAGGCGCTTTGCCACCTCCACCGCGTTGACTTCCGCGTCATTGAAGCCCTTGCGGATCTTTACTGTCATGGGCTTGTGGATCCTGCGGACGGTCTCCCGGACGATCCGTGCGGCCAGCTCCGGGTTGCGCATCAGAGCGCTGCCCTCTCCATTTTTCACGACCTTCGGAACCGGGCAGCCCATGTTGAAGTCCAGTATGTCGAAGGGTCTTTCTTCAATCCTCTGAGCGATCTCGGCTACGATCTCCGGGTCTGACCCGAACAGCTGCAGACTGACCGGTCTTTCCTCCGGCACCGTCCGCATGAGTTCTTCAGTGTTCTTGTTGTTATACAGAATCGCTTTTGCCGAGACCATCTCCATGACCGCCATCCCTGCCCCGCATTCTCTGCAGAGCAGACGAAATGGCAGGTCGCTTACGCCTGCCATGGGTGCCAGTATGAGATTGTTCGGCAGTTCAACCGTTCCTATCTTCATTCAGACTCTATTCCTTCACGTTCCGCTGCATCTTCGCCAGCTGTCATTCCAGCTGTCATCCCGGCTGTTTTCCGGCTGTCACTCCAGCTGCCAGGCCTCCAGATCCAGATCCTGGTGCAGGAACACTGCCCTGTAATACAGTTCCAGGCCGTGCAGCATGTCTCTTCTCTGTCTCTGGATCTCCTTGACCTCCAGCGCGGCTCCAATCTCGTCATAGTTGAAGTCGGATTCCTTCGCCTCGGTCCGGATCTGCAGATTGCCCTCTTCGTCGAAGGCAAACAGGATGATCCCGCCGATGTCCTCTGTGAACAGGACGCAGATGATATGCAGCTGGTCCTTCACATCCTCCGGGATGTGGCTGAAGCTCTGGTTAAAATAATATTTCTGCTCGTATTCGCTGGCCGCGCACAGGACGACCTCGCCTGGTTTATTTGTCTCCATCTATCTTTCCCTGCTGTAAGTAAGCTTCCTTTTGATCAGACCTGTCCGTAGATGCCGCGCGGATTCTTCTCAGACGTATCCGTAGATGCCCCGCACGGATACTTCGCCGGCGTAGACTTCCCGGATATTGCCGTCTTCCGTCTCCACCAGCAGTTCTCCCATGGCGTTGATCCCGTGGGAGACGCCCGTGTATTCTCCGTTTGGATCCAGCACGCGGACTTTATTGCCGGCGTTCAGGCACAGGTCATTGTATTCCTGCATGACCGAGCCAAGGTCGCCCTGCCTCTCAAACTCTGCGTAGAGCCTCTCAAACTCTTCCATGACTGCGGCGATCAGGCCGGCGCGGCTGACGTCGCGGCCAAGCTCCAGCTTCAGGCTGGTCGCGATCTGGCTCAGCTCCTCGGGAAATGAAGTCAGGTTCGCGTTGATCCCTACTCCGATCACGATGTAGTGTACGTGCTCTACCTCCGCGCTCATCTCCGTGAGGATCCCGCAGAGCTTTCTGCCGTTTATCACTACGTCATTGGGCCATTTGATCCCTGCATGCAGGTCGTAGAGCTTATTTACCGCATTCACCACCGCAAGTCCCATGACCAGGGTGACCATGGAGATGCGGCCCGGCGACAGCTTCGGCCGAAGAAGCAGGGTGAATGCGATCGCCTCTCCGGGCGGTGTCACCCAGGTCCTGCCGCTCCTGCCCTTGCCCGCGGTCTGCTCGTCCGCGATGACCAGGGTCCCGTCCGCGGCGCCTTCCTCTGCGATCCTCTTGGCATACTGGTTCGTGGAGTCGATCCGGCTGAAATACCGGATCTGCCGTCCCATCCGCTCTGTGGTGAGGCGGCTTGCCACCTCCTCCTCCGCGATGGTGTCGGGCACCCCGGCCAGCCGGTATCCCCGGTTGGTCACGGCTTCGATCTCGTACCCGTCCTCCTGGAGAGAGCGGATATTCTTCCAGACCGCCGTTCTGGAAACACCTATCTTATTGCACAGTTCCTGTCCGGATACATATCCGTCCGTCTCGCGCAGCGCGCGAAGAATCTCATTTTTCATCAGAAAAGTACCCGATACGCGGATACACCTACGCATATGAGGGCGAGCACGGCCGCACCGTAGGCGGCAATACGGATGTGCGCCAGGGCAGCGCGCACTGTGAGCCCTGCATTGAGCAGCGTTCCCAGCAGCATGACTGCATGCAGCATCAGGATGCCTCCTCTGCCGTAGATCAGCGCCAGCACTGTCATGATCACGATCACTGCCGCTGTCGCCATGCAGGAATAATCCAGCGCTTTGAGCCGGCGTATCCGCCTGCGCTCTTCCTCTGAAGGTGCTTCACGTCTGATCATAAGGTTACGTCCATGACAGCCTTGATCGTATGCATGCGGTTCTCCGCCTCGTCGAATACGATCGACTGCTTTGATTCAAATACTTCGTCGGTTACTTCCATGGCGTCCAGGCCGTATTTGTCGTGGATCTGCTTGCCGATGGTTGTATTCAGATCATGGAAGGAGGGCAGGCAGTGCATGAATACTGCGTTTTCTCCTGCATTGGCCATGACCTGGCTGTTGACCTGGTAGGGAAGCAGTGCGCGGATACGCTCTGCCCAGACGTTGTCCGGCTCGCCCATGGATACCCAGACGTCGGTGTAGATCACGTCTGCGCCCCTGGTCCCGGCTTCAACGTCCTCTGTGAGGGTGATGCTTCCGCCGGACTCCTTCGCCCATGCCTCGCACTCCTTCACGAGTGCCTTGTCCGGGAAATAAATCCTGCTGGTGCATGCGGTGAAATGCAGTCCCAGCTTCGCGCTGGCGACCATCAGTGAATTGCCCATGTTGTAGCGGGCATCTCCCATGTAGGTGAGCTTCCTTCCCTTCAGCTCGCCGAAATGCTCACGGATCGTCAGCATGTCTGCCAGCATCTGGGTGGGATGGTATTCATTGGTCAGACCGTTCCAGACCGGAACGCCTGCATACTTTCCGAGGGCTTCCACGATCTCCTGACCGTAGCCGCGGTATTCGATTCCGTCGTAAATGCGGCCGAGTACGCGGGCGGTGTCTGCGATGCTCTCCTTCTTGCCGATCTGGGATCCGCTGGGATCAAGGTATGTGACGTGCATGCCCAGGTCATAGGCTGCCACTTCGAAAGAGCAGCGGGTTCTGGTACTGGTCTTCTCAAAGATCAGAGCTATGTTCTTGCCTTCGTGGAAGCGGTGTGCCTTCCCGGCCTTCTTCATCTCTTTGAGCTCTGCGGAGCGATCCAGCATGTATGTGATCTCTTCCGGTGTGAAGTCCTTCAGTGTCAGAAAGTTGCGTCCTTTTAAATTCATCTGAAACCTGTCTTTCTATAAAACCGTTGTTGCTGTGATACTGCCTTATTCCTGTGTGTCTTCCGCGTCTGCCGCAGGGATATCCTTGTCAGAGGCGATCTCCTTGACGGACTCTACCAGTGCCGCCATGTTCTGGATCTCGCTGGGGATGATGATCTTGGTGGCTCTTCCATTTGCGACAGAGGGCCATACCTCGAGGGTCTTGAGAGCCAGGACTGCCTGGTCTGCTCCCGCTTCCTTCACCATGCGGATTCCGTCTGCGGTTGCCTGCTGGGTGGTGCGGATCGCCTCCGCGCGGCCCTGTGCCTCACGGACCATCCTCTCCTTCTGTGCGTCTGCGCGCAGGATCGCTGCTTCCTTCTCGGCCTCTGCCTCGAGGACTGCGGATTCCTTCTTGCCCTCTGCACGGAGGATCGCGGACTTCTTCTCACCTTCCGCGGCCAGGATCACGGCACGTCTCTCACGCTCTGCCTTCATCTGGCGCTCCATGGAATTCTTGATGTCGTCCGGAAGGATGATGTTCTTCAGCTCGACGCGTCCTACCTTGATGCCCCAGGGATCAGTTGCCTGATCCAGGGTGGCGCGCATGCTTGTGTTGATGGTCTCACGGGATGTGAGGGTCTCATCCAGCTCCATGTCACCGATGATATTTCTCAGGGTGGTCGCCGTCAGGTTGCCGATGGCCATGATCGGATTCTCGACGCCGTAGGTATAAAGCTTGGGGTCTGTGATCTGGAAGAACACGACCGTGTCGATCTGCATGGTGACATTATCCTTGGTGATAACCGGCTGGGGCGGGAAGTCCACGACCTGTTCCTTCAGGGTGACCTTCTTGGCCACGCGGTCGATGAAGGGCGCCTTGAAATGAATGCCCACGTCCCAGGTTGCCTGGTATGCGCCGAAGCGCTCCACGATCATGGCGGTTGCCTGCGGTACGATGCGTATGCAGGACGCGATGACCCACACTGCGATCACGATAAGAATAACAATAAGAACACTTAATGCCGGCATAAGCTGCCTCCTTCCTCTGTAAGATGCTTAAACCTTCTCTCCTGCTTTCTTTACGATCAGTTTTACCCCATCTACATCTATGATGTCCACGATGGTGTCCTTCGGGATCTTATCCTCGAACATCTTCGTCTTGGCTGTCCAGTATTGTCCGTTGACCTGAACGGCGCCCTTCGCGTGGACATTGTCGATCTCCTCTGTGACGATCGCCTGTTTCCCGATCATCGCTTTTGCTCCGGAAACCATCTGATCCTTCTGTTTCACGGACAGCCTTCTCGCCAGAGGCCTGAGCATCAGCAGGAGTACAACTGACACTCCCAGGAACACTGCCGCCTGAATCAGGATGTTCTCCGTGACATACGAAACGGCAAATCCCGCCAGTGCCCCGCCTACGAACCAGATGGATACAAGGCTGACGGTGATCATCTCCAGCACCAGAAACAGTATGATCATGGCCAGCCAGAACCAGGCCTGATAATCCATTGTACTGCTCTCCTTTCATCTGTAACCTTCTGCTATAACCTTCAGTCTGTCAGACTGATTGAGCGTAGTATCGCACATTGCGAAGTCAAAATCAATCAGAGGACGCTCTGGATCAGCGGCGCGATCCAGGTGCACATGATGATTGCCGCCGCGATGCCGATGACCGCGCCTGCGATCACCTCACTTAAGGTATGTCCCATCTTCTCGTCCAGCGGCGTGTCAAACAGGGGCTCTCTTCCCTCCTCGATGTCACGCTCTCTCATCTTATTGAGGATCTTCGCCTGCTGCCCTGTCTCGTAGCGCACTCCCATGGCGTCGTACATGACCACCATGGACAGGAATACCGCTATGGCGAATTCCGGACTGAGCGCGGAATGGGTCAGGAGACATCCTGCCGTCAGTCCGATCATGGTCGCGGAGTGGGAGCTGGGCATCCCGCCTCCGCCGGCAAGCCGCCTGACGCTGAAGCCGTACCGGATGGATTCATAGATGATCTTTGACACCTGTGCCACCAGCCATGCGCCGCCTGCGGACAGGAACACGGGGTTCTTGACAAGGTCGATCAATATATTCATACGCTTTCCTCCTGGCGGTCGAACACTCCGGATGCCCCGCCTTCCTTGTGTACCAGGTGGATGCCGGAGATCTCCATGCTTCGGTCGATGGCCTTGCACATGTCATAGATGGTGAGCAGCGCGGTGGAAACTCCGGTGAGAGCCTCCATCTCCACGCCGGTCCGGCCTGTGCATTTCACAGTGCAGAGGGCCCGGATCCGGCAGGCTTCAGGCTCCTTCACAAAGTCCACCGTGACCTTCGTCAGGTTCAGGATGTGGCACAGGGGGATCAGTTCACTGGTTTTCTTGGCTCCCATGATCCCGGCGATCCGGGCAACCCCCAGGACATCTCCCTTCTTCACATCTCCCTGGTCGATCTTCTGATAACACTCTTCAGATACCGTTATCGAACCTTCCGCAACGGCCATCCTCTGTGTGATGTCTTTGTCCGAGACATCTACCATGACAGCGTTGCCCTGTTCGTCAAAATGAGTGAATTCCAATTCCCTCTCCCTTCTGAAGCCTGCGCGTTTTCATTTTCCAAAGCCGCAGTTCGGGTATGTGCATGTCTCGCAGCCAAGGCACAGTCCGCCCTCGCCCAGCGCCTGGATCTCCTGTGCGCTGATCCGGTCATCTGCCATAATGCGCGTGATCAGCAGGTCGAAGATCGTCCGCTTTGCGTACATGACGCAGCCGGGCAGGCCGCAGATCACTCTCGGACTCGCGCTGCCGCTCTCTTTGGAGCCCTCTTCACGCGGGGGAAGATAGGCCAGCAGGAACATCGCTCCCGGCAGGACCGGTGCCCCGTAGGTGACGATCTGCGCCCCGGTGTTGCGGATCGCAAGGGGCGTCCTGTCATCCGGATCCACGCTCATGCCGCCGGTGCACAGGACCACGTCCGCGCCTGCCTCCAGCAGCTTTTCGATGGCCGCTGTAGTCATCTTATCATCATCGTCCGTGGTCTCATGTCCGATGATCTCCACATCGAACTGCTCCAGCTTCCGGATCAGGATGGGAGTGAACTTGTCCTCGATGCGGCCCTTGTATACTTCCGACCCGGTGGTGACGATCCCCACCTTCTTGTGGACCCAGGGCTTCAGGTCCAGGATCGGTTCCCCGCCGGTGACCGCGTGGGTGCGCTCCACCAGCTCGTCCATCTTCTCCTTCTCGATCACAAGGGGGATGATCCGCGTGCCTGCCAGCTTGTCGCCGGCCTTCACCGGCGTGTTGCCGTGGCGGGTCGCGATCATCATCTGGGGCGTGGAGTTCACCTCCAGCAGTGCCCTGGAATTGACCTTCAGAAGTCCGCCGCACTCTGCCTTCAGCTCGATCTTGCCCTCGCTGGGCTCGCCTGCAGTCATATGGCTTCCCATCGCCAGGTCTCTCAGTATGGCCGCCGCCTCGTCCTCGTGCAGGATCCCTTCCGTCTTCTCCCACACATACAGGTTCTCCTTGCCGATGCTCAGAAGAACCGGGATGTCTTCTTCCGTTATGATATGCCCCTTCCTGAAAGCGGGGCCTTTGTATTTTCCGGGAATGATCTGCGTCACGTCATGACACAGGACCTGTCCCACCGCTTCTGTTGTCCTGATCAGTTTCATGTCTGCCTTTCCCTTTCATGTATTGTCAGATGCTGTCAATCGGTCGCGCTGCCCCTCAGGATCCCGAGTCCGTGATCCAGCGCTCCCAGAATGAATCCCAGGCTCTCCTTCACTGCCTTGGGCGATCCCGGAAGATTGACGATCAGCGTCCTTCCCCGGATCACGCTGGCGCCCCGGCTCAGCATGGCCCTGTCCGTGATCTGCAGGGACCGTACCCGGATCGCCTCCGCGATCCCCGGCGCATTGCGGTCCGCCACCTCGAGGGTCGCCTCAGGAGTCCTGTCCCTGAGGGAGAATCCCGTACCGCCGCTGGTGACCACCAGGCTGACCTGTCTCTGATCCGCCAGGCGTCTCAGCTGCGCGCTGATCTGTTCCTGCTCGTCCGGTATGATGATCGTCTCCAGCACGTCGTAGCCAGCTTCCCTGAGCATCCCGGCCGCTGCCGGACCGCTCAGATCCTCTCTCTCTCCCGCGGCGCTCCGGTCACTGACCGTGATCACTGCCGCGGTAAATGGCCTGTCGGGGTCCGGATCTGACACTGTCAGAATGTCTCCGGGCCGTACGGTCCCGCCCCTGAGGACTCTGGCAAATACACCCTCCACGGGCATGATGCACACGCCCATCCTCTGCTTGATGGCGCACCCTGTATGGCAGGCCTTGCCGATCTGGGTCATCTCGAGGACGACTTCCGGGCGCCCGGCATTCTCTCCGGCCGCTCTGATGGTCAGGATCGAGCCCACCGGAAGCGACCTGAAGTCAATCCCTTCCACCACCAGGTTCTCTCCGAAGTCTCCGTCCTTTACCCCGGCTCCGTTTTGATTGAATTCCACAACCTTATCCCAGGACAGGAGACTGATCTGCCTGTGCCAGGTCCCGGCATGGGCGTCACCCTCGATTCCGTGCTCCGGGGTGAATACTGCCTCACTGACCGGTGTCTTCCCGACTCCCTTCCGGTCGCTCACGCAGACCGCGTGGATGACGCCGGTCCGCTGTACTGTCTTCTTCTCTTCTCTCACCACTGTGCCTCCTTCTGTCAGCCGCCGATGGATGCCATCAGATGTCTCTCTGTGATATCCTCCGGATCATCGAAGCAGTGCGCTGCGGGCTTTCTGAGGATTGCCTCCTTCATCGCTTCCCTGAGCATCTCCTGCCGCCTTGCCTCTGTCAGTTCTTCGTCCCTGACGATCCTGCGAAGATCCGTCCCGTCCTCATAGCACAGGCAGGTCTTCAGGTATCCCATGGATGTCAGCCGGACGCGGTTGCAGCTGCCGCAGAACTTGCCGTGTATGGCACTGATAAAGCCAACCGCCCCCTTAAAGCCGGGGATCCTGTAATATACGGCAGGCCCGCAGCCGTGCACCGACAGGTCTTCCTCTATATCCGGATGCTTCCGCCTCACCGCCTCCAGGATCCTGCGGTTATCCACCTGCGGGAACTGTCTTCCGTATCCGATCGGCATGATCTCAATAAAGCGCACATCCACCGGATCGTCTTCTGCGATCTTCAGGAGCTCTTCATTTTCCTCAGTCAGGGAGACTGCGTTGATCTTGGTCCGGATCCCGGCCTCCACGCTGCGGCGCACCGCTTCCAGAACCACGGAGACGTCTCCGCCTCCCGTGATCTTCCTGTACAGGTCAGGGTCCACTGTGTCCAGACTGATGTTGATCCCATCTATCCCGCTCTCCTTGAGATGGGCCAGGTTCTCACCCAGCAGGATCCCATTGGTGGTGAGCGTCACTGTCCCGATCCCGGGGATCTGTTTCATCTCCTTAATCAGGTTTCTGCAGCAGCGTCTCACCAGAGGCTCTCCCCCGGTCAGCTTGACATGGCATATGCCAAGGTCCGCGGCAGCCCTCGTGATCTCCAGGATCTCCGACTCCCTCAGGATCTCCTCCCGGGGAACCAGCTCGACACCCTCCGGCATACAGTAAACACACCTCAGATTGCATCTGTCGGTCAGGGATATCCTTATGTAATTGATCTCTCGTCCGAATCGATCTTTCATAATGCCATTATTATACCAGTTTACACTCCGAATGGGTACATTATACACTTGTTCACTTCGGCTGGCTGTGGTATAATGCACAGCAATTATGCTTTAATGCATTAATGAGATGCAGTGTTGTGTAAACCAGCCGCCTTTCTGCGCGGCAGAGGAGTGAGAGTATGAATCTTTCAGGTGTATCATTATTTGGAATCATTGTAGCGATGGTTGCGTACCTGCTCGGCATGCTGACCATAGGCCTCCTGGCTTCCAGGAAAAATGAGACCGTCGGCGATTTCTATCTGGGCGGACGCCAGCTCGGGCCTTTCGTCACAGCCATGAGTGCCGAGGCCTCCGACATGAGCAGCTGGCTGCTCATGGGTCTGCCGGGCCTTGCGTATCTGTCCGGTATCGCGGAGCCGGTCTGGACCGCCCTCGGACTTGCTGTCGGAACCTATATCAACTGGCTGATCGTGGCAAAGAAGCTTCGCCGCTATTCCCTTGTCGCAGGCAACTCCATCACGCTCCCCCAGTTCTTCTCAAACCGCTATGGCGATAAGAAGAAGGTCCTGACGCTGATCGCGGCCCTCGTGATCGTCATCTTCTTCATCCCCTATACCGCATCCGGTTTCTCCGCCATCGGCAAGCTGTTCTCCTCCCTGTTCAATGTGGATTACCATCTTGCCATGATCGTAGGCGCCATCGTAGTCATCTTCTACACCATGACCGGCGGTTTCCTGGCAGCGAGTATGACGGACCTGGTCCAGAGCATCATCATGTCGATCGCCCTTGCCATCGTCCTCTTCTTCGGTGTCAACCAGGCCGGCGGAATGGACGCTGTTCTTGAGAATGCAAAGGGACTTGCAGGCCATCTGTCCCTGACCCTGAGCCATGTCCCGGATCCGGGTGATCTGTTCGCGGCCGGCACCACAACTCCCTACGGATTCCTTACCATCGTCTCCACCCTTGCGTGGGGCCTGGGGTATTTCGGAATGCCGCACATCCTTCTTCGCTTCATGGCGATCGAGGATGAGAACAAGCTGAAGCTCTCCCGCCGGATTGCAAGTATCTGGGTCGTCATCGCCATGGGCGTCGCGATCCTGATCGGTGTCATCGGCCTTGGCATGACTGCAGCAGGCGTGGTCCCGGAGCTGACCACCTCCGGCAGCGCGGAGACCATCATCGTATCCATCGCGCACAGACTGAGTTCCTTCGGATTCCTTCCGGCTCTGCTTGCAGGCCTGATCCTCTCCGGTATCATGGCTTCCACCATGTCCACCGCGGACTCACAGCTTCTGGCAGCTTCCAGCTCGGTCTCCCAGGATATCCTCTCCGGTTTCTTCGGACTGAAGCTTGACAGCAAGACGCATCTGAAGGTTGCCCGCGGCAGCCTCCTGGTCATCGCAGTGATCGGCGTGTTCCTGGCATGGAATCCGGACAGCTCCGTATTCCGTATCGTCTCCTTCGCCTGGGCAGGCTTCGGCGCGGCGTTCGGTCCGCTGATGCTATTCTCCCTGTTCTGGAGGCGCACGAACCGTCAGGGCGCACTGGCCGGCATGGTCGTCGGCGGCGCCATGATCTTCATCTGGAAGTTCGCTGTACGTCCTCTGGGCGGTCTGCTGGATATCTATGAACTCCTTCCGGCGTTCATTCTCTCCAGCCTTGCGATCGTCATCGTCAGCCTGCTGACGAAGGCTCCGGATAAAGAAGTGACCGATACCTTTGACAAGGTAGCGGCCATGTAATTCCAGCTTAAATATGTAATTGCGGCCCTGAGCGATACAGCTCAGGGCTTTTCATTTCCTCTCTTGCTTCGCCTCCCGGCTTCCTGCAGCCGGTTTCCTGTTATCGTATTCTTCGCAGGAACTTACGACCACACGAACCAGATAAACAGGTATCCGCACAGAACGGCGATCAGTGTGAAGGGGATGCCGATCTTCGCGAAGTCCGCAAAGGTGATCTCGTAGCCTTCCCGCTTCAGCAGCCCCGTGGCTGTTATATTGGCGGAGGCTCCGATGGGTGTCAGGTTCCCGCCCAGTGTCGCGCCTGTCAGCAGGCCGAAATACAGCAGGTAGGGTTCCACTCCCAGCGCCGTCGTGATCCCCCGGATGACCGGGAGCATGGTGGCGACATAGGGGATGTTGTCGATGAAGGCGGAGGCTGCCACCGAGCCCCACACAATGATCGTGTATAGCAGGAACATGTTTTTGCCGCCGACGGACGCGATCGCGTTCGCAACATCGGTGATAACTCCTGCCTGGGTGATCCCTTCGATCACCAGGAACAGGCCGACCAGAAGCAGCAGCGTCTCAAAGTCTACGGACAGAAGCGCATGCATTGCACCGTCGCTCTTATGGCTCTTCAGTACTTCCCTGACCGCTGCCACCGCCGCAAGGATGCAGCAGATCGCTCCGTTGGTGATCTCGGGTTTGCCCGGGATAAATGAAGCTGCGATCAGCAGGACTACCATCAGTACCAGCACAACCGACGGGAACAGGTCCTCTACCTTCGTGCGGGACTGGGCCTTGACTGTCTGGCGGAATCCCCGAAACAGGATCATCATGACCGGTACGGTCGCCAGGGCTCCGAGTTCTACGGCAAAGAAGATGCCAGGTCTTCCCTTCATCCAGAAGAAGGACAGGAAGTCCATCTTCGCGTAGGCGCCCAGCATGATGGAGGTCGTGTCTCCGACCAGGGTCGCGGCTCCCTGAAGATTGGAGGATACCGCGATCGAGAGGATCATGGGGACCGGTGAGATCTTCAGCTTCCGGCAGACGGCGATGCCGACGGGCGCCACCATGAGTACCGTGGCCACATTGTCGACAAAGGCAGAGATGAAGCCTGCAAACAGGGACATGTAGATGATGACCCACATGACGTTGCTGGCCTTATCCAGCAGCCAGTCCGCGATCAGGTTCGGCATCCTGGATTCGATGAAGAAATCCACCAGCACCATGGTGCCGCCGATCATCAGCAGCACGTTCCAGTTGATCGCCGATGGGATCGCCTGAAGCGGCAGGATGCCGGTCACTATGAAGATCAGTGCCGCTGCCAGCACGATCCAGATACGTTTCTTCATGAACACCGTCATGAGAACGTACATCGTCAGAAACAATACAATCGCTAGTATCTTCACTCTCTATCTCTTTGCTCCTTCGGGTTCTGCTTCAGGTGTCATATCCATCTCCCGGAACGGCTGTGTGTCAGCCCATCTTCCGGGACAGGATCTCTGTCAGCTGCCCGATCAGTTCATCATCTATGATCCCGTCCACAGGTTCATACCCGTACATGACCTGGAACCGCTCTATGCAGCTTGCCGTCTGCCGTCCGGCGATCCCGTCCGGGGTGCCGCACAGGAAGCCGATATTATTCAGCAGCTCCTGTACTTTTACCACATCTTCCGCCGAAGCGGAAGCATTTCTTGTCTCTTCCCCGCTCAGAGCGTCCATCTGGCGGACTGCGTTCTTCAGATTCTGGTATTCCTCCGCCAGATCCAGGCCGTAGTATTCGCACAGCTCCACCAGCGCATAGGCCCTGTTGTAGTAGCCTGCGGTGTAGAGCTTATTGGCCTCATCCCCGTCCCCGGAGCTGTTCCAGACTTCCTGGGCCCTAAACTGCTTGCCCAGACCTGTGCAGTATTCGGAGCACAGATAGAAGACATTCAGGTCATCGAACTGGGCGTTGACGTAGGAATCGTAGAAACTACGCTCCGCCTCGGCGCACTGGAAGCGAAATGCCCACATATCCGCGTCGCTCATGGCGCTGACCTGTTCATTGGTGTAGGTCCGGGCGATCTGCTGCCTTGCCTCGAAGGAGGCTGCCAGGTCGCCAAGGAAGCCGTCGATGCTCCGCACGGCATACTCCTGCGCCTCTCCCGCAGCCTGCGAGGCGCTCTCCTCTGCCGTCTGCGAGGCGTCCCCGGAGGTTCCCTGGGAAGAGCTGCCAAGTCCCAGCTGCTCCTCCAGCTGGGCAATGCGCGCCTTCAGGCTCTCATTTTCAGATTCCAGTTCCTTGTAGGCATTCTCCTGCTGAGCGTCCGTCAGGTCGTTCCAGTCCAGCGTGACCGCGCCTGCAGGCATGACAACAGCGGCAGTCATTGCAGCGGCTGCCGCTGTGATCCTCCATCTATACCGGCTATACTTCCTCATGATGCTTCCCCTTATCTTAGGATGCTCCCCAGCATCCTCCCCTCACAGATCTTCAGGTCTGCTCAGGTCCTTACACCGGCTGTAACTGCTCCCGTCCTCTCGAACTCGTCCCTTACACGGATCGCGAGGGCAGGGTCATTGGTGATGACCGCATGTACTCCCGCGGCGAACATGTCCCGCATCATCTGCTCGTCATTGACCGTCCACACATTAATGTCCAGTCCCAGGCGCCTGCAGTCCTCCAGATAATCCGGATAGCGCAGGTTGACATACTTCGGGTGCAGGGCATTCACGCCCAGCTTCGCCGCGTACTGCGGAACATCGATGAACCCGTCCTCATGCAGAAGTCCGACCTTCGCCTCCGGATCGATCTGCTGAACCTTCCGGATCGAATAATGATTGAAGGAGGAGTAAATCACCCGCTCATTCATCCCGGTCGCATGGACCATATCGATTGTCTTCTGTTCGATGCCTTCATAGAAGAAGACTCCCGTCTTCAGCTCGATGTTCAGCATCATCTCCGGTTTGTCCTGCAGATACTCCAGCACCTCCCTCAGTGTGGGGATGTCTGCACGGAAATGTTCCGGACGGGTCTTGTTGTAATTGTATTCCTTCAGCTGTTTCAGCGTATAGTTCCTGACATAGCCCCGGCCGTTGGAGGTCCGGTTGATCTTCTCATCGTGGATGACGACGATCTCCCCGTCCCTGGACAGCTGGACGTCCAGCTCGATGCCGTCGGCGCCGTACTGGTGGGCCAGGATATACGCTTCCATGGTATTTTCAGGCGCATAGCCGGATGCTCCGCGATGCGCCCATACCTGTGTCCTGTGTTGATTCATGTGCACGCACTCTCTCAAGATCCGCTGCCCCGGCGATCAGCCAAGAAGGGCGATGCCGTTGCTGGCTCCGATCCTGTCCGCACCTGCCTCGATCAGTGCCTTCGCCTCTTCGGGGGTGTGGATGCCGCCGGAAGCCTTCACCTGGAGACGGTCGCCAACGGTCTTCTTCATCAGTGCCACGTCCGCGGTATTGGCTCCGCCGGTAGAGAATCCGGTGGAAGTCTTGACGAATGCGGCGCCTGCCTTCTCGGACAGCTCGCAGGCTCTGACCTTCTCCTCATCCGTGAGCAGGCAGGTCTCGATGATCACCTTGACGATGGCAGGTTTGGAGGCCTCTACGACTGCGCGGATATCGTCTTCCACGAACTGGTCATTTCCCTCCTTGAGGGCTCCGACATTGATAACCATATCGACCTCAGAAGCTCCGTCTTCGACAGCGCACTTTGCCTCATAGGCCTTCGCTCTGGTGGACATGGCGCCAAGCGGGAAGCCGACGACGCAGCAGGTCTTGACTCCCGTGCCCTCCAGCTCTTCCGTGACCAGCTTCGCATAGCAGCTGTTGACGCATACGGACGCGAATCTGTACTCTCTTGCTTCCTCACAGATCTTTTTGATATCCGCGGATGTAGCTGCTGCCTTCAGCAGTGTGTGATCGATCATTCCTGCAATGTTTCCCATAATTCATTCTCCTTACATACGTACTTCTTACTTATCTGGATCCCTTATGCCAGGTTGGCCGGTGTGAAACGCATCGGCAGCACCTCATTGAGAGTGTGCTCCTCATAGTCCGTTCCTGACTTGGCCAGGAAAACCGGGAAGTCCCCGGTGCAGAATTCCGCCATAACCTGCCTGCACACCCCGCAGGGCGGGCAGTACTGGAGCTCCCCGTCCTCGGGGCCTCCGCTGATGGCGATCGCCGCGAACTTATAGCAGCCCTCGCTGATCGCCTTAAAGAACGCCGTCCTCTCGGCGCAGTTGGTCGGGGTAAATGCGGCGTTCTCTATGTTGCAGCCTGTGTAGATCCTGCCGTCTTCCGTCAGCAGGGCCGCTCCTACACGAAAATGAGAGTAGGGGACGTAGCTTTTCTGCCTCATCGCCACTGCGGTCTCACACAGGCTCCGGACCGTCTCCCCGCTCAGTGTGTTCTGTCCCATACGCGCACCTCTTATTCCGGTTTTGCTCCGTCTGCCTTGATCAGCATACGGATCGCCTCCACTGCTGTCTGGATCGCCATGGAGGTATCGTGGGCCTGCTTGTTGGGCAGGTTCAGCTTCGCCCTCTCCTGGTTGGCAACGGTCAGCAGGACGGTCCCGGACCTTACCTTCAGGCAGGAGGATACGATGAACAGGGCCGCAGACTCCATCTCAGAGGCAAGGCAGCCACACTTCACCCAGGCGTCCCACTTATTCAGAAGATCATAGCCGATGGGCTTTACTTCCGGCTCATGCTGTCCGTAGAAGGAATCCTTGCACTGCACAACGCCCAGATGGGAGGTGAAGCCAAGCTTCTTCGCCGCTTCCTTCAGGGCTGTCGTCACGTCATAGTCTGCCACTGCCGGATACTCGATGGGGGCGTATTCCTTGCTGGTCCCCTCTGCCCGGACCGCTCCGGTGGCGATGACCAGGTCGCCTCCGCACACATCCAGCTGCATGCCTCCGCAGGTGCCGACTCTGATAAATGTGTCCGCGCCGCATCTCTTCAGTTCCTCGACCGCGATCGATGCGGAGGGTCCGCCGATTCCCGTGGAGGTTACAGAGACTTTCACTCCGTCCAGCGTCCCGGTGTATGTCACGTACTCGCGGTTATCCGCAACCAGGACCGGATCATCAAAATAGGCTGCGATCTTCGCGCAGCGCTTCGGATCTCCGGGCAGGATCACATATCTTCCCACCTCGCCAGGTGCTACCTGGATATGATACAGTCTTCCAGATCCTTCCGAATAATCAACCATATCTGCCTGCCTCCTTATAATAAAAGAATACCTGAAATAATGACTGACAGCCCGTCCTCCGGACACCGGAGGAAAGATTGTCCAACTATTTGTCAGTATATCAGAATTTTCATGCAAGGTACATATCTCAGCGCGCAGATGAAACTTTGGGAGAAGATTTTACAAAGAAAACCGAACAAATATTCGAAAAGTATGGTAAAATAACAGATACGTTTCTTATCGCGATTTTATTTTCAGGAGACAGTCCATGACAGACAGTACGCAGTTGAATCAGAACGCATCCCCGCAGCCGTCCAGAAAGCCTCCCCGCAGGGTTGCCCAGGCGGTCATCAGTTCCCTGAAGGGCGGCGTCGTTCCCAGAGTCGGCCTTCCCTATATCACCGTCGGGCGCACCAGTGAGATCGAGGCTCTCCTCCGGGATGTGGAGATCATCGGTGAGGGCGGCGCTTCCTTCCGTTTTATCGTCGGGCGCTACGGAAGCGGCAAGAGCTTCCTGCTGCAGACCATCCGCAACAATGTGATGGACCGGGGATTCGCCGTGATGGATGCGGATCTGTCCCCCGAGAGACGCCTGCAGGGTACCCGCGGCCAGGGGCTTGCCACCTACCGTGAGCTGATCTCGAACCTTGCCACGAAGACCCGCCCCGAGGGCGGCGCGCTCACCCTGGTCCTCGACCGCTGGATCAGCGCGGTGCAGTCGCAGGCCGCGCAGCAGACCGGGCTGGATGCTTCCTCCCCGGCATTCCCGGGCGAGGTGGACAGGAGGATCCGCGAGATCATCAACTCTCTGGGAGAGATGGTACACGGGTTCGATTTCACCCGCCTGATCACCCTCTACTACCGCGCCTGCCTGGCAGATGACGACGAGACCAGGGGGAAGGTCCTCAAGTGGTTCCGCGGCGAGTATGCCACCAAGACGGAGGCCCGCAGGGATCTGGGGGTGAATGTCATCATCACGGACGATGACTGGTATGAGTACCTGAAGCTCTTTGCCATGTTCTTCCGGCTGGCGGGCTACAACGGACTTCTGATCTTTATCGATGAGCTGGTGAACATCTACAAGATCCCCCAGTCCATCACCCGCAACAATAACTACGAGAAGATCCTTACCATGTATAACGATACGCTGCAGGGCAAGGCCCGGTACCTGGGGATCCTCATGAGCGGAACGCCCCAGTGCATCGAGGATACGAGGCGGGGCATCTACAGCTATGAGGCGCTGCGCTCCCGTCTTGCCGAGGGGAAGTTCTCCCGGGAGGGGGCCCGCGACCTGCTGGCTCCCGTCATCCGCCTGGAGGCCCTGACCTCCGAGGAGATGATGGTGCTGTGCGAGAAGCTCGCCGACATGCACGCCGGGCTGTACGGTTATCCCAGGACCATAACCACCGGTGATCTGGTGACCTTCATCCGGATCGAATACGGGCGCATCGGAGCAGATTCCCACATCACCCCCCGTGAGGTGATCCGGGACTTCATAGAGCTTCTGGATATCCTGTATCAGCATCCGGACACGGAGGTGGCGCGGCTGCTGGGGTCCGATGAATTCTCCTACGCAAGGAGCGAGGCGGTCAGCGACGAAGTGGTTGAAGAGGAGTACGCGGATTTTATACTGTAATCCCCGTTGAGGTATACCCATGGATATATTCTCCCGCTATTCAGATTTTATACAGGACTTCATCTACCGCAGCGGATGGCAGGACCTTCGGGCGGTCCAGGTCGCCGCGGGGGACGCCATCTTCAATTCGGATCAGAATGTCCTTCTGTGCGCCTCCACTGCCTCCGGCAAGACGGAGGCCGCCTTCTTCCCGATCCTTACGGAGTTCACCGAAGATCCGCCCCAGTCGGTCGGCTGCCTGTACATCGCCCCGCTGAAGGCTCTGATCAACGATCAGTTCATCCGGTTAAATGACCTGTGCGAGGAGGGCCATATCCCGGTCTGGCACTGGCACGGCGACGTCTCCTCATCCCACAAGAAAAAACTTCTCAAGCACCCCTCGGGCATCCTCCAGATCACTCCGGAGTCCCTGGAGGCGCTTCTGATGCACAAGCACAGTGAGATCCCGAAGCTGTTCGGAGATCTTCGCTATGTGGTGATCGACGAGATCCATTCCCTGCTGCGGGGCGACCGAGGAGGACAGTGCATATGCCTGATCCAGCGGCTGTGCAGGATGTCCGGTGCCAATCCCAGAAGGATCGGACTCTCCGCCACCATCGGCGATCCCCAGGAGGCGGGCAGGTTCCTTGCTGCCGGCTCCGGAAGGGGCACGGTCATCCCGCAGATCCAGGCAAAGGGCATGCGATGGAGACTGTCCATGGAGCATTTCTTCAATGCCGCGCCCCAGGCCAGTGATATCATCGAGAACCCGGAGAAGAGTGCATGGGCGGGCGGCGTCCCGTCGGCGAGCATGCGGCCGGGCATCGGAACCACCAAGCCGGCCTATGAAGCGGAGACTGCGGATGTCGCCCTCGTCGGGATGTCCCGGGCCTCGGCAAAGCCCACCGATGAAGCTCCGCTGACGGCGGACCCGGGCATGGGCTACATCTTCGAGCACACCCGGGGAAAGAAATGTCTTGTCTTCAGTAATTCCAGGGAAGAGTGTGAAGAGGTCACCACCACGCTCCGCGCCTACTGTGAGTACAATCACGAGCCGGACCGGTTCCTGATCCACCACGGCAACCTGTCTACCGCCTTCAGAGAGACCGCGGAGGACGAGATGCGGGATGAGGATTCGGCTCTGACCACCTGCACCACCGCCACGCTGGAGCTGGGCATCGACATCGGCAAGCTGGAGCGGGCGTTCCAGATCAACGCACCGTTCACCGTGTCTTCATTTCTCCAGAGAATGGGACGGACCGGCCGGCGGGGTGAGCCCTGCGAGATGTGGTTCGTCATGCGGGAGGAGCATGCGGAGGCCAGAGACCTGCTGCCGGACAAGATCCCCTGGGCACTGATCCAGGGAATCGCCCTGATCCAGCTCTATCTGGAAGAGCGCTGGGTCGAGCCGCCGCGAAAGGGCCGGCTTCCCTTCAGCCTGCTCTACCACCAGACCATGAGCACCCTGGCATCCGGCGGCGAGATGTCTCCGGCAGAGCTTGCCTCGAGAGTCCTCACCCTGGCGCCCTTTGAGAATGTGACCCGGGATGACTTCCGCGTCCTCCTCAATGACCTGATCGGAAAGGATCACATCCAGCTCACAGAGGAGCGGGGACTGATCGTCGGCCTGGCCGGTGAGCGGATCACCAATAACTTCAAGTTCTACGCGGTTTTCCAGGAAAATGAAGAGTACAGTGTCCGGTGTGAGTCTCAGGAGATCGGAACCATCGTCAAGCCGCCCCCCATCGGGGACCGGATCGCCATCGCAGGCCATGTCTGGGTCGTGGAGGAGGTAGACCGCACCCATCACCAGGTCTACTGCCACATGATCAAGGGCCGGGTCCCGGCGTATTTCGGCGATGAGCCCGGCGATATCCACACAAAGATCCTGGAGCGCATGCGCCAGGTGCTGCTGGAAACCTGCGACTACCCGTATCTGCTCAAGAACGCCCAGGCCAGGCTCATGACCGCCCGGGTGGACGCCCTCCATTCGGGCCTTGGTTACCGGCCACTGATCTGCCTGGGCGGGAGCATGTACTGCCTGACGCCCTGGCTCGGAAGCTATGCCTTCCTGGCACTGGAGCGGTTCCTGCGGATCCGCTGCGCGAAGCGGCTGGGACTCAAGGGCTTCAATTCGGTGCGCCCCTACTTCTGCCAGTTTACCCTCGGAGTGAGTGAGGAAGAGTTCTACCGGGTCCTGAAGGAAGAGATGGAGGCGGGGATCGATCCCATGGAGCTGCTCTATCCGAAGGAAGTGCCCGTATTTGACAAGTACGACGATATCCTTCCCGAGGAGCTGGTGCGAAGGGGATTCGCCTGCGGCGTCCTGGATATTGAGGGCATGAAGGCGCGGATCTCAGAGTGGACCCAGGGGATCTGAAGCCAGCCTGGAGCATTACAGTTCCCAGGGCAGCCGACTTCAATTGCGTAGAGTTCTGTGGGCACAGATGAAAACCATAGGAAGACGACTGAGCTTTGCAAGTTGCTGCAGCCGCGGAAGCGACCACGCTTCTATAGGAGCTGGGAGCGGCTGCAATGCAACCGCCGCAAAGCGAAGGAAGGCAACGTGTTTTCATTGTGCCCACAAACTCGAAGCGATGCCGGTTGCCCTGGGAACTGCAGCTTCGGAGCAGGCGCAGGGGATCTGAGACTCTTTACATTCAGCCGGCACCTATTTATAATAATATGCAGATTGCAGAATAACCCTGCATCGCACCATCAGATGACAAAGGCGTCAGTGAGGTCTGTCCCACTGACGCCTTTTTTGCATTTTCTAATAAGGGAGAGGTTCATATGTGTGGAATAGTCGGATATACAGGTACCCAGCAGGCGGCCCCGGTCCTTCTGGACGGACTGGCCAGGCTGGAATACAGAGGATATGACTCTGCAGGTCTTGCAGTGCGAAACGGCTCGGATCTTGCGGAGGTAGTCAAGTCTACAGGCAAGCTCCGCGGCCTGATCGAGAAGACAGACGGCGGCAGGTCCCTTGCCGGCACCTGCGGGATCGGCCATACCAGATGGGCGACCCACGGCGAGCCGAGCCAGACCAATGCCCACCCCCATGTGAGCGGAAACTGCTCCGGCTCCGGTTCCGGACTGGTCGAGTCTGAGGTGACGGGCGTGCACAACGGCATCATCGAGAACTATCTGGAGCTCAAGGAGAAGCTGTCCCGGCACGGATATCAGTTCTACAGCGACACTGATACGGAGGTCGTGGTCAAGCTGATCGACTACTATTACAAGAAATACAAGATCGGCCCCGTCGACGCCATCAACCGCACCCTGGTCCGCATCCGCGGCACCTACGCCCTTGCCCTGATGTTCCGCGACTATCCGGGCGAGATCTATGCCGCCCGCAAGGATGCCCCCATGATCATCGGGATCGACGGATCTGAGTCCTATCTGGCTTCAGATGTCCCGGCCATCCTGAACTACACGCGCACTGTCTACTACATCGGCAATCTGCAGATCGCCCAGCTTCGCCCGGGCGAGGTTCATTTCTTTGATCTGAACGGGGATGAGATCCAGCTGGAGAGCACCCAGATCACCTGGGACGCGAAGTCAGCTGAAAAGAACGGCTTTGAGCATTTCATGATCAAGGAGATCTATGAGCAGCCGGCCGCTGTCAGGGACACGCTGACCAGTCTGGTCACGGAGGGAAGGATCACGCTGGAGGCTGCCGGGCTCAGTGACGAGGTGCTCAGGGGCATCTCCTCGGTCCGGATCGCCGCCTGCGGCTCTGCCTGGCATGTGGGGATGGCCGCCCAGTACATCCTGGAGGATCTGGCTGAGATACCGGTCCGGGTGGAGCTTGCCTCGGAATACCGGTACCGCAAGGTGCTGCACGTGGATGGAGAGCTGCTGGTGGTGATCTCCCAGTCGGGAGAGACTGCCGACAGCCTTGCAGCTCTTCGCAAGGCGAAGGATCTGGGGATCCGCACCCTTGCTATCGTGAACGTAGTCGGATCCACCATCGCCCGGGAAGCGGACCACGTCCTCTACACCCATGCCGGCCCGGAGATCGCGGTCGCAACCACGAAGGCCTTCTCCGCCCAGCTGGCAGCCATCTACTGCTTTGCGGTCCAGGCCGCGTATGTGCGCGGACTGATCGACAGTGATCAATATGACGGGTATCTGCGGGAGCTTGCCTCGATCCCGGATAAGATCGAGCGCATCCTGGAAGAAAAGGAGCGTATCCAGTGGTTCGCCGCCAAATACGCCAATGCGAGGGATATCTTCTTCATCGGCCGCGGCCTGGACTATGCCATCTCTCTGGAGGGAAGCCTGAAGCTCAAGGAGATCAGCTACGTTCATTCTGAAGCCTACGCCGCAGGCGAGCTGAAGCACGGCACCATCAGCCTGATCGAGGACAACCTCCTGGTGATCGGTGTGCTGACTCAGAAGGATCTGTTCGAGAAGACCATCAGCAATATGGCTGAGTGCAAGGCCAGAGGCGCTTTCCTGATGGCTCTGACCTCCTACGGCAATTACAGTGTGGAGGACTCTGCCAACTTCACGGTCTATGTGCCGAAGACAGATCCGCATTTCATGGCAAGTCTTGCGGTCGTGCCGCTCCAGCTGTTTGGATATTACAGCGGAGTCGCCCGCGGACTGGATGTGGACAAGCCCAGGAATCTGGCCAAGAGCGTGACCGTGGAATAAGACTCCATCTTCCGGATCCTCAGGATCCACCCTTCCCAGACTGCGGATATCTTTTCCTGAGTATAGCATCCCCGGCGGCAGAATCAAGTTCGCATAAAAAAACCACATGCCCGTTGTCTCTTCGACAATCGGGCATGCAGTCTTTCAGAAGGTTATGTTAATGTAGTATGATTTGTCTCTGTCAGTGTATTATTCTCCGATGTGCAGATACGGCTTCTTGAGCTCAGCAAGGTTCTCGACCTTCTTCTGGGTCATGGCACCATCGGCGATCTCATTTCTGTGCTCCAGCTTGCCGGCATACTTCATGCGGCTGCGTGCCTGCTCTTCCTGGGAGAAGTTGTATACGATCTTGCCGTCCACAAGGCCGACCTTGCCGTCGATACCGCAGATCGCGCACTCGACTCTGTCGCTGCCCTGATGTACCTTGAACATGCTCTGATGGCATACCGGACATGCGCCTTCCTCTTCTCCGCGCCATTTCTTCCTCTCGTCGTCGGAAGTAGCTGCCAGAGCGTCGAGGATGTTCTGTGCCATCTTGTCCATGCGTTCCATCTGCTCCGGAACACCCAGAACATGCTGTACATTCATTGCGCCGTAATACACATGGGTGTCAATGACGTCAACGCCTGCAGACATCATGCTCTCATACATCAGCGGGATGGTGAAGATCGTCCAGTTCTCGGTTCTGGCTCCGCCTACGCCAACCAGGCAGCCTACGCGCGGCTTGAAGACGATCTCGTCCGGAAGCAGCACGTTCTCTCCGCCTCTCTCAAGGCGCTCTTTCTTCGCCTCGGTGAGGAACGCGATATCATGAGACGGGCCGAAGCGGTCGCAGAAGGTCTTGAAGGTTCCGCTGGGGGAAGTCTCGTAGACCGGAGATCCGATGATCAGCGCGTCTGCAGAATAGTAGGCTTCTTCCAGGATATGGAAATCATCCTTATGCACGCACTTGCCGTTCGTTCTTCCGGACATGATCCCGACTACGCATGCACAGCATCCGGTACACGGCTTGATGTCCAGGTCATCCGGACGCACGAACTGGATCTCATGTCCTGCTTCTTCGCACTTCTTCAGTACTTCCTTCAGCATGACATCGGTGTTCGACATCTTTCTGCCAAATGAAAATGCTACTACTTTTGCCATGATCTTCTTCCTTTCCTGAATCCAACCCTGTTAAGATCCAGCCTTTTTAAAACCGCGTCAGGAGCGTTACTGCTCCTGGCGCGTATACTACAAGCTATTACTTCTTATTCTGTGCAGCGTTTCTTGCTTCAAGAGCTGCGTAGATCTCATCCATCTTTTCCTTGCCGTTGATGTCATACCACAGCAGCGGGATCGCGGACAGAACGACTGCGATTGCCGGAGCAAGGTTTACGATGATGTTGATGCCCTGCTTAACGCTCTCGGTCTGCTCTGCATTCGGAACATAGCCGATTGCGCCGAGTGCCAGGACGGTGACTGCGCCGCCGACAGCGGTAGCCAGCTTGACGCCGAAGCTCATGTAAGAGTAGGTGATACCCTCTTCACGGATACCGTACTTGAGATCGCCGTACTCGATGCAGTCAGACAGCATGCCGGTGCAGACATTCGCACAGGAGTTGCCGAAGCCGATAACTGCGCAGATCACAAGCAGGAAGGTGGTGCCGCCCTGCGGGAAAGCGAACATGATCAGGAAGCCGGCGACCATGATAACGTTGAGGAACAGTACCCAGTTTCTCTTGCCCATCTTTGCGGTTCCCCACGGCATAACCGTGCAGCCGATGAGCTCAGTAACAGTCATGGTGGTGAACATCGGAGCGATCATCATCGGATTGCCTACAACGTAGATAACATAGTAGGTCAGCATGGACATACGGGCCATGATCGCGACTGCGCCGAGGAATACGCACCATACGGTGATCATCAGGTTCTTATTCTTGCACAGCAGAACCAGGTTCTGCACAACGCTTCTCTTCGGGCCTTCGGATGCCGGACGGTCTACCTTGACTGTCTCCTTACATCTCCATGCGCACAGCCAGAAGCAGGGAAGAAGAGCTACGGAGCAGACAACTGCTGTCCAGAAGTAACCCTGAGCATTCGGAGCATCGCTCTTGCCGAAGTACAGGATCATCGGCATTGCAACTGCGGAGAGGATGATCTTGATCACGGAAGCACCGATCGCACGAGCGGAGGTGTAGTTCATACGGACCTGAGAGTCTCTGGCGATCAGGTTGACCAGAGCGCCGTAGGTGATGCAGACTGCGGTATAAGCCATACCTGCGCCGATGTAGCAGACCAGGCAAAGGGCAACCTTGGCAATACCCTGAACCGGGAATACGGTGAAGGTCAGTACGTTGAAGATCGCAAGGAAGATCGGAGCGAACATCAGGTACGGACGGAACTTACCCCAACGTGTATGAGTCTTGTCAGCGATAACACCCATCATCGGGTCATTGATCGCATCCCAGATACGTGCGATCAGCATGATCGCGGAGATCGCGGTTGCCGTCAGTCCGACAACGTCTGTGTAGAAGATCGTCAGGTACGTGTTGATCATGTACCATGACAGCTGCGATCCGACTTCACCGAAGGCGTAGCAGAATGCAGTCAGCTTATTTGTTTTTTCTGTCTGTCCCATTACTCTTGTCCTCCCTGGGAAAAATATGTCTGTGCCGTCCTCCTCTAACCTTCCGAAAAGGGGATGGCTGTTTCATAGCCAAAAGATAGCAGACATCTGTCTCCTCCGACTATTTTGAGCACAGAAAAAAACAGGGCATTTGTTGCAGATCTGAACATCTGCAGCAAATGCCGCGCAACAAACACAAGTATTCTGTTGCAGCCCTCAGCGGTTCCTGTAGATATGCAGAAGCCTGAATTCCTGCGGCGCAAGAGGGATCGTAACCGACAGCTTCTCTCCCTCCACCGTCTTCTGGTCCATGCTCATATGAGGCACACAGATCTCCTGCAGATACTTGATATCCGCCCTCTCCAGATGCGTCTCACAGCGCAGTCTCTTCCATTCATCCAGAATGCTTCCATGCTGCCTGCTCACGCTCCGGCTCTTGACCGTGTATTCCGCGCCTTCCGCAAGGCCTTTCATGACCAGGCGCAGGGTCATACTGTCCCCCTCCATCACATACAGGTCCACGTCATCTGCCCGGATCTCATCCTCCTCACGCAGATAATAGCTGATGTCGAAGTTCACACTGTTCACTGCCAGAATCATATAATCATCGGCCCCGCGCATCGTCACGACCAGATGCTGGTCCGCGTACAGCAGCGTTCTTCCAAGCCTGGACATGAACTGCAGGGCGAACCAGGCCGGCTTGCGGATGCTGTCGCGTGTCAGAAGTCCGCCGCCGCCGTTCAGTATGTTTCTTGAATCGAAATAACTGCTCACCCAGTCAGACAGTACCCAGAAGCCGCATACCCTGGTATGCTGCATCATGAGGGCTGCCCTGGAAGCCAGATATGCCCCGCGCTGGCAGCTGTCGTTGATCATATTGCGGGTGGACAGGGTCAGGTTCCAGTCGCTGACGTGGATCGGGAGTTTCTCCAGTCCTTCTTCCTTCAGCATGACCTCCACCGCGCGGATCATCCGGCTCTCATAGTTCGGGTCGGGGACCCTGTTGAACCCGCTGTAATCCTGGGTGGGTTCATAGGGGAAGAGGATCAGTGACAGGAAGTCCGGCACGCACTTCTGCCTGACAGCTTCCTTAATAAATGCGGAAAGCTCCTTCCTGGGGCCATTCGGCGGTCCCACGGGGCCGCCCACCTGCGCTCCGGGCACATAGGTGCGGATTGTTCTCCAGGCATGCTTCCATACATCGGAAAATGTATGGTCCGGATCGTCGGAATAGGCGCAGCCGCCTCTGTAGCTGGGATCCTGGTTGAAATCAAAGTACCACCCGCTTACCTCGTCCAGCCCGTACCGCTGAACCAGATGCTGCACAAAATCCTCCAGCAGGGCTTCCCATTCCCTTCTCGTTGCGAACCGGATCGCATTCTCCTCATGGAAAACGGAGGTATCCGACGTCCTGACCGCCATATCAGGCCTGCGGCCGAAGTCAAAATACACGCCGATGTGATTCTCCACCAGCATGTCCAGCACGGTATCGATCGAATTGTAATTGTAGACACCGATGGAGCGGCCGTCTGTGATCCGGAGGTCTTCGGTGAAGATCGACCAGATCCTCGCGTGGGTGATGTGCAGCTCTCTGACAGCGTACAGAAGATGGTACTGCACGTTGGCCCGGGTGAGGGCAGACATGGAGCCGACGTTCACAATATGGCGGAAGGGCTGGCTGCACCGCTGCGTCGCGGCGATATCTACAGTGATCTCGCCGATTTCTCCCTGTTTCTGTACGGAGCTCTCCGGCATGATCTCTCTTGCGACCTCCCCGCGAAGCTCCAGCTCCTTCTTCTTCTCTTCCTCGCGCTTTGCCTGTTCTATCTTTCGGTACGCATTGGGGGACATCCCGTAATATTCGCGGAACAGCCCCGAGAAGGAGACAGGGTTGGCGAAGCCGCAGTCTGCGGCGATCCGGGTAATATTCTTATCTGTATAGCGCATCTCGCCGACTGCGTAGGCCAGCCGGACCTGATTGACATAATCCGCGAAATAGATCCCTGTCTGCTTCTTAAAGAAGCGGGACAGCGTGGAGGTGGACACATACATCTCCTTCGCCAGCTGGCTCAGTGAGATCGTATCCCGGTAATGGCTGTGCACATAGGCGATCACCTGCTGCAGCTTCCTGTCATCCGGCATATGCCTGCCCTGGGCAGCATTCTCATAGGAAGAATCCCTGCAATGCAGCAGAAGGATGTCCATCAGTCCGAAGAAGTCGCGGTAGATCCTGCACTCCCGGTCGGTCATCTGCCCGGTCTCCAGCCAGATCATCTCGTGGAGCAGGTAGCGGATATCCTCATGTACGCTGCGGTTCTCCCTCAAAGAATTCAGAAAGAAGATGCATCCGCCGTCCGGCGCGAACTTCAGGAAGGTACGGTAGGAGATGCTGAAGATGCACAGGATCCCGTCCGCCTTATAGCTGTGCGGCTCCATCGCGTTGGCCAGGATCATATCCCGCTGCTTCATCTCATACTGCTGCTGAGAAACCGTGAAGCTGCATGTGCCGGTCACCAGATAGAACACCTCGATGGAGGAATGAGCATGCTCCTCCTCCTGGGTGTTCTTTCTGATCTCTATATTAAAATCCCGGTTATCTCTCATATCAGGTCTCCATCAGATTTCATCTGTAATCACTATAATCACAGATTATACACTGCATCCGAAGGTTTGTGAATCGGGCCTGTCAGTGCAGTGTCTTGAAGGCCTGTGGCGTTATCCCGGTCGTCTCCCGGAAGACCTTGCCGAAATAGCTTGGCGACCTGAATCCGCACTGCTGCCCGATCTGCGCCAGGGTAAGCTCCGGCTGCTCCATCAGCAGTATCCTGGCCCTGCCGATCCTGATCCGCTTCAGATATCCTCCGATCGTATCCCCCGTACTGCCTCTGAAGCGCGCACACAGGTATTCCGGCGTCAGGTGGAACTCCTCTGCGATCTCGCGCAGCGACAGATCCTCGCTCAGGTGCTGCTCCAGATATCCCATCACCTCCGTGACCAGGCCTTCGGGATCGTTCCACACGGCTGCCTTCTCCGGTTTGCTCGACACGGACAGGTCCAGAAGCATGCTGTACAGCTCCTTGGAGAGGAGCAGCTGCCTGGACTGGACATCTGAGGTGATCACTCTCTCACACTCCTTCAGGTGGGAGACGTACAGACGGCCGCCCTTCCCCCCGGCATCCAGGTGATAGACACCGGGCTCGGCAAGCTTCAGATCGCTGAGAAGCTTCTGGCAGGAATTGCCTCCGAGTCCCAGAAAATGAACCACCCACTCTCCTTCGCGGCTCTCGTAGCTGTGCGGAAGGTGCGGAGGCAGCATGGCGATCTGCCCCTCCTGCAGGACATAGCGGCTCTCGCCGATCCGGAAGTTCCCGCTCCCCCTGACGCCGTAGAGGATCTGCCAGACCGGGAATCCATGGGGCCGGTTTATCACCTCCTGCTCATGATCCAGCCCCAGCATACGCAGAACGAGGGGTATGCGCGCATACTGCTGTTTTGTGACCCGAACCGTATAATCCATCTGTGTACCTCCCGGATATCCCGCCTGTAAATATGCGTCCGCGGCGATTTTGGAACCGGTCTGCGGCCCTCTCCCCCGGCAATTCCGTTCAACATCTTAATATTGTTATATATTACTTAATATATTAAGATTTCATTTTCCTGTATGTCAAGTATAATAGAATCAGAAACAAGGAACCGAAGATATATTCCTACACAGACCCATCTTGCAAAAAACAAACTGTACGACACATCAAAAGAAAGCGAGGACCAGCATGAGCATCCCTTATATCGGTAAAGATGAACACGGTATCACGACCCTGTATGTAGACGGACGTCCCTTCTTCTGCAGAAGCGGCGAGATCCACAATTCCAGTGCTTCCGATCCGGACTACATGGCACAGAATGTATGGCCGAATCTGCGCGGCCTCAACATGAACAGCGTCATCGCTCCTGTATACTGGGAGCTGATCGAGCCGACCGAAGGCGACTTTGATTTCTCATCCGTCGATTCCCTGATCAAACAGGCCAGAGAAGAGGGCCTCAGACTGATCTTCCTGTGGTTCGGTCTGTGGAAGAACGCTGAATCCTTCTACGCTCCCGCATGGGTGAAGAAGGATACGAAGACTTATTTCCGTGCACAGAAGGTCTCCGGCGAACCGATGACCACCATCTCCCCGCTCTGCACGGCGGCCGTACAGAAGGACGCTGCTGCCTTCACAAAGCTGATGGGTCATATCCGCGATGTAGACGGCGAGCAGAACACCGTCATCGTGATCCAAGTGGAAAATGAGATCGGCCTGCTCGGAACGGACCGTGACTACAGCCCGGCTGCCTGCGAAGCCTTCGCACAGCAGGTCCCGGCGGGCCTCAGCGAAAAGACCGGAACCTGGCAGGAGGTCTTCGGCGACGAGGCCGGTGAAGCCTTCATGGCGTGGTACTTTGCGTCAGCTGTCGAGAAGATCACCGCTGCCGGAAGAGAGGTCCATCCGCTTCCCTGCTATGCCAACGCCTGGCTGAAGCAGTATCCCTGGTTCCCGGGCTCCTATCCGTCCGGCGGTCCGGTAGAGACCATGCATAAGATCTGGAGGGCTGCCGCTCCGTCGCTGTTCGCCTTCGGACCGGACATCTATGTTCCCTACTGCGCGGATGTCATGGACACCTACGCAACAGATGAAAACCCGCTGTTCATCCCGGAGATCCGCAAGGATGCGGTCGCTGCCTCGTACGTGCTCTATGCCTGGGCGGCGAAGAACGCGATCTGCTTCTCCCCGTTCGGCATCGAGGAGCTGGCTCTGGATCCGGCCCTGGTCGACAAGCCGCCGATGGAGGTCATGATCGCCCTGAACATCGATCCCTCCGCCTTCGATACCGCCGGCAGCAAGGATTATCTGGCCCGCGCCTATCAGCTGATCGATCAGATGGATCCGCTGTACAGAAAGTATCGCGGATCAGAGCACCTGAAGGCATTCGTCCGCCACGGTGATCTGGATTACGGCACCTTCCTCAAGTTTGAGGACTGTGACATCGCGGTTGCCTACGATCCGAAGCGCTCCGCAACGCCCCTTGGATCAGGTGTTGTGTTCGAACTGGGCGAGGGACGCTTCCTGATCGCCGGAATGTCCTGCGGCATGACCTTCCGCCCCAAGACCGGAAGAAATGTCCGTATCGACATCCTTCGTATGGAGGAAGGCTCCCTGGTGGACGGAGAGTGGAAGCGCGGACGCGTCCTGAACGGAGACGAGAAGATGTCCCTGCGCTTTGGCCCCATGCCCGAGCTTCGCTATGTAGAAGTTGTTGAATTCTGAGTAATACTCCTTTCCTAATAAAAGGCCTCAGAAAGCCCTGACGGGTTTTCTGAGGCCTTTCGTGCTATTGTAATCTTTTATTCAGGCGTTATAATACCTTCTGATATTCAACGTATTGTTCCGATGCCCGATGGTTTACTTCACTCCCGCACTCTGTGCGGCTGATACGAAAGCGTCACTTTGCTCCTATGATCTTCAGTTCTCTTGTTTTTCTGTGCATCTTCCTTCCGGCTGTGCTTCTCGCACATCTGGTCCTTCCCTCGATCCGGATGAAAAACGCAGCTCTGCTTGCTGCCAGCATCCTGTTCTACGCATATGGAGAGCCTGTCTATGTACTGCTGCTTCTCCTGAGCACACTGGTCAACTGGGCCTTCGCCCTTGGCATCGACCGCATGCGAAGAGCCGCCCGGTGGTTTCTGGCTGGAAGCATCCTGTTCAATCTGGCGCTTCTTGGCATCTTCAAATATGCCCTCTTCCTGACTGAATCGGTAAATGCGCTGTTTCACCTGTCCCTCCCGGCGGTGCACATCGCGCTGCCTGTCGGGATCTCCTTCTATACCTTCCAGGCCATGTCCTACGTCATCGACGTCTATCGGGGGCAGTGCCATGTCCAGCGTAATTTTCTCCGCCTCCTTCTATATATCGCCCTGTTCCCGCAGCTGATCGCAGGCCCGATTGTCAGGTACCGCGACATCGAGTCCGCCCTGACGCAGCGCACCGTGACGGCAGGGGGCCTGACCTCAGGCATACTGCGCTTTATCTGCGGCCTCTCCAAAAAGGTGCTGATCGCGAATTACTGCGCTGTCATCGTGGATACCATCTACGCGGCTCCGGCCGGGAATCTCAGTGCCGCTGCAGCGTGGCTTGCAGCCATTGCCTATCTCTTCCAGATCTACTTTGATTTCAGCGGCTATTCCGATATGGCGATCGGACTGGGGCACATGTTCGGCTTCACCTTCCGCGAGAACTTCAATTATCCCTACATCGCCTCGTCGATCCGCGACTTCTGGAGAAGGTGGCACATCTCCCTCTCCACGTGGCTGAAGGAATATCTGTATATCCCGCTTGGAGGAAGCCGCAGGGGAAAGGCCCGCACCATATTCAATAAGATGATCGTCTTCCTTGCATGCGGGATCTGGCACGGAGCCAATGTGACCTTCCTGTTCTGGGGACTGTACCACGGGCTGCTTCTTCTTCTCGAAGAGGTGATCCCGTTCTTTCGTAAGGAGCACTCGATCCCGGGCAAGATACTGCTTCACCTGTATACGGTGCTTGCGGTCCTGATCGGCTTTGTGTTCTTCCGGGCAGATACCCTGCAGCAGGGATGGCATATGATCTCTCTTATGTTCAGTGGTTTCGGACCGGCAGGCCCCCAGGCCTCTGCCCTTGTGTGGTCCGTGCTCACTCCCGCAGGCATCGCCGCCATGGCCGCAGGTCTGATCGCATCCTTCCCGGTGGGCCGCCTGGCCCTCAGGCTCCCCCATTACCGTCCCATCGTCAGCGTGCTGAGCCTTGCCTGCGCCGCCCTGTGCATCCTGAATCTTGTCGGCGGGACCTACAATCCGTTTATTTATTTCCGCTTCTGACAGCCCCTGCCAGGAAGAAATGCGAGGTATTCCACAGATGAGATCAAAGAGATATCAGATCCTGTACATCGGTGCCTTTCTCATACTCTGCCTGATTCCTTCCGCCGGCCTTCTGCTGGGAGGCAGGGAGGATTCTGCCGAGCGGGAGGGCCGCGCTTCCATGCCGTCCCTCCTCACCGAAGACAGACAGCTGAACCTGTATTATCCCGCACAGGCCGGAGCCTGGTTTGAGGAGAACTTCGCCTGGCGCAAAGAACTGGTAAGCCTGAACGCTCTGGTGCAGTCCGGCCTTGGAGTCTCCGCGCAGAAGGATGTCATCGTCGGGCGTGACGGCTGGCTTTACTACCGGGAGACCCTGAAGGACTACACAAACCAGGACCAGCTGAGCGACCGTGCTCTGTATGACATCGCGCATACGGCTGCGATGACGCAGGAATACTGCGCTTTCATCGGGGCAGATTATCTGTTTGTGATCGTTCCCGACAAGGTGACGCTCTATCCGGAGTATCTTCCCTACTACTATGCCCACAAAGTTTCCAACTCCTCCAACCGCACGCGCCTGAAGGAGTTCATGGAGCAGGAAGGCGTTCATTATCTGGATCTGACAGACCCTCTTCAGGAGGCGGTCAAGGAACAGAAGGCGAACCCGGAGATGGCGGGCTATCATCTTCCCGCGCTCTATCACAAGACAGACTCTCACTGGACCAATGAAGGGGCTGCGATCGGCGCAGACGCCATCCTCACTGAGCTTGGCGTGGAGCACAGAGACTACCGCGGAGCCGAGGCGGAGGTTACGAAGGATTTTGAGGGCGACCTGGAGGCCATGCTGTATCCGGCCTTTCCGGCAGAAGAGGAAGAGGTCTGGTATGACCCGGCCCCCGCATACGGCTATCTCAATGAGGTGGAGAGCACCTACGACTATCAGATCCAGACGGTCTCCGGCGGAGAGGGACAGAGCCTGCTGATGTACCGCGATTCCTTCGCGAATGCCCTCCTTCCCTTCCTTGCGGAGAGCTATTCCATGGGTTATTTCTCCAGGGCAGTCCCGGCCAACCTTCTCTTTGACCTGAGCAGCAGCGCGCCGACTGCAGTTATCATGGAGCATGCGGAGCGCAATATCCCGGCTACCGCCGAAGCCCCGTCGATCCTGCAGGCTCTTCCATCCGCGCTTACACCCAAGGATCCGGAGCTGTCCGCGGCGGATGCCAGGATCGCGTGCGAGACAGAAGAGGCCAATCCCTATTTCACCAGGGTCAGCGGCACCTTTGAGACCGCCCCTGCGGCAGGGGTGCGTATCTATGCAGATCCCGGGGACGGGATCCTGTACGAGGCCATGCCGGTCTTCAGGCAGAGTGAGCAGGAAGAAGGCTTTGTTCTGTATCTTCCGGCGGAGGCACTGCCCGCTTCAGAGGATTCGGCCCGGCAGATCCGGGTGTTCCTGTCCTCAAATTAAATATTGTAATTCAATTCAGAAATGCTAATATAAAGCTTGTATTTGTTACCGTTAACTGACAGCTTAGGCCTGCCGGAGGGAGAGTTTTTCCGGTGCAGGGCAAAAAGGAGAGGTATGACTGATAAGAAGAACGGTTTTATGACAGCGATGATACTTGGTCTGTGCACGATACTCGCAGCTTCACCGTGCATGATTCTGGCAGAGGAAGCCCCCGAAACGGAGATGGTCGCTGAGACCGAGACAGAGCCGGAAACGGAAGAGGTCTTCAGCGAAGAGAAGATCATGTTCGTTCTCGACACCCTCAAGGTCCATGAGGGTCCCTCCGCAGAGAGCAAGACCATTGCCTACAGTGATCTTGGCAGCTCGGTGAGCGTCCTCGGACAGCTCGGCGACTGGTATCATGTACGGCTTGATGATCCCTATGAGAAAGCCCAGGAGCAGGAAGCCCAGACTGAGGCGGCTCAGGACGGCACTGCCCAGACTGAGGTGAAGGAGACAGAGGGTGCTCCGGCAAAGGAAGGTTATGTTGCCGTCCGTCTTCTGTCGGAAGACAGAGAAGAGCTTGAGCGCAGCATCAATGCCAATGAAGTGCAGAAGCAGATGAATGCAGCCGCCGCTGCCGCTGCCGCCGCTGCAGCCTCCTCCGGCGGAGTATCCGTTGTGAGTACCCAGAAGATCCCGAACTGCCTCGGAACAGGCGGAACCATCATCACGACCTATTCAGACGGAAGCACATCTACCAGCAGCTATTAATGCTCCCGGCACCATGACTGCCTGAATGAAAGGAGGCCTTCACTATGCGATTCAAAAAGAGTATGCGGCTTCTGTCTGCTCTGATCCTGACCATCGTGCTCAGCTGCAGTGTCCTTGGCACAGCTGCTCTCGCAGCGTCCAGAAAGGATGTGACCCAGGACATCTGGAAGACATCCGGAAAGACGGTTACCGTTACAGATCCTTCGGGATCCGCACGGAAGTATCACTGCTACTCCCAGAACATCAAGGGGGATTACTACTACTCCACCTACGGATGCATCATCACCGCCGTGTCGATCGCGGCATCCGGGTTTGGTGTCAATGCTTCCCCCAAAAAGATCCATGCAGGATCTGCCTCCTCAGTTCTCAGTGAAAAATACGCGCTGAAGATACTGAAGGCAAAGTACCGCAAGGCGGCCATGTCTCTGAGGCTTGCTTCCCAGATCCTGACCGACATGGGAATCCCGAACAAGAGAGTGAGTTCCTTCTCTGCAAACACTGCCATCGAAGAGATCCGCAGTCACCTGAAGGCAGGAAAGCCGGTCATCGTAAAAGCGGGCAAGAAGACCTATAAGGGCGTTCATTTTACCAGTCAGCATCATGCGCTGGTGCTGATCGGCATCAAGGGTGACACGGTCGTTTTCGTGAATCCCTGGGGCGGCAAGATCAATCACTCGGTGCTGGGCAAGGTCAACAAGAAGATCAACCTTACCGTGCCGGAGCTGGTCAAGTTCATGTATTCCTCCAAGAAGAATACGAACAGTGCTTACGTGACTAAGACGAAGGATGGCGGGGGATATATCCTCGTCGGCTGAAGAAGTTGATTATAAAAGGACTGCCGCTTAGGCGACGGTCCTTTTTGTTATGTCATAATGGTCCCTTATGACGGAAGTCATCCTGCAAACACGTCTCCTTCCTTCATCCGCCTGCGATGCTATTGCGCTCACTCTCGGCTCCTATAGAAGCGTGGTCGCCTTCGTTCGCGCACGCATCTGGCCGGATTCAGTCGGCTCCTATGGTTTGCTGAGGATGTCATTCCGTCATTGCGGTCCCATTCTAAAAAACAGTCGATAAATATAATCGGGACCGTCTCTTAAGCAACAGTCCCTTCTGTTATGCAGGTATGATCAGAGGTTTCTTCCTCTCTTGATGTCCATCCTCTCCTTCGCCAGGCTGATGGCGGCATTGACCAGCACGCCGAGCACGGCCAGGATCAGGATCGCGGCGATGTCTCCGGCGCCCACCGGCGAGAGTTTCAGCAGTGTGCGGAGCGGCGGGAACAGAAGCGCCATAAACTGCAGGGCCAGGCCGCAGAGGGTGATGATGTTCAGGGCCCTGTTGTTCCAGGATTCTCTGCTGAAGAAGGCCAGGTTTCCGGTGGTCTTGCACACGTAGGCCATCAGGAGTTCATTTACGGCAAGTGTGCTGAAGCAGTAGGTCCGGCACAGGGACAGCATCTGTGGATTGTTCTCCAGTGTCCGGAAGATATCTCCGATCCCGTCATGCAGAAGCAGCGGGAGCAGGAAGCCCAGCAGCGCTACGCCGCCGCCGATCAGGCCCTGCAGTACGATGCTCGCATAGTCGCTTCTTCCCAGCAGGCCTGCCTTCACGTCTCTCGGCTTCTCATTCATGACCGCGTCCGAGCCTTTATCCATGCCCAGGGCAAGGGACGGGGCCGTATCGGTCAGCAGGTTGACCCAGAGGATCTGGACCGTGGACAGGGGCGAGGACAGGCCGGCGAACACGGCGGTCGCCATCAGCACCACCTCTCCGAAGTTGGAGCGCAGCAGATAGACCACGGACTTGCGGATGTTGTTGAAGAGGTTCCTTCCCTCCATGACCGCGTTCTTGATGGTGATGAAGTTGTCGTCCACCAGGATCATCTGGGCCGCATCCTTGGCAACTTCCGTACCGCCGACGCCCATGGCGACGCCGATGTCGGCTGCCTTCAGGGAGGGCGCGTCATTTACGCCGTCGCCGGTCATGGAGACGATCTTGTCATGGCTCTGGAAGGCCTGTACGATCTGCACCTTGTTCTCAGGCGATACCCGGGCGAAGACCCTGTAGTTCAGCACATTTTTCCGGAACAGTTCCGGATCCATCTCGTCGATCTCCTGGCCGGAGATGCACTGTTCCAGGCTCTGGGCGATGTCCAGCTGTCTGGCGATGGCAAAGGCTGTGATCTTGTGATCGCCCGTGATCATGGCAACGTCGATGCCGGCGTGATGGCACTCGTCCACCGTCTCCTTCACGCCTTCCTTCGGCGGATCGATCTCCGCGGCCAGGCCGACGAAGATCATGTCCTTCTCCTGCGGCTTCTCATCTCCTTCACGATACGCAAGGGCGAGCACGCGCAGCGCTCTCGAGCTCATGTCCTCGGCTGCCTTGGTTGCCTGGTAGACATCTTCATTGGTGATCGGGCGCACGCCCTGGGGCGTGAGGATCCGGTCACAGCGCACGATCACGGAGTCAATGGCGCCCTTGGTGTAGGACACGTTGACCTTTCCGCCCTCCTCCTGTGTCTCGCACAGGACGGTCATCATCTTGCGGTCCGAATCAAAGGGAATCTCGTCAAAGCGGCGGCTTTTCTCCATTACCGCGTCATAATCCGGAAGAAGCTCGCGGCCGTATTTGATGAAGGCGATCTCAGTGGGATCTCCGATCCCCTCCTTCGTCTGCATGTCGTACTTCGCGTCATTGCAGGCGCAGAAGCCGGTCAGCAGTCTTCTGAAGAGCGGGTTCTGCGTATCCTGCCCTTCGGCATCCGACTCTTCCCCGTCCATAAACCAGCGCACGACGGTCATCCGGTTCTGGGTCAGGGTTCCGGTCTTGTCGGAGCAGATCACGTTCACAGCGCCCAGGGTCTCGACCGCGTGGATCTGCTTGACGATGGCGTTGCGCTCGCTCATTTTCTTAATGCCCGCTGACAGGACCAGGGTCACGACCGTCGCCAGGCCCTCGGGGATGACGGCTACCGCAAATGCGATGGAGATCATGAGGGTCTCGATCACTTCTGTGCGATAGACCAGGATCTGGCAGACAAACATCAGGACGCAGAGCACGACGCCGGCGATGCCCAGCACCAGGGAGATCTGGTTCAGGTTCTTCTGAAGCGGGGTCTCCTTCTTCGTGATGCTGTGCAGCATGCCGGAGATCTTGCCGATCTCGGTATGGTCTCCGATCTGCTCTACAACGCCTTCGCCTCTACCGTATTCCACCAGGGAGGACATGTAGGCTCTGTCTTTTCTGTCTGCAAGGGGCGTGCTCTCGCTGCTTGTCTCGGCGGCGTCCTTCTCCACGGCGACCGACTCTCCGGTCAGCGCGGATTCATTGATCTTCAGAGAGCTGGTCTGGGTCAGCTTCAGATCCGCGGGAACGATCCGCCCCGCCTCCAGGATCACATAGTCGCCGGGCACCAGTTCCTCGGATGAGATCTCCTGCTGCACGCCGTCGCGGATCACGACCGCGGTCGCCACGCTCAGGCTCTTCAGCGCCTCCACGGACTTCTCCGCCGACACCTCCTGCACCGTTCCGATGACGCAGTTGGCGATCACGACGATGGCGATGATCACAGCGTCCACCACCTCGCCTGTGGCAAATGAGATCGCCGCGGCTACAATCAGCAGCAGGATCAGAGGCGACTTGAACTGACTTGCGATCACCCCGAGCAGGGACTGCTTCTTCCCCTGGGTCAGGACATTTCTCCCCTCCTGCTGCCTGCGGGCGGCCTCCTGAGAGGTCAGGCCCTTTGATTTCATTTCTTCCATCTCAGATACCCTCTCGTGCATTGCCGGAGCGGCCTGGCCGCCCCTCTTTTTACCACTTTATTGTACTGAAATGCCCCTGCCTTGTCGAGAAAAAACAGGTGCCCGCCGCTCATGCAGTCTTGCACAAGAGGCGGGCACCTGCTCAGTTCAGTTTATGATATGTTCAGCTTCGATCAGTCAGCCTTGTAATCATCGAAATCATAGTGGATGGTTCCGAACTCGGTCTCCTGGTCACGGATTGCGATGGACTTCGCCATAGCCTTGATCTCGTCTGCGGTTACGCTGCGGCCGAGCTCGCTGGAGAGGACAACACCCTCTGACAGGAATGCGGTCTGCATTGCGATGTACGGGGAGTCGATCCTGGTCTCGTCGGTGAGGTCGCCCCACAGATAGGAGTACCAATGCAGCTGGTTGTCGTTGTACATAGCCATCTCCGGATGGATGAGGAGCTCCTGCTGTCCGGTGACATCACCGATCGCGCAGTCAAGCTTGGTCTCGAACAGTCTTGCTTCCTCGTCTACTCCGTAGTAGATCAGTCTCGGCTTCTGCAGGTTGCCGCCGCCGACGATCTGTCCGCCTGCCGGAACTGCCAGCGGGCCGCCGGTCTGGTCAACATCCGTGAACTTCAGTCCGCCGAGGGAACCAGCGATGAAGCTTCCGCCGATGTCTTCCATATGGATTGCCCAGTCTTCATAGATGTCCATGGACAGGCCGCCCTTGAAGCGTGCCAGACCTACGCCCAGATCCTCGACCGGAGCGGTGCGTCCTACCAGCTTGTCGATCGCCGGATCGGTCCAGTAATCGCAGCTCTGGAAGCCGTATACGCTCTC
>CACXAT010000016.1 GCA_902765725.1 uncultured Lachnospiraceae bacterium | reverse complement strand
AGGAAGAGGAGAATTTCGACCGCACCATCGATCAGGGCCTGTCGATCCTGACAGATCTTGAGAAGAAGATGATGCAGGCCGGCACTACGGTGCTGGACGGACAGGATGCGTTCACCCTGTACGATACCTATGGCTTCCCGCTGGATCTGACCAAAGAGATCCTGGAGGAGAAGGGTTACACCGTAGATCAGGACAAATTTGATGCCTGCATGAAGGAGCAGCGCGAGAGAGCGAGAGCCGCGAGGAAGACCACCAATTACATGGGCGCTGACGCGACCGTATATGACAGGCTTCCGGTCGAGCTTACTTCCGAATTCGACGGCTACGATCATCTGTGCGGCACCTCGAAGATCACTGCGATCGCAGGGGAAGAGGATATCACCGAGGCTCTGACGGACGGTGAGAAGGGCACCATCGTTGTGGACGTCACCCCGTTCTACGGAACCATGGGCGGCCAGGTCGGCGACAAGGGTGTGATCACCGGGCCGGAGGGTGAGTTCAAGGTAGAAGATACCATCCATCTGCGCGGCGGCAAGATCGGTCACGTGGGAACGGTGGTCAGAGGCATGCTGAAGACCGGAGACGAAGTGTCCCTGAGCGTCAGCGACAGCCTGAGAAAGGCAACCGCGAGAAACCACTCCGCGACCCATCTGTGCCAGAAGGCGCTGAAGGAGGTTCTCGGAGCGCATGTCGAGCAGAAGGGCTCCTATGTGGATCCCTTCAGACTCAGATTCGACTTCTCTCATTTCCAGGCAATGACTGCGGATGAGCTGAGACAGGTCGAGGATATGGTCAACCAGAAGATCGAGGAGGCGATCCCGGTCGTCACCGAAGTCATGTCTCTGGATGAGGCCAAGAAGACCGGCGCCATGGCGCTGTTTGGAGAGAAATACGGCGAGGAAGTCCGTGTTGTCGAGATGGGCGAGTTCTCGAAGGAACTGTGCGGCGGTACGCATGTATCCAACACCGCCCAGATCAAGAACTTCAAGATCCTCTCCGAGTCCGGCGTCGCAGCCGGCGTCAGAAGGATCGAAGCTCTCACCGGTGACAATGTGATCCGCTACTATCGTGAGATGGAGCAGGAAGTCATCGCCGCGGCGTCCATGCTCAGGACATCCAGAACCGATATCCTGGAGAAGATCACCGTGCTTCAGAATGAACTGAAGGAAGCGCATTCTGAGATCGAGCAGCTCAAGAGCGAAGCGGCGAAGAGTGCCATGGGCGATGTCACTGACAACATCAAAGAGGTCGCCGGAGTGAAGTTCATCGCTTCGAAGATGGAAGGCGTTGACGCGGGCGGCCTGCGCGAGTTGGGCGACAGCCTGAAGGATAAGATCAAAGAGGGCGTCATCGTCCTCGCGTCGGTCAATGACGGCAAGGTGCAGCTGATGGCTACGGCAACGGACGGAGCCATGAAGAAGGGCGCTCACGCCGGCAATCTGATCAAAGGAATCGCCAGACTGGTCGGAGGCGGCGGAGGCGGCCGTCCGAACATGGCTATGGCCGGCGGCAAGGATGCGTCCGGTGTGGATGCGGCCCTGGCTGAGGCTCTGAAGGTCCTGGAAGGACAACTGAAGTAAAAAACTTATTGACGCTTGCTGATTGCGGGTGATATACTGTTTCACGTGCAGAATTTAACCTGACAGTTGGTGTGCACAATTCACAACTGGAGGGAGGGGAATATCAGGAATGTCAAACATAATCGTTCGTGAAAACGAATCACTGGACAGCGCACTGCGCCGCTTCAAGAGAAGTTGTGCAAAGGCGGGCATCCAGCAGGAGATTCGTAAGAGAGAGCATTATGAGAAGCCGTCCGTCAGACGCAAGAAGAAGTCTGAGGCTGCTCGTAAGCGCAAGTACAATTGATCTGATTGATCACGACCCCGGTCTATAAGGCCGGGGTTTTTTGTAAACACCGGCGATGGGGAAGATCAGAATCTCGCATTACAGCATTCATCTGGAACAGTACGGCCTGAGAGCAGACAGGCCTTTTTCTGCTGCCGTGCTGGCGGATCTGCACAACCGTGTCTATCATTCGGACATCGATAAGCTGACCGATGTGATCCGGCAGACAGGCTGTGAGCTGATCCTCTCCGCAGGCGACCTGGTGGTGATGAAGGCAGGCCGTTTTGCGACAGACCAGGCTCTGGAGCTGATCGAAAGACTGGCCGGGGAGTGTCCGGTCTACCTTGCAAACGGCAACCACGAGACACGTATGAACCGGCTGTTTCCGGAGGAATACTTCCGCTATACGGAAAGACTGCGCGCCCTGGGAGTGGTGAATCTTGTAAATGAAACCCGGGTGGCCGAGGTGGCATCCCTCAGGCTGAATATAGCGGGACTTGAACTGGAGAGACGGTTCTTCAAGCATCCCCGGGGGATCGTGCTTGATCCTGCATCCATCACGCAGAAGGTGGGAGAGAGACAGGAGAACGCGTTCAATATCCTTCTGGCGCATCACCCCCGTTATTTCAGCTCGTACGCGCAGTGGGGCGCCGACCTGACTCTGGCGGGACACCTGCATGGGGGAATCGTCAGACTGCCTCTTCTGGGAGGCGTGATCAGTCCGGATCCGTGTCTGTTCCCGAAGTATGATCACGGTCGATATACCATAGGACGCTCTGCCATGATCGTGAGCGCGGGGCTGGGGACCCACACGATCAACCTGCGGATCAACAATCCCGCGGAACTGGTGGTGCTTGATTTCAGACAATAGCAGACAGCGGCAGGAATCATATGGCGATAGAAGTAAAGCTGCAGGCATTTGAGGGACCTCTGGACCTTCTCCTGCACCTGATCGACAAGAATAAAGTAAATATCTACGACATCCCGATCTCCCTGATCACGGAGCAGTACATGGCCTATATTGACGCCATGACGGAAGCCCAGGTCCAGATGGACCTGATGAGCGAGTTCCTGGTCATGGCCGCGACCCTGCTGGACATTAAGTCCAGGATGCTGCTTCCTGCCGAGAAGGATGAGGAAGGCGAGGAGATCGATCCCAGAGAGGAACTGGTGCGCCAGCTGCTGGAGTACAAGACCTACAAGTACATGTCTTTTGAGCTGCGCGACCGTGAGGCCAGCGCCGCGGGCGTGTATTACCGCAGGCAGTCGATCCCTTCAGAGGTCAGGCAGTACAGGGAACCGGTGGATCCGGATAAGGTTCTGGAGAGCGCCGGCGTTACCCTTCCCGGACTGTATAAGGTCTTCCAGGAGGTCATGAGGAGAAGGGAAGATCTGCGGGATCCGATCCGCTCGAACTTCGGAAAGATCGAGAAGGAGCAGATCGATACCGGAGAGACGATGCATTTTGTGGAGCGCTATATCATGAACCGCAGACACTGCACCTTCCGCAAGCTGCTGATGCTCCGAAGCGGCAGAATGTATGCGGTCGTAACCTTCCTGACGATCCTGGAGCTGATGAAGCGCGGCCACATCTATGTCGTGCAGGATGAGAACTTCGGCGAGATCGAGATCGAGGCAAATGACCGGTCTATGTGGAATGAAGACGAAGAAGATTTTGTGAGCGAATGGGCCGGAGAGGCCGGTCCGTCTGAGCAGTGAGGCAGGAAAGATGGCACAGCTTAAATTGGAACCGAGAAACGGTGAACTGACTACGGTAGAGGAGAAACCGGATCAGCTGCCGGGAGACCGGACTGCTCTGAAGGCGGCTGTTGAAGCGGTACTGTTTACCATGGGGGATTCGGTGGACCTGGAAACCCTCGCGGGGGTCCTGAACCTGAAGACCGAAGACGCGCAGACCGTCATAGATGAGCTGGCAGAGGACTATGAATCGGCCGGACGGGGAATCAGGATCATCCGTCTGGAGGACAGATACCAGCTTGCGACCAAGAAGGAACTCTATCCGGTCCTGATCAAGATGGTGAGACAGCCGCAGAAGATCAGCCTGACAGATGTTGTGATGGAGACACTCTCCATCATCGCCTATAAGCAGCCGGTGACCAGAGTGGAGATCGAGAAGATCAGGGGCGTGAAATGCGACCATGCCATCAACCGCCTGATTGAATACGGGCTGATCCGCGAGGTGGGCCGTCTGGATGCGCCGGGGCGCCCGATCATGTTCGGAACGACCGAGGAGTTTCTGCGGCATTTCGGGACGGATTCCCTGGATGAGCTGCCCAGGATCAATCCGGTGAAGGTAGAGGATTTCAAGGCAGAGGCAGAGGAAGAGGCCAGGCTGAAGCTGGAGGTATGAGTGTTTACAGGAGGCGGTGCGGCGGTATGTCGCAGCGCCTCCTGACGGATCCGGGTATACAGGGAGGATATGGCTGTGAGAGAATTCTATAAGATGCTGGATGGTCTGGACTACAGCAGGGATAACGAGCTTATGACTGTGATCCGGGGAGAGCATGCGGGGGCAAAGCTCCTGCTGACGGACAGAAGGGTGGTCTATTCATCTGACCCGGATCTGGCACAGGATCCGGATGCTCTGCCGGAGGATTCCGTATACCGGGAGAAACTCGGACGGATCCAGACCCTGGTAGTGTGCGGTGCCGGCTCGGTCGGACAGGCGGTGATACGGCTTGGCAGGTTTCTTGGCTGGAGAGTGCTGTCGGCAGAAGACCGCCCGGAGTTCAGCGCCCAGGCAAAGAGAGCAGGGGCTGACGAGGCCCTGTGCGGTCCCTTCTCCGAAGTTCTGTCCACTGTCGCCTTTGACGATGAGACCTTTATCGTTATCGTCACCCGGGAACACAGCTACGACAAGGAGTGTCTGGACGAGATCCGGAATCATCCCTTCGGGTATCTAGGGATGATGGGGAGCCACAGGCGCTCTGCGGTGATGCGCAGGACCCTGAAGGAAGAGGGGTGGGATGAATCCCTTATTGCGAAGCTTCATGCTCCCATCGGACTGCCCATCGGCGCCCAGACTCCGGAAGAGATTGCGGTGTCCGCTGTCTCTGAGATGATCTGCGAGAAGGAAAAACAGCAGGGCAGATATCATTTCCCTGACGAGATCCTGGAGGGGATCCGCAGTGTGGGAACGCCCGGCGGGCACGGGCACGCCGTGCTTGCGACGATCACCAGGCAGGCCGGCTCCACGCCGCGAAAAGCGGGGGCAAGAATGCTGGTCTATCCGGACGGGAGTATAACCGGGACCATCGGAGGCGGATCCATGGAGGCTGCGATGATCCGTAAATCCGTTCAGGCTCTGGAGGATCCGCAGTCCTTTGTGCCCTCCCTGATCACGGTGGATCTGACAGGACGCTTCGGAGAGTATGCCGACATGCTCTGCGGGGGGATCACGGACGTTTTTCTTGAGCTGATCTGAAGAACGCACAGATGTATGGAGAATCATAAGAATTCTTAAGAATTATTTTATATCCTTTGGAAATTCCTGCTTTTATAATGTTTATACATGATGCTGCAAAAGGTTTGAGGGAGGAAGGATAGGGTATGAAACATCGTGTATGGAAACTGGTGGCTGCAGCGGTACTGACTCTGGCGATCACTGCCGGCGAATTTGCGGGAACAGCGTTTGCCGCGCCGAAGGATGAGAAGTGGACGGACATAGCAGCCGCGATCGCGAAGAGGACGCGCACCGAACAGGTCAAAACGATCCAGTGGATGGCAAAGACCAAGAGAAAACTCAAGGGAACAGTCGTCAGGAATAAGCTCAATCCGAAGGATCCCAACATCGGACAGAAGGTGAAGCTGGCGAAGGGAACCAAGGTTACCATTATCCAGAGGGATTATCATGAGCAGGCAGGAGTGAGCCAGTGCATGCTCGAGAATGGTGAGCAGATCTATATCGCCAATCAGTATCTGAATATCCTGAAGCCCATCTGCACCGGAAGGCAGGGCGACTACAGCAGGGAGACCAAGCTCGCCTTCGTCAACGGGCAGAATATAACGAGCAAGACCGGGTATATGATCTGGGTCAGCCTCGACAAGCAGAGAGTCAATGTCTTTACGGGCAGCAGCGGCAGGTGGACCCTGCAGAAAACCTGGAAGACTTCGACAGGCAAGGCAGATGCTCCGACTCTCGATCAGTCCTTTAAGTCTGTTTACCGTATTCAGAAGAAATCGAAGGAAGTAAACGGGCTGTACTGGTATTCCTTCGTGTACGGCAGCGGCATCCACAGATTCCCGGGAAGCGGCGCTTCGAAGGTGCTCGGGATCCAGCCGGTTTCCCACAGCTGCATCAGACTGAAAAATAAGTACGCCAAGTGGATATTTGACACGGTTCCGGTCAAGTCCCGCGTATTCATCTGGTAATGAAAATGTTCTGAATCTGAGACAAAGGCAGGTCCATTTGGACTTGCCTTTTTTACGTTTATCACGTACTATATCATATGGCAATTTTTGATTTCTAATTGATGGAGGTCTTAGTATGAGCAATACAGCACAGAGCAAGGCAGCAGACAGAATTGCTGCACTGCTTGACGACAACAGTTTCGTTGAGATCGGCTCGCTTGTCACTGCAAGAAGCACCGATTTCAACCTGTCTGACGAGAAGGCTCCTTCGGATGGCGTCATCACGGGATACGGCCTGATCGACGACAGCCTGGTCTACGTCTACAGTCAGGACGCATCGGTCCTTGGCGGAAGCATCGGTGAGATGCACGCAAGAAAGATCGCTCGTCTGTATGACCTGGCCATGAAGATGGGCGCGCCTGTGATCGGCCTTCTTGACAGTGCAGGCATGAGGCTTCAGGAGTCCACGGACGCTCTGAACGCATTTGGCGCACTGTACAGGAAGATGGCCCTTGCCAGCGGAGTGATCCCGCAGATCACTGCTGTTCTTGGCAACTGCGGCGGCGGCCTGGCGGTTGCTGCAGGTCTGAGCGATTTCGTATTCATGGAAGGCAGCAAGGCTAAGCTTTTCGTGAATTCTCCGAATGCCCTGGCCGGCAACAAGGAAGAGGACACAGCATCCGCGAAGTTCCAGAGTGAGATGAGCGGACTGGTCGACTTTGTCGGAACAGAGGATGACATCCTGGCGCAGGTACGCACCCTGGTTTCCATCCTTCCGGCAAACAACGCAGATGAGGCACCGCTTACCGAGGCGGGCGATGATCTGAACAGAGTATGTGAGGGTCTTGAAGGCGCTGCCGGCGATACTTCCATCCTGCTCAGCCAGATCTCTGACGGCAACCTTCTGTGCGAAGTCAAGGCGGCTTCCGCAAGAGAGATGGTTACCGGCTTCATCAAGCTGAACGGAACCACTGTCGGCGCAGTTGCGAACCGCACGGAAGTGTACGGAGCAGACGGTGAGAAGGAAGCTGATTTCCAGCCGCAGCTGACTGCCAAGGGATGCGAGAAGGCAGCCAGATTCGTGGAATTCTGTGACGCATTCGATATCCCGGTACTGACTGTGACCAACGTGACCGGATTCCGTGCAGACAAGCACAATGAGTTCCGCATCGCCAAGGCAGCGGCTAAGCTGACCGCGGCTCTGGCACAGGCAACCGTACCGAAGGTCAACGTGATCGTATGCAAGGCATTCGGTTCTGCTTATACCATCATGAACAGCCAGGCACTCGGCGCAGACCTGACCTTCGCATGGGAAGGTGCTCAGATCGGCATGATGGATGCGAAGCTTGCGGCAGGAATCATGTATGACGGCAAGGATGCGGATACCCTTGCGGCGAAGGCTGCAGAGTACGCGAAGCTCCAGGAGAGCGTCATCGCTGCAGCGCAGCGCGGATATGTTGACACTGTGATCAAGGCAGAAGACACCCGCAAGATGGTGATCGGCGCATTTGAGATGCTGTACACAAAGTCTGAGGAGCGTCCTGACAAGAAGCACGGAACGGTTTGAGTGAGGTGACATGCAGATGAGAAAGAAAATATACGCGATTCTGCTTGCCACGGTGCTCGCAGGCTCTCTTGCGTCCGGCTGCATAAGTGTGTGCGCGGCTGAGACGGAGGCGGCTGTCAGCGAGACCGAAGCGGAAGGAAGCGAAGCCCTTCAGGCCAGTGAGACAGAGGCGGAGACGGAAGCTCAGCCTGCGGGTCTTGAGCCGAAGGAAACCACCGGCGATCCCGGCTGGGAGGCACAGTATCCTGCGCTTGAGGCACAGGTGGAGCAGCAGCTGACTACCCTGTCTGCCATGGGCACGGAGCAGCTGGAACAGCTGATCACTACCTACAATAAAGAGATCAATCTGGGCGTAAGGGATATCGCGAACTCCATGAAGGATTCCTCCGCGCTGACGGATCAGGACGATACCACTATGGCTACCGTCAAGATGCTCCGCAACTGGTATTCCATGAAGGATTCCTGCGGAGAGTTCCAGGGCGTCGAAGAATATACGGCGGATATGACGGATAACGTCATCACCCTGGATCTGGTGGCGAAATATGCGCAGGCACTGAAAGACAATGCCACCGTTAATGTGAAGTTCACCTATGACCTGAACAGAAACGTGTCTCTTTTGAGATGGGATCTGACGGATTCCTTCCAGACCTCCATTAAGAGAGCTGCACTGAATACTGTGATCGGTCTGGGAACTGTCTTTATCGTTCTGATGTTCCTGGCCTTCGTGATCGGTCAGATCCACTGGGTGCCGGATATCCTGGACGGAAAGAAGAAGAGCAAAGAGGCAGCTGAGGCGGCCGCAAGGACGGCAGCGCCCGCTCCTGCGCCTGCTGTTCAGGAAGTTGTCGAGGAAGCGGCTGAAGAGACGGATGATCTTGAACTGGTAGCGGTTATCACCGCGGCGATCGCGGCAAGTGAACAGGCTCCGGCTGATGGATTTGTAGTCCGTTCAATCCGCAGAAGAGGCAGAAAGAGTAACTGGAGAGCATAAGAATGGCTCTATGGACCGCTGCCTGTCAGCGGAATTGATAAATCACTACATAAAGGAGAATGTTTGAGATGAAGAACTATACCATCACTGTGAACGGCAACGTATACGATGTAACAGTAGAAGAAGGCGGCGCAGGCGCAGCAGCACCGGCAGCGGCTCCGAAGGCAGCACCGAAGGCGGCACCGAAGGCAGCACCGGCAGCGGCTCCGAAGGCAGCAGCACCGGCAGCAGGCGCAGGCGCGGTGAAGGTTACCGCATCTGTTCCGGGCAAGGTATTCAAGGTAAATGCAGCTGCAGGCCAGGCTGTAAAGAGCGGCGATCCGATCGTCACCCTCGAAGCAATGAAGATGGAGATCCCGGTTGTCGCTCCGCAGGACGGCACCATCGCTTCCATTGAGGTTGCAGCAGGCGACGCAGTTGAGAACGGACAGGTTCTCGCGACTATGAACTAAACTGCCCGGACCTATAAGTCCTGACGTTAGGAGGTTATTCAATGGAATACGTTACAAACACATTGTCAAATCTTCTGCATCAGACCGCGTTCCTGAACCTGACCTGGGGCAATTATGTCATGATGATCGTCGCCTTTGTATTTCTGTATCTGGCGATCCGGCATGACTTTGAACCGCTCCTGCTGGTACCGATCGCGTTCGGTATGCTGCTGGTCAACATCTATCCGGATATCATCACAGATCTGTCGACGGATATTCTCGGTGTTGAGCATGCCGGCGGACTGATGCATTACTTCTACATACTGGATGAGGCCGCGATCCTCCCGTCCCTGATCTTCATGGGCGTCGGAGCGATGACGGACTTCGGACCGCTGATCGCAAACCCGATCTCATTTATCATGGGAGCGGCTGCTCAGCTGGGTATCTATGTAGCTTACTTCCTGGCGATCGCCTTCGGCTTCAACGGTAAAGCCGCAGCCGCGATCTCCATCATCGGCGGCGCTGACGGCCCGACCTCCATCTTCCTTGCTGGTAAGCTCGGACAGACAACCCTGATGGGACCGATCGCAGTCGCGGCATATTCCTACATGTCGCTGGTTCCGATCATCCAGCCGCCTCTTATGAAACTGTTTACCACGGAGAAGGACAGAAAGATCAAGATGGAGCAGCTTCGTCCTGTTACCCAGCTTGAGAAGATCCTGTTCCCGATCATCATCACAGTTGTTGTCTGCATGATCCTTCCGACGACAGCTCCGCTGGTCGGCATGCTGATGCTCGGCAACCTGTTCCGTGAGTGCGGCGTTACCCGTCAGCTTACCGAGACAGCTTCCAACGCGATGATGTACATCGTTGTTATCCTGCTCGGAACTTCTGTCGGCGCATCCACATCCGCGGAGGCGTTCCTGAATGTTCAGACGCTGAAGATCGTTGTTCTCGGTCTGGTGGCATTTGCCTTCGGTACGATGGGCGGTGTCTGGCTGGGACAGTTCTTTAAGAAGATATCCGGAGGAAAGATCAATCCGCTGATCGGCTCTGCAGGCGTGTCTGCCGTTCCGATGGCAGCGCGCGTATCCCAGAAGGTCGGCGCACAGGCAGATCCTACCAACTTCCTTCTGATGCATGCTATGGGACCGAACGTTGCAGGCGTTATCGGTACCGCAGTAGCAGCCGGTACCTTCATGGCAATCTATGGTGTATAACCGTTTAGGTGGAATTGAGAATATCAGGAAAGGATAGAAGACAATGGCAGCAGAAAAAAAGCCGATTAAAATAACTGAAACCGTGCTGCGTGACGCGCATCAGTCTCTGATCGCGACCCGTATGCCGACTGAAGAGATGCTTCCGATCATCAATAAGATGGACAAGGTCGGATATCACTCTGTAGAGTGCTGGGGCGGCGCTACCTTCGATGCAGCGCTCCGCTTCCTGAAAGAGGATCCGTGGGACAGACTGAGAAAGCTGCGTGACGGCTTCAAGAACACGAAGCTGCAGATGCTCTTCCGCGGCCAGAACATCCTGGGTTACAAGCCTTATGCAGATGACGTAGTAGAGTATTTCGTACAGAAGTCCATCGCAAACGGCATCGATATCATCCGTATCTTTGACTGCTTCAACGATCTTAGAAATCTTAAGACCGCAGTCAAGGCAGCGAACAAGGAAAAAGGCCATGCACAGATCGCACTGTCCTATACCCTCGGCGATGCGTACACCCTTGATTACTGGGTAGACATCTCCAAGAGAATCCAGGACATGGGCGCAGACTCCATCTGCATCAAGGATATGGCAGGTCTGCTTCTTCCGTACACCGCAACTGAACTGATCGCGGCTATGAAGGATGCAGTAGATCTTCCGATCCAGCTGCATACCCATTACACCTCCGGTGCTGCTTCCATGACCTATCTGAAGGCAGTTGAGGCAGGCGTAGACGTGATCGACTGCGCAATGAGCCCGTTCGCTCTGGGAACCTCCCAGCCGGCGACCGAAGTTATGGTCAAGACCTTCCAGGGCACTCCGTATGACACCGGATACGATATGAAGCTTCTCGAAGAGATCGCTGATTACTTCCGTCCGTACAGAGACGAATGCCTGGAGAGCGGCCTGCTGAATCCGAAGAACCTGGGCGTCAACATCAAGACCCTGGTCTATCAGGTACCGGGCGGAATGCTTTCAAACCTGACCTCGCAGCTTGATAAGCTCGGCGCAGCTGACAAGTACTATGAAGTGCTTGAGGAAGTCCCGAACGTTCGTAAGGACCTCGGAGAGCCGCCGCTGGTCACCCCATCCTCTCAGATCGTCGGAACGCAGGCTGTTATGAACGTTATCGCAGGCGAGCGTTACAAGATGGTCCCGCAGGAGACAAAGGATGTTCTGATGGGCAAGTACGGCGAGACCGTCAAGCCGTTCAACAAGGAAGTCCAGAAGAAGTGCATCGGAGACGCCAAGGTCATCACCTATCGTCCGGCAGACGACATCGAACCGATGCTTCCGGGATACGAGAAGGAAGTCGCACAGTGGAAGCAGCAGGATGAGGACGTTCTCACCTACGCACTGTTCCCGCAGGTTGCAGTCGACTACTTCAAGTATCGCCAGGCGCAGGAGACCGGTGTAGATCCGGCAGCAGGAGATACCGCAAACAAAGCATACCCTGTATAACCAAGAACCCGGTCACGGGCGAAACGAAATAAGTACCGCCGCCTCATGCTTGCATGAAGGCGGCGGTACTTATTTCGTTTCGAGGCCCGCGAAGCGGGGATGGACTGCGGGATGAAGGGCAGAAAGCCGTGACCGGAAGAGAAGGCTGCTGCAGCAGACCCGCGAAGCAGGGATGGGTTGACTTCTAACTAGCGTTTTCATATACTAACTGATAAGGATACAAAATGCTGTATGTTCAGGATCCCGATGCATCGGAATACTGCAGCTCGAAGGAGAAGGTGATTATATATGGTAGCGACTGAATCTGCTGAAAATTATCTTGAAGCGATCCTTGTATTGAGTAAGGAGAAACCCGTAGTAAGAAGTGTTGACGTATCGAATCATACCGGATTTCGCAAGTCCAGTATCTCGATCGCTATGAAGAATCTGAAGGCAGAGGGCTATATCACGATCAGTCCGGAGGGATACATCTATCTCACAGACAGCGGCCTTAAGATCGCCTCCATGATCTACGAGCGTCACACGGTATTGTCAAAATGGTTTATGCATCTTGGAGTAGATGAGAAGATCGCAGTGGAAGATGCGTGCAGGATCGAGCATGATATCAGTGCCGAGAGCTTTGAGGCTATTAAAAATTATATCAGTAAGCATTCATGATTATGAATAATACAGTTGCTGAAGGTCAGGCAGGAAAGAAGAGATATACCGAGGTCGACATTGCGAGAGGCATCGGTATTCTTTTTGTTGTCCTCGGACATGCCATCAAACAGACGGAAGTGTCCGCCGGATGGATCCGCGCCCTGACTTATATCATTTACAGCTTTCATATGCCGCTGTTTTTCTGTCTGTCAGGATTCGTTTCGTACAGGATACTGACGATGGACAGAAGCCAGCGTCTTACCTACATACGCAGCAGGGCATGGAAACTCCTGATCCCGTATTTCACGATCGGACTGATCTACATCCCGGTCAAGCTGAAATTCAGTGCGGCGGCGGTGAAGCCCTTTACTGTGGCAGATATTCCAAAGCTTCTGATCGGACAGAATCCGGACGTATCCCTGTGGTTTCTGTACGTCCTGTTTGTGATCGAGCTGATCTGTGCGCTGGTGATCAATACCTATAATTTCCGGTCGATCTGGTACGGGAGCTTTTTCCTGAGCGTCGCTGTCTACTGGGCAAATCTGGATATCCGCACTCTGAAGTATCTGTTTTTCTTCCTTGCGGGGATCTGGGTCAGGCTGAAGTTTGAAGACTGCAGGAAGGATGGGATCGAGGACGTGATGGGCGGCCAGGCTCTGCTGGCATTTCTGGCTCTGGTAGCGGACATCGCGGCGATCATATTTCTGTATAAGACGACCATCACCGTCACGTTCATGCTGACAAGCCTGTGCGGCATCTACCTGACGATATGGATCGCCTCAAGACTTGTGTACAATATCGATGGCGAACCGATCCAGCCCGGCCGTGTCGGAAGCATCCTTCTGAACCTTGGACTGTTTTCGATGGATATCTACATCCTGCATGAGCCTGTGATGACCGTGCTGAAGCTGATCCTGTGGACGAAGCTTGGATGGAACTATATACTGTGCACACTGATCATTTTCCTTGCGGCTCTGTGTCTTCCAATCCCGATTTCGAAATGGGTGATCCGGAAGGTCAGGCTGTTTCGAATCTTATTCTTCGGAGAGCGGAAATAATTGAAGACAAAAGAAAACAGTAAGATATTCTATATAACATGGTTCTGTGTGATCGTGACCGCGATCCTGATCGTTGCGACGCTGATCCGTTCTCACAGGCCCAGCAGGGGACGGCCCTATGAGCGCCTCACTGTGGAGGAGGCGCGCCTCTATATGAGCTATGAGGCTGCCTACCTGATCCTGGATGTACGCGACAGGGAAGCGTACGAGGAAGGACATATTGAGGACGCGGTCAATATTGAGTACGATTCTCTGGTCGAGAAGGCGGATGAGGTATTAAAAGACCGCGGCATCACAGTATACGTATACGGAGAGGACACGGCCCAGAGCTGCGCAGCCGCCCAGAAGCTGACGGATATCGGCTACAATTCGGTTGCCCAGATCGGAAGCTACAGGGACTGGACCGCGGTAGAGACCGAGACAGAGACAGAGGGAATCCTTACCGATGTACTGGAATAAAACAGGAGGAAGATGAATGGAACGCGTTAGAGAATGGGTTGACAGGAACAGAGGGAAGCTGTGGTTCTGTCTGGCGCTGAATCTGGTCATGCTTCTGTTTTATCTGGCGGTTATGAGGCCGGAGTTTGACTCCAACGATGACCTGAACATAGCACTCTTTGTCAACCGGGGCCGTCCTGTGCAGGACGCCCATTGGCTGTTCTCCAACTGGATCCTGGGGGCGGTCTGCGCCTTCTTATACCGCATTACGAATATGATCCCGTGGTACGGTCTGATGCAGTATTTCGGCCTTTTCTGTGCCTTTACCGCAGTGACCTGGGTCATCCAGCGCCTGTTTCGCAGCGGCGCGGCCCTGGTGCTGTCCATGGTGACTCTGAATTTCTTTGCCGCGGACGCGTATATCACGATGCAGTTCACAAAGACCGCAGGAATCTGTGCCGCTGCCGGTCTGTTTCTGGTGGTCTATGCGGTCACCCAGGAGAAGGTCCGCATCTTCCCGCTGATCGCGGGGATGCTGATCACGGCGTACGGGTTTATGTACCGGCATCTTGAAGCGGACATGATGTTTGCGCTGTGGGCGGTATACGGGATCTACATGCTGCTGAGCCTTGGCAGGGACGCAGAGGGGAAAATGCTGAAGAGGGCGGTGCGCTACATCGGCCTGTTTGCCCTTACGCTGGCCCTGTGCGCAGGCTGCCGTCTGATAGACCGCTATGAATACAGAATCTCTCCGGAAGCGGCAGAGTACGAGAAGATCAACGACGCCAGATCGGCGCTGACGGACTATGGCTTCCCGAAGTATGAGAATAATACGGAGCTGTTTGAGTCCATGGGCATCACATACAATGCCTATAAACTGTTCTCAAAGTGGAATTTCTATGATCCGGACGTTTTTACGCTGGAGAAGATGGAGAAGCTGATCAAGGTACAGAACAGAAAGACGGTATCTCTTGCCAGTCTGAAGGAATTCCTGGACGTATATCCGGCAAAATGGTTTGAGAATCCCATGTTCTACTGTTTCCTGGTACTGCTTGTGATGGTACTGTTTCACGGAAGGAAAGAGTGGAAGAGCTGGGGCGTGGTCCTTCTTCTGATCCTGGCACTGGGAGCACTGTTCTACTATATGTATCTGCAGGGCCGGTTCAATCTGCAGAGGGTGGACAATCCGATCTGGCTGTGCGCGTGCCTGATCCTGATCTGCATGATCTCTCCGGAGAGATTCAATCTTCCGGTCCGGTACGCATGGACATTTGTCCTGGTCATCCTGATGCTGAACCAGAATACCTGGAGACCGACCTGGAGACACAATACAAGGAACAAGGCCCAGAAGATGGCCGCTTCAGCGAACTTTATCGCCCAGGTCAGCTCTGACACGGAGCATCTGTATCTGACGAAGGCAGGACTGTATGCAGTGTCTCCCGGATACGGTCCTCTGTCGCTGGTCCCGGTAGGGGCGGCGTCCAACATGGCTGTTCTTGGAGGATGGCCGGCGGGCAGCGGGCCCTATGTCGCGTCACTGAAGAATTATGGACTGACGAACCCCTACAGAGACTGTATTGACAACAGCAGGGTGTATCTGATCGACAATGATATCAATCTGACCCTGAATTATATCCGTGAGTATTATGATATGAGTGCTCAGGCCGTGGAGGCCGGAAAGTTTGACGAGGAGACGATGATGTATCAGATCGTCTCCGGAAAAGAGCAGGTTACTTCCTGAAGCTGAGCATGTATTTCGGAGCATCCGGGCCTGTCATGAAGAGCAGGTCCAGTATGCTTACGTTATGTGTAAACTCACCGTGGAGCTGCGGGTATTCAGGGTATCCCTCATAGCTCATGTAGGCAAGTTCAACACCCGCCTTCTCAAATACTTCATCCTCAATATAGTCCTTGGCGGCCGGGCCGGACAGATACCATGATCCGCCGGCGGATTTGACCAGCTCGGCAAGTCTTTCCGTCTTGCCCTCCGCAAGGGGGTAATCGGATGAGGTAGTGATCTTTGTTCTGATGCCGAGGATCTCACAGATCTTCTCCAGGAACATCCGGTTGATGTCGCTGAGATAATCCATCTGCTCTGCTTTGGCATACAGCTCTTCCAGAACCGGCTCATACTCCTTGAAGAAGGGGGCATGGGCGTAGCACAGCTGGATCGAACGCAGATGCTCGGCCGGCCATTTGTGTCCCGTGACCTTTGTCTCATTGATCTTCTGGAAGAACTTTCCCTTGGATTCTACCGGGATCGTGAGCCATAACAGGCCGTTGGCCGTCTTGATCTGATTGCGGTTTCTCCAGTCTCTGCGGGTATACTGCATGTCATCATAGAGAATGAATTCATCGACGGAATTAATAATATCGAAGTATCCCTTCCACGGGATATAATTGGATTGCAGAATTGCGACTTTTTTCATTGGAATGCACCTTCTTCATACAGTTTTTTCATGACTACTTTTGTGACAGGCACAGCAGTAATTATCATACTCGCTTTTCCCGAAATTGCAATGATTCTTTGACAAATAGAAACGTCGATCCTATAATCACTGGAAGATGCAGGAAAGATATCCCTGCAAGTTTGGAGGAATGTACCGGTGAATAAAACACTGTTAGTTCTCGGAGCCAGCTATTCCCAGATCCCGCTGTTTCACGCAGCCCGGAAGCTGGGGGTAAGGACGGTCGCAGCCACGATCCCCGGTCCGTATGCAGGAATCCCCTGCGCGGATGAGGTGCTGTACTGCGATATCACAAAACCGGAGGAGGTGCTGGCCGCCCTGAAGGGCAGGACGGTCGACGGCGTTACGACCTGCTGCATGGATGTGGGGACAAAGACCATGGGATATCTGTGCAGGGAGCTGTCGCTTCCGGGACCCGGGGTTGGTGCCCTGGCTGCCTGTGACAAGTATCTTCAGAAGCAGCTCTATGAGAAGGCGGGGGTGAGGACCGCCCCCTTCAGACAGGTCAGAAGCGCACAGGAGCTGACTGCTGCCTGTGAGGAGATCGGATTCCCGGTCATGCTGAAGGCGGTCGATCTGATGGGAAGCCGCGGAGTCTTTCGCGCGGACAGCCTCGGGGAAGCTCTGGAGCATTACCCCCAGGTGATGGAGCAGACCGGCAAGGATTACTGCATTGTGGAGAAGTTCCTCACCGGCACCATGTTCGGAGTGGAAGCCATGATGAGCCGGGGCTCTCTTGCCTACGTGCTTCCCCTCGGCAATGATCTTCATGACGGCAATCCGCCATTTCCGCAGGGACATCATGTGCCCTGGGAGCTGGCCGGTCAGCTGCAGGATGAGATCAGAGACTTTACCGCTCAGGTATGCAGCGCCCTGGAATTCGACAACTGTGCCCTCGACATGGACTGCATGCTCGCGGACGGGAAGATCTGGATCATAGAGGCAACGCCAAGAGCCGGCGCCACCGCGATCACGGACATGGTCGGCATCTATTATGGCATTGATTATTTTGAGGCGATCGTCCGGTGCGCGCTGGGAGAGGACGTGTCCGGGATGTTTGAGGGGGGAGACATGACTCCCAACGCGACGTGGCTGATCGGCGCGGACAGGGAAGGGATCCTGGAAGAGATCCGTGTTCCGGAGCCGCTCCCGGAAGAGGTGAACGATCTCTCCTTCAATGTAGAGCCGGGAGACAGCATCCGACGGTTTGCATCCGGGAGAGACCGGATCGGACAGATCATCGTCCACGGGCCATCCGCCGCAGACTGCCGCAGAAGGATTGAGTCACTGCTTCAGGATATTGTGATTAAGGTGCGATAATATGCTGGTATCGATAGTAATACCCTGTTATAACTCAGAGAAGACGATCGGAATGGTCGCAGATCAGTGTATGGAATGCTTCTCCCAGTGGGATGGCTATGAATGCGAGATGATCCTGGTGAACGATCATTCCCGCGACCATACCTATGAGGCGATCCTGCAGTGCTGTGAGCGCTATCCCGGAAAGTTCACGGCTGTGACCTTCGCAAAGAATTTCGGGCAGCATGCGGCGATTCTTGCCGGCCTGCACTACGTCCACGGTGACCTGGTGGTCGGGATGGATGACGATCTTCAGAACCGGCCCGAGCAGATCCGCCAGTTCCTGGATAAGATCCAGGAAGGCTATGACGTCGTATTCGGGATCTACCGCAAGCGCAATTTCAGCTTTATCAAGAATGTGTTCGGGAAATTGAGCCAGTTCCTCCTGTTTCATCTTGTGGACCGGCCAAAGGGAGTGGAGATGAGCTCCTTCTGGTGTGCCAGGGCCTTCGTGGTGGAGGAGATCCGCAAGTACAGCGGACATGACCCGTTCGTGCAGCTGCTGTTTGCCAGGACCACCGACAACATGGCGGACATCACGGTAGAGCACTATGCGAGAGAATACGGAAAGTCCAACTATACCTTCCGCAAGGGACTGAAGCTGTTCATGACCTTCATGGATTATTCCTCGATCCCGCTGAGGGTCTCCAACATACTCGGCACGCTGTTTTCAGTCTTCGGGTTCTTTGCGACCATCGTACTGATCATCAGAAAGATCCTGGATCCCTCGATCCAGACCGGATGGTCGTCTCTGATGTGCCTCATGCTGATCGTGGCCGGAATGCTGTTCCTGATGCTCGGCATCATGGGAGAGTACGTCGGGAAGCTGGTGAACTCATCGACCGGAAAGCCCCTGTACGTGATCCGTGAGGTCCGGCAGGCGCGGACAGAAGAAACCGAAGAGAACGGCGGGAGTGCACAGACCGGAGTGAGCGCACAGACCGGCAGCGGGATGCCGGAGATGAAAACTGACCGGAAAGAGCAGACACTCAGAGAATAGAAGTGTTTTGAAAATGAACTCTGAAAAAAACAGCCAGATCTGTCAAATGACGGATCTGGCTGATGTTATTTATGTTGATTGTCTCAGGATGTCAAATACGGGATTCTGCATCAGTATACGTACAGAAGGGTGTTCTTCGGAATATGCTTGTACATCCAGATGGCTGCCGAGCGGTACACTCTGATGCAGGCGTGGGAGCAGGGGACACGGCCCATGTACTTGGACGCATTGGGTCCCGGCCACTGATGGATGCCGCTGCCGCCGAATTCAAGGAACCAGTTCAGCCAGCTCTCGAACTCTTCTGAGTACTGGGACTTTACCTTGAAGCGGACCCTCTTTCTTCCGAGCGGGGTAGACCAGTTCGCCATACCGGTGGAGCAGTCATATTTTCTGTAGAAGACCCAGTGTCTGTTGGAGCCCCGGAAGATGTTGAGGCTCTGCCTGTCCGTGGATACCCAGATCAGCCAGCTGGTCTTGCTGCGCAGGGTTCTGGAATTGACAAAAGCAGTCTTGGTGGCTTTGTAGAAATCACCTGGCGTGCAGGCGTCTTCGTAGATGTTCAGGTTGGAAGAGTGGACGTAGCAGTGCGTGCCGTCCGAGAGCATGACCGTGTTCCTGCCCTTGAGCTTGTAATCGGTAACGGTTACCTTGGTCCCGTGGTCAAGGGTGGTATTCTTACCGGTTTCTTTGATTTTGACTTTGACATCACCGTGGATGGTCGCCTTCCAGTAGATCGGATGGATCTCCTTCGGACTGCAGTTCACGTAGGGCTTTTCTGCGTGCGCTGTCTGTGCAGGAATAAAGCACAGCAGAATCGCTGCGACAAAACACAGCAGTGCATACGGCAGGTGCCGGGTCAGATATTTCATTTTCAAAACCTCCGATAGCCAGTTAGAAATTATAAAAAATCAAATTAATCAAAATAAAATATAACACAATCGCTGCGCAGAGTGGAACCTTGAATTATTAAAGAATTCTTAGCATCGCCTCTTCGAATTGTCTGCAGGCAGATCTGTCAGCCAGACAGATCCGTCCGCCGGGAAGACCCGTCAGCCGACCAGACCGACGGTATTGAGCCGCACGCCGTTTCCGGTAAAGCGCATGATATGCCGGATCTTCGGATTGTTGGATACATAGTAGGCTCTTCCGATCTCGTAGTTCTGGTCGCCGCCGATCGGCATCTTGTTATGCTTGTCAGGGCCGTATGCCTGAACGGTCTCTGCAGTTTTTTTGGTTCCGTCAGAGATCACCATCTGTGTGTGCCCGTTGGCGGTAACCACGTCTCCGGCCTTGAATACGAAGGAGTCGGGATTGGCCGCATACTGGGAATAGACATCCTTGAAGCCGCAGGCCTGGAAGATCTCCCATTCATAATTGGAGCGGTAGTTGTTCGTATCGCAGTGGAGCGTTCCGTTCAGATAGTAGGAGATCTGACTTCTGTAGAACAGCAGGGTCGAATTCGGGATATACTTTGCGTCGGGTCCCCCGAGATTCTCTCCGATCACATTGACTCCGGCGAAATAATAGGCGCACAGCGGGATCGTGGAGCAGCAGTAATCACCGGTGCCCAGCGCATTGGCCTTGGCCTGCCCGAAGGTGTACATCAGGGCAGCGTCGGGATAGCTGTGGCCGTAATCATATCCGTGGTACGGACTGTCCGCGACCGCCCGGGCCCAGAGACAGGCCTTGTCGATGGTTCCCTTTACGGCATCTGCGGAGAGCTTGACGCCTGTAAGTCCGACTGCTCCGTTATTTTCGGCAGCCCATATGTTTTCCAGACCGTCGCCGCCGTCCTTGTGTATATACAGCGGGGCGCTCTGCCCGTAGCGCGACACATTGCTTACGTATTTTGCGGTATCCGTCCGATCCCAGGTGAGCTGCTTGAATACGTTGCCGTCCAGATAGAGGGTCTGCAGCGAGTCCTGTGCGGGGGCTGCCGGAGCCGCATATGCTTCGGCGCCTGTTCCGACGACTACTGTGCAGGAGACGGTGTAGGGCCCTCTGGACGCATTGACAGTAGCGGTCCCGTTCTTCAGACCGGTCACCTTGACCTTGGTGGCACTTTTTTTGCGAAGCGTCAGAACGGAAGGATCAGAGACACTCCATTTGAACTTCAGGTTGGTCTTTTTGAGCATCAGATTAAAAGACTTCCCCACAGCGATGGACTTATTCGTCCTGCCAAGCCTTGGCGCCTCGACCTTTACCGTCCAGGAATATTTCTTTTTCCCTTTGCGGGCGGTTACGATGCAGGTGCCTTTCTTGACAGCCGTCACAACGCCTTCTGAGCTGACTGTGGCGACGGCCGGTTTGTTGGAGCGCCATTTCCTGGCAGTCTTCAGAAGCTGCTTTGTCTGTCCCTTCACGAGGGTGCAGCGTTTTGCGGCGTGTGCCCTGTTCAGAGTACCTGCGCACAGAAGACACAGCATGACTAAAAAGACCAGACAGATCTGTTTCTGGAACCGTTTCAAGTACATAAAAACCTCCGAAACCGCAAAATATTACATCATTGCATGCATATTGTAACATAATTATTACAGATATGAAAGAGATATTTAATAAAATAAGGTGGTTTTGAGGCTTCGTTGACATCGATTCTGCCACCCATTATAATCGTTCTGAACCAGACCGCCTGTCGTGGCAGGCCGGGCTTTTTATTTTATACTGACATTTGTGAGGGATGGTATGATGAGTACGGCAAGTCACACAGCGAAGCGGCCGGGCCGGTCTTATATAATCCGTTATTCTCTGCTGTTCCTGGGGATCTCTTTCTTTGTATTTCTCCCTTTTCTTCTGTGCGGCAGGTCCTTTGTCAATAAAGTGGACGGGATGCCTCAGTATGTGGTGTATCTGCGCTATATGGGGCAGTATCTTCGCCGGTGCGCGGGAAACATCCTGCACGGAGAGTTCTCGCTGCCGCTGTATGATTTCTCCATAGGGCTGGGTGACGATATCGGGCAGATCGTGCGGTTCCATCCGCTTGATTTCCTGTCTGCCTTTGTTCCGTCCAGGTATACGGAATATCTGTATGCCTTTATTCTTCTGCTCCGTTTCTACCTCTCGGGGCTTGCATTTTCCCTGTATGCCTTTTACTGGAACAGTGTGCCGGCGGCGGACGGACAGGAGACGGAAGAGAGGGTATCTCCGACGAATGTGCTGTCCGGCTCTCTTGTATATGTGTTCTGCGGATTTATGCTGATCCGTGTGATGAACCATCCGATCTACGCGGCGCCATTCATCGTGCTTCCCCTGCTTCTTCTGGGAGCGGAGAAGGTCATGAGACATCAGGGCTGCGCGCTCTTTGTATTCTCCGTGTTTCTGGGATTCTGGAGCAATTACTACTTCATGTATATCATGTCTGCCGCACTGTTCGTGTATATGCTGGTGCGGTACGCGGAGGCAGTGCGCCCCCTTGGGATAAAGAGCTTCCTGACCCTGTTCGTAAAGATGGTGAGCCTGTATCTGCTGGGACTTGCCATGTCCATGATGACGCTGCTTCCGACCATGTACAGGTACCTTGCAAGTGCCAGGCAACAGCAGACCAGCGAGACCTTCAATATGCTGATCTACGCGGACAAGAGGCGCTACGCGGCATGGTTCCTGAATCTGATCAGTCCCTATCAGAGCTCCGGCAACGGGACAGACCTGAACTTTGCGGTGATCGTCCTGCCCTGTCTTGCGGTTCTGTTCACATACGGATGGAGAAGGTTCAGATCTCTTAAGAAGTTCCTGATTCTGGATCTGATCATGCTGCTGGTCCCGTTTTTCGGATATGTTCTGGCAGTATTCAATAATGAGAACAACCGCTGGATGTTCCTCATCGCGATCTGCCTCGGGATGACGGTGGTCTTTACGGCCGACTCATTTGCGCATCTGTCCAGGAGGCAGATGACAGCAGTGGCGGGCCTGGCAGCGGTATTTGCCGCAGCCACGGTGCTGCAGACTGCGATCGGCGAGCTGAATATCTATAACCTGACAGCTGCCGCCGAGCTGATCCTGTGCACCGGGATCCTGATCTTATGCACGCTCCGCCGGGCGGGCACTGCTGCGGTGCGCCGCGTCGTACTCGGGATCACCTGCGTCTCTACGGTGATCAATGGCTGCATGACCTATGCTCCCGGCTTTGGCGCTGTCGCGCTGGATTATGTGGAAGCCGGAAAGACCATGAGCCGCTATGATCATTTCTGGCGCAGCCAGGGTGCCCTGGCCATAGAGGATGACTCCTTCTACCGTGTGGATGGCTACGATGTGAAGCATGGTAGAGAAAACAGCGCGGAGTATTCGGATTATAACGGTACGTCCGAGTACAACAGCATCCTGAATGCGAACCTGCTCGAGACGATGATGGAGCAGAATAATCCGGATCTGGACGCGATCACGATCCTCAAGGGCCTGAATGCGCGTCCGGTCAGCATGAATCTTGCCCATGTCAGATACTATATAGCGAGGCAGAAGGATGCGGGGAGCGTTCCCTACGGCTACCGGGCGGAGCCCGTGGCACAGAAGGGGAAGGTCAGTGTCTATGAAAATGAATACCCCCTCGCCTTCGGCTGGAGCTGTGATGCTTTTATAACCAGGGAGGACTATGACGCCCTGGAGCCGCTTGAAAAGGAGATGGTCCAGCTTGAGGCCGTCGTGCTCCCGAAAGAGGAAGAGGGCGGCGGGGCTCTGGCTGAGACACTTCTGGAGGCGGGGCTTGCGCAGAAGACAGAATCCTCCTGCGCGCCGGTGCACAGTGACGTGCAGATCCCTGCCCAGGGCAGCGGATACAGCTATGCGGACGGGATCCTCACCGCTGGAAAACAGGCAGTGGTTTCTGTTGAATATGAGAAGAGAGAAGGGTATGATGTCTATCTGCAGCTGAACGGACTTCGGATTGACGGCCAGACGGCTCTGTTGAAGGTGAAGGGAGAGAACTTCTCCGGGCGAGCCCTGATCCGCGGCAGCCGGCAGGTATACAACATCGGAAGAGAGGACTATCTCTTCCACCTGGGGTATGCGGACGCAGACGGGCCGGGTGTGGTGAATCTGCAGTTTAAGCCCGGAACCTATCAGCTGTCATCGGCCGAGGCTGTCTATGTGCCGATGGAGGGTTATGAAGAGAAGATCGCGGCTCTGAATGAAGAACCGCTTCTTCAGGAGCAGATTGAAGACGGAAGGATCACAGGACAGGTGTCCTTCTCTTCTCCGAAGATGCTGGTGTTCTCTGTCCCCGCCGCAGGCGGCTGGACACTGAAGGTGGACGGTGAGAAGACGGATCTGTGTACTGCCGATCAGATGTACCTGGGAGTCTTCCTGCCTGAGGGAGATCATCAGATCGAACTGATCTACAGGACTCCCGGTCTGAATATGGGGATCTGGATCGCAGTTCCCGCCCTTGCCCTGTGGATCCTGATGGCGCTGTATGAGAGTAAGAAGCGCAGGGAGCGCAGGAGCGGCAGAGGAAGTGGAAGCGTAGCGGAGGCTTGCTGATGCGTGAGACAAAGTGTAACAGAAAATATGTCCTGATCTATTCAGTGGTCTTTGCCCTGCTGTGCCTGGCGGTATTCTTCCCGTTCCTGGCAGGGGGAAAGTCACTAGTCGGAAACGGAGACGGGCAGTCACAGTATATACTGCAGCTTCGGTATATGGGACAGTGGCTCAGACAGACCCTGCGGGACTTCTCCCACGGGGATTTCGCGCTGCGTACCTATGACTTTACCATCGGGATGGGAGAAGACATCGGATCGATCGTTCGCTTCCATCCGCTGGATTATCTGTCAGTCTTTGTCCCTGCCTCCGGTACGGAGATCCTGTACGATTTTCTCATTTTTCTGAGACTGTATCTGGCAGGGCTTGCCTTCTCCGTCTTTGCCTTCCACTGGGGATGCAGTGGAGGGGCCGTCCTTACGGGAAGCATCGTGTACCTGTTCTGCGGGTATGTGTTTGAGCTGGGGATCGTTCATCCCATCTATGTCGCTCCGATGATCGTCATGCCGCTGCTGCTTCTTGGCGCGGAATACATGATGGATCCGGATCAAAAATACAGCTTCCTGCTGTTCAGCCTTATGGTCTATCTGGGATTCACGTCGAATTATTACTTTATGTATATCAATTCGGTGGCGCTCCTGATCTATGTACTGATCCGGTTCGCGGCCGTGTACAGGGAGCACAGAGTGAAGAACTTCTGTGTTCTGTTTGTGCGCATGGTCAGCGCCTACCTGGCGGGACTGATGCTCTCGATGATCACGCTGCTCCCGACCCTGTCAAGGTATTTCAACAGTTACCGGTCCGTGAGCCTGGCTCAGAGTAAGAACCTGCTGGTCTATGAGGACCTTCGCAGATACTTTGCCTGGTTCATCAATCTGATCAGTCCGCTGGAAGCTTCGGGGAACGGGACTCACCTGAACTTTGCCGTGGTCGTCCTTCCCTGCATCACCATCCTGGTGCTCTCCGGAAAGCGGAAGTGGAGCGGGATGAAGAAGCTTCTTCTCGTCAACATGATCTTCCTGCTCCTGCCTCTGGGCGGCTATATCATGGCTGTCATGCATACGGAGAATAACCGGTGGGTCTACCTGATCAGCCTGACAGCGGCCATGGCAGCCGCCTTCACCTTCCCCATGTTCGGGCAGCTGACCTCTCTTCAGAAGAAGGGAGTGATCGCGGTGACCATCGTATTCGACGCGGGGGTGGCCCTGCTGACGATCCTGTACGGTAAGAACCTCTATCACCTTGCCGCGGCGGCTGAACTGACCGTGTTCACCGGACTGATCCTGGCCTTCGAGAGAGGGCAGAGGGAGAAGGGCCGGCCTTTCGCAGCAGCGGCAGTAAGCAGGGCAGGGACCATGGTGCTGTGCGTGGCGGTGGTCTCCTCCGTGCTCAACGGCTATCTTACCTATGGAAGCTCCTTCGGGAATCTGGTCCGTTACTACGCGCCGGCAGGGACGACGGAAGAGTATTTCTCCCGTTCGAAATATGCGAATTACAACCGTGTCGGCTCCGGCATCGGCGGGGAGACGGATGGCGCGCCCAGGGAGTGGACCGATGGCTTCTACCGGGTGGACGGGTACTGGAGAAACTCGATCGAAGACAATGCGTCGATCCAGCTGGCCTATCCCGGTGTGCAGATCTATAACAGCGTGCTGAACGCGTCGCAGATCAGCTATCTTCTGGATACCGCGAATATCGGCCTGACCACCATGCTGCATATTCAGACCCTGGATGGCAGGGCAGCGGCAGAGGCCATAGCGGGAGTAAAATACTTCCAGACGCCTCGAAAGAATCTGCGCCAGCTTCCCTACGGCTACGGGAAGGAAGCATGGAGCGGCAAGAAGATGGTGATCTGTGAAAATGAGTATCCGGTGAACTTTGGCTTCACGACGGATACAGTGATCTCCCTGTCGGACTATGAAGCGCTGGGCGCGGCGGCGAAGGAGGAAGTGATGCTCCGGGCCGCTGTGATCGATGACGATGCGCTCATGAATCAGGCGGCAGGGCTGCGGCAGACGGACGGCCTTGAGGAGACCTCCCATATCGAGACCAAGGAGCTCTCCCTTCCTTCCGAGGCGCAGGGGATCACCATGACAGACGGCGGCCTTCAGGTCAGCAAAGACAAGCCATCCCTCTCTCTTTCATTTTCCAGAAGAGCAGGGTGTGACGCGATGCTCGAGCTGGCGGGACTGGTCCCCCACGGGATCGGGACCAGCCTTCGTGTCGACGCAGATGGGATCTCAAAGAAGGTGACGCTCCTGTCCGACCAGCAGACCTATACCCTGCTTCGCAGGGATTATCTGGTGAATCTGGGATACTCCGACAGCGATGAGGAGGATACCCTGACCCTCACCTTCAAAGACGCGGGCACATACGATCTGGACGCGGTCCGTATCGTGTACGTTCCCCGGGGACAGTTCGGGGAACAGGTACAGACACTGAACCGGGAAAGCCTGGAGGACGTTGCATTCTCCAAAAATACGGTCACCGGCCATGTGAACCTGGACAGTCCGGCCTGTATGGTCTTCCAGATTCCCTGGAGCGAAGGCTGGAGTCTGCAGGTGAACGGAGAGGACCGGGAGCTGCTGCAGACAGACCGGTGCTATATGGGAACAGTCCTGGAGAACGGAGAAAATGAGATCCGCCTTACCTACAGGACTCCGGGGCTTCGCACCGGAAGCCTTATGAGCCTTGCCGGACTCCTGCTTATGGCGGGGGCACTTGTGCTGGGCAGCAGACGCAGATGGAATAATCTCTGAATCTGTGATACACTCATGGGATAAACAAGAATTCATGTCAGGAGCTGAAGATAATATGCTTCATTCAGTTGTAATACCCTGCTACAAGTCATCTCAGACGATCCGCAAGGTGGTCGAGGAGACGATGGAGCAGTTCAGAATCATGGACCGGGGCGATGTGGAATTCATCCTTGTGGATGACTGCAGTCCCGATGACGGCGCGACAGTAAGACAGCTGCGCAGCCTTGTGAAAGACTACCCCAATGTCAGGGCAGTGGAGCTGGCCAAGAATTCAGGCCAGCACAATGCTTCCATGGCGGGGCTGAATTATACCAGGGGAGACCTGATCATCTCGATGGATGACGACGGGCAGACCAGCCCGACCCAGCTTCCAAAGCTGCTCGATGAGATCGGGAAGGGATATGATATCGTATACGGATACTATCCTCACAAACAGCACAGCGGGTTCCGCAATCTCGGAAGCCGGTTCAATCAGTGGACCACCAGAGTGCTGCTGGACAAGCCCAAGGGGATGAATACCAGCTCCTTCTGGGTGATCCGCAGATTCGTGAGGGAGTACGCGATCCAGTACCGCAGCGCCTACACGCATCTGCAGGGCGTCTTCCTCCGGGTGACGCGCAATGTCAGCTGCATCCCCGTGGAGCACTTCAAGAGGGAAGTGGGCGAGAGCGGATATACCTTCAAAAAGCTGGTCAAGCTCTGGGCAAACATCATTGGATTCTCCATCGTGCCGCTACGCATGGCCACGCTGCTGGGGAACCTGTTTGCGGCAGCAGGACTGATCGGGATCATTGCGGTCATCATCCGCAAGATCGTGCGGCCGGTCACTGCCATCGGCTGGCCCAGTATGATGGTTTCCATATTCTTCTTCTCAGGCCTGATCCTGATGTTTATGGGACTGATCGGAGAGTATATCGGAAGGATCTTCCTGGGCATGTGCAACAATCCCCAGTATGTTGTCCGTCAGATCGACGAACATGGTATGAATCCATATATGGAAAATGAAGACGGCCGGCGTTTTTACGCGGCCGCGCAGAAAGAGAATGAGGAGGGTGGATCATGAAGAAACTGATGATTATGGGTGCAGGCATCTATCAGGTTCCGCTGATCAAGACTGCAAGAGAGATGGGAATCTATACCATCGCAGTTTCGATTCCGGGGAAATACCCGGGATTTGCCTATGCGGATGAGGTCCTGCATATCAATACCGTAGATGCGGAGGCAGTGCTGAAGGCGGCAAAGGAGCGGCAGATCGACGGAATCTGCACGGCAGGGACGGACGTTGCGGTCATGACCATCGGCCGTGTCAACGATGCTCTCGGACTGTCGGGAATCTCCTATAATGCGGCGAAGATCGCCTGCGACAAGGTGCTCATGAAGCAGTGCTACGAAGAGCACGGAGTGCGCACCGCCCGCTACCGCAAGGTTTATTTTAATGAGAATGTGGAGGATAAGATCGCAGGACTGCAGTATCCTCTGATCATCAAGATCGTAGACTCTTCCGGAAGCCGCGGCATTACAAGAGTAGACCGTCCGGACCAGATCCAGGCGGCCATCACCAATGCCCAGGCCTATACCAGAAAAGACTACTACATCGTCGAGGAGTTCATCATCGGCCGTGAGTTCGGCGCCCAGGCCTTTGTCATGGACGGAAAGGTACAGTTCATCCTTCCCCACGGCGATTATATCTTCATGGGAAGCACGGGCGTGCCCGCGGGTCATTTTGCTCCCTATGAGCTGAGCGAAGAGTCCCAGCAGGACTGCTACGAGACCTGTGAGAAGGCGATCCTGGCGATGGGCCTGGACAACTGCGCGGTCAACTGCGACTTCATCATGAGAGACGGCAAGACCTATGTCCTGGAGATCGGCGGAAGATCCGGAGCTACCTGTCTGGCAGAGCTGGTATCCATCTATTACGGCTATGATTATTACAGGAAGATCATCGAGGTTGCCCTGGGTGAGAAGCCGGCATTCCCGAAGGACAAGGCAGTGCCCAACGCCTCCAAGCTGCTCATGAGCGACAAGGATGGAGAGATCGTGGCGCTGGCAAACCGCAATCCCAAGAGTGATCCCGGGATCTATGAGGTCTGTTTCGACTATACCGTGGGAGATCAGGTCAAGAAGTTCCATGTCGGCCCGAACAGGATCGGTCATGTTGTCACCAAGGGAAGGACGCTGGCAGAAGCGACTGCCGCGCTGGACAGAGCGCTGAAGAATATCGAGATAGAGGTCGTGTAAGCAGAACAGGAGCTGCATGAGATGCAAGCAAAGTTACAGAAAAAACTGATGAATTTTTATCTGCTGGCGGATCTGCCGCAGATGCTGCACAAGGTGCCGAGTAATTTCTCCAGGGCCATCGAGATGCAGAACAGCAGAGTACAGAAGCTGGCCCGGCGTGCCTATGAGATCCCGTTCTACAGGGAGCGCTTTGACAGGGCCGGCGTAAAGCCGGAGGACATCCGTACCGGAGATGACCTCACAAAGCTCCCCGTCCTGACCAAGGATGAGCTGAGGGAGTGGATGGCTGGACTGAAGGATAAGCCGGAGTATAAGGACTGGATCTGTGATACCACCTCCGGTTCTACGGGGAAGCCGGTATCGATCCTGTTTTCCCCCAGGGAAAAGGCATACATGAAGGCGAACTGGTACAGAGTCATGCTCTGTGCCGGGCACAATCCGCTGACCGGCAAGACCATGAGCCGCATTAACATGCATGACGTCAATCCGGGAGGACAGGATACGATCCTCCAGAAGCTTGGGATATTCCGCCATGCCTTTGTGGATCAGTACGCGCCGGAGAGTGACGTGATCGACAGGATCAACGAGTACAGGCCGGACTGGCTGTACATGAACAAGACTGAGCTGATGAGGCTGGTTCTCTATGCGAAGCGCACCGGGAAGCAGATCTTCCATCCGAAGTTTTACGATCCCATCTCGGAGAAGGTTACGGAGAATGACCGTGTCCTGTTCATCGAGCAGCTGGGACCGGGCATCATCGATTCCTACGGAAGCGCCGAGACCGGCGCGTGCATGCTCCGTCTCCCGGACAAGGATTATTACGTGGTCCACAATGATTCTTTTGTGGTGAATGTGGTGGATGACGAGGGACAGCTGACCCGCCAGGGACGGGTGATCATCACCCCGCTCTACAAGACGGACCTGCCGCTGATCAATTATGAGGTGGGCGACAGGGCGATCATGCGGACGAGCCAGGGAGTTCATTTCATCACGAATATGGAGGGACGCCTGAATGACTACTTCCGCTATGAAGACGGAAGGGTGACGAGCTTCTTCGAGGTGACCCCTGTGATCGCCCACAGCCCGGATATCCTGCAGATCCGTTTTATCCAGAAGACATGGGATCTGATCCACGTGCAGATCGTGCGGGATGAGAAGGCGAAGATGACAAGAGAAGAGCTGGAGGACTATCTGACGAAGTCACTGAACCAGATCTTCAAGAAGCCGTTTGAATTTGAATTCGAATGGATGCAGGTCATCCCGCCGGACAAGAACGGCAAGCTTCGGATGATCATCTGCGAGGCGCAGTGAGAGGCCATCAGGCATCCATGACCTGACGGATCAGCCCCACAGGTGCCAGATGGGCAGGCTGTCCCAGCGGACCAGCTTTCTGAGGGCCTCGATGGCGGCAGCCACTGCCAGTGAGACGGCGGTGAGCAGAAGCAGGATCAGGAACCAGTTCTTCGGCGCGTAGATGTACCGGGTGAAATAGTGGTTGTAGATCAGGGTGTGGGTCAGGAAGATGGTCATGGAGTATTTTCCGAGCACCTCCATCAGGCGAAGCCTTACGCCAAGCAGATCGATCAGTATGAACAGGAACGAGCTGAGGCACAGGCAGATCATGCCCGCGGTCCAGGGATAGAAGCCCCACTTGATGCGGATCGCGGAGAAGAGCAGAAAGCCCAGGAGCGACGCGAGAAGATACAGCCATCTGCGCGAGGTGCTCTCACATCTTCTGCGGATCCTGCCCGCGGCATGGCTCTGAGCGGCCCATATGCCAAGGGACAGGCTGAACAGATAGATGGAAAATGCTCTGGAGCCGTCGATGCCGAAATCGGTTATAAGGGCTGCGACGGCAACCATGCAGAAGCCGAACTGTTCGTGCAGCTTAACGGCGATGGGCATGAGGAAGATCAGAAAGATCGCGAAGGACATGTACCACCAGGTGCCGTTGTAGGTCTGTGTGCCGAAGAAGTTGGCAAGTCCCAGGCCGTCGATCAGGATCAGAAGAAGACCCTTGGCGCGTCCCTCCGCAAAATAAGCCGCGAAGCGGGATGGCTGCAGGACCGAGGACAGAAGGGTCAGCAGGTAGACAAATACGAACCCGCACTCCAGCTTCAGGAAACGGGACAGGGTATACTGCTGCCGCTGAAGGGTATCTCTTCTGCCGAGATTGACCGCCATGCCGTATCCGGTCAGAAAGACGAAGATGGATACGCAGATCTTGCCGTAGAAGCTCAGATCATTGAGGAGCGGCCACGAAAGCGGAGCGGATGAGACCGCGTACCGGTCCACGAAACCGGCAGCGTCATAGAACAGATGATGGAAGAGCATCAGGATGATGGCCAGGCCTTTTGCTGTGAGTGTGACGCGTTTGCTGAAATAATTATCCGTATTCATTGGCTGTACTCCTCGAAGTTTTTCAGAGATTTCAGTACTACTATATATGAACAGATTGGAAACGTCAAAATGTGTGAAAGAAGACTGACCGGCAACCTGAAAAAAGCTATCGTACTGCTCCTGTTCTCCCTGTTTCTGGGACTCAGCGTCCTTCCCGGGAGAAGCGTCCAGGCCGCGGAGCGGGTCCACCCCCTGTACTGGAAGGCGGTTCTTCGCAGTTCAGTCAAGGTCGGCAAGACTACGCTGAAGAAAGGAACCTCGGTGGTTGTCACGAACCGCGGTTATCATTCCCGCGCAAAGAGTGAGGTCCGGTACAAGGACCTTACGTTCAAGGTGTCCAATTCCGTGCTTTCCTACAGGGGAGATCTCTCCACCATCTCGAAGGGAGATTACAGTACCGAGGTCAAGGAAAGGTTTATAAACACCAGGAAGAAGGCAGTCAGCAAGACCTCCTGGCTGATCTGGGTGAGTCTGGACAAGCAGAGGGTCAATGTATTCAGAGGAAAGCAGGGAGCCTGGGAGCTGGTGAAGGTCTTCAAGTGCTCCACCGGCAAAGCCTCGACTCCGACCATGCCGGGCTGGAATACCGTCGACATTAAGAAGATGTACGTAAACGGCTGTAAGTATTACACCGAGGTGAACGGGAGCGGGATCCACAAGTGGCCCGGAACTCTCAATAAGAAAGTGCTGGGGAATCATACGGCTTCCCACAGCTGCATCCGCCTGTATGACGGCAGCGCGAAATGGGTCTACAAGAATATTCCCAGGAAGACGAAGGTATTGGTATACTGACCGCAGGTTCAGCGATTCCAAGTATGGATTTGGAGCCGCCGCTATGGTATGATGGCTCTGTCACATGTATGAATAACTGAGTAGGAGTAAGGAGACCAGACATGAAGAGAGTTCTGCTGAAGCTGAGCGGAGAGGCACTTGCCGGAGAGAAGAAGACCGGGTTTGACGAAGCTACTGTGATGGGGATTGCGAAGCAGGTGAAGAGCCTGTCTGAGAAAGGGATCCAGATCGCGGTGGTGACCGGAGGCGGAAACTTCTGGAGAGGACGCACCAGCGGCAATATGGACCGGACCAAGGCAGATCAGATCGGCATGCTGGCGACGGTGATGAACTGCATCTATGTGGCTGATATTTTCCGTGCAGCAGGCATGAAGACAAGAGTCATGACTCCCTTCGTATGCGGCAGCTTCACCCAGCTGTTCTCAAAGGACGCTGCCGTGAACGCGCTGGAAGAGGGCGAGATCGTGTTCTTCGCCGGAGGGATCGGCCATCCTTATTTCTCCACAGATACGGCAACACTTCTTCGGGCGATTGAGATCGAAGCGGACGTGATCCTTCTGGCCAAGGCGATCGACGGAGTCTATGATGATGATCCGAAGGACAACCCGGATGCCAGAAAGTACGAGAGCGTTTCCATAGATGAAGTGATCGAGAAGAATTTGAAGGTTGTGGATATGACGGCGTCCATCCTTGCGAGAGACAATAAGATGCCGATGTATGTTTTCGGACTGAATGAGGAGAACAGCATCCTCAGGGCGGCCGAGGGAACGATTGACGGGACTTCTGTCACAGTATAAACAAGAAAGGGGTATGGCAATGGATAACAGACTGACACCATATGTGGAAAAGATGGGCAAGACGCTTTCCAACCTGGAGGAGGAGTTCAAGACGATCCGGGCAGGACGCGCGAATCCTGCAGTCCTGAACAAGGTACGCGTTGACTATTATGGTTCCGCGGTACCGGTGTCCCAGGTCGGCAATATCACTGTCCCGGAGGCAAGGATCCTTCAGATCGCTCCCTGGGAGCCGAATATGATCAAGGAGATCATCAAGGCGATCAATATGGCCGATATCGGCATCAATCCGACTACGGACGGCAAGGTCATCCGCATGATCTTCCCGGAGCTTACCGAGGAAAGAAGAAAAGATCTGACCAAGGAAGTCAAGAAGAAGGGTGAGGATGCCAAGGTGGCAGTGCGCAATATCCGCCGCGACGCGGACAAGTCCTTCAAGAAGCTGAAGGATGAGGTCTCGGAGGATGAGGTTGCGGATCTTCAGGATGCTCTTCAGAAGGAAACGGACAAGAAGATCAAAGAGATCGACAAGATGGTCGATGAGAAGTCGAAGGATATCCTTACCGTATGATATAAGATCCATAAACATGAGCGGGAGGCTGTCGGAACGGGGATCCGTGCGGCAGCCTTCTGTTGGCATATTCATGCAGACAATGCTGTGGGCATTCTGATAAAGGAGTATATATGGACATACCGCGTCATGTTGCGATCATACTTGACGGTAACGGCCGCTGGGCAAAGTCAAGGATGATGCCCCGCAATTACGGCCATGTAAAAGGGGCTGCGAATGTAGAGGTCATCTGCAGAGCTGCGGATGAACTGGGGATCAAGTATCTGACGGTCTACCTGTTTTCCACGGAAAACTGGCGCAGGAACCAGGATGAGGTCAGGGCTCTGATGAACCTGTTTCACAGCTATACCAGGACGGCTATCCGACAGGCGAGAGAGAATAATATGCGCTGCCGGGTGCTGGGGAATCCCTCTGCCCTGGATGCGACACTGCAGAAGAATCTCCGGGAACTGGTGGAGAGCTCGAAGGACAACACCGGGCTGAACTTTCAGCTTGCGATCAACTATGGCAGCAGGGACGAGATCGTTCGCGCCGTCCGGAAGATCTCGGCGGACGTCAGATCGGGAGAGATCCCGGATCCGGAACAGATCACGGAGGAGATGTTCGCATCCTACCTGGATACGGGGGACATTCCCGATCCGGACCTTCTGATCCGTACCAGCGGCGAGCAGCGTCTGAGCAATTATCTCATGTGGCAGCTTGCCTACGCGGAGCTGTATTTTACCCAGACACCCTGGCCGGCCTTCTCCAAGAAGGACCTGGAGCTTGCCATCGAGGCGTACAATCAGAGAACAAGGCGGTTCGGAGGCCTGAAGAAGGGCGAAGAGGACGTGGAGGAGCACTGAATTATGTTTGTCACAAGACTTATCAGCGGAATTGTTCTGCTGGCGATACTGATCACGACGATCTGCCTGAGCGGACCGGTTCTGTTTATTTTTCTTCTCGCGATCTCCCTGATCGGTATGTTTGAGCTGTACAGGGCGACCGGGATCGTAAAAGGAAAGGTGAACCTGCTGACTGCGGTCTCATTTCTCGGGGCTGTGGTCTACTATGTATTTGTATATCTGCATATGCAGGATTATCTTCTCCCGGTTCTTGCCGCGGCGATGATCGCAGAACTGTTCGTGTATGTATTCACGTATCCCAGATATCATGCGGATGAAGTGATGACAGCCTTCTTCGGGATCGTCTATGTCGCGGTCTGCCTCAGCTTCATCTACCAGACAAGAGAACTGCCGGACGGTGAATATACGGTGTGGCTGATTGTGATCTGCTCCTGGGGGTGCGATACGATGGCCTATGTATTCGGCAGGCTGTTTGGAAAGCACAAGATGGCTCCGGTACTCAGCCCGAAGAAGTCTGTCGAGGGAGCAATCGGCGGCGCTGCCAGCGCGGCGGTGTTCGGCGCAATCTACGCAGCCGTCATCGGAAGGTACCTGCAGAACGCGGGCAATAAGATCCTCGTATTTGCTCTGATCGGAGCGGTGGGAGCGCTGATCTCCATGGTGGGGGATCTGGCCGCATCGGCGATCAAGAGAAACCACGATATCAAGGATTACGGAAAGCTGATCCCCGGACACGGCGGGATCCTTGACCGGTTTGATTCCGTGATCATCACAGCTCCGATCATCTACCTGCTGGCGTATGCCTTTGGATAATTTGGATAAAGAGAAAATGAAGAAGATATCAATCCTTGGAAGTACCGGTTCCATAGGAACCCAGACAATAGACGTAGTCAGAAATAATCCGGATCTTGCGATCACCGCGCTTGCCGCGGGCAGCAATATCAGAAGGCTTGAGGAACAGATCAGGGAATTCAGGCCATCCGTGGCAGCAGTCTGGGATGAGAAGGCGGCAGAGGACCTCCGGGTGCGCGTGAAGGACCTGGACGTCCGTGTCCTGTCCGGCATGGAGGGACTGATCGAGACCACCGCCGGGACAGACGCGCAGATTACCGTGACTGCCATTGTCGGCATGATCGGCATCCTCCCGACCATAGAGGCGATCAAGGCCGGCAAGAGCATCGCCCTTGCCAACAAGGAGACCCTTGTCACGGCCGGGCATATCATCATGCCCCTGGCCAGGGAACACGGCGTCCGGATCCTGCCTGTGGATTCAGAGCACAGCGCGATCTTTCAGTCCCTGAACGGAGAGCCCCGGGAGCGGATCGAGAAGATCCTTCTGACCTGCTCGGGCGGCCCCTTCCGCGGCTGCACAGCTTCGCAGCTTAAGGGGATGACCCCGGAGGATGCGCTGAAGCACCCGACCTGGAATATGGGACGGAAGATCACAATCGATTCGGCCACCCTGGTTAACAAAGGCCTGGAAGTGATCGAGGCAGGCTGGCTCTTCGGAGTGAACGCGGACAAGATCCAGGTCGTGGTCCATCCGCAGAGCGTTCTTCATTCCGCAGTCCAGTTCACGGACGGAGCTGTTATCGGGCAGATGGGAACTCCGGATATGCGGCTGCCGATCCAGTATGCCCTGTTCTGGCCGGACCGCAGGGTGATGCACACAGAGCGCCTGGATCTGTTTGCTCTGAAGAACCTCACCTTCGAGCAGCCTGATATGGAGACATTCCGCGGCCTTCCGCTTGCGTACCGCGCCATGAAGGCGGGCGGTTCCATGCCGACGGTCTTTAATGCGGCAAATGAATGTGCCGTGCAGCGGTTCCTCTCTCACGAGATCGGGTTCACAGATATCTGGGACATCATCGAACAATGCATGGATGACCACCGGGTTATCCCGGATCCTTCCGTTGAGGAGATCCTGGAGGTCGAGAGACAGATCCGCCTGCAGATTGGCGGCGGAAGAGAAGAGCACTGAAACATGAAGATTATCATAGCCATTATCCTGTTCAGCATTATCATCCTGTTCCACGAGACGGGGCATTTTCTCGCGGCCCGCGCCTGCAGGGTGAGAGTGATCGAGTTCTCGCTGGGGATGGGCCCGCGCCTTCTTACTCATGTGAGCGGGCGCAGCGGTACCCGGTACAGCATCAAGATACTTCCCTTCGGGGGCTCCTGCCAGATGCAGGGGGAAGATGATGAGGATACGCAGGAAGGGTCATTTGGCACAAAAAAGGTATGGCAGCGGATCCTGATCGTAGCGGCAGGTCCGCTGTTCAATTTTCTGCTGGCCTTTATATTTGCCGTCGTGATCATCGGCTCCGTGGGCTATGATCCGCCGGTCATCGAATACCTGTCGCCGGAGTACCCGCTGGAGATGGCCGGGGTGAAGGTCGGGGACGTCCTGACCTCCATAGACGGAGAGAAGATCACGGTATACAGAGATATCTCCAATTATCTGTCCTTCCACCAGAGAGAGCTGGCGCGGCAGAAACCGGTCACGGTCACATGGCGAAGTGGGGAGACGGAGAAGAGCGCTCAGATCGTGCCGCAGCTCAATGAGAGCGGGACACGCTATATCTTCGGTCTCTACGGCGGGTCGAGGTACCGGGCAGGAAGCATCGGGACGGTTGTAAAGTACAGTCTCTATGAGGTGCAGTTCTGGATCCGGACCACCATCGGGAGCCTCCGGATGATCGGACAGGGGGAAGTGACTCTGGATGATGTCTCCGGACCGGTGGGCGTTGTAGAAGTGGTCAGCAATACCGTGGAGGAGACGAAGAGCGAAGGGGCCTTCATCGTGTTCCTGAACCTTCTCAACCTGGGGATCCTGCTGTCAGCCAACCTGGGTGTTATGAACCTGATCCCGTTCCCCGCGCTGGACGGGGGCCGGATCTTCCTGCTGCTCCTCGAAGCGGTGCGCAGGAAAAAGCTTGGGGAGAACATAGAGGGATATATCAACTTCGCGGGCTTTGTGATACTGATGGGCCTGATGGCAGTGATCATGTTCAATGATATAAGAAAGCTGTTCTGAGAAAACTGTTCTGAGAAAACTGTTCTGAGAAAGCTGTTCTGAGCTTAACTCGGATAGAAAGCTGCTGCAGATGGGTGAGCGCCACTGCAGCAGCTTTCACAATTCTCACATGCATATGGGACAAAGCCTCGCACCCCTTGACCTGCGCTCTGTGGCGCGCTATATCAGATTTATCATTACAGTTAACAGTAATGATTTATCACGCCGGCGCGCAAAATAACCTTGACAGCAATCCCTGATTCCTGTAGTATAAGCATCGAACATCCGTTCGCATTACTGCGGACCACTGATAGAGAAGAACATGATACCGGAAGGAGAAGAGTATTATGGCAAAGAAGGCAGCAGGTACGGCACAGGTCCAGTCCGGCCTGAACAACGAAGATAAGATGAGAGCGCTGGATGCAGCGTTGTCGCAGATCGAGAAGCAGTACGGCAAGGGCTCGGTCATGCGCCTGGGCGAGCACAGCAGTGACATGAACGTGGAGACGATTCCCACAGGATCCCTGAGCCTTGACATCGCGCTGGGACAGGGCGGCATCCCGAGGGGAAGGATCGTGGAGATCTATGGTCCGGAATCCTCCGGTAAGACCACGGTGGCACTCCACATGGTCGCGGAAACGCAGAAGAGAGGCGGGATCGCGGGATTCATCGACGCGGAGCATGCTCTTGACCCCATCTATGCGAAGAATATCGGCGTTGATATCGACAACCTGTATATCTCACAACCGGACAACGGCGAACAGGCACTGGAGATCTGCGAGACCATGGTCCGCTCCGGCGCGGTGGATATCATCATCGTGGACTCTGTGGCGGCGCTGGTCCCCAAGGCAGAGATAGACGGAGATATGGGAGACTCCCATGTCGGCCTTCAGGCGAGACTGATGAGCCAGGCGCTGCGCAAGCTGACCGGCGTGATCAGCAAGTCCAACTGCATCGTGATCTTCATCAATCAGCTGCGTGAGAAGGTCGGCATCATGTTCGGCAATCCCGAGACGACCACAGGCGGAAGAGCACTTAAGTTCTATGCTTCCGTGCGCATGGATGTACGCCGGATCGAATCGATCCGCCAACAGGGTGAAGTGATCGGAAACCGGACCAGGATCAAGGTCGTCAAGAACAAGATCGCGCCGCCGTTCAAGGAAGCGGAGTTCGATATCATGTTCGGAAAAGGGATCTCCAGAGAAGGGGATGTCCTGGACCTTGCGGCCAACCTGAATATCATCGTCAAGAGCGGCGCATGGTATGCCTATGAGGGCAATAAGATCGGACAGGGACGGGAGAACGCGAAGCTGTATCTCGAGCAGAATCCGGATGTGATGGATGAGATCATCCACAAGGTCAGAGTCCAGTACGGCCTGGATGAGGATGACAGCATGCAGGATGTGCAGGCAGAGACAGGAACGGAGACGGATACAGATGCGGGTAACCCGGCTGCAGAAGATAACTGACCGCAGATATAAAGTCTTTCTGGAAGACGGAATGTCATTTCCCCTCTATTCAGGAGAGGTAAGAAAATATCATATCGCTGAGGATGAGGATATAGAGGACGGTATTCTGCGGGAGATCCTGGATGAAGTGCTGACCAGGCGCGCGAAACTCCGGTGCCTGAATCTACTGAAGTCCATGGACCGGACAGAAGGACAGCTTCGAAGCCGGCTCTCTCTGGACGGATATCCTGACTGGATCACTGACAGGGCGATCGAATATGCTTCGTCTTACCACTACATTGATGACAGCCGTTATGCACAGAACTATGTAAGGCAGATGTCAGGATGCAGAAGCCGCAGACAGATTGAATCGGAGCTTATGAATAAGGGGCTTGACAGAGAACAGGTCAGGTCGGCTTTTGAGGAGCTGGCGAAGGAGAGCATGTCGGGAGAAGAAGCAGAAGATCCAGACATTACCGCAATCAAGGCTCTTGCGCTTAAGCGGAGATTCGAACCCGGGACTGCTGACAGGGATTCCTGCGAGAAGTTCATCCGGTACCTGCTTCGGAAGGGATTCGGATATTCTTCCATCAGGCAGGCTCTCGGGAACCTGCCAATACAATTCAACTGAAAACAACACGGGTCATGTTACTGGACTGTACCCCCGGATATAATCATAATATATGACTATATTCGGGGGTATTTCTATGCGATACGGACATTTTGACAATCAGGCGAGGGAATACGTGATCGACCGTGTGGACATCCCGGTCTCATGGACAAACTATCTGGGAGTAGAGGATACCTGCTCCGTAGTCAACCATACGGCAGGCGGTTATATGTTTCATAAGTCGCCGGAGTACCACCGGGTCACCCGGTTCAGGGGCAACGCTGTCCCTATGGACCGTCCGGGGCACTATGTATATATCAGAGACAATGAGACCGGGGACTTTTTCAGTATCTCCTGGCAGCCGGTCGGAAAACCTCTGGACCATGCACAGTACAGGTGCAGGCATGGCCTGTCTTATTCTGTCTATGAATGCAGCTATAATGGCATACATGCATCCCAGCGTCTGAGCATCCCGCTGGGTGATGCTGTACAGCTGTGGGACGTGACTGTAGAGAATACATCCGGGAGGACGAGAGATCTCAGCCTGTTTTCCTATCTTGAGTTTTCATTTCACCATATCTCGATCGACAACCAGAATTTTCAGATGAGTCTGTACTGCGCCGGATCTTCCTGCGTGGACGGGATCATAGAGCATGACCTGTTCTATGAAGAACTTGGTTATCAGTTTTTTACTGCAAGCTTTGAACCGGACGGCTATGACTGTCTGCGTGATGCCTTCCTCGGAACGTATGGCAGCGAGAGCGCTCCCGCGGCTGTCGTGCGGGGAATGTGCAGCGGGTCTTTTGAGAAGGGCGGCAATCACTGCGGCAGCCTGCAGAAGAATATAACTCTTGCGCCGGGGGGAAAGATCCGTGTGATCTTCATGCTGGGTGAGGGTGACAGAGAGCAGGGGAGAAAGATCAGAGAGAAATACAGTGACTTTGCCAGTGTGGATGCTTCTTACAGCAGGATGGCAGCTTACTGGGAAGACAAGATGAGCCGGCTTCAGGTCCGCACACCAAGCGAGGCTATGAATACTATGCTCAATATCTGGACCCTGTATCAGTCAGAGATCAATGTAATGTTTTCCCGCTTCGCGTCGTTTATAGAGGTTGGCGGCAGGACAGGCCTCGGATACAGGGATACAGCGCAGGACGCCATGACAATCCCCCATTCCAATCCTGCAAAATGCAGGGAGCGGATTATACAGCTTCTCAAGGGACTGACCTCTCATGGGTACGGACTGCATCTGTTTGAGCCGCGCTGGTTTGAACCGAAGAAAGAAGGGGAGAAGGAACCCTTCCGCTCGCCTACTGTCATACCCGGGATAAACAAGAAGGATATCATTCACGGGATTGAGGATGCGTGTGCAGATGATGCTCTTTGGCTCATCCCGGCAATTACTGAATATATCATGGAGACCGGGGATATGTCTTTTGCCGGTTATTCAGTCTCCTATGCAGATGGAGAGGAGGACAGTGTTTATGATCACATGAAACGGATCCTGGAATTTTCCGCTGCCCAGGTTGGGCAGACAGGAATATGCAAAGGACTTCGTGCAGACTGGAATGACTGCCTGAATCTCGGAGGCGGAGAGAGTGCTCTGGTCTCCTTCCTTCATTACTGGGCGCTGGGTCATTTTGTCGATCTTGCACAGCATCTTGGGAGAAAACAGGATGCGGATCATTTTAAAGAGATGGCACAGGGCGTGAAAAAAGTCTGTGAGGAGATTCTGTGGGACGGAGAGTGGTATATCCGTGGCATCACCAGGAATGGAAAGAAGATCGGTACCTTTGCGGATACGGAGGGCAGGATTCACCTTGAGAGTAATGCCTGGGCGGTGCTGTCAGGCGCAGCATCGCCGGACAGAGGCGAAAGAGCGATGAACAGCGTGTACAGATATCTGTTCACCCCCTATGGAATAAGACTCAATGCGCCCTCCTATACAAGACCGGATGATGACATCGGATTTATAACGCGTGTGTATCCTGGTGTTAAGGAGAACGGGGCGATTTTCTCCCATCCGAATCCATGGGCGTGGGCCGCTGAATGTGTGCTGGGCAGAGGCGACAGGGCGATGGAATTCTATGATGCGCTGTGTCCGTTCAACCAGAATGACAGGATTGAGATCCGGCAGTCGGAACCGTATTCTTACTGCCAGTTCATCATGGGACCGGACCATACAGCTTACGGACGGGCAAGACATCCATTTATGACAGGATCAGGCGGTTGGGCTTATTTTTCGGCGACACGGTATATGCTCGGAATCAGACCGGGCTATGATGAACTGACTGTCGATCCCTGCATACCGCACGGATGGGACGGATTTTATGTACAGCGTGTATGGCGCGGCGGGACATACTGTATAACCGTGACCAATCCTGACCATGTCTCCAAAGGGGTGAAGGAGATCACTGTGAACGGAGAGAGGACGGACAGGATCCTTCCGATACCGGAGGGGGCACGTGCCGAGGTGAGAGTAGTCATGGGATGACGGACATGCACTCAGTTATAAGATGAGGGCTGCGTTCCGGCTCTTCACAGAGGCTGCAGGAAATGCTATGTTGGAGGCAGCCGGGTTAACTTGCGCAATGAGAGGGAAGGTTATGATCTGGTTTGGAACAGGCGGATGGAGAGCAGTGATCGGAGATGAATTTATCAGGTCGAATATCCAGCTTCTGGCTAAGGCGCTGAGTGTGAAGATGAAGCGGGAAGGAAAGGCGCAGGAGGGGATCGTTCTTGGTTATGACCGGCGTTTCCTGTCCAAGGAGTCGATGCGCTGGTGCGGCGAAGTGTTTGCCGCGGAAGGAATCCATACATTTATGGTAAATAAGTCTTCCCCGACACCGCTTATCATGTTCTATGTGATGACGCATTCCCTTTCCTACGGCCTGATGGTCACAGCCAGCCACAATCCGGCGATCTACAACGGAATCAAGGTGTTTACCGCAGGGGGCCGTGACGCGGACCGTGAGACCACGCAGGAGATCGAGCAGATTGCGGAAGGCATAACGCCGGAAAGTATTCAGGCAATACCTTATGAACAGGCGCTGGAGGCAGGACTGATCGAGGAGATCTATCCCCTGAATGAGTATCTGGATGATATCATCGGAAAGATCAATATGGATGCTATCAAAAGAGCGAGGCTTCGCGTTGCTCTGGATCCGATGTACGGTGTGTCGGAGATCCCTCTGAAGACGCTGCTGCTGACAGCTCGCTGTGATGTGGAGACAATCCATGACAGCCATGACACTCTCTTTGGCGGCAGGATGCCGGCACCAAACGCAGGTACCATGCGTCAGCTGATCACCAGGGTGATGGATTACGGATTTAACATCGGGATCGCAACAGACGGAGACGCGGACCGGCTGGGCGTGATCGACGATACCGGCAGGTATCTGCGGGCGAATGACGTGCTGGTCCTGCTCTATTATTACCTGATCCGTTATAAGGGAATGCACGGGGCTGTCGTGAGGAATATCGCGACGACACACATGCTTGACCGGATCGCGGAGAGATTCTCGGAAAAATGCTATGAAGTTCCGGTCGGGTTCAAGTACATCTCTGCGAAAATGAGAGAGACGGATGCTCTGCTCGGGGGCGAATCCTCAGGCGGATTGACTGTCCGCGGGCACATAAACGGAAAAGACGGGATCTATGCGGCCATGCTTCTGATTGAGATGATCGCAGTGACCGGGAGGAATATCTCCGGGATCTACAATGAGATCGAAAAAGAGTGCGGGAGCATCTATATGGAAGAGAGAGACTATCGCATGACGCAGGAGAGAAAAGAGTACCTTAAGGAAGTACTGTACGAGAAGAAAGAACTTCCTGGGTTCCCGTTTGAATGCGATCATCTGTCTTATATGGACGGAGTAAAAGTTTATTTCAGAAACGGCGGCTGGGCCGTGGTAAGATTCTCAGGTACGGAACCGCTGCTGCGCGTATTCTGCGAGATGCCCCGGCAGGAGGATGCTGTGTCGGTATGCGAAATAATTGAAGATTATCTTGAACTTCCAACAGGCAGATAAGAAGGCACGAAGAAGAGTCAGCTTCGGGAGAACTGTATTCTATGAAAAGCAGAAAACTGAAGACAGGTCTGATCAGGCTGATCCTTATCTGCTGGATCATACCATATATCCTGGTATCTTCCGTGCTGATCTGGCTGCACAGCAAAAACACCAGGGAGCAAATCGCCCACACGGTATGCACGGCCATGGAGAATGCAGGCCTGATCACAGCGGATAAGATCTATGCTGCGATTGAAATGTCGAGGGAAGCATCCTACGACGGAGTCATCAAGAAGAGTTATGAGCAGTATCTGAAGGATGGCGATGAAAATGCGATGCACCGGGAGGTCATGGAGTATCTGAACAGGACCTACAAATACAGCAAGACTATCTCCAATACGATCCTGCTCTACGATCCGCCGGTGACCATGGAATACTATACCTACAGCAATGTTGCCGGCGCGACCTATGCCAGTATTGATGAATTCAGGTCCGCGGCGGATGAGGCTGTACGCCTGGCGGCCAGGGATCTTGACACTGCGATTCGCCTGATCGAGATCTCAGGCCATCTGTACGCGGTGCGAAATATCGTGCTGAGTAATTATGAACCCTTTGCCACACTGGTTATGGAAGTGAATAAGGATCGCATGTTCGAAAGCACTGACAGCATGATCTGGAAGAGCAGCGGAGTGATCCTGCTTGACGGTGTCCCTATCCGCAAAGATCCTGAAGATCTGGACGAGGAGAAGACAGAGCAGTTTGCCAGGGAAGCAGAGGAGGTATCCGAAGGAGCTGTGATCCGCGAAGGTTCTCCTGCAGCTTTCTATGACCAGAAACGTGCAGCGGCTGTGCTGGTCCTGAAAGTCAACGGCCAGATGCTCTACTATGTAAATGAACTTGACAGAAAGCAGATGTTCATGGACAGCGCCGCTTATCTGTCTGTCTATATCGTGGCCCTGATCCTTCTGATCCCGCTTCTTGCCGCCACATTCTACTTCCTGAACCGCAATATAGACCAGCCTGTCGGAGCTTTGGTCCGGGGGTCAGACAAGATACGGGAAGGTGAGTACGGATACCGTATCGAACCGTTTTCCGGAAATGAAGAGATGGGACAGCTGATCGATACCTTCAATCACATGTCTGTCAGCCTGGAGGATTCTTTCAAACGGATCTATGTGGAAGAGATCGCGGAGCGCGACGCTACTCTTAAAGCACTTCAGTCACAGATCAATCCCCATTTTCTGAACAACACCCTGGAGATCATTAACTGGAAGGCAAGACTGTCCGGCAATGAGGATGTCAGCAAGATGATCGAAGCTCTCAGCGTGATGATGAATGCCACCCTCAACCGGAGCGGTGAGATGTTCATTTCTCTGTCTGAGGAACTCTCATACGTGGATGCGTACCTTTATATCATAAGAGAGCGTTTCGGGGACAAGTTCCGGTTTGTGAAGGAAGTAGACGAATCGCTTCTCGGGGTCAGCATTCCGCGGCTGATCATACAGCCTCTGGTGGAGAATGCGGTTGAACACGGAGGTGACAGGCAGGGGAATATCGTTGGATCGCTGAGAGTGGAAGGCGATGGAAATACTCTGCTGATCATTGTTGAGAATAATGGCTCACTCTCGGATGAAGACAGGGAGAGGATCGAAGTGCTCCTGTCTGATGACAGGCTGGGCGATACTGAGCGTTTCGACAGGATGAGCATCGGAATCCGCAATGTACACCTGCGTCTGCGCCTGCTGTACGGAGAGTCCAGCGGACTTACCATCGAAGACGATGGGAACGGAAAAACCGTCAGTACACTGCGTATCAGCCCCGGACCTGTATAAAGTGCACTAAGCCCCGGACAACTATGTGCAAACTTAAGCAAGAGCAGACAAAATTTATTGTGAAAAACAGCAACAGAGAGCAAACTCTATACAATTGTGTTCATTCATTTTTCTCATGAATCAGATTACTATCAGGCTATCATAACAAATATGTGAAACCGCCTGATACGGAGGTGTTCACAGTAGTCAAGGGAGGATCTGAAAATGAAAAAGAGACTGGCTGCCACACTGGCAGGAATCATGGCTGCTGCTGTATGCGCATCCCCTGCGCTTGCTGAAGGCGTAACCATCAATGTAACAACCACCTACGCAGGTGAAGACAGCAACGCACAGAACTTCAAGGACAGCGTTGCGGCGTGGGAAGAAGAGAGCGGAAACAAGGTCGAGGACAGCTCCGCCACTTCAGATGAGTCATTCAAGTCCCGTATCATCACAGACTTCGAAGCCGGAAGTGAACCGGATGTCCTGTTCTTCTTCAACGGAGTCGACGCCAACCAGTTTGTGGAGCAGGGCAAGGTAGTCTCCATCGATGAGATCAGAGAAGAGTATCCGGATTACGCATCCAACATGAAGGACGACATGCTTGGAGCATCTCCGGCAGACGGAGTCAACTACTCGGTGCCGGTAAACGGTTACTGGGAAGGCATGTTCGTAAACAAAGAAGTCCTGGAAGAGGCAGGTGTGGAAGTTCCCGGAAATGAAACGACCTGGGATGAATTCCTGGAGATGTGCGGCAAGATCAAGGATGCAGGCTATACCCCGATCGCAGCTTCTCTGCAGGAGATCCCGCACTACTGGTTTGAGTATGCGATCTACAACTTCCAGAGTGCAGCAACCCACAATACCATGCCTGAGAGTGTGGATGACGAATACGGACAGGCATGGGTCGACGGTCTGAACGATATCAAGGCCCTGTATGAAGCAGGCTATTTCCCGGAGAATACCCTCACAGCAACGGATGCAGAGACATTCCAGCTGTTCACTTCCGACAAGGCAGCATTCCTGATCGACGGCTCCTGGAAGATCGGCGGAATTGCCGAGGCAGTTGATGACATCGAGAACTACACCGTCACTCATGTTCCCGGCAAGGGCGACAGAAAGACAACCGATGAGATCGGCGGCCTGTCAATGGGATACTATATCACCAGAAAAGCATGGGACGACGATGAGAAGAGAGACGCGGCGGTCAGCTTTGTATCATTCATGACTTCCGATGATGTTGTCTCCAAATTCGCAGGTGTGTCCGCCACCGCACTCAAAGAAGGTGCGTCACCGGATGTGAGCGAGTTCAATTCCCTTCAGAACGACGCTCTGGCATACACGGCGTCCTTCACCGGAATCTCACCGGCTGTGCAGGACAACCTCTCCGCTGCGGCACGTGAGCCGATCTTCGCGGATATGGCTTCTATCGTGAACGGTGATGTGGACGCGGCAGATGCAGTCGCAGCAGTTCTGGAAGCCAATGCAGAATAAGAACACATATCACAGTACTCCAAGATGCTGATATCAACCGGGGAGCTGCCGGATCCGGCGGCTCCCCGAACCTGTCCGGGGGATCAAATTATGGGAGCTCAAATCTACAAGAACAAAAAACTGATCTGGATCTTTCTTCTGCCGGCATTTCTTTTTATGTTCGTCTATCTGTACTATCCGTTCGTCCGGAATATCCTGAACAGTTTTATGCATATCAAGTACATGGGGACAGCCGGCGGTGAATGGAATTCCCCCTGGTATAAGAATTACCTGGCACTGCTGTCCGACCCGAAAATGAAGATCGCTCTGAAGAATACCGCCATCACGATCGCGGCGACGATCATCGGACAGGTGGGCATAGCTCTTATACTGGCGCTTCTGGTAAGCAATATCAAAAGAGGATCAGGATTCTTCAGGACCGTGTTCTTCTTCCCGATCGTGATATCAGCGACCGCTCTCGGCCTTCTGTTCAATTTAATCTTTCTGTATGACAAGGGGATGATCAATCAGTTCCTGCAGTTTGCGGGCGTCCTTAACAGGGAGGCAAATGAACTGATTGACTGGAAAGCAAAACATGCCATGTTCACCATGCTTACCCCCGTGATCTGGCAGTATGTGGGTTTTTATTTCGTGATCCTGCTCACTGGACTTGCGGGAATTCCTGACGATCTGTATGAGTCTGCGACGATCGACGGTGCAACCAGATGGCAGAGTGTCCGCTACATCACACTTCCCCTGCTGCGCAACAGCATCGGCACATGTGTGATCCTGGCAGTGACCGGAGCACTCAAGGTCTTCGACCTTCCCTGGACCATGTTTGTCAACGGCATGTCGAATACATGGCTGACCGGCACCTATATGTATTCCAAGGTTTACAGCGATGTTGACTACGCGTCTGCCATAGCGGTGGTGATCGTAGTGATCGGCGTGATCCTGTCAGCTGCAGTCAATCGTATATTCAGGCAGAATGTGGACTACCAGGCATAGAGAAGGGGATGAAGATGAATAAGAAAACAGGAAGAACCATATCCCCCGCATACTTTGTTGTCTATCTGCTGCTGATCCTGTGGTCGCTGACTACGATCTTTCCGCTGGCCTGGTCTGTAATGAATTCCTTCAAGAACAAGAAGGTGATATACAGCAACTCCTTCACACTGCCTTTCGGAGATGCATTCTCGCTGGAAAACTACAGGAACATCTTTGCAAATTACGATATCCTGCGTGCGTACAGGAACAGTTTCATTATCTCAGGAACGGTAGCTGCGGCAGTCATACTGTTCGCCGGAATGGCAGCGTATATCATGTGCAGGTATCAGTTCAGAGGCAAGAACCTGCTCACCCTTCTGCTGTATGCAGGCATGATGTTCCCGATTTATTCAACGATCATTCCAGTATTGCAGATGCAGGCGTCATGGGGCATCGTCAACTCTCCTTCGGTAGGAAAGAATCTTCTCTCCGTTATTCTGCCGCAGATCGCGGGAAACATGTCCTTCGCGATCATAGTGCTGACAGGATATATCCGCTCGCTGCCGGTAGAACTGGAAGAAGCTGCCTACATGGAAGGCTGCAATATGTTCCAGACTTATTTCAAAGTCGTGTTTCCACTCTGCAAGCCGTCGATGGTGACGGTCGGGATTTTTAGTTTTCTGTGGAGCTACAATGACCTGTTCACGCAGATGTTCTTCCTGCGCACCAAAGAAAACTGGGCGATCACGATCCTGCTGAACAATATCGCCGCTAAAGAGGGCGTCAATTACGGAGCTCTGTTTGCCTCTGTCACACTGATTGTAATTCCCGTACTGATCGTATATCTGTTCCTGAATAAATACATCATCAAAGGAATGACAGTCGGCGCCGTGAAGGGCTGAAACAGTCAGCAGCAGGCCGGATGCGGGAGTTTCCCGGTACCGGCAAGGATGATATAATAAATGAAAATATACCGTTAATGAATGCGGCAATGTGGCAGGCATGGCGGGTGAAGGCTCTTTTGTGACAGGAAGGGCATACAGGATGGGAGCGCGGGATGTATAAAGTACTGATTGTCGATGATGAACCGATCATCTGTGAGGGATTGAAAAAGAGCGTGCACTGGGCAGATTTCAACTGTGAAGTGGCAGGGACGGCGTCCAATGGTCTGGAAGGTCTTGATCTGATGAGAGAACTGGAGCCGGATATCCTGATATCGGATATTGCCATGAATAATATGGATGGTCTTGCCATGGTCGCGGCAATTCGTTCTGAGTATCCGGAGGTGGAAGTCTGCCTGCTGACAGGCTACAGGAATTTTGAATACGCCCAGAGAGCGATCAAACTTGGGGTCACGAGATTCCTTCTGAAACCATCGAAGATGGATGAGATCGAAGAAGCCATCACGGCTATGACGGACAATCTTCGCAGCAGAGGGAACCTGGGAGCGCAGATCATCGATCATATCTGGGATATGAGCCTGGAGACAGACCGCTACCTTTATGAGACCTTTCTCAAAGACCGCCGTGATGAAGACGGTCAGTCCCGTGCGCGTGGCTCGGAGGCAAACAGTTTTGTCCTGAAAAAAGCGTTGATATATATGCTGGAACATTTTACCAGCAAACTGACCCTTGGGGATGTGGCACAGCAGTGTTATGTCAGCAGCTGGCATCTGAGTAAACTGCTCAACCAGTATACGGGCAGGGGATTTTTTGAGATCATCAATATCATACGGCTCGGCCGCGCGAGAACACTTCTGGAGGAGACCGGAAGGAAAGTGCAGGATATATCCGAAGAAGTCGGATTCCAGGATGTAGCTCATTTTTCAAGGATATTCAAGACCTACGCAGGATGCTCGCCGAAAGAATACAGAGAACGGCACACGCTTACTGGCAATCCCTGATTGAACTGCTACCCGTCAAGTAGACAATTAAAATACAAAAAGTATTCTGCCATCAGATTTGATCTGGTGGCAGTTTTTACGCCACCGCCAAATACTGTTC
>CACXAT010000015.1 GCA_902765725.1 uncultured Lachnospiraceae bacterium | reverse complement strand
CTACCTTCAATACCGGATCGATTTTACTCTTTCTGGACATAGAATACCCCCAAGCAGGTTTTATATTTCAGTGTCCTACTTGGGGGTAGCATATCAGGGCACAGGGTTTTCTAATTTCTTTCATCTTCACAGTCCCCATTCTTCCCAGACGGAGGGTGCCACCTTGTCGAGGGTGTCGATCACCACCACACAGTCCTCACGGACATTCTGCATCACAAGCTTCATGATGTTCTCCGGGATCGCCACGCATCCGCCGGTGTAAGGCTTGACCGGCCCCAGGCAGTGCAGGAAGATGGCAGAGCCGCGGCCCGGGGTTCCATCCTCGTTGAAGCTGATGTTCAGGCAGTACTGGTACTGGTATTCATAGTCCACGATGTGCTCGCTGTCATCCATGACAAGATCCGGGCAGTCCCTGATATCGACCATCTCATTGTAGCTGCGGTCGGGATCGCCGGACCAGTAGGTGTTGTCATCCACCTGGACATACTCCATGGCGCAGCCGGGATCCGGGGCGATGCCGAAGGCTTTGTTGAAATGGTATACGCCGATGGGCGTCTGGCCGCAGCCCTCCACATGATCTTCATCCAGGCACAGACCGTTCTTTCCCACGTAGCCTGGAGTGGACAGGATCTGCTTCCAGCTCCCGCTCTCATCCTTCTGATGCATCGACACCGTCGCAGTGGTTTTGTCCATGCCAAGTCCGGCCACCACGAAGAGCTGCTGTGCGTCCTGCGCCGCAGGAAGCTCCGCCACCCATTCCGGCGAATCAGTCACGGGCTGGATCGATGCGTGAAGTCCGTCCTCTGCTTCCGTCTCCTGTGCACTTACGGCCATGCTGCCCAGCAGTGCAAGCGCCATGGCAATCGCGATCATTTTCTTCATAATCCTTCTCCTCTCTGTTAAATATACTCACGCCACCTTCACTTATAAGATGGATGATCAGTAGCGGAATCCCGCCCCCATGGTCTCACCGTCGCACTCATCGATGAATGCCTTTACGGCGCGGTCCCAGACTTCCCACTCATGATGGAGGCCTTCGTACTCCGTGATCGGTACGTCCTCTCTGCCGCGCTTTTTCAGCTCTTCCTTCATCTCGCAGTGAACCGGCCAGAAGAAGTCTTCCATACCGATATAGAAATGAATCTTCGGAAGTGATTCCGGATCCTCGCAGTTGAAGAATGTGTCCCAGGTGTTGTACGGAGATTTCATGAAGGCTTCCATGCCGCCCTGGTTCGCTACCTGGCGCCAGAATCTGGCGTCATACTCCGGATATCCGTCTCCGAATACCCTGCCGTCCGGGTGCTGATGATAATTGATCAGCGGATAGGAGAAAGCGCCGATCCTCGCAAAACGGTCCGGGTAGGTGAATCCCAGCTGGGTTGCGCCCTGTCCGCCCATGGAGAGACCTGCGATGAAGTTGTCCTCACGCTTATCCGAAGCCGGCAGCCAGTTGTAGATCAGCGGCATCAGTTCCTTCGTCAGATAGTTCGGGAAGTCATAGCCCATGCCGAAGTCCGGCCAGGAAACAAAATCAGAATTCAGCCCATCCGGCATGACGACGATCATATTTCTGCGGCTGGCGTAGAGCTCCACATTCGTTCTGCGGATCCACTCGTTCCCGGCGCCATAGGTCCCATGCAGCAGCCAGAGCACCTTGTACTTTCCGGAGCTGGAATAGAATTCCTCTGCCGTCTTGTCGTCTGGCCTGTCCGGCAGAATCACACTTATGTTCTGTGACTGATTCAGATATACACTCTCAAAGTTCAATGTCAGAAGCGCCATAATGCACGAATCCTCCTTATTCTGATGTATACAATCCGCCGTACAGTCCGCGCGGCATCTTCATTCTACCATGGAATCTGCCCGGATGGGATTGATTGACCGTAAAAAGCAGTTGACAGGATCACGGCTGTGTACTATAGTGTCACTGTATTAAGCACGTAATACAGTGACACAGACAGGAAAGTCAATGCCTATGAAGTGGGATTTTAAAAATGGCGAACCGATCTATCAGCAGATCGTACGTGTGCTGCGGACCCAGATTGCCAGCGGTGAATATCCGCCGGGCTGCAGGTTCCCCGCTGTCCGGGAGCTTGCCCTGGAGGCGGGAGTCAATCCCAATACCATGCAGCGGGCCCTGGCCGAGCTGGAGCGGGACGGACTGCTTGAGACCGTTCGGACGACCGGCAAGTTCGTGACGCAGGACCAGGAGCTGATCAGCAGGACGAGAAGTGAGCTTGCCGCCGACAGTATCGGCGCTCTGGTCGGGAATCTGAAGAGCCTCGGACTGACCGGGGAGCAGATCCTGGATGAAGTAAAACGCAGCCTGGAAGAGCGCCATTGAGATGGAATGCGCTGACAGGACCTGACATTACAGGGAGGAGACAGGAATACTATGAGCATACTATTTGAATGCAGTGATCTGGTGAAGTCCTACGGGAAGGTCACCGCGCTGAAGGGGATCAGTCTTCAGCTTGAGAGCGGACGGATCGTCGGACTGCTCGGTCCGAACGGGAGCGGCAAGACTACGCTGATCAAGCTGGCAAACCGCCTGCTGCAGCCAACGTCCGGGGAGATCCGCCTTGCCGGGGAGCTGCCCGGCGTGAAGACAAAAGCCGCAGTGGCGTATCTGCCCGACAAGGATTTTCTTCCGGACTGGATGAAGACGGATGCGCTTCTTGGGTTCTACGGGGATTTCTTCCCGGATTTTGACCATCCCAGAGCGCAGGAGATGCTTCAAAGCCTCAATATTCCGGCAAACCAGCCGCTGAAGAAGATGTCCAAGGGAACCCGGGAGAAGGTGCAGCTGATCCTGATCATGTCCAGAAGGGCGAAGATCTACCTTCTGGATGAGCCGATCGCCGGAGTGGATCCGGCAGCCCGGGACTATATCCTGCGGACGATCCTCAGCAATTATGAAAAGGACGCTCTGGTTCTCATTTCCACACATCTGATCGCAGACGTCGAATCGGTGCTGGACGAAGCGGTCTTCCTGAAAGAAGGTCAGATCGTGCTGCACAAGAGTACGGATGAGATCCGGGAGGAAACCGGAATGAGCGTGGATGAATACTTCAGGGAGGTCTTCAGATGTTAGGAAAACTGCTTAAGAATGAAATGAAAGCGATGGGAAGGATCCTTCTTCCCCTGTACGCAGTCATGATCTTCGCTTCATGCCTCTTCGCCTTCAATATCAGGCTGAACATGAACGGAACCACCAGGTTTCTCGTCGAGCGGTTCGCGATCATTACCGGGGTCCTGTTCGGTGCCGCGGTCCTGGTCGTCGGAGTCGTGATGGTGATCCTGATGATCCAGCGCTTTTACAAGAATCTGCTGGGCACGGAGGGCTACCTTATGTTCACGCTTCCCGCAAAGACACATGAGCTGATCCTGAGCAAGGCCATCAGCGCCTTTGCCTGGATGGTCATGGGATGGATCGCCGGAGTGATCAGCGGCTTCGCCATGGTCGGCATCACCAGCAGTGTGCAGGAATTTCTCCGCGAGGCACAGGACATATGGAAACAGCTCTCGCCGAACAATTCTCTGACCCCGGTCATCTGGCTCATCATCCTGCTCTGCGCGGGCGTGATGGAGTCCCTGATCAAGGTCTACGCGGCCATCGCCCTGGGACATCAGTTCAGCTCTCACAGGCTTGCCGGCAGCATCCTTGCCTACCTGGGCTTTGGCATCGTGGAGATGCTCCTGAGCTTTGTCTCCAACAAGTTTGACGTGCTGGAGAAACTGCTCAATTCCACAAACTCTGCCGGCTTCATGAGTGTGCGGTCCACGCAGACCACAACCCTGGTTGCCCTTGCGGGAATCGCCATCTATGGTCTTCTGTGCTGGTACCTGCTCGACCGCAGACTGAACCTGGAATAAGAAGGAGTTAAGAATGACAATTCTTGTTGATATGGATGACACCATCGAACAGCTTCTCAGGGCCTGGCTGAAGTGTGCAAATGAGAAATTCAACAGAGAGGTCACCTATGATGAGGTCCGGGACTGGGATGTGTCAAAGGCATATCCCGGACTGACCCATGATCAGATCTATGATATCCTGCTGCAGCCCGGGTTCTGGAAGACAGTGGAGCCCATGCCCGGCGCGGCGAGGGTGCTGAAGCAGTTTATGGAGGACGGCCATAAGGTCTATATCGTCACCGCCACCGACTACGAGATCATCCCCGAGAAGATGGACCACCTGCTGTTTCGGTATTTCCCCTTCCTGTCCTGGGACCAGGTGATCATCACCAGCAATAAGCAGATGATCCGGGGAGATGTTCTGATCGATGACGGTGTTCACAATCTCGAGGGCGGCGACTACATCAAGATCCTTATGACCTCCGGTACCAACCGGGACTATGACGCCGAGGCCAACGGAATGATCCGCGTCCACACCTGGGATGAGATAGAAAAGACGATCAGTCTCCTGTCTCACAGGAGCTGACCGTCTTCCTCTTGCGATCTTGGCGCAGCTGCTTACCCCTGGTTGTCCAGGAGGAACTGCAGCGTCAGTTCATTGTACTTATCCAGCTGTTCCCAGTGCTGTACGTGTCCGCCGTCCGGCGCCATGTACAGCTTCGCGCCGGGTATGGCGTCCGCCATCGATTTCGTGATATGGGCCGGGATCAGCAGGTCCCTGTCTCCGCCGACCACAAGAGTCGGCGCTTTTATTTCGCCCAGGCTGTCGCGGATATCAAAATCCAGGATCGCGTTGCACTGTGCTTTATAGGCGTATGCCGGCATGGGATAGGGCTCATTCAGATCTGCGTATTCGCACTCCAGCATATAATCCTCCCGCACATTCTGGAACGGGATGGCGAAGATCATCCACTGGCACAGCCTGCCCGCCGTCACCGGATCGAGCTGGCCGCAGGTATCCCGCAGAAGTTCGATCCCCCTGCGGTTGCTGGGGCAGCACCATGGAAATGTATTCGTCAGGATCAGGCTCTTTACACGCTGCGGATAGTAAACCGCCATGTACTGCGCGATCGCGCCGCCCATGGAGATTCCGTTGATATGCGCCTTCTCTATGCCAAGGGCATCCATCAGGGCGACCATGTCTTCCGCCATCTCCCTGATTGAATAGGCATAGGATACCGGCTTGTCCGACTGTCCGGCTCCGCGGTTGTCCGGAGCGATCACATGAAAATGCTTCTCATAGGCTGCGATGTGGGGTGCCCATTTGCGCCCGGGCGCACCCAGTCCCATCAGAAGGAGCAGGGGTTCTCCCTCTCCACACGACTCATAATGGATGTTCAGGCCATTTGCGATGCGTATATCTCCCATCTCTTTCCTCCCTGTTGCTCTGCGGCGCTCCGCATGCCGGTCCGGCTCAGTCTCTCCGGTCCGGTTCAGTCTCTCTCCGGTCTGTCCCAGTCTCCCTTATACAGGTCTCTCGGCTCCTTGTCACAGCCGTCGAACCAGGGCAGTTCCTTCTTCATGCGCTCCATGACCGGCTCATAATCGATCTCCTTAAGCGGCAGATCAACCCTGCGGTTATCCAGTGCGGAGAGCACGATCGCCTCCAGAACCTCGTAGCCGTGCAGCGCCGTCTGAATATTGCAGGAGTGGACCTTGGAGTCATCATCCAGCCACTGGGCATATTCGGTGTAGTACGGAGTCTGGATCTCCTTCTCCTGGAAATGATACCAGCCCGGGTCTTTCCCTGTCACCAGCTTCGAACCGGTATTGCTGCTGCACTCACCCCAGTATCCGTCCGTCTCGGCATAGGCGTATCCGTCCTCGCCCCAGACAGTCAGGCGGTTATCCGTATCCCTGTACATATCCGGATTGTGCTGCTCTGCGAAATAGCCGCACTCCAGGTATCCTCTGGCTCCATTTTCAAACAGGATCTCTCCGAACAGGAAGTCCGGCGACGGATGGTCATCCTGCATGGTAGCAGGGCCGTGAACATGCCCGATCACGGACTTCACCCGGCTGCCCCCATTTGCCCAGATCATATAGTCCATATAGTGGGTTCCCAGCTGAGCCATCCAGGGCTGGCACTCCGCGAAGATCTTCTTCACCTTGCCCAGCGCTCCGCTGTCGATCTTCCGCTTCAGATCCTGCATCTGCTTCAGATACTTCTGCTGGTGGCAGACGACGGCCTTGATGTTATGCTCTTCGCACAGCTGCGTCATCTTTCTGGCTTCTGCCATGCTCTCGGCCATGGGCTTCTCCAGGGAGACTGCCCGGACACCATACTTGACTGCCAGCTCGATCATGGACAGACGAAGGTCCGGATAGGTGACGAAGACAAAGACCTCCGGTCTCGTCTCGTCCAGCATCTTCTCAACATCCGTATACGCCGGGACGTCGAGGTCGAACATCTTTTTCACATCCTCCATCACTTCCTCGCGGATGTCGCAGATTCCGACGATCTCGTAGCTGTCCGGATTCTCCAGCATAGCCTTCAGATGGGTCTTGCCCCTTACGCCGAGCCCCATGATCGCTGTTCTGTGCTTGCCCATATCAGAAACCTCCTATCTTTCCCATGTATCTTCCGTCTGCCATTACCACGCCGTCCGAATCATTTACAGCGTCAGGAGACTCGTCCTCCGTCATGATCCAGCCTCTGTAATCCGTCTCCTCCAGGAAGCGGACGATGGATTCAAAGTCGATCACGCCCTCGCCCATCGTTGTCCACTGGTGGTCTGCGGTCATATCCTTGAAATGAACATGCTGCACGATCCTGCGGTTCTCTTTGATCACCCTCAGCGGATCGATCCCGCCGTTAGCCATATGGCCTACGTCCGGCGCATAGCCGATGCCGCTGTTGTACAGCGTATCGAACATGATGTGGTAATCACTCTCATAGCGGAAGATGGAATTCTCCCCGGAGTTGGGATGATAGACCGGAACCACGCCTCTCTCCCTGGCTCTCATGGCGATATCCGACAGACATGCCAGCTGATTCATCTGTTTCTCATACAGGTTATGCTCACGTACCGGATCCGCCGCCACATGGCACAGCATCAGCTTCGCGGTCGGGAAATGAGTCAGGAACTCGATCGCCTCATCCAGGTTCTGTTTCTCCTGGTCCGTCTCCTTCTCATGAAGCCAGTCCTCATGGACAGCCAGCGCCGCGAAGGTGATCCCTTCTTTATCCAGCAGCTCCTTCAGCGCTTCCCAGTCATGATAGTAATCCCCCAGCATGACAATCTCCGCTTCCATGCCTGTAAATCCAGCCTTCTTAAGCACCTCCACCATATGAGGCACCCGACCGGCAAACTTCTCTACCCGCATCTGCCAGGGGTAGGTCTGGCTTCCGTACAGAATCTTCGCCATACCATCTATCCGCCTTTCTTCTGAATTCTCCGGATCTACACAGAATTATGCGTATCCCCGCATATACCAGTTTAATATCCTTCCGCACCTGTGTCAAAGCTTCTGACATCTTTCGTAAAATCTCTCTGTCACATGGAAAGAGAGTGTGAAAAATGAATCCTCATCTTTCACACTCTCCTGCTTTGCTTTTTGCTGCACAGATTACTCTGCCGCGTCCTCCCCGGCATCTTCTGCGTCATCTGCATCGTCTTCGAAGAAGTTGTCCGCTTCCTCTGTCTCATCTCCGTCGAACACAGCTTCCTCATCTTCGGCATCCTCCTCACCGTAATCACGGTAATAGATCCCGTTCATCTGGGACAGCTCTGCGTCCTCACCGTCTACGGTGACCATCAGGATATCCTCGGTGACGTCAAATGTGATCGTATAGTTATCGTCCCCGTTGTACAAGGCGGTGTTTCCTGTGATCTTTGCCGTTCCGTTGATCATGGAGGATCTGAAGGCAAACCGGATCTTATCACTGCTTTCAACCGTGATCCGGACCTTCTCTTCTCCGTCGCTCTTTTCGAACGATCCGTTGAAGCCTTCATCCTCCTCATCGGCGGATGCAGCCTGCGCTGTCTGTGTATCTGCAGCGGGTGCAGCGGCCGCCGGAGCTGCCGGAGCTGCCTGGCCGGATGAAGCGCCGGCCTGCTGTGTCTGCTGAGGCTGCGTCGTCTGCGTTGTTGTCCCGGATACATTCTGGGCATCCGGTGTCGTTGCCGTGCCCGCTGAAGCTGCAGTTTCCTGTGTTCCTGATACGGCCTGCGGGGCAGATGCGGACTGTGTCTCCTGCTGCACTGCCTGTGAGGAGCTTCCGGCTCCTGCCACTACGTTTCCGGATGCATTGATCCCTGTATTGCCTGCACCGGCAGCTGAATCCTGCCTGCTGCTGTCAGATCTGGAGCAGCCGATCAGAAGGCCGGCCGAAAGAGCAAGCGATGCGGCCAGTGCCAGATATTTTCTAATCTGATAGGTATCCCTCATACTGTAACTACCTCCCTATGATGTTAACATTCCATTCATACGCAGTGACATCATAGCACGGAGCAGTTCATTATGCACCAAAAGTTTCATTAAGATTTTCTTCTGAATTTCCTGCCGGCACATAGTCTCTTCTCCAGTCCAGCAGATGATATTCCCCGTTCCTGATGCATTCCGGAACCGGATTACGCATAGATTCCGCCCTGCGGTGATACTCCAGAAGACTTCGCTGCGCCTGCCGGTCCTGCCTCTCCAGGACCTGCATCACAGCCTCCGCGTCCACCATCGGCCAGCAGTATCTTCCACGATAGCTGCTGAAGCTGGTCCACCAGTAATCACCTGCCGACAGCGCGTAGCCCTCGGACGATGGCGTCAGATGGATATATCTCAGCACATCGATGCTCTCCTGCTCACTTTCGATCCTGACCACGCAGCTTCTGACCATCATCCCGGGCGGGAGCAGATCATACTCCCCGATCTGGTCTGTCCTGCACTCGTACCTTTCCAGAAGGGTGGCAAGCATATGGCGCACTGCCGATGCCTTCAGCCGAAGCCCTCCGATCAGAATACGCACTCTGTCATTCAGGATGCAGAATGCATACAGCTCGAAATCAAACAGCTTCCTGAGCTTTTCAAGCGATGTCAGAAGAATACGCTTATCCCATTCATTGGCGAATATCTCTGACGATGTCTTCAGATCCGCATAGTAGATCTCCTTCGTCCCCCTCTGGGTGATCCGTTTCCATTCTGTCAACATAGTTCCTCCCGTACTAATTATTCCCCCACCAGATGAAATACCTGCCTCCGGCACTGCCGGAGCGGCAAAAAGAATACTAGCACTTGCGAAATACGCAGTAAACTATGATAATGCACAATATTATATTGCATTTCCCGTTATGATTTTCACTGCCGGCACCGGAATGGAAAAAAAGGAACGGAAGAATCCGTCCCTTTTTTCCAGCTGCCGTAATAATGCACATATTTCCGGCACGTATTTCATGATTTTAACCGGCGATCGCTGTGCCGTCTTTCATATACTGATCAAAGGTCAGACCAAAGGGTGAGCTGAGAGTGTTCATGCTCTGTATGATCTGCGCCGCCTGATCGCCTGACACCGGAGTCGGCTGGTAGTTATTGATCGACGTGTCACTGCTGATGCTGCAGGGAATGATACTGATGTCATCCTCCGACTCAAGGCCGTCCGGTGTGAAGGTAAATGTCTGCTGCCAGATGATCGTGTCGTAGGAGTGCGGGTACGGATTTCCGCCGAAGCAGAAGTTGCTCAGCCCGTACACAATGTACCTGCCATTGTACTTCTCTACCGGAAGAATCATATGGGCATGGGTTCCGAGTACCAGGTCCGCCCCTGCATCTATGGCAGCGTGGGCCAGCTCCTGCTCAAACTCATCCAGTGCCGTCACCAGTTCAACGCCCCAGTGGAAATGAATGATGATCAGGTCGGCGCCCTTTTCCTGCGCTTCCGCGATCGTGCTCTTCACCTGGTCCATGCTCTCCAGACCATTTTCCAGCGCGTAGATGCCGATGAAGGCTGTCTTGACTCCGTTCAGGTCCATGTAAGCGATGTCGTCTCCCGAGCACCAGTTTACGCCTGCCGCATCCAGAGCGTCCTTCGTATCCTGCGTACTCTGGTCACCATAGTCATAAGTGTGGTTGTTTGCAAGCGTCACAACTTCTATGCTTCCATCGTTCAGGATCTCTGCGTAGGAGGGATCTGCCTTAAAAGCATACGGCTTATCCTTCCTGTAGCTTTCATCCAGCGTCGTCAGTGTTCCCTCGAAATTGGCGAATGTCGCGTCATCCTGACTCAGGATGTCCCGCACATTCTCGAAGAAATAACTGTTGCCGTACGTTGCCTGATATGCGTTGAAGCTGGTGTTCGCGCTCAGATTAATGTCTGTTCCGAGCGTGCAGTCTCCGACGCAGGAGATCGTCACGCTCCGGTCCGCCTTGACCGATACGCTCGCCGAAACGGGGGAAAGCCCGTCCGCGGATGCGATGACCTTGGTGTCTCCCTCACTGATTCCGGTCAGTACACCGTTGCTGACCTTGGCGACCTTTTCATTTTCCACCTCGTAGGTCAGATTGTTTACAAATGCATTCGCCGGTGTGGTCTCGATGCTCAGATGAGTCTCTGACCCGGGGAAGATGCCGTATCTGCTCTGTGAGAACTGGATCTCCTCTGCCGGGATCATCGCCGAGACCGCCGGTGCGGAGCTGTTTCCTGCCTCATCCGTCGCGTAATAGGAGAACAGTGTATTCGGATCCGCAGGGATCGGCTCTGTGTATTCCTCGTAGGTCGGGACATCGGACAGTCCGTCGTTTCTGCCGATATAGACAGCCTTGACGCCGGTTTCCTTATCCTCCGCCTTGAGCTCGATCATCCCGTTGTTCTCAGACACCGTGACTACAGGAGGCTGGGAATCAACATATGCAAGAGTGATGTCCGCGCTCCGGACCTTGTCGGTGGACACTACCATCACCTCAAGGGCTCCCGTCATCGCATGATAATCCAGATCGACGGTCCTTCCCTGCTTGATGTCAATATTCTCTCCGTTGATCGTGACCGACTGAATCGTCTCCGGAGCCTTCACTCTCAGCGATATGTCGCCTTCCGGAGTAAATGAATCCGGCTGTGACAGAATCTGGATCGTCAGTCCCTCATCTACGCGGATCAGCGCGCGCCGTCTGCTCTCCATCCTTGTGACCGTCAGGAAGAGGACGGCAGCTGCCAGGATCAGGATGATCAGTGCGGCAAGACCGATCAGGCACTGCCTGCGGTGGGACTGAATGAATCCAACGATCCTGCTCTCCCTTTTCTCCTTCTTTTCCTTTTTCGCCCGCTTTTCCTTCTTCTTCGCCCCGTCAGGGCCGCCCACGCTCTTTCCGCCCGGCAGGAATCTGCCGGCCTTCAGCCGGGGAAGGGGACCGGTGGATCTTGCATCCAGCGGGATGACTTCCGCCTCCTTGCTGTTGGTATTCTCCTCCAGGTCTATGATCTCTATGCTCTTCTCCGGAAGGGGCTCTTCCCCCGCATCGTCGTATCCAGTCTCTTCGGGTTTCACGGATGCCTGGGGTTCCTCGTCGGTCTCCTGATCAGCGCGCTCCCGGAAGGTCCATTCTCCGGAAGGCTCCTGCCCCCGGATTCCTTCTGTGCCCGCCTGTACGGAGCCCACTCCAGGTTCCGGGTCTTCTCCGGGGACTGTGCTCTCTTCGAACTCCTGGGCAGGGATTCCTTCCACATCGGGTCCTTCCACTTCAGGCTCTTCGGCGGGGAATTCTTCTGCCTCAGACCCCTCCTCCTGATCAAAGCTTTCTTCCGGCTCACTGCTCCTGCGGCCCTTTTTCAGGAAGCTGAACAGGGGCTCTCTCGGGATCTTTACGCGCCTGCGTTTTCCTGACGGAGGCTCTTCCATCCGGCGCTTCCATTCTTCATCCGGTCCGAAGTCATCCTGTACAGGCGCCTCCAGGTCCTGTCCGGACTCTTCACCGGCCTGTCCCGGCTCATCCTCCGACAGCTCAGGCTCTTCGCCGCGCGTGGCAGGATCCTCCGGAGTCTTCCTCCGGCTGAAGCTCCATCTCTTCTTCGGAGCTTCCTCCACAGGCATCTCCTCTTCACCGGGAGCCTCGCCATCTTCCAGGTCCTGAGAGGCGGAATCCTCTTCACCCTCTGCCCCGGTCTCTTCGGCGTCCTCTTCGTCCGCGGTATCTTCTCCCTTCGGCTCCCTCTCGCGAAGACGCTCTGTCAGAGACGCGAATACCCCTGTGATCGCTCCGAGTGCGGATCGGACGGGATTGCTGTCATCCGGAATGATGCCATCCCTGAATTCGTCCGAATCGGGCATGGAATCCGGATCTTCTTCGGTATCCGGTTCCTCTTCCTGAGGCCCGTCCGTACTCAGGCGAGGCCGTTCGTACTCCCAGTTCAGATCCAGGTCATCCGCGCTCTCACCGTACTCCTCCTCAGGGAGAAGCTGCTCCTCTGCGATCTGGTCCAGATCCTGCTCAAGATCGGAGGAGAATCCGGCCTTGGCCTGAAGCTTTGCTTCCTCGACCACTTCCCGCGCCATGCGCTCGGCTTCCAGACGTCTGGCTTCCTCGGCGGCTCTGGCCTTCTCCTCTTCCTCGAGTTTTCTTCTCGCTTCTTCCGCTTCTGCCCGTGCTTTTGCCTTCCGACGGCGCGCAGCTTCCGCAGGGGTATCGAAATGAATCTTCACTACCTTGCTGCGCACAGCTGTGCTTTCATCGGAATTCTTCTTGAGCTCCTGAAGCAGTTTCTTGATCTCTTCGTTATCCATTCTGTGTTTCTCCCAATTCCGGGGTTCAATGCCTGATTATCTGAAATACTGCACGCCGCTCTCGAATACCTTCATATCCTGCTCTCCGCTGATATTGACGGCAACTCCTGCGCCGCGGCGCTCAATGTGAGCCATCTTGCCGAGGATCCTGCCGTCCGGGCTGGTAATTCCTTCGATGCACGCGTAGGAACCGTTCACGTTCCATCTGGGATCCGCGGTGATCTTTCCATCCGGATCACAGTACATCGTCGCGACCTGTCCGTTCTCGATCAGTTTTCTGATCCAGGCTTCATCTGCCACGAATCGTCCCTCGCCGTGGGATGCCGCATTGACATACACGCCTCCAAGCTCTGCCTGGGCCAGCCACGGGCTCTTGCTGGTCATGACCTTCGTGCAGACCATGCGGGAGATGTGACGGTGGATCGTATTAAATGTAAGTGTCGGGCTGCTCTCACTGATCGGGGCGATCTTTCCTTCCGGAACAAGTCCCAGCTTGATCAGTGCCTGGAAACCGTTGCAGATTCCCAGGATCAGGCCGTCCCGCTCCTCCAGCAGTCTCGTCACGGAGTCGCTGATCTTCGCGTTGCGGAACGCAGTGGCGAAGAACTTGGCGGATCCGTCCGGCTCATCGCCCGCGGAGAAGCCGCCCGGGAACATAATGATCTGGGCGTCATCAATGGCTGCGGCAAACTCATCCACGGATGCCCTGATGTCCTCTGAGGAGAGGTTTCTGAACACCCGCACATCCGTCCTGGCGCCGGCCCGCTCAAATGCCTTCGCGCTGTCGTATTCGCAGTTGGTGCCCGGGAATACCGGGATGAAGACCTTCGGCTGGGCGAGCTTATGGCCGCATACATAGACAGAGCCAGCCTTGCCGGCATCGTAGGGCTGCACATCTGCAGGGGCAGACGCGGTCGGATCCGGCTCATGAGCGGGAACCGAGCGGAACGTCTTCTCCAGTGTTCCGGTCCAGTCCTCCAGTGCCTCATCGATACTGATCGATGTATTTCTGTATTCAAATCTCTGGGTATCTTCCACGACACCCACAACGGTGTAGCGGGTGTGAAGATTGCCGGTCTCCCCGTCCTTCACCTCGCAGATGATCGCGCCGAAGTCCGGATAGAACAGGTCCTCCGGAGCCACGTTGTGCTCGATGCGGAATCCCAGTCTGTTGCCGAATGCCATCTTGCTCAGCGCCGCGGCGAAGCCCTGGGCGTCTACCGCGTAAGCGCTCAGAATCCGTCCCGCCTTCACGTCCTCGAAGAAGGCGCTGTACTGACGCTTCACGTCCTCGAAATCCGGAACGTCATACTGATCTCTGTTAATCTGTACCAGGACCAGCTTGCTGCCGGCCTTCTTCAGCTCCGGGCTGATGATATTGCCGATGGTATTGACGTCCACCGCAAATGAGACCAGGGTCGGCGGCACGTCGATGTCATCGAAGGATCCGCTCATGGAGTCCTTGCCGCCTATTGACGCAAGTCCAAGCCCTGTCTGTGCCACGTAGGCTCCCAGCAGGGCAGCGGCAGGCTGGCTCCAGCGCTTCGGATCCTCGCTCATCCTGCGGAAGTACTCCTGGAATGTGAAGCGGATCTTCGACCAGTCACCGCCGTTGGCTGTTATTCTCGCAACCGATTCAAGCACCGCGTAGATGGCCCCGTGATACGGGCTCCAGCTGGACAGATAGGGGTCAAATCCATAGGCCATCATGGTAACCGTGTCGCACTGGCCCCTGTCCATGGGAAGCTTAGCGACCATCGCCTGGGTCTCGGTCAGCTGATATCTGCCGCCGTAGGGCATCAGCACAGATCCTGCGCCGATGGAAGAGTCAAACATCTCGACCAGGCCCTTCTGGGAGCAGCCGTTCAGATCCTGAAGTCTGCTCTTCCAGCAGTCACGCACACACTCCTCGCTGAGGGGCTTCTTCTCAAAGTACCGGTTCTCCCGGGACGGCATCTCGACCTCGACATCCGTCTCCTGGTGCGCTCCGTTGGTATCAAGGAAGGCCCTGCTGATATCTACGATGGTATGTCCGCGCCAGTTCATGACCAGCCTCGGACTCTCTGTAACCACAGCAACTCTCACAGCCTCCAGGTTCTCCTGAGCCGCGTACTGCAGAAACTCATCCACATCCTCCGGTCCGATGACGCAGGCCATTCTCTCCTGCGATTCGGAGATCGCCAGCTCCGTCCCGTCCAGGCCCGCGTATTTCTTGGGCACCTTGTCCAGATCGATCGTAAGTCCGGCGGCCAGCTCGCCAATCGCCACCGACACTCCGCCGGCGCCGAAGTCATTACACTTGCGGATCAGCCGGGAGACCTCAGGTCTTCGGAACATGCGCTGCAGCTTCCTCTCGGTCGGCGCATTTCCCTTCTGGACTTCAGCCCCGCACACTTCGATCGAGGAAGTCGTATGTGCTTTGGAGGAACCTGTCGCCCCTCCGATCCCGTCACGTCCGGTCCTTCCGCCCAGCAGGATAATCACATCCCCCGGTCTGGAGGTCTCACGGATCACGTTCTTTCTCGGAGCCGCTGCCATAACGGCACCGATCTCCATGCGCTTGGCGACGTATGCGGGATGGTAGATCTCCTTCACATAGCCGGTAGCCAGTCCGATCTGGTTTCCATAGGAGCTGTAGCCGTGAGCTGCCTCACGGACCAGCTTCTTCTGGGGAAGCTTGCCCTTCAGCGTATCTGCCATGGCAGTTCTCGGATCGGCGGCGCCGGTCACGCGCATCGCCTGATATACGTAAGTACGTCCCGACAGCGGGTCACGGATCGCGCCGCCAAGGCAGGTCGCCGCGCCGCCAAAGGGCTCGATTTCTGTCGGATGGTTGTGGGTCTCATTTTTGAAGTTGATCAGCCATTCCTCCGTCTGTCCGTCGATCTCGACCGGAACGACGATGGAGCAGGCATTGATCTCGTCCGTCTCCTCCTGGTCCGCCAGCAGCCCGTCCTTCTTCAGCTTCCGGGCTCCCATCGTCGCCAGGTCCATCAGGCAGACGAACTTATCCTTCCTGTCACCGTACACATCCGCGCGGTCTTCCAGATACTTCCGGAAGGCAGCCTCGATGGGCTTGCGGTAGTACCCGTCATCGAAGGTTATATTTTTAAGCTCTGTTGAGAATGTCGTATGGCGGCAGTGATCCGACCAGTAGGTATCCAGCACCCTGATCTCTGTGACGGTAGGATCCCTGTGCTCTTCCCGGGAATAGTATTCTCTGATGAAATGAAAATCCCTGTAGGTCATGGCAAGTCCGAGAGAATCGTAGAGCTCTCTGAACTTCTCCTCCTCCATGGAGGTGAACCCGTCGAAGGTCCGGATGTCCTCCGGCTCGTCAAACTTCTGTTCCAGCGTCTGCGGCTTCTCAAGGCCGGCAAGCCTCGAATCCACCGGGTTGTAGCAGTATTCCTCGATCGCCTTCATCTGCTCGTCCGTGATCGCGCCCTCCAGCACATAGACGGTTGCGGTACGGATCAGAACGTCTTCATTTTCATTCAGAAAACGGATACACTGAACGGCCGAATCCGCTCTCTGATCAAACTGTCCGGGCAGGTATTCCACGGCAAATACCCGGTCCGTCTCATTCTTCGCGTACTCTTCTTCGTAGAGAATATCCACCGGGGGTTCTGCAAATACGCAGGATTTCGCCTCTTCATAGATGCTGTCGGATATGTTCTCGATATCGTAGCGGATCAGGATGCGGACTCTCTCCAGCGTGCTGATCCCAAGATAGCTGCGGATCTCATGGGCGAGATCTTTTGCCGCGCCGGCAAAGGCTTGCTTCTTTTCTGCGTAAACTCTGCGTACTTTACTCATTCACTGTACTCTCTTTCTTCGTTGACTTTCAGGGTGTCATGACGGAGCTGACATATTCCGCGATATCCTGGACCGCAGGATTAAAGACCAGTCCGCTGTCTCCATTGAGTATGACTGTCAGAATGTATTCTGCACCGTTTTCCTCAATAACGGCAGTTTCCAGATAACGTGTGTCTACATGCCCGTTCTGGTTCAGGAACAGAGAGGCATCCGCGGCAGAAGGCGCAAGTCCGATCACGGTCGGAAGACTGTCACTCTCTGCGATATGGAAGTACTCCTTCATGAAATCGGTCCCTACGGAACTGAATCTGCCCTCATACAGATCCCGGACCATCAATGTGATGTCCTTCGCGGATCCGTAGTTGTCAAGACCGCCCGTATTGCCGGAGGCAACGAGCCCGCGCTCCAGCCAAATCGATGTGTATCCTGCTTCCTGGCAGACTGTGTTGATCGTATCAAGTCCCAGGAAGTCGATCAGGATATTGATGCAGTTATTGTCTGAATAGTTGACCATGGTCTGCAGATAGAAGGAGAGCGGATATACCTGTCCCTCTCTGACCTCGGTCGTGATCTCACCTCTTCCGCCGATGGTGGTCACGTAGGTGATCTCCGTATCCATGCTCAGCTCTCCGGCATCGATGCGGCTTGCAGCCGTATACAGGATCGGAACGGTGATCAGCGCGGACAGCCGAAGCTGCGCGGTACAGTCATTTACCGCCACTTCACTGTCATGCTTCAGGTCATAGATATACACCTGAGCCGATGTGGCAGTGCTGCCCGAGGCAAGCATCGTCTGGATCTGGGAAGTATCGATCACATCCGCCGCCGAAGGGGCGGGCGGTTCTGTCGCAGGCTGCGTCATCGGCTCGGTTGCCGGCTCAGTCGCAGGTTCTGTCTGCTCTTCGGTCTGCTCCTGTGTCTGCGCCTGCGTCTCAGAAGCTGCCTCAGTGATGATCACCGGCGCCAGATCGTCTTGCGCAGGATCGCTCACTGCCGGTGCCGGATCCTGCGGCGTCGTCTCTTCCACTCCCGTGGAGGCTGTGACTTCCGTAAGGATCTCGATAGGCGCACTGCTGTTTCCGGACGGAGCATCCCCGGAGGATCTTCCCACAAAGAGATAATACGCCGCGAAACCGGCTACTGCCAGCAGCATGAGAAGCAGGACCGCGACGGTCCCCCTGAGAGCGTTCCGGCGGTTCTCCCCTTCCTCAAAGTTCTCCCGGTAGTGATTGTCCTTCTCCGGCTTTGTCCGGAAGGTGATCTCCTTCTGCTCTTTTTTCTTCTGTGCCTTTTCCTTCCTGGCCCTGACACCGGCGCTGGGTGCCCTGGCTCCGCACTGGCTGCAGTACTTGTCCGTATCCCGCAGCGCAGCACCGCACTTCCTGCAAACTTGCATACTGCCCCCCCGGAATACTTACTGATACTTAAGATTGGAATTCATGGTAACAGAGGTCCACTTATCTGTCCCGGTCTTGACGTAATTGGCAGGGACTGTGCAGAGGGCCAGCGACGACTGGCTGCCCTCCAGCGCGATCTGGACCGGCACGTTGACTGCCAGAACCTCGCCAAGGGCCTTGTCATTGGCGATCAGGTCGATGGAATCACACCACTTGGAGGTCTGCGTCCCGTTTGCCACCCATACGGCGCAGCTCACGTCTCCGTTCTCCTCCTGCCACAGCAGCACCGGAAGTGCGTAGAGGGCCCCGGAGAAGAAGGTATTCTCCCTGTAGGGAAGGGCAAATGACTCATACAGATTCATGCAGTTGCGGCCTGCTCCCTTCGCGCTCCCGTATCCCGGAGGAAGCATCTGATCCAGCAGCTCGCCCGCCGGCATGACACTCGCCTTCCAGCCGTCCTCGTAGGCTGCGACCCGCATCAGCGTGGAGTACCAGGCTGCCGCCCCGTCACTGTCCACGTCATAGTCGCATAAGGCAACCGCGAAATAATACGGGCTCTGGGTCTTATCGACGGTCGGGTCAAAGAAGCAGAAGTCCGAATGGTAGTTCAGTCCCTCCAGCTCTGTCAGTGAATTCCTGACCTTCTGCAGCTGATTCTGGATCGTCTGCGCATCGGCGCCGGATTCAAAGAGGGCGCTGAAATTCGTATTGTCATTGACATTTGCATAATGCTGCATCTGCGAGTACAGCGTGCGCGCGCCGTTGACTGCGTCCTCTGCGCTGATCCCCTCTGTGGACGGATCGAGCGGGCGGGATGCCTCAGCCTCCGTCTCCGCTTCAGCGCCGGACAGAGAACCGGCCTGAACCTGTCCCTGGGAGATCACGGAAGTCTTTGCTTCCGTCTCTGATTCGGACTCATCCTGAATGATCCGTATCTCCGACGCAGATACGACGGAGCCTGCCGCCAGCACCAGTCCCATCGCAGCACAGACTGCTGCGCACCATCTTCTGTTCTTCATAATTCCCTCCATCACTCCCCATGACATGTGCCTGCCGGAATTTGGGCACGGTTTGCTTTATTTTAGCGCATTTCACCGTATGATACAATGCGGAGTTACTGTTCACAGGTCAGCCTGCATCATCTGCATAGAGTTCTGTGGGCACAGATGAAAACCATAGGCAGCCGACTGAGCTTTGCAAGTTGTGCAAGTTGCTGCAGCCGCGGAAGCGACCACGCATCTATAGGAGCTGGGAGCGGCTGCAATGCAACCGCCGCAAAGCGAAGGCAGGCAACGTGTTTTCATTGTGCCCACAAACTCGAAGCAATGCAGGCTGACCTGTGAACTGTAACAATGCGGAAGGTTTTTTTATCCCGCTGCGTCATTCTTCTTATGATATGTGATATACTCATTGCAGTATTGTTCCGTTCTGAAAGAAGGCAGCCATGGCAGATCCGCAGGATAACACCATCGACAGCAGACAGCTGATCGCAAATCTGAATAAACAGGTCTCGGAACTGAAGGGACAGCTCAGCAGCGCCACGCTGGAGATGGAGATGATGCGCGCGCGCATGAACGATCTTCGCAGCGAGGCCCGTCAGGTCGTCAATGTAGAGCGCTTCCGCGTTCCGGACGAAGATCACCTGAGCGAGATCAACGATGTCGTCGAGCTGATGGAAAAGGCCATTATGAAGGAGCGCCGCTCCCGCAGGGCCCAGGCGGAAGGCCGCAGAGAGCCGGAGTCTTCTGTTCCCCAGAAGGTGGATGAGCGCCAGGTGCTGATCGTACTCAAGCTGCGCAGAAAGGGCTGCTATATCCGGGAGATCGCCTCCCATGTGGGACTCGGTGTCGGAACCGTCCACAACATCATTTCCCGCTACGGCCAGGATCCGCAGATGCAAAACCTGATCACCGAAGGCACCCAGATGGAGCTGACGGATTACCTCCTGATCCATCCCGAGGACTGAAGCAGTGCGTCAGATACGATGTCAGACAGATATGACGATATAAAAGATGCCGCATACCGGACCTTCAGACCCGGTATGCGGCATCTTCTGTTTTCTGATCTGTCAGATCTTGCGCAGCAGCTCCATGGCCTGCGCGATGTAGGCGTTGTCTGCCTCGGCGAATCTTCCCTCGTCGGACATCTGCGCAAAGGCAGACTCGATCGGGATCTGTCCCGCAAACGCAATGCCGGTCTCCTTCGCGACCTCTTCGATGCGGCTCTCGCCGAACACATTGATCTTCCTGCCGCAGTCCGGGCACTTCAGATAGCTGTAGTTCTCGATCACTCCAAGCACCGGGATATCCATGAGCTTTGCCATGTTGACTGCCTTGGCAACGATCATGCGCACCAGATCCTGCGGGCTGGTCACGATAAAGATCCCGTCGACCGGAAGAGACTGGAATACCGTCAGCGGTACGTCACCGGTTCCCGGAGGCATGTCGACCAGGAGATAATCAAGCTCTCCCCACACTACATCTGTCCAGAACTGTTTGACCACGCCTGCGATGATCGGGCCTCTCCAGACTACTGCCTGCTCCGGATCGGGCATGATCAGATTCAGGCTCATGACCTTGATCCCGTTTGAGGTCAGTGCCGGAAGGATCTGATTCTCATCCAGCGCCTCTGCCGGGCCGGTCAGACCATACATCTTCGGGATGGACGGTCCTGTGATGTCTGCGTCAAGTATGCCGACGCTGGCTCCGGTCTTGGCAAGTGCATTGGCCAGTGACGCGGTCACAAGGGACTTGCCCACGCCGCCCTTGCCGGACACGACGCCGATCACATGCTTAATGTTGCTGAATGCGTTCTGGTCTACGCGGAAAGACTGCGGTCCCGCACTCTTGCTGGGACATCCTTCACAGCTCTCCCTGCTGCAGCTGGAGGCACTGGAACATGCCTGATCTTTCTCTGCCATAATCGTTTCCTCCTTGAATTATACTTCACCCGGAATATCCTCCCGGATATCCGGCCGGTACGCCGGTTCAAAACACGTATTGTGTATCATACCATACTTTATGCAAAATGGCACTGTGAATACAGCGCGGGCTGTCAGATTGCCCGGGTGGCTTCCTTCAGCCATTCCTTTTCTTCTCCCTCAAGATACGGGGAGATCTTCTCCCATACTTGGGCGTGATACTCGTTCAGGAGCTTCTTCTCCTCTTCGCTGAGCAGATCCGGATCGACTGCGTCCAGATCCCAGGGGACCATGGTAAGGGTCTCAAATCGCATGAAACGGCCGTATTCATTTTTCTCAGCTTCCACACACAGAAGCAGGTTCTCGCACCGCACACCGAACTTCCCCTCCAGGTAGAATCCGGGCTCGTCGGAGGTGACCATCCCTTCCTCGAATACGCAGGGCGTGCGTCTTCCCTGCATCGCCTTATAGCTGAAGCTGTTCGGGGCCTCATGTACATTGAGCAGGAATCCGACGCCGTGCCCGGTGCCGTGATTGTAGTCCTTCCCGATCTCCCACAGCGGGCCGCGGGCCAGATAGTCGAAGGCCATTCCGGTCGCGCCGTACTTGAAGCGGGCAGCAGCCAGGTTCAGGTTTCCCCTCAGCACCCGTGTGTAGTATTCTTTTTCTTCCTCTGTCAGAGGACCGCAGGCAAATGTCCTGGTGATGTCGGTCGTACCTTCCAGATACTGTCCGCCTGAATCCACAAGAAGAAAGCTCTTTGCCTCAAGAGGTATATCCGTCTCCTGAGTCGGGCTGTAATGGACAACCGCACCGTGGGGGCCGTAGGCGGCGATGGTCTCAAAGCTCAGGTCCAGGAAGCCTTCCTGCTCCATGCGAAGATGCAGCAGCTTATCTGCCGCTGACAGCTCTGTCTCCGGATCCGCCGGATCATAGGCGGCCATCCGCTTCTTCAGCCAGTACATAAACCGGGTCACCGCCACACCGTCTTTGATGTGGGCCTGCCTCATATGCTCCATCTCCACCGCGTTCTTGACGGCCTTGGAGAGCATCGTGGGATTGGAACTCTCCACCCGCACCACGTGCCCGAGGGACGTCCAGATCGTGTAGTTGACGCTGGTGGAGTCCAGCAGAACCCTGCTCTTCTCCGGGATGGTGCGCACGTAGGAATAGACATCGTTGTACTCCTTCAGGAATACCCCGTCCGCCTCGAGGCTCCGGACGATCTCTTCGTCAAATGCCTTCGGCTGGGCAAAGAGCAGCACCTCCTCCGGCGTCACGACCAGATAGGACAGAAAGACCGGGTTGCAGGCGATGTCATTGCCTCGAAGGTTCAGCAGCCATGCGATGTCATCGATCGCGGTCAGGATGTGATAAGAGCATCTATGCTGCTCCATCTGCGCGCGCAGATCCTTCAGTTTTTCAGCTCTCTCCTTTCCCGAATACTGTATATCCAGGCTCCAGACCTTCTCGCAGGACAGGGCGGGGCGCTCTTCCCAGATCTCTCCGGCCAGATCCAGCGGACTTCCGTCTTTGCTGACCATGACAGATGCCTGGTTTTTGGCCAGGATACGGGCAAAGCGCTCTCCCTTGCCGGCGGTCATGCACCTGCCGTCAAACCCGAGTACCTGCCCTTCTTTCAGGTGCTCCGCCACAAACTGCCCGATCGTGGGAACCCCCTCCTCTCCCATCTTCATGAGAGTCACGGTGGAGTCCTTCAACTCCTCCTGTGCCTGGAGAAAATATCTGCCGTCCGTCCACAGCCAGGCTCCGTCCTGCATGATCAGTGCAGTTCCCGCAGATCCGGTGAATCCGGTCAGGAAGGTTCTGCATTTGAAATAATCGCCCACATATTCCGAGCTGTGGAAGTCATCGGTCGGCACAAGATATGCATCGATTCCATTCTCTGCCATCTTCTGTCTCAGCGCCGCCAGTCTGTTTGGTACACACATCATGTCCGGTCCTTCTTTCTGTCTGTTATTTTTTACGATTCTTCTCATAGATGGCCTGCATGCCGGTAAGCAGCAGGTCCTTATCCAGCCTGATCTCATGCCTGCAGGAAGGAATGATGCCTGCGGCCAGGCCTCCGGTCGCGACCACCGTCACGTCCCCCTCCAGCTCCTCAATGGCCCGGTCCAGCAGTCCGTCGATCATGGCTGCGTGGCCGTACAGGATACCGCTTCTCATGGCATCCACCGTATTGCGTCCGATCGCGTTCTTCGGAGTGTCCAGGCTGATGCCCTGCAGCATGGAGGCTTCCGATACCAGAGAATTCAGGCTCAGCCTGACTCCCGGCATGATCGCTCCGCCCAGGAAGTTCCTGTCCTTATCGATCGCCATCAGAGTGGTGGCCGTGCCAAGATCGATGACGATGACCGGCGGTTCATATTTGCTCAGCGCCCCGACCGCCCCTGCGACCAGGTCTGCGCCGACTGCCGTCGGGTCATCCAGGCGGATGTTAAGGCCCGTCCGTGTGCCCGGTCCCAGTACCAGTGCCTTGATGCCTGTGATCTTGCGCAGCGCGGTGCGGATCACCGGAGTGACCGGCGGCACGACCGAGGATATGATCGCCCCGTCGATCTGGGCGACGTCGGTCTTGTGGATATCCAGCGCCGTCTTGAACAGGATCGCGTACTCCAGGGAGGTCTTTCCCTGATCCGTCGAGAGCCGCTCTGTAAACAGGATCTTCTCCCCGTCCATGCAGCCGATCACGATATTGGTATTGCCTACGTCGATTGCAAGCAGCATATTCTTCCTCCTTCTCAGCAGTCAGCTGCGCACGCGGCGGACTGCCGCTCACAGTTCAACCGGCTTGAACGCAGTTGGCTTCACGACTTTGATCTGCGGGAATTCTTCTTCCATCATCTTCTTAAGCGGACGAAGGTCCACGGTTCTGGACATGGGCGGGAACGCATTGTCGAAATGACTCAGGATCACCGACCTGGGCTGAAGCCTGGCAAGCACCTCCCTCGCCCTTGCCGGAAGGTCATTGTTGCCCTGGTACGGAAGCACCAGGACATCCACATGCTCCGGATAGGTCTCCTCCGGGTCCAGGGCAAGACTTCCCAGAATCAGTATCTCCCGGTTCTGCGCCCTGACGTCAAAAGCCACGATCTCCCCGGCCTCCTTGAACAGCCGGTTCGCCCAGTAGAGGAACGGCAGGTTGCGCGCATAGCGCAGCACCCTCCAGGGGCTGAGCGTATCGAACAGATACCGGTACCGGAAGTCGATATGCCTGCCCTGCAGCACACGGATGCTGACATATCCGGGATCTCCCGGCTGCGGGTGCGTATGCAGGGCATCGCCCTGCTCATTGTAGAGCGCATACGTCTGCCCGGGCCGGATGCAGACCACATTGCTCGCATCCTCAAGAAATCTCTCCAGCGTATCGCAGCTCTGCTTCGTGCAGAACACCGTCGTGTTGTTCCCGCCGGCACTGATCAGCTCCTCGGTCTCATAGAGATGATCGAAATGACAATGTGTCACAAATACCGTATCATACTGCAGCAGCTCCTGCGCCGACACGGCGGTCTCGCCCCCGGCAAGCTGCCGGAAGGGGTCAAAGAGGATCTTCTGATCCCCGCTCTCCAGTACAAATGCTGCTGTTCCCATCCAGGTTAATTTCATCGTATAGAATCTTCCTTCTTACAGGGCTGCCTTCAGCAGTGCCCTGGTATATTCATGCTGCGGCCTTCTGTAGACCTGCTCCACGTCCCCCTGCTCCACGATCTCCCCGTGCCGCATGACCAGCACGCGGTTGCAGATCTGGTAGATCACGTTGAGGTCGTGGCTGATGAACAGGTAGCTGAGCCCGTATCGTTCCTTCAGTTCTACCAGCAGCTCCAGGATCTGGGCCTGGATCGTCACGTCCAGGGCAGAGACCGGCTCGTCTGCAATGATGAACTGGGGCCGTGTGATCACGGCGGACGCGATGCTCACCCTCTGGCGCTGTCCTCCGGACAGCTCCCAGGGCCTTCTCTCAAGATACTCATCGTCCAGTCCGACCGCCTGCAGCGTCTCCCGGACCACTTCCCTCCTGCGCTCTTTCGTGCGCGGGATCCAGTCATAGGTCTCCTTCGCTGCCAGGCCCTTTCTCACCTCCGCGTCCGCCCGCTTCTCCAGCGCCCTCAGCGGCTCGGCCAGGATCCACTCGATCGTGCGCGCCGGGTTGAGGCTGGAAAAGGGATCCTGAAATACCATCTGGGGAAGCCGGGTATGGTTGATCACCTCTCCGTTGTAATCCCTGACGATTCCCAGGATGACCCTCGCCAGGGTCGTCTTGCCGCTGCCGCTCTCACCGACCAGCCCGAGTATGTCTCCCCTGCGGATCTCAAAGCTCACGTCCCGCAGCACCTGCTGCCTGTCATCATGGCTGAAATCCGTCAGGTCTTCTTCGTAAAAGCTGTTCAGGTGGCGCACTTCCAGGATCAGGTCACTCATCTTCATTTACCCTCTTATCCCGCGAAGGGATCGCTTCGATCAGATGTCTCGTGTAAGAATGCTCAGGGTGCGCGAACACGTCATCGGTCCTTCCATGCTCTACGATCCTGCCCTTCTGCATCACGATCACGTGGCTGCACAGCCTGCGCACCACCCTCAGGTCATGGCTGATGAACAGGATCGACATGCCTTCCTTCCGGTTCAGATCCAGCAGAAGGTCTATGATCTGCGCCTGGATCGTCACATCCAGCGCAGTCGTGATCTCATCTGCGATCAGGAGCTTCGGATTCGTGACGATCGCCGCCGCGATCATGGCTCTCTGGAGCATGCCGCCCGACAGCTCATGAGGGTACTTCCGGTACACCTCCTCGGCGTCGGCAAGTCCTGCCCTTCGCATCGCCTCCAGGGCCCGCGCCTTCTTCTGTGCCCTGTCTAGGCCCTTCTCGTGAACGTACAGTCCTTCCTCCACCTGCCGTCCGATCCGGTACACCGGATTGAAGGAGGTCATCGGCTCCTGGAAAACCACCGTGATGTCACTGCCCAGGATCCGGTTCAGCTCCGCCTCCGTGCAGTCGAAGATCTCCGTCTGATCCAGCAGGATGTTCCCGCTGCGGTACGCCTTCTCCCTGGGCAGCAGACCGCTGATGCACATAGCGGTCACCGTCTTGCCGGTGCCGCTCTCTCCCACCAGTCCCAGGATATCGCCCTGCTCCATGGAAAATGAGACCCCGTTCACTGCATAGTGGTCCGGAGCCGTCCCGTGAAAGCGGACTCTGAGATCATTTACTTCAAGAAGACTCATGGCATTCCCCCCGTCAGGATCTGCGGCTGCCCTGCTGCACGCCTTCGCTCAGCAGCGAGAAGGCAAGGATCAGAAGCACGACCGCCAGACCGGTCCCCAGCGCGTACCAGGGTGCGGAATTGAGATAATTCTGGCTGTCCTTCAGCATGGAGCCCAGGCTTGCCTGGGGCGGCTGTATCCCGATCCCGAGAAAGCTCATGCTGGCCTCCGCCAGGACCGCGTTGTTGAATCCGATGGTGACCGCCGGGATCAGGACCGGAAGGGTATTCGGAAGAATGTGCGCATACAGGATCCGGGGAGCCGATACGCCCATCAGGCGCGCGGACTTGATGTAGTTCAGGTCCCGTATCCCCGCGTACTGCGTCCTGACGACCCTGGCAAAGCTGGGGATAAATAAGATCCCCAGGGCGAGCACTATATTGTAGGCTCCGCCGCCGGTGATGCTGATAATGACCAGCGCCAGAAGGATTGCCGGAAATGCCGTGATCGTGTCACAGACATGCATCAGGATCATATCCGCGATGCCGCCGTAGTATCCGCACAAAGATCCGATCACGATCCCGCAGACACATCCGATCAGGACCACCAGGAGGGCGATCACGAAGCTTGTCCCCGCGCCTTCCATGACCCTCGAGAACACATCCCGCCCGAAGTTGTCGGTTCCCAGGATGTGGGACCAGGAGGGCGGCTGCATCTTCGCCTTCGCGTTCATGGCCGTCGTGCTGTAGGGGGTCCAGAACATGCCCACGACGATAAGGATCGTGAGAAGTGCGGAGAGGATCCCGCCCGTTATGAAATATGCATTTTTCTTTATTTTCATAATATCGGTCCCCGTTCCCTCAGACCTTCCTGCATGTCTGGACTCAGCAGACTGCTCTTTCCGTGTACCTGAACTCAGCAGACTGCTCTTTCTGTGTGCCTGACCTCTTACTGCCTCAGTCTCGGATCCATCCAGTGGTTCAGCATATCCGCGGTGAAGTTTACGATCACGATCCACGCCGCCAGGATGACGATGATCGCCTGCACCACGGGGAAATCCCTGTTCCCGATGGAGCTGACCAGCAGTCTTCCGGTGCCCGGGATCGTGAATACCTGCTCGATGATGATGGTCCCGGTCATGATCTCGGCGGCACTGACCGCGAGGAACGTGACGACCGGTATCATCGCGTTTTTCAGGATGTGCCGTCTCATGATCCCGCTTCGGGACAGACCGCGGGACCTGGCTGTGTACACATAATTCTGCGTCAGCTCCTCCTGGATCGAGGAGCGCAGCATGCGGACCGTCATGGCAATCCTGGGAAGCGCCAGGCAGACTGCCGGAAGGATCAGATAGCTTACACATCCGCTGAAGCTCTCTGACAGCGAGATGAAGCTGCCCGGCATGAACCAGCGCAGCACGATGCCGAACACAAAGCAGGATACCATGCCGAAGAAGAACGGCGGTATGGCCATCAGGACCTGATCCAGAATCACGAAGACATGGTCCACCCATTTATTCCTCGTGCTTCCGGCCCAGATTCCGATCGGGACCGAAACGGCCGCCGTTATGAGAAATGAGAGCACCGTCAGCAGAACCGTCACCGGCAGCTTATCCGCCAGCAGCGTACTGACTGCTCTGTTGTATGTATAACTGGTTCCGAATTCCCCTTTGACAAATGAGACCAGCCAGTCCATATAGCGGATCAGCACCGGCCGGTCAAGGCCAAGCTGGGAGCGAAGCTGCGCCACCTTCTCCGGTGTCGCGTTCGTGCCCAGAAGCTTCGTCGTCGGATCTCCGGGAATGATCTGGAAAGCGAGGAAAGCAAGCAGAGAAACGATGAACAATGTAATAATGAGAGATATGATCTTTTTTAAAACCAGTTTCATGCCGCTTTCCTCCTTTCCGGAAAGGATTCGCCGTCTTACTGTGCCGGGCGGATCCTGGAGAAATCCACCGCGTACAGCGGGTAATACTCATATCCGGTGTATTCCGGATTCAGGACCACGAAGTCTGCCATGTCCTGCAGATACACATTTGCGGCGGTATCCGAGAGGATCTTCTGAGCCTCTTTGTATGCCGCCACCTGCTCTTCGTCATCTGTGGTGGACTGTGCCTTCTCGATCGCCGCGTCATAATCAGCATTGTTATAGCTGATCATGTTGGAGCTGTCGTCAGACACCCATCGCTGAAGGAGGGCATCCGGGCTCAGGTACGCTGCGTCAAAGCCGATGACCGTCGCGTCAAAGTCCCGTCCCTGGTAGACCTCCGTCAGCCAGGTATTCCACTCGACCTTCTCGATGACTGCGTTGATGCCGACAGCCGACAGCATCTCTACGATGACATTGGCCGTATCGACATGGGGCGTGTAGTTGCCGGGTACCTTGATGGTGAAGCTCAGGCCTTCCGCTCCCGCCTCCTGAAGAAGCGAAGCCGCCTTTTCAGGGTCATAGGGATACGCGTCCACGAGACTCTCGTCAAAATACTTCCTGAAGCTCGGATAGACCGAGGAGCCAAGCTTCGCTCCGTGTCCGTCCTCTGTCAGCTCCAGCAGAGAATCGGTGTCGATCGCGTAGCACAGAGCCTGGCGGACTCTCTCGTCGTCAAAGGGCGCCCTCGCGTTGTTCAGATAGAGCGCCTGAACGAGATTCATCTCGCCTTCAAGGACATTGTATCCGTTCGACAGGCTGTTCACCTGATCCACAGTCAGATGGAACGCCATGTCCAGAGAGCCGGAATCCAGCGCAGTGAAGAGCGCGTTCGCGTCATCGTAGATCTTGCAGGTAACCTTCGCAAGAGCCGGCTTTTCGCCATAGTAATCATCATTTCTGACGAAAACCACCTTATCCTGCGGTGAGTAGGAATCGAACTTAAAGGGACCGGTTCCCACCGGCGCCGTCGCCTGGTCCGTGTACGATGCCGGAACGATCGTAACACTGGAGACGGTGCTCAGAAAACTGCTGTTCGCTGCCGGAAGTGTGATGACTACCTTATCTCCGTCAGCGGTGATGTCCTGAATATCAGAAAGCGCCCCGGCTACGGCAGTGCTGGTCGTAGTCGCGGCGCAGGTTTCGAAGGAATAGAGAACGTCGTCGATGGTCACTTCTTCACCATTGTGAAATACAACACCGTCACGAAGGGTGAAGGTGTAAGTGAGCCCGTCCTCCGAGATCTCATGCTCAGAGGCGACAGCATCAACAAAGTTGCCGTCTGTGTCAGGCTTGACAAGCCCTTCATAGACATTGAACAAGACCTCTCTGGTTCCTGCGGCCGTAATCTGATACGGGTCAAGACTGTTATCCAGGTCCTGGGGAAGGCCGACTGTGAGAGCGGCATCCCCGGAAGAAGCGCTTCCTGCTTCATCCGCCATCACCATCGTTGCGCCTGAGAAGGTTCCCAGTGCACACGCGAGCATCGCGGAGGACAGGAGCAAAGCGATATTTCTTCTGCTCATGAGTGTAATCTCCTTACATTCCAAAACGCTTCTCCCATTATTAAATTGTCGGGGTTATTGTATTCGATAGCGGCCCCAATTGCAAGGAAGAAACACCTGTCCCGCTAAGGTCCACTGCCCTTGTGCACAGCTGCTTCACCAGCAAGGTGTCGTGGCTGATCACGATGACTCCGATCCGGTGCTTTCTGGCATAGTCCAGCACAAGCTCCCACAGCTGGGCGCGTGAGACCGCGTCCAGCATCGTTGTCATTTCGTCGCAGATCAGGAACCTGGTCCGCTCATTTAACACCCGGACAAGACAGAATCTCTGCAGCTCTCCGCCGGACAGCTCCTGGGGCCAGCGCTCAAGCCATTCCTCCCGGATCCCGGCCTCCTCCAGAAGCTCCTTCGGCACGCCTCTGGCCTCTTCCAGAAGGGCCTGCATCCGGCGAAGCGGGTCGACTGCCTTCTCCGGATGCTGCAGGATCATCTGCACCGGGCACCAGGAAGCATCCGCCCGCCTCTTCTTTTCCGGAGAGTTGATCTCCTCTTCCAGCGTCCAGCTGCCCAGGGCAGGATCGAACCGCTCCAGAACGACTCGTCCCCGGTCCGGCCTCCGGTAGCCTGCCAGGATCCTGGCCAGGGTCGTTTTCCCGGCGCCGCTTGGGGCGATCAGACCGACCACCTCCCCCGCGCGCACCTCCAGATCGATGCCGCGAAGGACCTCCTGCCCGTCTCCATAATGAAAATGGATCCCCTCTGCGCGAAGGCGCAGGCTCTGCTGCAGACATCCTGCCACACTGCCCTCCTCTTCCGGTGCCTTTCCTCCCGGCAGGGCCTGGACCAGTTTCCTGGAATACGGATGCTTCAGGCGGATTCCATTTTCCCTGAAGTCCTCCGGATATGCGGTCTCGACCGACTCGCCCTCATAGAATACAGTGATCCGGTCCGCGATCTGAAGCGCCGCGTTGATATCATGGGTGATCATCAGGACGGATTTTCCCTCTTCCCGAAGCCTGGCAAAATCATCCAGAACGTCCTGCAGGGAATCTTCGTCCAGGCCCGGTGTCGGTTCATCGACGATCAGTACGTCCGCGTCCGCAGCCATGGCGCACGCCAGAAGCACCTTTCTCGCCATCCCGCCCGAGAGCTGATGCGGATAATATCTGCCCACCTCAGGCCCGAGGCCGTAGCGTCCCAGCAGCTTTTCTATGCTCTGATATCTCTTTTTCCGGGAAGGGTTCCTCTCCAGGGAGATCCGGATCTGCTTTTCAACGGTAAGAAGAGGATCCAGATAGGTGACCGACTGCGGTACAAGAAACAGCTCCCTTCCCCTGACCCTCTCTCTGATCTTCTCTGTAAGCTTCTCCCCCCTGAAATACAGCTCTCCGCTGACAGCGGCATTGTAGGGAAGGATTCCCATGATCGCATGGGCCAGCAGGCTCTTCCCGGATCCGCTGGATCCGATGACGGCCAGGATCTCCCCCTGGTACAGCTCCAGGCTCAGGTCCCGGATCGGCTCGATCTGCCGCACCCGCAGGCCTCTCTCGTACTGGGCAAAGGTCAGGCGCAGGTGCTCTGCCCGAAGGACGCTCCTCCTGTCTGCGCCGCCTGTGTCTGTGAAGTTCTGAGAATCAACTCTTCGCGTCATTCCTGTCTTCTCTCTAATTCTTCTCAAAGATGCGCCGCGTGGGGGCTGACCAGCTTCTCCAGATTCTTTCCGATTGCCTCTACCATCACGGTGACCAGCACCAGGCTGATGCCGGGGAACAGGGCCAGCCACCATTTCCCCACGGTCAGATACTTCATGGATTCAGACAGGATCACTCCGATCGCCGGCTCATGGGCCGGCAGTCCGAATCCCAGGAAGGTAATGGAGGCTTCGTGCAGGATCGCGTGGGGGAACAGCAGGACTGCCCCCACCGCCAGCTGCGGGAGGATGGCCGGGAGCATGTGACGGGTCGCTATGTACCATCTGCCTCTTCCCAGCTTCCCGGCAATATGTATATACTCCGCGCTTTTGAGCTGCAGAACCTCCGCCCGGATGACTCTTGTCAGCGAAGTCCAGTGTGTGCAGACCACGCCCGTGATCACTCCCCGAAGTCCGCCTCCGCAGGCAAGGGAGATTAGGATGATCAGGATCGTGTGGGGGACGGACATGACAAAGTCGATCAGCCACGCTGCCAGATGATCCGCCGCTCCCCCGAATACAGGTGCCATCACCCCGAGAAATACTGCGATCACTGCGCTCAGTACGGTGGAAATGAGTCCCACCTGCATGCTGATGCTCATCCCCTTGATCGTCCGAAGCAGCATATCCCTGCCGACCCAGTCTGTCCCGAACAGATGCCCCAGACCGGGCGCCTGGAAGGTGTTGTCCAGACTGACCAGCAGATCCTCCTCCCCGATCCTCGAGCCGGTCACCAGCAGAGCGATAAACAGAAGGGAAAACAGCGTGACACAGGCGATGGCGCGGGCGCGGACCCCGGACAGATTCCAGAACGCGGAGCGGGTCTTACTATTCATAGCCGCCCTCCTTCATCCGTGGATCGATGATTCTGTAGAGCAGATCCGCGATCAGGTTTCCGGAGAAGACAAAGAGCAGGCTTATGATCACGATCCCCATCAGCAGCGGGGCGTCTCCCCTCAGTCCCGCCTGCACGGCCGCCTGTCCCATGCCCGGATAGGAGAATACCTGCTCCACGAAAACAGATCCCCCAAACAGCTCACTGAAGGACAGAAACTGCAGAGTCAGTGCCGGGAGCATGACATTGCGGCAGACATGCCGGCGGACGATGCTGTGCAGGTCCTCCCCCCGCGCCCTCGCAAAGAGCACATAGTCAGAATGCATTATCTCGCAGGTCTTTTCCCTGGTATGCAGGCAGATCCCCGGTATGCCGGTTATGCTCAGGGCCAGCGCCGGAAGGATCAGGTGCCGGATCCGCTCTGCCAGGGTAACCTCCGCCTCAGCCACTCCGATGGGTACGCTGAGGGCAGCCGGAAGCCATCCCAGTCCGACCGCGAACACCATGATCAGGAGCATCCCGATCCAGAAGGCCGGGGTGGAGTTCAGTACATTCGCTGCAAGGCGGATCAGCCGGTCGGCCATCCTCCCTTCATGCGTCCCTGCGACGATCCCCAGCCAGAATCCCAGCACACCGGACAGGATCCAGGCGGTCAGCATCAGCGCAAGGGAGGTCAGGAACTTGCTTCCGATCACCTCCGGCACCGGCCTTCGGTAGATCATGGAAGTGCCCCAGTCTCCCCGGGCCATCGAGGAAAACCAGGAGCAAAACCGCTCCACGGGAGGTTTGTCCAGCCCCCAGTGCTCCGCAATTCTCTCTCTCTGCTCAGCCCCGACCGCAGGGTCCGCTCCCACATATGCGGTCACCGGGTCTATGGGCGACAGCTCCAGCAGGGTGAAGGTCAGAATGCACAGAAAGACAAGCAGCGTTGCAAGACGCACTGCCTTTGCGAGTATGAACTTTCCGATCCTTACTTCTCCCATTTCCACTCCGTGATATTGTCGAAGATCCTTCCCCCGTGCGGCTGGACTGCCGGATCACCGAAGGAGAATCCGTCCGCCGCCAGATAGACGTGATTGGCGTTGACCAGCCAGCAGTAGGGCGCGTCACCGGTGGGACCGGAATACTCCTGCATGGCCTTCCAGTGGGTCAGTGCCTCTTCCTCGTCCGTGGACTCCAGCGCGGCGTCGATCTGCGCGTCGCAGTTTTCATTGACATAGCAGCCCCCGTTGTCCCAGGGAACGACTCCGCCCGCGTTCGGTCCGTAATAGAGACTGAACAGCTCCGAGGGGTCTCCTGATCCGAATCCGTACAGGACTGCCTCCTGATGGATGTCCGGAAGGATCGTATCCCATGTGACCTTCTCCAGCTGTACGTCCAGTCCGAGCTGCCTGCCCACATTGACGAATTCCAGCCCCAGCTCCTGGCGGTATACACCGTCTGTGTAGAGCAGCCTGAAGGTACCTTCCACACCGTCCCTGTCGATGGTTCCGTCTCCATTCGAATCGGTCCAGCCTGCCTCCTGAAGGATCGCCTTCGCGCCTTCCACATCCCCCGTCTGCGGTACATCCAGAACCGTATCTTCATTGAGCCAGGGCATCTTTTCCAGGCCTGTTGTGGAAACCGTACCGTACCCGTTCAGGATCCCGTCCACCATCTTCTGGCGGTCCACTGCCATGTTGAATGCCCTGCGCACTGCCTCGTCGCAGGTAACCGCATTGCCGATCGGCGCGCCGTCCTCTGCCAGTTTTCCCTCGGCAGGCTGCATCGGGAAGGCAACTCCGTAGCACTCGATGGAGTCTATGTTCTCGACATGTGTGCCGGGGCCGGCTGCCTGGGCCAGAAGCCCGTTGATCTGCGCCACATCCACGTCCCCGTTGTTTACCGCCGCGCAGGCAGTATCCATGTCCAGAAACACCAGCGTCAGGCGCCGGATCGACGGAGCCTCTCCGTAATAGTCTTCATTTGCCTCGGCGATGATCTGCTGTCCCTTGTCCCACTGCACAAGTCTGTACGGACCGGAACCTGTCGGATGGTCCCTGAACTGCTCACTGTAAGAAGCCTCCGGAATGATCCCCAGGTACGACAGCCGCTCCATGAAGGGTGAGTAGGCACGCTTCAGATGAAAGACAGCCGTGGTATCATCCGGCGCCTCGGCAGACTCGATCATGGTCAGGTCGATCTCTCCGCCCGCGTCTCTTGCCATCAGATATGTAAAGACCACGTCTCCCGCCGTGACGCGGCTCCCGTCTGTAAAATAAGCATCCTCCCGGATCTTCACGGTCCAGGTCAGCTTATCTTCGGATACTTCATAGCCTGTGGCGAGGTCATTTTCCCATCCAAGCTCCTTGTTCCTTCTGAACAGGGTCGAGAAAAACAGCCTTGTGAGAGATCCGTGGGAGCCGGTGGAGGGGTCAAACCCGCTCTGCGGCTCCTCACCGATCGCTGCGACCAGTTCACCTGCCTCGATTCTCTCTTCCCTTCCCTGACTGCGGGCGAAGACCCTGTCCGTTCCGAGCGCCGCCAAGCCGCTCACAGCCAGCGCACATGCAACGGCCGCCGCCTGCATGCGCCAGTTCATTCCTTTATTCCGTTTCATACTGCCTCCCTGTGTATGTTTCCACTTTGATCCATGTGACAGTTACGCGAACTTCGTTCGCTCACTGTCGCGGCATTCGCCGCCTGCGATAACAAAAGAAGGTATCCTGCTCTCTTCTGAAAGCAAGATACCTTCCTGATATCAATCCGTATATGCAGCGGCTGCAATAGACGCGGCAGTCTGATCACTTCTGCGATCCGCCCTGACTTCCTGCCAGCAGCTTAACCTGCTCCACCGCTTCTTCTATACACTGGGCAATCGTTTTGCCCGTGCAGCCAGCGATTATGATACCACAGCGGTTCATGGGTATCAACACCTTTTCCGCTCTGCTCCGGCCTACTGCCAGCGCCATCGCAGGGGTGATCTCCCCCAGAAATGAATCCGCCATGACGATCCCGACGGCGCCCAGGATGACATCGGCATCGCGCGCTGTCACCAGGACCGAATTCTCTCCCGTGGCAGTCTGGTCCGCACCGGCCTTGCGCATCGCCGCGGTTGCGGCGCTGTTTGTGCCCACGGCCGTGATCCGTATATTGTCAAGCCTCCTCAGGGCGCTGACCAGCTGTTTCCCCAGACCGCCTCCCTGGCCGTCAATAACAAGGATATTCGTCATAGTTCTCTCTTTCCCGTGTGTCCGTCAGGCTCCGTCGCAGAGCCGGGGCAGCTGTGTCAGGAGCTTCACCGCTTCTTCCCGGGCCTTCGGGCTGTCAAGTGTGATGGTCTGAAAGCCCAGGGCCTTCGCCGCCTGGGTGTTGTCAGCGCGGTCGTCGAGGAACAGGCACTCGTCTGCTCTCAGGCCGTAGCGCTCCAGAAGAACACGGAAGAAGCGCTCCTCCGGCTTCCCGAAATGCTCCTTCCAGGAGACTGTCTCGCCGTCCACCAGGGGATAAAAATCCCTGGTGCAGACGTGCTGCTCCCACAGTGTCTTCGGATAATTGGACAGCAGATAGACGCGGTATCCCTTTTCCTTGAGTGGTCTGATCAGATCCGCCATGTCGTGGAGCACGACGCTCCAGCTGTCTGAATTGTCGAAAAACCACTCCAGTGCCATTCTGTCATCCGGAAGGTGGGCCATGCATGTACTGCGGATCTCCTCATCTGAGATCAGATTATTGTCATAGCGGATCCACATGCCTCTCTCCGAATCCGGCACTCCTTCTCCGAACAGAGTCCTGGCCAGCCTGGCCACTCCTTCCTCGTCGTACCACTCTCTGAACTTATCCTTCCAGGTATAGTTCAGCAGCACATATCCTACGTCAAAAACAATACTGCGGATCATGCGGTCTTCACCACCGACGCATAAGCTGCGATCTCTTCCTCAGTCGGTACCACCGGCTCATAGTTTTCATCTTCGATCCGCATCTCGACCATCACTGCCATATCTTCGACCGGGATCACGGCATAGGTGCTTCCCATCGCGGTGCCCTGATACTTGTAGCTGACGGTGGCATACTTGATGGTAACTCCGCTCTCCAGCGTCAGCTCTGCCGGATCCGTCACCACGATATCGGAATAGTCTTCGTCATCGGTCATGTAGGAGACATCCGTCATATATCCCAGGGCCTCGTCCGCGTTCGCATAGGAGTAGAGAGAATAGGAAATGTTCTTCCTGTAATCCTCATCCGAGTAAGCAACATAGCTCTCAGCCGCATAAGAGCATTCCATTCCTTCCGGAGCATAGACGTCGACAGCGAGCTTTGCTCCTTCATAATTCTCATCTTCCAGATGGCAGCTGCCGTCTTCATTGAAAACTGCGCCTTCGGTCGGATCATAATCCGAGTAATCCGAATCATCCGTTCCGCCGCCGGCGATGGCCGTCACGTCACCCACGAGGGAATCAAGGGCGTCTCCCGCGTCCACGACCTCTGCGCTCAGAGCCTCCTCGGGGATCACGACGCCTCCGAAGTCATCATAGGATACGCTGAATTCCGCGCCAAGCCGGTTGGCTGTCAGCTCTACAGAACCGATCTCTTCAGAGCCCATAAGGCCTGCCGCAAACTGTGCGAGCGACGCAAAGTCGCTTCCGGTTAGATCCACAAAACCGGCAACGGGCAGGCAGGTCTCCACGTCATAATCAGTGACGACCTTGATATCCAGGCTGCTGGCGATGGTCTCGATCAGTCCGAGCATGGACTCATCCAGCACCTGTCCCGCAACTGCAGCGCTGTCTGAGATCAGCTGTGTGAGGACACCGCCCGTAATGTCGGCCACCACTTCATAGGCCTCATGGCCATTTGCTTCCACAGCCTCGGAGCTAAGGGTCGCCGCGCCCTGCAGGGTCTGGGTGTAGGTGGCGATCAGCTCTTTCATCTGTTCCGCGTTCAGGTCGGAATCCTCTGTCGTATACTGATCCAGGAAGCCATTGATATCGCCGCTCGCGACCTGGTCCAGGGCACTCTTCATCTGGGCTATGGACTCAGCGTCGACAGCTGCTGCCTGCCATCCGCTGTCCGTGCCGCCGGATACGGTATGGACATAGCTTGTGCCTGTGCCGTCTTCATTTTCATTCATGAACAGCTGCAGGCTTCCGGAACCCTCCTGGCCCGCGCCGGATCCTGAAAACTCCAGCTCGATGCCTGCTGCCATCGGCTCTCTGGTCATCGAGAAGGAGCCTGTGATCTCGCCGGTCAGCGGCATCGACATCGAAGCTCCGTTCTCCCCTTCCTGTGTAACCGTTACATTCACGTCCGCCCCGGCGCTGAAGGTGCCGCTGTACTGCTGCACCGTCTTCATCGCCTCCGCAGCGTTCTTCTGCAGATCCTGCACGGTCATGGCCGAATCAAATCCGGAGAGCATCATGACTGCAGCGGTTCCGAACCCAAGTACACCTAAGAGTCTTCTTCTCATTATTTACCCCCTTTTACGCATATGTGCCGGTTCCATCTGCTTATAAATGGAGATCCGGAATCATGTATCACTTACATACATATCATCTATTTCCTGCCGGTTCAAGAATGCCCGTCTTATATTGGTCTTATTTTTTTCTTAGCTTTTTTGCACATTTCCTGTATATTCCGTATATACTGTACTCTGATATTCACAGATGATCCACACGCCTGAACTCAAAGGATGGTCCTGCTTTGCATACATTTCATCATCACAAGACAACCGCCCGCGACATGACGGAGGGTTCGATCCTCCGCCACCTGATCGCGTTCTCCCTTCCGCTGCTCTTCGGCAATATCTTTCAGATGCTCTACAACACGGTGGACTCCATCGTGGTCGGCAACTTTGTCGGCAAGGAGGCCCTTGCCGCTGTCGGCTCCACCACCATGATCGTGAACATCATGATCTTTTTCTTCAACGGCGTGGCGATCGGCGGCGGTGTCGTGATCTCCAATTATTTCGGCGCCCGCAAGCCGGATCTCCTGCACAAGGCGGTGGAGACCACCATGGCCATCACCTTGCTGTTCGGCATCTTCTTTACCTTTGCCGGCATCGCCCTCGTACCTGCGATGCTGCGTCTCATGGCGACCCCGGAGGATGTATTCGCCCAGGCTCAGCTGTACCTGCAGATCTATTTCGCGGGCAGCCTGGGACTGCTGGTCTATGCCATGGGAAGCGGGATCCTGCGGGCAGTCGGAGATACCGCAAGGCCTCTTTATTTCCTGATCTTTACCAGTATCCTGAACACACTGCTGGACCTGCTGTTCGTAATCGTGTTCAAGGCAGGGATCGCAGGGGCGGCCTGGGCGACCATCCTGTCCCAGTTCCTGTCCGCGTTCCTGGTCCTGCTCCTTCTGACGAAGACGGATGATATCTACAAGCTGACATGGAAGGACCTGCATATCGACAGGGATATCCTGAAGAGGATCATGGCCATCGGCCTTCCGGCGGGTTTTCAGTCCATGGTCACCTCTCTGTCCAATGTATTCGTGCAGTCCTATGTCAATGGCTTCGGTTCAGCGTGTATGGCAGGATGGGCAAGCTACAACAAGCTTGACTCCTTTATATTCCTCCCGATGACCAGCCTCAATCAGGCGGCGACCACCTTCGTCAGCCAGAACATCGGCGCGGGAAGAGAGGACAGGGTTAATAAGGGAACCATCCGTTCCCTGCAGGCCGCAGTGGTCGTGACCGCCGTCATCGCGGCCGTCCTGGTGGTCTTCGCCCCGCAGGCCACCTCTCTGTTCTCGCAGGACGAATCCGTGATCTACTATGGCGTGCTGTTCCTGCGTATGAATACATTTTTCCTTGTATTCAACGCCATCAACCATGTGCTGGCCGGTGCCCTGCGCGGGCGCGGAGACTCCAGAGGGCCGATGGTGTGCATGCTCGCCTGCTTTGTGGTGATCAGGCAGATCTATCTCTTCATCGGCTCCCGCATCGCCTATACGCCGTACGTGATCGGCTTCGGATATCCTGTGGGATGGATGACCTGCTGCGTGGCGGAGGTCCTGTATTTTATGGTGAAGTGGAACCGGAAGAAGGCCCCGGCAGCATAGTCTGGATGCTGTCCCGGCGCTTCTGGTCATTGAGGATCCATTCATCCAGCGTCAGCGGGATGTAGTCCGAAAACATGCAGAAGCAGTTGATCATCTGACAGGGAACGGAAGCAGGCTCCGTGGCATGCGCCAGCATCACAGAAGAGTTCCTCGTCTGCTTGATAAAGCTGTCTACCAGAAGCTCGTCATGGGTATTGTGCACATGCCCGTAGAGCATATACACAAAGGGCTCGTCCTTGCGCCTGCGGTACTGTCCGTTGTAACAGAAAATGGGATAGTGTGACAGGATCACCCTGCGGCGGTTATCACTGATCTCCGCATAGGGCCTGATCCACCCAAAGAGTGACCGGTCAAACTGCCGGTCCTTCAGGAAATCATCATGATTTCCCTCGATCAGATATTTTTTGCCGTTCAGAAGCTCCAGAATGCGGTTCGTAGTCCTTCCCTTTGACACAGAGAAGTCTCCCAGGATATATACCTCATCCCGCTGCGACACGTTCGCATTCCACTGGCTGATCATATAATTGTTCATCTCTTCATAATCCGCGAACCCGCGCCGGTCCATCCGGTGGTTCAGACTGTCATGAAAGAAATGAAGATCCGAGATGTACAGTTTCCTGACCGGAGTCCTCACGACTCCGGATGGTGCCTGATTCTTCATATTTTACAGGCCTCCCGGCTTATCCGGCCTCTTCTCTATACCGTCTCCTCGTCTCTCTAATTCATAGTAGCACGAAATGACAGAAAAAACCCCTTTTTTATATGATTTATTTTCCCCAGTATGAACACCCTCTTTGGTGCTGTCATACTTTTTTAGTATGGCCGTTCATATCGTTTGAATATTGTATTTTGACATAGTTTTATACTATAGTTATTCATGTTTTAATGCTTTAAACTGACAGATTCACAAATACGGTGGAAAGGAGCAGGCATGGAACTGAGACATATCCGATATTTTATCGCCGTAGCAGAAGAACTGAACTTCACAAGAGCCGCAGAAAAGCTGCTGATCGCCCAGCCGCCTCTGAGCCGTCAGATCCGTGATCTGGAAGACGAACTCGGGGCAAGACTGTTCGAGCGTTCCTCCCATGGCCTGACTCTTACAGCCGAAGGAAACGCATTTCTCCAGTATGCCAATCAGATCCTCTATCTGACGGAGCGCTCCAAGGAGGATATCCTGGAGATGTCCAAGGGCCTTCAGGGTTCCATCGACATCGCTTCCGTGGAAGGGCACGCGCCCCGCATGCTGGCAGAATGGATCGCGGATTTCCGGAATTCATTTCCCCAGATCCAGTGCTCCATCTGGAACGGAAGCACCGACGAAGTCATCTACAGGGTCAGCAGCGGACTGTGCGATTTCGGCATCATCACGGAGCCTCATAACGCGGAAGGTCTGTGCTCCATCCCTGTGTATTCAGAGCCCTGGGCGGCGCTGATCCCGGCCAGCGACCCGCTGGCATCGGCTCCCGGCGATTCCGTCTCGATCGAAGACCTGAAGGAGCGGGACCTGATCATTCCTTCCCGTGAATCCAGGCTCAGGGAGATCCAGCGGTGGTTTCCGGAAGAAAACCCAGACCTTCATATCGCGTGCCGCATCTCCCACATGCTCAATGCCTTCGAGCTTACCAGGAAAGGGGTCGGCATCGCCATCTATCCGGTGTCTGACAACCATTTTTCCAATGACCCCGATGTCGTGATCAAGAACCTCTCCCCGGAAGTGCTTGCCTCCTACATCCTGGTCTGGAACCGGTCCGGCAAGCTGTCACAGGTCGCTTCCCGCTTCATCCAGAACGTCTGCGACCTTCTGGGGCTGTCCTTCCCGGACGGCACAGCCCGCAGCTGAGCATCTGAAAGGAGGTATCCATATGTCTGTTTCCCATACTTCCTCACGCGGCAGCCGCGATATTCAGTCCGCCAAAAAGGTACTGATCACGCAGCGCAATATGACTGAGCCGGAGGCTCACCGCTACCTTCAGAAAATGAGCATGGACGCGGGAAGGAGCCTTGCGGAGACCGCCAGAATGGTTCTGCTGTTTGCAGTGCGCTGAATTGTGCTATAATCCTGTTGTATCACTGCGTTCTGCCTTCAGGGCAGAGTATCGATCCTACAAGGCAGCCGCGGCATGAACAACGGATTTCTTCCCATCAGTAAAAAAGATATGTATGATCTCGGATTGCCGCAGGTGGACTTTGTCTACGTCTGCGGCGATGCTTATGTAGATCATCCAAGTTTCGGAAGCGCCATCATATCCCGCGTCCTGGTGTCCCGGGGCTATACGGTCGGCATGCTCTGCCAGCCCGACTGGAAGGACCCGGACAGTATAACAAGGTTCGGCGAGCCGAGGCTCGGCTTCCTTGTCTCCTCCGGCAACATGGACTCCATGGTCAATCACTATACCGTCTCCCGCAAGAGGCGCGGCAGCGATGCCTACAGCCCGGGCGGTGCTGCCGGGAAGCGTCCCGACTACGCCGTCATCGTCTACTGCAATCTGATCCGGCGCACTTACAAGAAAACGCCCATCATCATCGGCGGCATCGAAGCCAGCCTGAGACGCCTGGGGCATTATGATTACTGGTCCGACAGGGTCCGCAGGTCCATCCTGCTGGATTCCGGCGCGGATCTGATCTCCTACGGCATGGGGGAGCACAGTATCGTCGAGATCGCGGACGCGCTGAGCAGCGGGCTGTCCGTCTCGGATATCACATTTATCCGCGGAACCGTCTTCAAGACCAGGGACACCTCCTATACGGAGGATGCCGTGAGACTTCCTTCCTACGAAGAGATCCGGACGGATAAGAGAAAATATGCCCAGAGCTTCGCGATCCAGCATAAGAACACCGATCCCTTCCAGGCAAAGAGGCTGTATGAGACCTATGACAACAGTCTGTTCGTCGTGCAGAATCCTCCCTCCATGCCCCTGACCCAGATGGAGATGGATGATATCTACGCCCTTCCCTACAAGAGGGCCTGGCATCCTGTCTACGACAAGGACGGAGGCGTCCCGGCCTTTGGCGATATCAAGTTCAGCCTGACGAGCAACCGGGGCTGCTTTGGAGACTGCAACTTCTGCGCCCTCACCTTCCACGAGGGCAGGATCGTGCAGGCAAGAAGCCAGGAATCCATCCTGGAAGAAGCAGAGCAGTTTCTCAAAGAGCCGGACTTCAAGGGATATATCTACGACGTGGGCGGACCTACGGCGGAATTCCGCGCGCCGGCCTGCAGCGCGCAGCTCAGGCGCGGAGCCTGCAGCCATCGCCGGTGCCTGTTTCCCGAACCCTGCCCCCACCTGGAGGCAGATCATTCGGACTACCTGAAGCTTCTGAGGAAGCTGCGCACCCTGCCCGGGGTGAAAAAGGTCTTCATCCGCTCGGGATTTCGGTTTGATTACCTGATGGCCGACAGAGACAGGACCTTCCTGAAGGAGCTGTGCGAATATCATATCAGCGGGCAGCTTCGGGTCGCCCCGGAACATATCTCTGAAAATGTGCTCCGCAGGATGGGCAAGCCGAAGAATGAGGTGTACAACGCCTTCTTAAAGGAGTTCGAACGCATCAACGCGAAAACCGGCAAGGAGCAGTATATCGTCCCTTATCTGATGTCCTCCCATCCGGGAAGTACGCTGGAGGACGCGATCGCTCTGGCAGAGTATATCTGTCATATGGGCTACATGCCCGAGCAGGTGCAGGATTTCTATCCCACGCCCGGAACCATATCCACCTGCATGTACTACACCGGCCTGGACCCGGAGACCATGGAGAAGGTCTACGTGGCCACAGATCCCCACGAGAAGGCCATGCAGCGCGCACTGATCCAGTACCGGGATCCCGGGAACTATGATCTTGTGAAGGAAGCCCTCCTGAAGTGCCACCGGGAAGACCTGATCGGTTTCGGCCGGCAGTACCTGATCCCTCCCAGGAAGATGGCTCCTCCACACGGCTCAAAGCATGCCGGCACTCCAAAGTCAGGCAGCCAGGGCGGACACAGGACAGGGCAGGCACCCAGGCCGAATGCCGGCAGACGCAAGACAGGGCAGGCAGCAAAGCAGAGCGGCAGGAAAACAACAAAACAGAACGGAAGAAAAGCAGCCGGGCGGCGATGATCCATCCAGGATCACAACCGTCCGGCTGCTCTTATTAATCATGCTTTCACGCGGTTTTATTTATAGGGCTTGTACAGCGGGCCATAGGTCTGGCAGGCTCTGTAATCCGCCGCCTCCTTGTCCTTGGTTCCGAATGCGCTCCATGCCGCGGGGCGGTAGATCTTCTCATCCGGAACATTGTGCATTGCCACCGGTATGCGGAGCATGGATGCCAGGGTGATCAGGTCGGCGCCAACATGACCGTACACGGAGGATCCGTGGTTGGCGCCCCAGTTTCTCATCATGTCATAGGCGGTGCAGAACGCGCTTCCCGGAACGTGATCCACACGCGGCGCAAACCAGGTGCAGGGCCAGGTGTAATCCGTTCTCTTCCACAGCGTATCCGTCACCTCATCCGGGAGCGCTACGGTCCAGCCCTCTGCGATCTGCAGGAACGGTCCCAGACCCTTGACCAGGTTCAGCCGGATCATGGTGATGGGCATCTCATACTTTGTGACGAATCTGGAGGAGTATCCGCCGCCGCGGAAGTATCCGTTATCCGCCGGCGCCCAGGTGGTCGCCGCCAGCATCTTCTCCTGATCCTCCTGCGTGACATCCCACCATCTCTTGGCCTCATGCTCTCCCTTCTCATTGACTGCCTCACCGCAGAAGTCAAGGGCAGACGCGCCGGAATTAATCAGATGGATGAAGCCGTCCGCGTCTTTGGCGTGGCCTTCGATCTCATAGCCGGTCACCCTCTTGACGGATTCTCCGCTCCAGTAGGTGCGGACGTCCGAGAACATCGCGCTGCGGCCGGTCAGCTGTTTCTGCAGCAGCATGCACAGGCCGTTCAGGCAGTCATTCTCCGTGGCGAGCACGTAGGGCTCTCTTGCCCCTTCATAATCGAACGTAGTCGAGAGCAGCGCCTCCGGGAAATCGCAGTTGGGCCAGTGATCCGTCCACTGTCTCTGTCCCTGGAAGCCTCCGACGATGGCATTGTGTCCGATCGCCTCCTCCGGGAATTTCTCCTCAAGAGCTTTATTGCCCCTCATCAGATCCTTGATGATCACATACATCTTCACAGTGAATTCCCACTGCTCATCCTTGGTCTTCCTGTCCTTCCGGATCCATTCGGGGTTCTTGTCGAAGTCCTCTTTGCAGTACTTCTTCGTCCACTCCAGGGCTCTCTCGTATTCTTCCTGATCGTAGATGCCTTCCTCCATGCGGCGGAGGACCTCCACCTCATCGACCGACTCTACTCTCATGCCCAGGTAGCTCTCGAAGAAATCCTGATCCATGATGGATCCGCCGATCCCCATGGTGACAGAGCCGATCTGCAGATAGCTCATGCCTCTGAGGGATGCCACGGCAACTGCCGCCCTTGCAAAGCGGAGCAGCATCTCCTTCACGTCCTCGGGCATGGTCTCGTCATCGGCGTCCTGCACGTCCCTGCCGTAGATGCCGAATGCCGGAAGTCCCTTCTGGGCATGGGTCGCAAGGACAGACGCCAGATAGACCGCGCCGGGGCGCTCGGTGGCGTTCAGTCCCCAGACGCCCTTGATCGTGGTGGGATCCATATCCATCGTCTCGGAGCCGTAGCACCAGCAGGGAGTCACCGACAGCGTGATGTCCACGCCCTCCTTCCTGAACTGCTCGGCACACTGGGCGCTCTCGCGGACACGGCCGATGGTAGTGTCAGAGATGACAACCCTGACCGGAGTCCCGTCTGCATAGAATACATTTTCCTCAAAGAGCTTTTTGGCGCGCCTGGCCATGGACATGGTCTGCTCCTCCAGGGAGCCTCTGACATCCAGCGGGCCCTTGCGCCCGTCAATAATGGGGCGGATTCCGATCACAGGGCGGCCGCCTGCCAGTTTTCTCGTATCTGCCATATCGATCCTCCTTCTCTGTATGGACTGTATAGTATGAATATACCAGATTTTTACATGTGCATACAACCATTACTGTTTTGACAGTTTTTGTGCAAATAGCGCAATTTATTGCCCCACTTGCACGATTTATATGGTAATATTAATGCATAGCTGTTTTGTGTAACCACATCACCTGGCACTTTTTTATTGAAGGAGGATTCCCTATGAGTCAACCGGTAAAAACCAAGAAACTGTCCCTTGCTGTGCAGATCTTCATTGCTCTGATCCTGGCAATCATCGCAGGCCTTCTGATGCAGTCACATGCAGACTTCGCAGCCACCTACATCAAGCCCTTCGGAACGATCTTCCTGAACCTGGTCAAGTTTATCGTCGGCCCGATCGTTCTCTTCTCCATTATGGCAGGCATTGTCTCCATGCGTGACATCCGGAAGGTCGGTCAGATCGGCGGCATCACCGTCGTCTATTATTTCTGTACGACAGCCGTCGCGACCGCGATCGGTCTGGTGATCGCCAACCTGTTCAAGAGCGCCTTCCCGGTTCTCGAGACCTCCAGCCTGACTTACGAGGCGCCTGCCTCCACCGCGCCAATGGATGTCTTAGTCAACATCTTCCCGGCAAACTTCCTCAGTCCGATCGTGGAAGCAAATATGCTGCAGGTAATCGTCATGGCGCTGCTGATCGGCTTCGCTGTTATCCTGATGGGGGAGAAGGCCGCCAAGGCCGTGGACGGCATCAATCTGTGGAATGATATCTTCATGAAATGTATGGAGATGATCCTGAAGCTGTCCCCCATCGGCGTATTCTGCCTGCTGTGCCCGGTAATCGCTTCCAACGGAGCCATGGTCATCGGATCCCTTGCCATGGTCATCCTCGCGGCCTACTGTGCATATCTTCTTCATGCGATCGTCGTCTATTCTCTGACCGTTTCTACCATGGGCTCCATGAGTCCCATTAAGTTCTTCAAAGGCATGATGCCCGCCATCATGTTCGCGTTCTCCAGCGCATCCTCCGTCGGAACACTCCCGATCAACATGGAATGCACCCAGAAGCTGGGAGCCTCCCGTGAAGTATCCTCCTTCGTCCTGCCCCTCGGCGCGACCATCAACATGGACGGAACCGCGATCTATCAGGGAGTCTGCGCGATATTCATCGCATCCTGCTATGGCATCCACCTGACTCCCGCTCAGATGATCACCATCGTCCTGACTGCTACCCTTGCCTCGGTCGGAACAGCAGGCGTTCCCGGCGCAGGTATGGTCATGCTGGCCATGGTCCTTGCCTCCGTCGGCCTCCCGCTGGACGGTATCGCCCTTGTAGCCGGCGTGGACCGCATCTTCGACATGGGCCGTACAACGCTCAACATCACAGGCGATGCCTCCTGCTCCGTGATCGTATCCAACATCCTCAGAAAGAAGGGTGCTACGAAGTAACGATCTTGATCAGAAGCAGCGCCAGCACAAACAGGATCACAGGCCTGGCGATCTTTGTCCCCTTTTCCATGGCAAGTCCTGCTCCGATATAGTTTCCGGCCATATTGCAGGCAGCCGCCGCAAGTCCCAGCGGTATCAGGACCTGTCCGTGGATCAGGAAGATCACCAGTGACGTGACATTGGTCGTCAGGTTGATGATCTTGGCCTGGCCGTTCGCGGCCCGGATTCCCATCTTCGCAAAAACCGTGAACGCTATGATCAGGAAGGTCCCGGTTCCGGGACCGTAGAATCCGTCATAGATACCGATCACGAAGGCAGCCACGGCGGATACGATAAAGGTCCGCCGGTCTTCCTTTGCCTCGCCGCCGCTGTCCTGGAACAGATTCTTGTTGAGTACAAAGAAAGCTGCGACCGGAAGGGCGACAAAGAGCACATATTTCATGACCTGCTCACTCATCCGCATGGAGAGCTGTGCTCCCAGGGAAGACCCGGCTATGGCGCAGATCACAGAGGGTACGGCCAGCTTGAAATCGATCAGTCCGTGCCGGATAAAACGTCCGGTCGCCAGGCTGGTCCCGCAGGCCGATGAAAGCTTATTTGTAGCCACGGTGGTATGGATGGGCAGTCCGGCAAACAGGTAGGCAGGAAGCGAGATCAGCCCGCCTCCGCCGCCGATCGCGTCCACGAACCCTGCTAGAAACAACATGGGGCAGACGATCAGAAACATCTTCGCAGTAAGCTGCATGGCATATCTCTCCTTCTCAGATTCTCCCGGCGTTCTTTCTCTTCTCTTCCGGCGACATCGGAACATTCGGACAGTCAAACCGCTCTCTTACGATCTCCGGCGCCGCCCAGCGGATCGCGTTGGCGATGATCTTCAGGATATACGGATTGTGGTAGGACGGACTGGTCTCATGGCCGGGCTGGAAGTAGAAGATCTTCCCGTACCCTCTGGTCCATGTGCAGCCGGACCTGAACACCTCCCCGCCGCTGTACCAGCTGATAAATACGGTATCGTCCGGTTTCGGAATGTCAAAGGGCTCGCCATACATCTCTTCCTCCGACAGCTCTATGCTCTCAGGGATCCCCTTCGCGATCGGATGCGAAGGCGAGACGGTCCATACACGGCAGAAATCCCCTTCTCTCCAGCTGAGGGTTCCCGTAGTTCCGAGCAGGTACATGAATGGTCTGGACTTATGCGCGGAATGAAGGGGTATGAACCCCATACCCGCCTGCACCCGGCGGACGACCCGGTATGCGATCTCATCCGGGACCTCCTCATGGGCGACATGGGCCCACCAGATCAGCACGTCTGTGTTCTCCAGCAGCTCCTGGGTCAGCCCGCACTCGGGCATCTGCTGCGTAACACAGGTCACTTCCAGATCCTTCTCTTTCCTTAGCGCTCCCGCGATCGTTCCCATAAGCCCATCCGGATACTGACGGCGAATCCGCTCAGATCCTTCCTTCAGATCGCGAAGAATCCGCTCCCTCTCTTCCTCTGATGCACTCTCTGTCATCGCCGCAGAAGCGATGCCTTCTTCCTGCACATTTTCATACCACAGAGTAACTCGTATCATCTCACAGCCTCCATCCTGCCGTCTGTCAATGTCCTGCTCTCTGTAGAATGCGCTAAAATGAAAACGGTGTCAATGACACTTCTGCATGTCATTGACACCGTTTTGTAATCTTATCAGTATACTGTCAGATGCTTGTTTCCTTCGTAGACCTGGAAGTCGGTCGCGGAGTGCCTGGTATATCTCGTGCCGTCTTTGTCACACCACATTCCGTCCGTTCTCTCAGACAGCGTGAAGACATTTCCGATCTCATCACAGACCGTCTTCACATTTCCAGTATATTCAGGTTTTGAAGGTGTCTGAGGCTCCGCTTTCTTCTGCTCCGGCGCCTGGTCTGACAGGAAGTTGGCCGAAACATAGCCTGTCCCGCTTCCGTAGGACACCTGACGCCAGCCATAATCTGCACCGTTTCTCTGCACATTCCCGGTCACCCGGACTGCCGTTCCGTATGCGAGTGTGCCGAGGATCCTGTCGTCTGTCGAGCAGCCGGCCCGGACGTTCAGCCCGCTGGCAGTGACATACACCGTCTTATCCACAGCGGCTACGGAGACTCGCTGGCCGCCAGGGACATATAAAAAATCTGAAATGATATACGGTCTAAGGTGCAGAAATCCACGCTCAGGCGCGGCGAAGAAGGAGACTGGGAAGGAGGCGCTTTTCATTCAGGATCGCTTCTGCTCCCCTTCTTCGATCTTCCTGAACACGCTCCGCAGATAGAAGGAGAACACCTTCCCGGTGAGCGCGAAGCCGATGAACAGGTAGATACTGAAAATAAGTACCAGCCAGTCGCCATTGTGCAGGCACAGATCGACCGCGAAGAAGGAGACAGCCAGAACTGCGATCGTAAGAACAATATTGCTGATGCTGATCAGGATGCTGTTCTTCAGGATAAGAAGTGTCTTCTGCTCGAACCGGGCGATCTGCGGAAAGGCATACAGCAAGATGCTGACAGCAAGAAACAGCGAGATCCAGATGGGGAACTGCAGGAATCTCCAGAACGGATCCAGCACCCGGAACACCAGGTACAGCTCATAGGACAGAAACAGGGTCACCACGAAGCAGGGGATCCATACAGCGGTCGCCTGTCTGAAGTTTTTCCGGAATGAGGAAAAATAGATCTGATGCAGATATCCGTTGTCATTCTCCCGCCACAGAAGCACCGAATAGAGCGCCGTCAGTGAGGCGCCGATGGTAAAGAGCGGCAGTGACGTCAGGATAAAGATGACATTGAGCAGGATCATATCAAAAATGCCCGAAAGAAAGCGGAAAACCGGGTTTTCCGGGTTGAAAAAACGGCTCATCTGGAGTGTTTCCTTCCTTATTTTTATGTAAATTATACTAAAGCAGACCTGCAGGGAAAAGAGAATTGTGAAATAATAGCAAAAACCGTGGAATGATCCGCAAGATTTGAATAGACTGATAAATGGAAGCATGGGAAAATGAAATCACATTACGAAATCGTTTAACATATTTTTTTGTCAGACATTTCAGAATCGAAAGGGAGGTTGTTTTATGAGAAACAGAAAGTTAAGTATGGCTGTTATCGGTGTTGCTGCTCTCAGCATGCTCTGCAGCACTTCTGCATTCGCGGAGGGAAACATCAATCTTTGGTCCTTCACCGATGAGGTTCCCGGAATGGTAGAGAAGTTCCTGGAGGCACATCCGGACTTCGGTTACACTGTGACCCCGACCATCATTGCTACGACTGAGGGCGCTTATCAGCCCGCACTCGACTCCGCACTTCAGGCAGGCGGCGAAGAGGCTCCGGACATCTACTGCGCAGAGGCAGCTTTCATCCTGAAGTATTCCAAGGGTGACATGCAGGATTACGCTATGCCGTATGCAGATCTTGGCATCGACATCGATGCGAAGCTCGAAGAGAGCGCGATCGCTCAGTACTCTGTTGATATCGGAAGCAACTCCGAAGGCCAGGTCGACGCACTCGGCTATCAGGCAACCGGCGGTGCATTCATCTATCGCCGCTCCGTAGCGAAGGAAGTCTTCGGAACGGATGACCCGGCTGAGATCTCCGAGATCATCGGCGGCGGCAGCGGTTCCTGGGATAAGTTCTGGGAAGCAGCCAAGACTCTGGCAGACGCAGGCTGCGCGATCGTATCCGGTGACGGTGATGTATGGCACGCAGTTGAGAACAGCTCTGACACAGGCTGGCTGAACGAGGACGGCATGCTGCAGATCGATCCCAAGAGAGAAGAGTTCCTGGACATCTCCAAGAACCTGGTCGACAACGGCTGGTGCAATGATACTCAGGACTGGCAGGATGCATGGTTCGCAGATATGAAGGGCGAAGGCGCTAAGCCGGTATTCGGTTTCTTCGGCCCGGCATGGCTGATCAACTACACCCTGGCTCCGAACTGCGGCGGCGAAGCAGTCGGCGAAGGCACCTATGGTGACTGGGCAGTCTGCAACTCTCCGATCGGCTTCTTCTGGGGCGGCACATGGCTGCTGGCCAACAAGAACATGGATGCTGAGAAGGTTGACGCTGTAAGACAGATCATCGAGTGGATCACCCTTGACTGCACTGAGGACGGACTTCAGTACAAGTGGGCAAACGGCACTCTGAACGGCGAAGGCGGCACCAAGGATACGGTTGCTTCCGGAACAGTTATGGATGTCTCCGACGGATCTCTTGATTTCCTCGGCGGACAGAACATGTTCGAGTACTTCGTACCGGCTAACGAATATGCAAACGGCAAGAACCTGACCCAGTATGATGAGTCCATCAACATGGCATGGAGAGATCAGGTCCGTGCATATGCACACGGTGAGAAGGACAGAGATGCTGCAATCGCAGATTTCAAGCAGACCATATCTGACACCCTTGGCGTTGAAGCAGCTGAGTAAGCGCTTCTGACAACGATACTGCATAGCTGCCGCGGGCGGACTGCTTTGAGCAGCCTGTCCGCGGCAGCTTTTCTCACACCAGTACGGTGTTACCGATCCGCTGCCTGGCTGCCTGTCCATGACGCAGCCAGGCAGCGGATCCAAGCTCGGAGGGAGTAGACATGGAAAAAAGGAAATCTGTCAGCTATGCGAAATACGGATATCTGTTCAGTCTTCCGTTTGTGATCGCATATCTGATCTTTTCTCTGTATCCAACGGTTTATACCGCAATCATCGGATTTACAGATCTGAAGGGAGTGTCGGCGTCTTCGTTCCACTTCCTGAAAGAGAACCCGTTTGATAACTTCAGGATCATCCTGACCAGCCCCACCTTCCAGACTGCGTTCCGCAATACGGTCGTGATGTGGCTGCTGAACTTTGTCCCGCAGATCCTGCTGGCACTTCTGCTGACAGCATGGTTCACGGACCGCAGGTTCAAGATCCCGGGTGTCGGCCTGTTCAAGGTCCTCTTCTATATGCCCAATATCATCACGGCTGCCACGGTCGCAATCCTGTTCTACGCCCTGTTCGGCTATCCGATGGGCCCGGTGAACGACCTGCTGATGCGCTTCGGCATACTGAAGGAGCCGTTCAATTTCCTGATCAAGAAAAACATCGCCCGGGGAATCGTCATTTTCATCCAGACCTGGCAGTGGTACGGCTATACCATGATCATGCTGATCTCCGGCGTGCTGGGCATCAGCCCCGAGATCTTCGAATCGGCAGAGATCGACGGTGCCAACGGATGGCAGACCTTCTGGAAGGTAACGCTCCCGAACATCAGGACCATCCTTCTCTTCACGCTTGTCACCTCTCTGATCGGCGGCCTGAACATGTTCGATATCCCGCAGATGTTCCTGATCGGCGGACCGGACAACGCAACCATGACCACCAACGTGTTCATCTACAAGCTGGCATTCTCCGGCGGCTATCTCTACAACCGCGCGGGCGCCGCGAGTATGATCATGTTTGTTATCATTGTGGCTGTCTCCCTCGTGATGTTCTACTTCTTCCGGGACAAGGATGAAGTGAAACAGAAGAAGATCGAGAAGCAGGTGCGCCGCGAGGCCCGCAGAAAGGCAAAGGAGGCGATGAGATGAAAAAGAATCATACCGGGAAGAAGACGATCATCTTTATCATCTGCGTAATTCTGGCTATCCTGAGCGTCATGCCCTTCGTGATCATGATCGTGAACTCGACGCGGTCCACAACGCAGATCCAGCAGCACGCAGTCTCCTTCATTCCATCTACCTATGCATTGAAGAACTTCCAGATCCTGACAGGAAAGAGCTTCAATCCGGCCGTCGGCCTGATGAACTCCCTGATCGTATCTGTAGGAGTCACTGCACTGGCAACCTACTTCTCTTCCATGACGGCCTATGCCCTGGTCATCTATGAGTGGAAACTGCGCGACGCGTTCTTCAGCTTCATCATGGCGATCATGATGATCCCGGCACAGATCACGCTGATCGGTTTCTATCAGATGGTCTACAAGGTCCATATGACGAACCACCTGCTGGTGCTGATCCTGCCGGCCATCGCCTCACCGTCCATGGTCTTCTTCATGAGACAGTACCTGAAGCCGGCGCTCTCGCCTGAGATCGTACAGTCGGCCAGAATCGACGGCGCCAGGGAATTCCGTATCTTCAACAGCATCGTTCTTCCGCTGATGAAGCCGGCCATCGCCACTCAGGCGATCTTCACCTTCGTAAACAGCTGGAACGACCTGTTCCGCCCGCTGGTTCTGCTGACCAACCAGAAGAAGTATACGCTTCCGATCATGATCTCGCTGCTGCGCGGCGACATCTACAAGACGGAATACGGCGCAGTCTACATGGGCCTGACGCTGACAGCGGTCCCGCTGATCATCGTATATCTCTTCCTGTCGCGGTACATTATCGCAGGTGTTGCCCTCGGCGGTGTCAAGGGCTGACAATGCACAAAAAAGTCTCCGGATCCTTTCAGGGGTCCGGAGACAGGATTTATGGGTGTATATAATTGCTTCTGCCGTGGGAATCCACGGTTTCCCGCTTCTTCCGGTAGGCGGAGGGGGACATCCCTGTCTGACTGCGGAAGACGCGGCCAAAGGAAGAACTGTTGGTAAAGCCGGATCTGAAAGCGATCTCGGTAATGGACAGGTCCGTACCCAGCAGAGACTGGGCGACCTGGATCCGCTTGTTCATAAGGTGATCATGGAACGTGATGCCGGCGTAATCCTTGAAAAGCCTGTGAAAATGAAATTTCGAAAACCCCACATAGTCGGCAGCCCACTCCAGTGTCAGGGGCTCGGCGTAGTGTGTGTCAATATAGTTCATGAGCCTGGCGAACTTCTCATAATTGATCTGTGACAGGTCGGAGGAGCCCGGAGAAGGGTCCTTTCTCCTGCGCAGGTAGTACTTTCCGGCGAGCTCCAGTAAATGGAGAAGCCTGGAGTAGATCGCCAGCTCCCACATATCATCTCCGGAGAAATAGATGGAGATGACCTCGGACAGTTCCTGATTCAGTTTCTGGTACAGTTCCGGCAGCGACCGCTCGTTAAAGAGCCAGGGCCGCATCAGAACAGGTTCCAGTGCGTGAAAGTCAGAATAGGACGATAAAGGCCCCAGATCCAGCAGCAGTATGAATCTGGATCCCGGTCCGCCCTCCAGCTTATGAAGCGCCCGGGATGGAATGACGCAGATATCTCCCGGTTCCAGAATATATTCCTTATCCAGAATCGTCAGAGGATATCTGTTCTCCTTCACCATGATGATCTCAAGCGCGTCATGATAATGAAGGGCATACCCTTCCGGCTGTGTGTTGTACCAGATGCGAAGATGGCTCTGCGGAACATAATCGACCTGTTCCAGCGTGCCCTCCATGGCACGTCCGACATATTCCCGGATCGGCTGATGATAGATATTATCAGAAGCAGTGATCTGGCGATTCATTGTCATATTCTTCCACCCCGCTCACAAGACTGTCTGCCGCGGCAGACAACGCACCCAAATAATTATATCACAGTTGTTATTATTCTCAAACAGGAGTACTCCGCTATGACCAGACAGGAAGCAAGGCAGAAGGCATCAGAGTTGGTTGCACAGATGACGATCGAGGAAAAGGCTTCACAGCTGCGCTTTGGCGCCGACGCGATAGAACGGCTGTCCATTCCGGCCTATAACTGGTGGAATGAGGCGCTGCACGGGGTGGCAAGAGCCGGCACGGCTACCGTCTTCCCGCAGGCGATCGCAATGGCGGCGACCTTCGATGAGGACCTGGCAGAGGAGATCGGCGGAAGTGTCGCCGAAGAGGCCCGCGCCAAATACAATGAACAGTCCAGGCGGGGTGACCGGGATATCTACAAGGGGATCACCGTGTGGTCTCCGAATGTAAACATCTTCCGCGATCCCAGGTGGGGCCGCGGACATGAGACCTACGGAGAGGATCCCTATCTCACGTCCAGACTGGGCGTGCGCTATGTGAAGGGTCTTCAGGGAGACGGTCCGTTTCTGAAGACTGCAGCCTGCGCAAAGCATTTCGCGGTCCATTCCGGACCGGAGGCGGAGCGCCATCATTTTAATGCCGTGGCTTCCAGGAAGGATATGGAGGAGACCTATCTTCCGGCCTTTGAAGCCTGCGTGAAGGAAGGAAATGTGGAGGCGGTCATGGGCGCCTACAACCGGACCAACGGCGAGCCCTGCTGCGCGAGCAGGGAGCTGATGCAGTACCTGCGCGGGAAATGGGGCTTTGAGGGCCACTTCGTCTCCGACTGCTGGGCAGTCAGGGATTTCCATGAGGAGCATAAGGTCACATCCCGCCCGGAGGAATCCGTCAAGATGGCGCTGGAAGCCGGTTGCGACCTCAACTGCGGCTGCACCTACGAGAGGATCCTGAACGCATACCACGAGGGCCTGCTGGATGAATCCTACATCACGCAGTCCTGCATCCGCCTGTTCACCACCCGCTTCCTGCTGGGCATGTTCGATGAGACGCCCTACGACCAGATCCCCTATACCGTTGTTGAGTCACCGGAGCACATCGCGCTGGCACACAGGGCCGCGCAGGAGAGCTTCGTGCTCCTGAAGAATGACGGCATTCTCCCCCTTGAGAAGGGGAAGCTGAAAACCATCGGCGTGATCGGTCCGAACGCAGACAGCAGAGCCGCTCTGGTCGGCAATTATCACGGCACCTCCTCCGAATACATCACCGTGCTGGAGGGCATCCGCCGCACCGTCGGAGACGATGTGAGGATCCTGTATTCCCAGGGCTGCCATCTGTGGAAGGACAATGTGGAGAACCTCTCTCAGGAGAGCGGCGGAGACCGGCTCTCTGAGGCTGCGACAGTGTGTGATTACAGTGATCTGGTGATCCTGGTGGTTGGTCTGGATGAGACCATGGAAGGCGAGGAAGGCGACACCGGCAATGCGGACGCCTCCGGCGACAAGCTGTCCCTGAGCTTCCCCGCATCCCAGGTCCGGCTCATGGAGCAGGTACTCTCCTGCGGCAAGCCTGTGATTGTCATCAACATGACGGGAAGCGCCATGGATCTTCGCCTGGCCGATGAGAAGGCCTCGGCCGTAGTGCAGGCCTGGTACCCCGGAGCCCGGGGCGGCCTTGACCTGGCACAGATGCTCTTTGGCCTGTACGCGCCTACTGGCAAGCTCCCGGTCACATTCTACCAGAGCAGCGACGATCTCCCCCCCTTCACGGATTACTCCATGAAGAACCGCACCTACCGCTATTTCGAGGGAACGCCTCTGTATCCCTTCGGCTACGGGCTGACCTACGGGAAGCTGCAGGTGAAGGGCCTGAAGGTAAAGGACAGAATCGGCGGAGGGCTCCTTCCGGATGGCAGCAGCCCCGATCAAAACTGCGAAAACCTGGACGAGGACTGCCTTGTCCTGGAGGCATCCATCCACAACCCCGGAGCACAGGAGGTTTCAGACGTGCTCCAGGTCTATCTGAAGGATGAAGGCTATGAGCTGGCGGTCCCGAACCCGTCACTGTGCTGGAAGGGCCGCGTGAGCGTCCCTGCAGGCGGGGATGCTCACACAGAGATCCGGATCCGGCGGCGCGCATTTACAAGCGTCGACGAAGACGGGGTGCGCGCGGTCCGAAGCCACAGCTTCTCAATCTATGCCGGCTTCTCGCAGCCGGATCCCAGAAGCGAGAAGCTGACGGGAGAGCCGTGCATGAAGATCTCTTATCAGGAAAACTGAAAAAGGCTCAGGCCTGCACAGTGCAGGCAGCCTCACCGGTGACCGGATGCATCTTCGTATAATCAAATACATAGGTCTTCTCCCCCTCAGGCCAGGGGAAGGTCTCCCGGGCAGTCATGCGCCGGCTCTGATGGGTGTGGAGCATCTGATCGAAATGGATCCACAGCCCCAGCGTCTCCGGGGCCCCGTGCTCTCTTCCGAAGGCCTCCAGAATGTCATACTTCTTCTTCACGCTGATCCCCACTCCCGCCAGATGATGCCGGTCCAGGTACTGAGCGAGGGACTCGTACATGGCAAAGGGAGAGTCGAAAAACTGCTCCAGGTACATCAGACTGCGGCAAAACATCTGCGAGTTGTAAAACAGCTCCACGGCATCGCACACCCTGTGCAGCGCAGCGATCTCCTCATAGCTGATCCATTTTGTGGCAAAGATCTCATAGGGCTGCCTGGAGCTGAAGACCAGCCCGTACTCATCCCTTCGCTCGTACATCTCCGTCCCCTTCAGGACCTTCAGGAATCCCAGCTGCAGCTGGTCCGCGTACAGAGGATAGATGTCGTTGAAGGACTTCTGGAAGCGGGCATAGTCCTCCCGGGGAAGTCCCGCGATCAGGTCCGTGTGCAGATTGATATTGTAAGGTTTTCGAAGCTGCCGAACATTGCTCAGGATCCGGCTGTTGTCCGCGGTCCTGTGGATCGCCTCCATCGTGGGCTCATGGGTACTCTGGATCCCGATCTCCAGCTGTACCAGCCCCGGCCGCAGAGTGGACAGGAGGCTCAGCTCTTCATCCGTCAGCAGGTCGGCGCCGATCTCAAAATGAAAATTCGTCACGCCGTTATCATGTTCTTTAATGTATGTCCAGATCTCCAGAGATCTCTTTGAAGAGCTGTTGAAGGTCCTGTCGATGAACTTGACCTGCTTCACTCTCTGATCCAGAAAATACTGCAGTTCCGACCGTACGAGATCCATGCTGCGAAAGCGCACCCGTTTCTCTATCGAGGACAGACAGTAGCTGCAGCGAAATGGACATCCCCTGCTGGATTCATAGTAGATGATGCGGTTCTCAAAGGGCTCCAGATCACTGTACAAAAACGGAATCTGATCCATGTCCGCGGCGCAGGCCGGCCCGGGCGCGTGGATGACCAGCTCCGGATCCCTGTAGGCGACACCTTCCATTTTCTCCAGAGGGATGGCTGCCTGATCCCTGACACAGGCCGCAATGGTCTGAATATTCCTCTCCCCTTCCCCCAGCATCACAAGCTCGCACCACTCCAGATAGGTCTGCGGATCATTGGATGCCTCGGGCCCGCCTGCCATCAGGCGGATCGACGGCGCGATATGGTGAATGTCCTCCATGAGCTGCTTCATGAATTCCACATTCCAGATATACACCGAGAAGCCGATTACCTGAGGCCTTCTCAGAAGGATGCCCCTCAGGACATCCTCATAGCGGTCATTGATCGTGAATTCCGCGATCGACACATTGTCACTGACCGCGTTCGCACAGGCCGCCAGGGAATACACTGCCGGATTGGAATGAATGTATTTTGCGTTTAATGCAACCAGTAGGATCTGTTCTCTTGGCATACTGTCCATCTCCAAATAGGATCAATTATCTCCCATAAATGCCATCTCTTCTGCCGCCTGGGCGAAGGGTCCGGGCAGGATCCGCGCGCCACGGTGGGCTCCGTAATAGTCCCTGTCAAACAGGATGGCGGAGCCGTCCGGATTCTCGAACCTCTCCTCCGGTTCGAAGGCCTTTCCGAGAATATCCGAATGGATCATCCGTGCATGGAAATCCTGAAGATGCCGGTACAGATCCGTTTCCAGACGGTACTGCCCGTTCTCTTCCTTCAGCTCCACCCGGACCTTCTCTTCGCTCACCAGAGCGTCTTTATCATGCCTGCCTGGCTTTGCCCCGTTCAGGTAGACATTGCCCTCACACCACACCGGCAGATGGCCCTCATGGACCGGAGCCAGCTTCTGCATGTCGGGAAGCTTCGTGAAGTCAAACTGGGCGATCCACTCCTCCCAGGACGGGTACTCATCAAATTCAAAAGTGCCGGCGGTGCGGTTCTCCGTAAAGACCTTGTCATCGGAATCGGAAGGAATCTCGACGTCCTGAGCGGGCCACTTCTGCACGAAGATATTGTTGTAGAAACGGTCATCCCCGTGAAGAATGGTCATGAAGCCCATCACTTCCGTGCGGTGCGGAATGTGATACGGCGTATACCTGGGGCCGGTCCCGTCTCCCACGCAGGTAAGAGCGCCGCAGATCAGGTTGTGCACCATGGCCACGCCCTGGGTGGCAAACCGCAGACTCACATCCGACAGCAGGATATTATTGTCGATCAAGGTCGGCCCATGGCTCACCTCCACGAAGATATCCTGCATCATCATGCCGCCCTTCAGGCGCTTCGCGAAATCAGGCTTCTGGTTGTCATGCAGCAGATTCTGTGTAATCCTGGTCCCCTGCGCCTCCCAGTCGCACCAGATTCCCATCGTGCAGTGATGAATATGGTTCCGGCGCATGATTACGTCGATGGCGGCATGCATCTTGATGCCGGCGATCTCCGCGCCGCCAAGTTCCATCATGTTGTTGATGTGATGGATGTGGTTATCCTCGATGATACTGAACACACCGCCCATGCGGCCGATGATGCCGCCCTGCTCGCAGTGATGGATATTGTTCCTGCGGATGATATGGCCTCCGATGTTCTCCTTCAGCCATCCGTGATACTGTCCGCGGCAGACGGCGTCCCGCTCCATCTGGGTGGGGCTCTTCACATATTTAGTGGTAAAATAATGATCATTGTCCGGATCCAGGTACTTCCCCAGTCCGATGCCGGCGCACCTGCTTCCGTAGATCTCGCAGTCCTCGATGATCCAGCCCTTCGACCAGTGGGGACCGATCATGGCGTCCTGGAACGCGGCAGGCGGCGCCCAGGTGGTGGCTGCCTTGCAGATGACAAAGCCGCTTACGGTGATATAGCTCCTGCCCGTTTCAGACGGGAAGAAGCACTCCCGGCGCACATTGATCTCCACATTCTCCCGGTTCGGGTCATACCCCTGGAAGTTGGCATAGATCACGGTCTCATCCTTCTCCGCGTCCTGCTCACAGTACCATTTATATACTGACTCCTCCGCAGCCCAGCTGCATTCATATACCTCCCCCGCAAGACAGGCCTCCAGCGTAGAGGTCTCATACAGAGCTCTGTCATTCAGGTAGACACATCCCGTATGCTTGTCCGGCGTGGCAAAATACCAGTCACCGTAAACCAGCGTCTTATACGGGTTGTAAGACGCAAATAAACTGTTGGGGATCCTGCACACCCACACATTTCCTTCGTACGGAGCCCAGCTCTGAATCCGCTCCGCTCCCGTGATGACTGCCCCGAGAGGCCGGACACTGCGGTATTCGATCCTCTCCTCCTCAGTCCCGGAGAAGGCAGGATCCACATACTCCCGGTAGATGCCCGGTTCCACCAGCACCACATCCCCGGGCCGGGCAATCCTGGCCGCTTCACTGATCGTTCTGAAGGGCAGATCCTGCGATCCGTTCCCGTCTCGTTCTGCAGATGCATTGACATAGATATTCATAGTTCTTCCCCTTCACGGATATTAATTCACGTACATGCATTGATAATACCTGCCCCTTCATTATACAATAAAATCGTGTAGACATCTTGAGCCAGGCAGTATATATGGAGCTTCTCTTGTCCGCATGCATGATACACGGATCTGTATCGAAGGTATATGCAAAGTCCAAGAAAAAGATCATGATCGGACACGGCACTGTAGGAGAAAAGGGAAAGACCCCTTATCACAGAGACTTAAATAATACAAAGATGCTCAGACCGGAAGGAGATTCTGACCGTTATGAGTAATGTGATCGATAAAAACAGAAAGTTCTATGAGGTGTATGTGGCGGATCTGATCCATACCAGATTCCCCGAATATGAAGACCGGATCGCAGTCGGAATCGCGGGGGAAGGTTCCGACTGCTTTGGATATGATGACGAAATATCCAGGGATCATGATTTCGGAACCGGTGTCTGTCTGTGGGTGACGGACGAAGATATGGAACGCTTTGGCCGCAGTCTGTCCATTGCCTACAATGAACTGGTTGACAGTACGCAGCGCTCTTATTATACGAAACGCCTTCGGGAGCGAAGAGGCGTTATGACGATCCATGATTTCTATTCAGATATCCTGCAGGTGGACTGTGATACGGAACACTGCAGAATGTCGGACAGTACGTGGTATTATCTGGATCACACCTGTCTCAAAACAGCCACGAACGGGGAGATCTTCCGGGATGACCTGGGTGTTTTCACCGCATTTCGCAAGCTGCTGCTGGATTATTATCCGGACCGGGTCTGGAGGACGCGGATCGCAGAACAGCTGCATGCATACTCAGCTGCCCTGCAGGTGAATTACGCCAGGTGCATGTCCAGGGGCGATATCGTGGCAGCACAGCTGTGCAGGGCACAGGGCCTGCAGGCGGCGATGGAACTGTATTTTCTGCTGCAAAGAGAATATCCGCCTTATTATAAATGGACCTTCCGCGCCATGACGCAGCTGGATACGGAAGGAGTCTTCTGCGGGAAGATACGCACTCTGGCACAGGAGCAGATCAGCCTGGAGCCCTGGGCAGAGACGAAATACCATCCCGACCGTCTGAACGATAAGGACAGAATCGTATCTGTATCCGAAGAGATCGCAGATGAACTGGAGAGCATGCTGCTTCAGCGGCATCTGATCAGCCGGAAAACCGGCTATCTTGAGGTGCATGTGGATGAGGTTCTGTAAGGGATCTGGCTCCACTCCCTTTCTCCTTTCAATTATTCCTCTCATAGATGCAGTTCTTTCTTCTCCGGACAACTCTCCAGGTGATGACTTTTACAATCGCACAAAAACAAAGAAGCTGAAAGTCCTGATAAACACTGGACTTTCAGCTTCTTTTCAGCAGGGGATGAGAGAATCGAATCCTTGAGGACATTGAAGATTCCCTGTAATTATGCGGGTTTGCAGGATTTCCATCTGGCATTTTCCGGCTCACAGGATGGCATTTTTCGATTCCTGATCGTGCAGAAGTAATTGCGAGCCTAGATTAACCAAGGGCTCTGCCGACGGAAATCCAACGGCGAAGGAATCACTGTCAACGTATTATCACTATGAAAGGAAAGCCCGGCATAACGTCAATTTTTCAGGAATGTTTGACAATCAGCAATAGAAGGTCACATTCCCAAACTCCTGTCTCCATCTCTCTATAATTGCAGCACTGTTGGCTTCCACAAAACGGCAAAGCTGTTTCAGACTTTTGTCCGGGATTCTGGATTTGTTGTGGCAGACGAGAGTACCGCCTTTTGGGAACAAGGTACCTGTCACCTTGTTCATGACAACCTCTGCCAGAACCGTAATAGCGATCAGCGAGATCAGATGAAACAGATGGCAGGTTATTTATACTCATGAAGAAAATCATCTTTCTGATATTTTTCCCTGTATTTTCTTGGTGTCATTCCGGTGACACGATGGAACTGTACTCCCATATGGCTTTGAGAAGCAAACCCTAGGTAAGAAGCAATTTCAATATAACTATAGTCTGAGTAAGTCAGGAGATTCTGGATAAGCTTGACCTTGGCGTTGATAATATACTGTTTCAGAGTAATGCCTTCATTCTTGCTGAACAATGCTGAGAGATAATTGGGTTCCAGGCCAATTGCTGCGGCGATATCCTGTACCTGCAGTTTACGGTGAAGATGGGAATAAATATAGTCTTTACAGTGACTGATATGAAGGTTTTCATTTTGTCCGGAGGCAGAATGCTCTCTTTTCAGCTCCTGAACGAGTCTGGCATAATGCCGCTCCGCTCTATATCCTGTGTGTTTTGCTGTAAGCGGATCTGTACAACGCTCTAGTGCCTGAATGTACGTGTCACTCAGATAGTAGGCCATTTCAGGACTTAGTCCTCCACGAATGGCTGCTCTTGAAGAGAGTGTTACAACAATGATTCCCATATTGATTTCCTGTCGCAGAGGATCTTTTGAAAGCGTCCCATAGCGTCCCATAAACTCCTCATCAATGATCTCCTCCAGTTCTTCTGTATCGCCTCGTTCTACTGCGTTCACTTCACGAAGCTCATGATTATAGGGATTATGTATAAAATCTTTTTCCCTGTTGTCAAACAGAATTCTCGATAAAGAGGCCATGGTCATATTTTCTGCGTCGTGAGGAAGAAAATTATCCAAAAGTATTCTTTTTTCATATTCTTTCGGCGTAATCATTACACTCGTATCAAACTGTGAAAGCAAAAGAATACAATCGATAAAATCCTGAAAGTCAGTCTCTGCAACATAAGAATACCATGCAGCGAATGATGCTTCTGTACAGGAAGCACTGATCTGATCCAACGTCATGCAGCAGTGACAAAAAACTCTTTGCGAGAAGCGAATCGGACCGATCATGGCGACGTCCTTTTTTACAGGAAGCAATGCATAAAAAACTGCCTGCTCAATGGATATGACCATGCATTTATTATGCGCTTCAGCAATAAACTCGCGTTTTACAGCTTTATAGTATGGTTCATCGGTGAAGTCAGTGAACTGATGTTCCAGAAGTATCTTATTATTCATGTCGATCAGACGGACAGGAACATGAAGATGCCTGAAAACATAATAGAAAACGTAGGATGAGACGGGGTAAATATCTTTCATTTTTGCACTGAACAATTGAATAGGGTGGGGTCGTCTTGTCTTACAGGATAACAAAGAAACATGATATTATCAACAGGAAATTGATAAAAGTTTGTGTGATTAATTGATATTCTTTATACATAAGCAATCGGATTATGCCGGCTCAATTCGATTGGAATAATTGATTCCATTTTAAGATAAAGGAGGACAAAAATGAAAAAAGGACTTTCCTTGTTGATTGGTGCTGCAGCGATGACAGGATTGATGGCTATGCAGACCCTGGCTGCAGAGGAAATATCGTTCTGGAATATCGCGACAGATGAACCAGATAAGACAATATGGAGTTATGCAGTAGATCAGTTTAATGAGAATGATTCTGAGGAAACCGGGTTTTCAGTCACCCAGATTGCTACCGTGAATGATCAGTACAAGCAGAAACTGGCAGTCGCAATGGCATCCGGTGAATGCCCGGATATGTATATCCATTGGACTGGCGGACCGATGGTTGAATATATTAATTCAGGCTATGCGAAGGATATTACAGATCTGGTTAAAGAATATGGCCTGGATGAATTATATACAGAAGCTTCGATCGCACAGTGCACAGTGGATGGAAAGATCTATGCCCTTCCTGTCAAGAATGATTCTGTAGCCATGTTTTTCTATGATAAGGCAATGTGGGAAGAAAAAGGATATGAAGTCCCGAAAACAATCAGCGAACTTGAGGCGCTCTGCGACAAGATGGTAGAAGACGGCATCACACCGTTCGCTCTTGCAAACAGCGCACAGTGGACAGGTTCTATGTATTACATGTATCTGGTAGCCCGTTATGGCGGACCGGAAGTAATCTCTGATGCGTATGCAGGCGCCGGATCTTTGGTAAATGACGCGACGATCTTCGCGGGACAGAAGATAGAGGAATGGGTAGACAAGGGCTACTTCCCGGCAGGTGTTAACTCTCTGTCTCCGGATAATGGTGATGATCGTGCCCTGCTGTACACTGGTGCAGGGATGATGCTCCAAGGATCGTGGCAGGTGGCATCAATCAAGTCTGAGAATCCGGATTTTTATGAGAATCTCGGATGCTTTGCATTCCCGGCGCTTGAGGACTCTGACGCTGATCAGTCCGTCGTGGTCGGAACACTGGGCGACAACTTTATCTCCTTTAATTGCGAAGGTGACAAACTTGCGGCAGCCGTTAAGATGGCTTCATACTATTCAACAGATGAATGGATGGCACTTGATGTTGAATCCGGAAATCTTCCGCCTCTGAAGGCAGCCACCTCGGAAGAGCCAGCATGGCAGGATATTCTGACGATCCTCAATGATGCGACCTCGATCCAGCTCTGGTGGGATCAGTATCTTCCCAGCGCAGTTGCGGATGTGCATAAGTCAGCTACCCAGCTTCTCTTTGACAACTCTGAGACACCGGAGAATGTTGCGCAAAAACAGCAGGATGCTCTGGATGAATATTTAGCAGAGAATTGAGATAGTCAGGATCGAACTGGTTTTAAAACCTGAAACATGAAAGCAGGCAGGGCATCTCCACTGGTTGCCCTGCCTGTTCTAGAATAGAGTATCGTGCAAAATGCGAGGGAGAACAATATGAATATAAAAAAAGAATCTCTGGCCAGCAGAAGGCAACGATCGACTATTATCTGTGCCTACGTATTTCTGATTCCGGTCATTATTCTGATGGTGGTATTCCTGTTCTATCCGATCGTGCAGACGTTTATAAACAGTTTTACTTCCTGGAATGGAATCTCGGCAAACAAGTCCTTCAATGGATTCTATAACTGGAACAAACTGATTCATGATTCGGATTTCTGGAAAGCATTTTTGAACAATATCAAAATAATGGTATTGTCTTTGATCATTCAGATGCCAATTGGCATTCTGCTGGCAACTTTTCTCGACACCGGCGGAAGGAAATACAATCTGTTTAAGATCATCTGGTTCCTGCCACTTCTGATGAGTTCAGTGGCAGTTGGTTATCTGTTCCACTATGTACTTGCGACAAACGGTGGGATCATCAGCGGCATATCTCAACTGTTTGGAGGCGGAGTAGTCGATCTGCTCGGAAGTCAGAAATATGCACTCTATGCTGTAATCGGTGTCATCTGCTGGCAGTTTATCCCCTTTTATATGGTCTACTATATGGCTGGTTATTCCTCCATTTCAGAGGATCTGTACGAGGCGGCTGCTATTGATGGCGCGACCCGCACACAGTATATCAGAAAGATTGCCATTCCAATGCTGGTTCCGACCATCAAGAGTGCAATCGTTATGTCAGTTGTAGGATCGCTGAAGTACTTTGACCTTGTCTATGTTATGACCAACGGCGGACCGGGGACCTCAACAGAATTGATGGCAACCTACATGTACAAGAATTCGTTTGTTACCTACAACATGGGATATGGCTCTGCGATCGCGGCGGGTATGTTCATTTTGATCACAGCGATTGCCACTATTATCATGAGAGTCATGAATACGGGAGGTGATGACTGATGGTGTCCGGAAAAAAGAATTCACATATCGGCTGGATCGTTGCGGTCATTATGGCAATATTCTGGCTGCTGATTGCGTTTGTTCCTTTTTTGTTTATGGTATTGACTGGCTTCAAGGAGAAACTTGAGGTCATTCTGGGGGGAGCGCTTGCATTCCCGAAGTCCCTTTATCTGGATAACTATCGATCGATCATAACAGACCCTTCATTCTGGAATTATTTTAAGAATTCAGTGATCGTTCTGGTTTTGTCGTTGTTTTTCCTGTTACTGTTTACTGCATTTGCTGCGTATCCCCTGTCACGATTCAAATTTAAAGGAAGGGGTTTTGTATATTTTCTGATCGTAGCGTGTATGTCTATCCCGATTCATGTTACAATGATCCCTGTTTTTCAGATGTCAATCAGAACACATATGTATGATTCAATCTGGATCCTGATCCCGACGGCAGTTGCTTTCGCGATTCCTGTCTCAGTGTTTATTATGACAGGCTTTATGCAGGGAATTCCAAAAGAACTGGAGGAGTCCGCTGACATAGACGGATGCGGAAGATACCGCAGATTCTTCCGGATCATCCTTCCGCTGTCCAAGCCCGGACTGTCGACACTTGCAATCTACAATGGCGTGAATATCTGGAATGAATTCATCTTTGCGTTCACTTTGACGCAGTCCGAGAAGAACAGGACACTGCCGCTGGCACTGTGGAATTACCAGGGACAGTATTCGTCAAATACTGCAATGATCATGGCCTGCCTGACACTGTCGGTCCTTCCGATGATCATCATGTTCAGTATCCTGCAGGATAAGCTGGTAAAAGGAATGATGGCTGGTGCAGTAAAAGGATAAATGAGAGGAATGCATATGTTTATAAAAGGGGTGAACCTTGGCAATTGGCTAGTCCTGGAAAAATGGATGAGCCCACATCTGTTTGATGGAACAGATGCGGAAGATGAGTACTATCTTCCCAGACAACTTCCAAAGGAAGTGTATGAAGCCCGGATCCTGACGCATCGAAGTGAGTTTATTACGGAGAGAGATTTTGCAAAGATAAGGCACATGGGATTCACGCATGTCCGGATCCCAGTTCCGTATTTCATTTTCGGTGACAGAGCGCCTTTTATCGGATGCATCAAGGACCTGGACAATGCGTTTGCATGGGCAGAAAAGTATGATCTGCAGATCCTGATCGATCTGCACACTGCCCCGCTTTCACAGAACGGGTTTGACAATGGCGGAATCAGCGGCGTATGCAGATGGAGCCAGACACCTGATGAAGTTGAGTTTGTGCTGAATACATTGGAACAACTGGCTGAACGCTACAGCGGCAGAAAAGGGCTGTGGGGGATCACTCCGATCAATGAGCCTGTCACAGAGCCAATGTGGTCTTTGATGGATGTACAGAATCGCTTTCGACCAGTCGATGAGGCCCTTGCGTGTGGTTCAGCGCCAAACACATTAGCATTTCTTTATTCATTTTATGAAAGAGCATTTGACAGGATAAGTCCATACCTTTCGGATGGACAGTATGTTGTTTTTCATGATGCTTTTCAAATAAAAGCCTGGAAAGACTTTCTAACGAAAGAGCAATTCCATGGCAAGGTTGTACTGGATACGCATCAGTATTTGATGATGGCAGAAATGCTCGGATGTGAACAGTCTGTTGCCGGTTATGTTCGCTATGTCGAAGAAAACTGGGCAAAAGATCTGAAAGAAGTTGAATCTTATGTTCCGGTTGTTGTCGGAGAATGGTGCATCTTTAATTCTTATGCTGTAGGTATCGACACGAAGGGCGGTCAGAGTTCCCTGAATGGAATGAACTATGACAATAATCAGGAGATATATTCTGCGGAAGAGAAAAGGGCGATCTATCAGACTCTTGCATATGCACAGCTGCGTGCATGGCAGAATGGATCCGGGTATTTCTACTGGAGTTACAAGTTGCTGCTTGATACAGTGAATGAACCAAACTGGATCGGATGGGATGCCTGGGATCTGGGGCGTGCCTATGATCTGCGGTGGTTCCCAAGTGTCTATTAAATGAAAAGCTGCGCCTTCTTAGTGGTGGAATCAGAGTACAGCGGGTGAGAGGAGGTTATTATAAATGAAATGGTATGTCGATCAGAACGTCAAGGTACCGGGGGATGGATCTGAAAAAAAACCATTTTCCAGGATTTCTGACGCTGCTCAGATCGCAGGACCAGGAGATGAGGTTCTGGTCTCGCCTGGCATCTACAGAGAGTATGTAGATCCTGTGGCAGGAGGAACGGAAAATGCGAGAATCACTTATCGAAGCACTAAGGTAAAAGGTGCTGTAATAACCGGTGCGGAATTACTTGGCGGATGGAAGAAGGAAGGTAATCTTTGGACGACAAGTGTAGATAACAGCATCTTTGGTTCTTACAACCCGTACATAACCTACGTGTATGGGGACTGGTATTTTGCGGGAAAGACCCGTCATACAGGAGCGGTGTTTCTGAATGACAGAATGCTTTATGAAGCGCTTTCCGTTTCGGATTGCAGGAGTACGGATAAGTGCGAAGTCTCCTGGTCTCCGGATGAGTCAATGTATAAATGGTATGCGGAGCAGTCTGTAGACGGCACCCGGACCATCTTCTGGTGCAATTTTCAGGACAAAGATCCTAATGAAGAAAAAGTGGAATTTACGGTTCGAAGGGAGTGCTTTATGCCATCCAGGACCGGGATTGGTTTCATCACGGTATCCGGTTTTCGCGTGGACAAGGCAGCAACTACATGGGCACCGCCGGCAGCATTCCAGGACTGTATGATTGGTCCTCACTGGTCAAAGGGATGGATTATTGAAGACTGTGAGATCAGTAATTCTAAGTGTTCCGGTATCGGACTGGGAAAGTATTATGATCCTGACAATGATAATTATTTCACCACAAAGCACGTGAAAAGCCCGACGCAGATGGAGCGGGACGCAGTTTGCCGGGGACAGTATCACGGTTGGCTGAAGGAAAACATAGGAGGACATATTATACGGCGATGCGACATCCATCACTGTGAGCAGGGCGGCATTATCGGAAGAATGGGCGGCGTGTTCAGCCTGATAGAGGATAATCATATCCATCATATCAACAATATGATGGAACTGGGCGGTGCGGAAACTGCCGGCATAAAGATGCATGCAGCCATCGATGTGATTATGCGCCGTAATCACATTCATCACTGTACCATGGGGATCTGGTGCGACTGGGAGGCTCAGGGGACCCGCATTACAGGGAATCTGTTTCATGATAACCAGAAGCCAGAATATGCGAAAGCATTGACAGGAGGTATGACAAGTCAGGATATTTTTGTTGAAGTAAGCCATGGCCCAACCCTGATCGATCATAATATTCTCCTGTCTGATGTATCCCTGCGCATTGCAACTGAGGGCGTGGCAATGGTTCATAATCTGATCTGTGGTGCGTTTACTTTTGTCGGACAGGGAACAACATGGAGATACACTCCATATCACATCCCCCACCGCACAGAGGTTATGGGATTCATGACAATCCTTCATGGTGACAACAGGTTCTATAACAATATATTCCTTCAAAAGTGGCCTTCGGCAGATTATGTCGCACGAAGTGACAGCCGGGATGAACCTCAGATAGAGAACCGGAAAGTCGGAACAAAAGTCTGGGATGAGTTCCCGACCTATGAAGAATGGATCCGACAGTTTGACATGGAGAGCGATACGCCGGATATGGCAAAACTTGAGCCGGCGCATGAAGGACATCTTCCTATATGGTCGGAAGGAAATGTGTATTTTAACGGAGCCGAGGCATTTCGCGCTGAAATAAACGGGAAGGTAGATGCTGAACACACTGTTGATGCGAATCTAGAAGAGCTGAAGGACGGATGGAGATTGCAGACAGATCTGTACGATTATCTCGGAGATACAGCCTGCCGCATTATCGATTCCGATATCCTTGGAAAGGCGTTTGAGCCGGAAGAGCGGTTTGAGAATCCGGATGGGTCTCCCATCACGTTTGACACAGATTATTTCGGCAATTGTCGAGATGAGTCGGTGATTCCGGGACCATTCGCATCACTGAAAAAAGAGATCTTCTTCCGGTGATGGAAGCAGATTCCATTACTCCCCGTAAAGCAAACTCCCGATCATCGGTTTGTGGCCGGTGACCGGGAGCTTTTTCATCTTGTGAAACTGGAGTTTTTGTAATCAGCCTGTATACGCATCTTCGGCTGTATTTCTGAAATTCTGCTTCGCCAGCCCTTCATGGTCTTGTCCATCGGCGTATTCAGCATTTTGAACTTATCATTCACCTTGGACAGATCTTCCTTTAACCAGGGATACTGGACATGAAGATCTGACAGCTTCGTTTCTTTTGTGATCTCCATACCGCACTTCACACCTTCACATCCGGGTTCTTCTCGCCAAACTGATTATTCCGGGCCTCCGGCCCACCCCGGCCGCAGTTCAGCGCAACCCGGACGCGCTTCAGCCCATATTGTACGATCCGCACTTCAGCCCATGCTGA
>CACXAT010000014.1 GCA_902765725.1 uncultured Lachnospiraceae bacterium | reverse complement strand
CATCGGAAATCACGTCATAAATGGAAAAAATCCGGCCACGAAGGCCGGATTTTCACCGATTAGGAGTTGCCGTCTGTACTTCTATTGCGACAGCTCCCTGTCTTCCTGTTCCGGCTCTTCAAGCCATTATTGTTCGGATCATGCTTCTGCGGTTTCCTCTGAAGCCTCCTGTGCTGCTTCTGATTCGTCAGCCGCCTCTTCTTCAGCCGTTTCTTCCTCGTCAGCTTCCTCTTCGTCCTCGTCATCTTCGAAGAAGTCATCGAAATCATCATCAAAATCATCATCGAAGTCTTCCAGATAATCGGGAGTCAGATAACGATATACTGCATATGCGATCGCGGCGATTGCTGCAATTGCTCCGATAATCGCAAGGCACCACAGAACGGCATTCTTATGTCTTGCATTATCACGGTCTCTCAGAGCTTCGATCAGTTCATCTTTTCTCATCATGTCAGGCCTCATCCTTTCTTACAATCCGTGCAGACTTATGCCTGCAATATAGAAAAATTATAGCATACCGTGATTCATTTATCCACATCTATTTCAGGCCTTGACGAGTTTGGCAAAGCCGGCAAACATCTTCTTGACCCCGTACTTCTCAAACTCCACCGTTACTTCCTTGTCTCTCCCGCCGTCCCGGATCTCTTTCACGGTTCCCCGGCCAAACTTAACGTGATTGACTGTATCCCCGACGCCATATCCCAGATCACCCGAGGAGGCCTGCGGCATCCCTCTGGTCAGGAAGAAGGGCTTTGCCGCGGGTTCCTTCTTTCTCGGCATCTGCCATGGCTTTGGCGAAGAAGCGAACGGGCTTCTGGAAGGTGTCTTCTCCTCCATCGTGTCAATCACCTCCGCCGGCAGCTCTTCAAGAAAACGGGACTCCCGGAACCATTCCATCTGCCCCCGGAGCATCCTCATGCGCGCCCCCGTCAGTGTCAGGTGCTCCTTCGCCCGCGTGATGCCCACGTAACACAGTCTGCGCTCTTCCTCCATATCGGACGGATCGGAGGACATGACCGACTGATAGCTCGGAAACAGGCCGTCATCCATCCCGGCAAGATACACATTTCTGAATTCCAGTCCTTTGGCCGCGTGAAGCGTCATCAGTGGAACCCTGTCCTCTTCCTGGTCAAATGAATCGATGTCCGCGACCAGTGCAACCTCCTCCAGGAAATCCCGGAGGGAAGGTCTTGCGGCTTCCGCCTGCTGCGCATCCCCTGAACCTGTTTCTTCCGCAAAGGCCTCCTCATAGGCCGCGGCCTTATTGATCAGTTCCTCTATGTTCGCGATCCGGTCTGCCGCCTCATCGGTTCCCTCCAGCTGGAGCTCTTCCACATATCCTGTTTTATCCAGCACGTTCCGGATCACTTCTGTCGGCGTCTGTGACCGGGCGTCTTCCTGAAGCTTTCTGATAAAGTTCGCAAATTCACGCACCTTAAGACCGCCTCTTCCGATTCCCGGAACCTTATCCGCCATACGGCAGATGTCGAAGAAGCTGCTGCCGGTGCTCTGAGCATAGCTGTCAATCCTGGAGATGGAGGTCGCGCCGATCCCCCGCTTCGGGACATTGATGATCCGCTTCGCGGCGATGTCGTCCCGGCTGTTGTCGATGGTCTTCAGATACGCCAGGATGTCCTTGATCTCACGCCTTGCATAGAAGTTGGTGCCCCCAATGATCGTATAGGGAATATTCTCATAGAGAAGCTGCTCTTCCAGTGCGCGGGACTGGGCATTGGTCCTGTACAGGATGGCGCTGTCCTTGTAGGGGAACACCCCCTGTCTTTTCTTTCTGCCCAGATCGTCTACTATGAACTTCGCCTCTGCCCGGGCATCTTCGAATCTCCTGACACAGACAGGGTCTCCCGTTCCGTTATCCGTCCACAGCGTCTTCTTCTTTCTGGATGCATTGTTGGAGATGACTCCGTTCGCCGCGTCCAGGATGTTCTGGGTGGAGCGGTAGTTCTGCTCCAGGCGGATGACCTTCGTGTCAGGGAATATCTGCTCGAAGTTCAGGATATTGCCGATGTCCGCGCCACGGAACCTGTAGATGGACTGATCATCGTCACCCACCACGCACAGGTTGCCCGTCTTTTTAGCCAGGAGGGCGATCAGCACAAACTGCGCCTTGTTGGTATCCTGATATTCATCCACCATCAGGTATCTCCAGCGGTCCTGGTAGTGTTCCAGCACATCCGGATTCTCCCGGAACAGCTGTACCGTCAGAGCGATCAGATCATCAAAATCGACCGCATTGCTTCTCTTCAGTCTCTTCTGATACTCCGTATAGACATCCGCTTCCTGCATCATCTCCCGGTCCGCCGCAGCAACTGCTGCCTTCCGGTATTCCTCCGGACTTACCAGTTCATCCTTCTGATGGGAGATCCTTGCCAGGAACATCTTCTCCTTATACAGCTTGGTATTGATCTCCAGATGCCTGCAGATATCCTTCATCAGGCTCTTCGTATCGTCCGTGTCATAGATATCGAAGTTCCGCTCATAGCCCAGCCGGTCAATGTACTGACGCAGGATCCTCACACAGGTGGAATGGAAGGTCGCTACATGTACCGCTTCCGCGCCGAATCCGACCATCCGGTCAACCCTGTCCCGCATCTCGCCGGCAGCCTTGTTGGTAAATGTGATCGCACAGATATTCCACGGTGCAACGCCCTTTTCACCGATCAGCCATGCGATCCGGTTCGTCAGGACTCTGGTCTTCCCCGATCCCGCTCCCGCAAGGATCAGAAGCGGACCATCCATATGTGTCGCAGCTGTAAGCTGCTGCGGATTCAATCCCTGTAATAGATTCAAACTGTACCTCCGTCTGCTGTTCTGTTCTGCGCCGCTTCTTACTCCGGGAACTCCACTGTTACAGTGTACCCGCTCTCATCCGTATGGACCTGCGTCACGGTGCCTTCAAATACTTTCAATCGCTCCCTGAGTGTATAGTTCGCGCTCATCGCTACCGCAGGCTCGATCGTATAGTACCAGGTCTCGGGAAGCTTGCCTTCGGTCACATGCACCTTATCTCCCGGCTTGACCAGATCTTCCCGCTCCATTTTAAAATCCATTTTTCTCACGACAGACACTCCTTCTTCTTGCCATATCGTTTTGAAAACCATATAATACCATTAGTGAGGTGATTAATTATGGCATCAAAAAAGAACTCCAACGATATGAATAATTCTTCCGGCAGCAAACATGATGATCAGGAACTCCTGCTCTATCTGCTCGACGCAGTTGATAAAGTGGATCTGGTCGATCCTTCGGACATTCCAAACATCGATCTCTATATGGATCAGGTGACCACATTCATGGACAAGCACCTGAATCAGTCCCGTCGTTACAGTGAAGACAAGATCCTCACAAAGACGATGATCAATAACTATGCGAAGAATAATCTTCTTCCTCCTCCGGAGAGGAAGAAATATACGCGGGAGCACATCATGCTCCTGATCTTCATCTACTATTACAAAGGAATCCTGTCTCTTCAGGATATCCAGTCTGTCCTTGAACCGATCGGAGAGAAATATTTCCATTCCGAATCCGGACGTTCTGTGTCCGATCTGTATGCCGAAGTCATACGCATGGACCGTGACCGTCACAAAGATTTCCGGGAGGAAGTAAATGACATGGTCGATAACGCTGCGGACTATTTCTCAGATTCCAAGGATGACGAGCGGGAGTTCCTCCGCGTTCTCTCCATGATCAACATGCTCGCATATGATGTATTTATCCGCAAGATGCTGATCGAGAAACTGATCGACCGCTATTTCTCCGGATCCGTTCAGGATAAGTCCACGAAGAAAAAGAGGACTAAAACACCTGAATGAACCGCTCGTTCACTCAGGTGTCTATTCTATCATATTACTCTGTTCTGTAAATGGTGCTCTGCCCTGCGGTCTTACCGCTGTGCATGGCATCATTTTTATTTTCTGTCAAGCCGGTCCAGAACCATGGAATAGCCATCGCTTCCATAGAGCAGCGCACGGTTCACCCTGCTGATCGTAGCGGTGGATGCGCCGGTCTCCTGGGCGATCTCCAGATATGTCTTTTTCTCAGTCAGCATCTTTGCGACGGCAAAACGCTGCGACAGGCTGGTCAGCTCATTGACAGTACACACATCTTCAAAAAAACGATAGCACTCATCCCGGTTCTGAAGGGAGAGAATCGCATCACACAGATCATCTACTGCAGGTGTTCTTACAGATCTACTCATGTTTATATTCCGTCCTCTGTGATTTTAATGCTGTGCTTTGTGAAAGTGAGACATCCCGGAAAAAGCTGCATGAATACTATGCAGCTTTCCGTATTATCCAAAGATATCTCAATAAGACTGCAGGTATTACCCGCTGACATAGGATGCGCTCAACGATCCATCCGCATTCTGAGAATATGAAACATTGACATACAGACCGGAATACAGTCCGGAAGTCGTTGTTATATCCGCCTCTCCGGTATAGACCGTATAGGTATTGCCGTCATCTCCGAGAACCGTGATGGTGTCGGCTGTGGAACCTGTAACCGTTCCGGACAGAGCGCCGGAACCGGAAGTACCGGTGCCGGATGATCCTGAAGATCCCGAAGTCCCGGATGTCCCTGTGCTGCCCGTTCCGGAGGTACCTGCTGCGGCCGCTGCCGGTGCTGAAGTGCTCAGATAGCTCTTGGAGATATATCCCGTCCCGGAGCCGGTGGAAACAATATACCAGTTGTCGGTCTCGCCGACGACAGTGACAGATGTTCCGCTGTTCAGTGTTCCGTTGATATCGGATCCGGTACTTGGCTGTGATCTGACGTTCACCCCGTCCGTCGCATACATGGTGACAGAGGAGCCATAGTTATACGCAGTCGTGCTCTCGCCGGACGCCTCGTCAGACGAGGATGCCTGAGTCGTTGTCTGAGCTGCGGTTGCGTTGGCTGCAAGGAAATCCTTGCGGACGTAACCCGTCTGACCATTCACACTGACCTGATACCAGTTATTGGTCTCACCTATGACCATGACCGCATCGCCGGGGCCGAAGCCGCCGACCACTTCCGTATCGGTTCCCGGACCGGAGCGGACGTTGACGGTATCATTGGAATAAAGCGTAGTCGCTGCGCCGTATGCCTTCAGCGAAGTGTTCTCCTGCGCGGAGGTCGTTGAAGCGGCAGGCTGCACCGTCGAGCCGGCTGTCGTGGTTCCGGATACCGCAGTTCCGGTGATGTTCTTGAGTTCTTCATCCTTCAGGACGGTGAAGCTTTCCACGGAATCCTCGACTGCCTTCAGAAGTGTGCTGTTGTCATTGGTGACGGTTCCGGTGATCACATATGCCTGATCCGGAGCGACGATCCCATAGGTTACGGAGTACGCCCACATACGGGCGGCCGCATTGTACTTGACAACATAACGATATGTATTGACATTGCCGATCGTATTCTTTTCAAAGCTCTGGATATCGTAGGCATTTGAATCAGAGTACTGCTTCGTCAGCGCGGCCTCCAGGTCCTCCTGGGTCGTCTGCACGGAGAGTGTCTTCATCGCGGAATCCGTACTGGCATGAACGATATTGATCATCGCGTCACTGGCAGAAGAGAAAACCCTCATCTCGTCCGCATCCTGCGTAACCTTCCAGGTATTATCCGGAAGAGTGATCTTTACCGTTCCATCCTTGGATGTATACTCAACAGAAGTGATCAGCTTCGGTGTCTCCGTCTCTGTCTCACTCTCAACGACGACTGCGGCTGTCTGCGCCTGTGTCTGCGGCTCTGTTTCACTCTCTCTGACAACCACATCCGCTCCGCCGCGGCTTCTCCCGCAGCCTGTAGCGGCCATGGATACTGCAGCTGCAAGTGATACCCAGAAGAGAAGCTTATTCTTCAACATCACATTAACCCCTCCATAATCGGTCTACTGCCGACCTATACTCACACCTTTTTCTATACTAACACGCATAAAATTGCAGTGCAAGTTTTCTCCACAAGAGTTCAGATTGTCTTAATAAAATGTAAAAATGCTCTTTAAACAGAACAGGGCCGGTGCACAGCTATGCGCCGACCCTATTTATCAATAGAACTCATTCTCTCCCTGAGAACGTATCATCTACTGCTTTCAGCCCACGAAGGATGCCTTCACGTAGCCCTGGACTCCATTGTAGTCAATCTGAACCCAGCCATCGGAAGAACCGATCTGTGTGGCAGTTGCTCCTGCCGTGACCACGCCCACTACGGAGGCGGTCTCATATGCTTCGGAACGGATATTGGCATCCGAATTGAGTGTTACGGAAGGTCCTGAAGCAGTGCTTGCTGCCGGAGCTGCTGTCTCGGGTGTTGCCGCCGCAGGAGCGGTGGTCTCAGGTGTTACCGCTGCGGGAGCTGTGGTCTCAGGCGTCACTGCCTGGGGCTCTGCTGCCGGTGCCTGGGCTGCCGGTGCCGCAGTCTCCTGCGGTCTCTCCGTCATCGATTCCTCATAGGTCGCAGACATGAACTCTTTCTTGACGTAACCAACCAGTTCATCTGCTTCGCTTACAGGATCATGTGACTTGTAGATCTTGTACCAGTTGACAGTCTCTCCGATGATCACGGCTTCTTCGCCTCTGTCATAGCTGGATATGATATTGTCCTGATTCTCCGTAGTCGGAGTCTCTCTGACATTGATATCCGCATTGGCAAACATGGAGATCCAGTCTGTGTATTCATTCGACTGGGCCAGCTCCTCGTCAGCACTCAGAACCGCCTCTGTAGGCGGAGTCGTCACGGGCTGCGTCTGCGGCTCGGTCTGTACCTCTGTCACAGGCTGCGTCTGCGGCTGAGTCTCCGGCTCTGTCTCAATAACCGGTGCCTCGGTCTGAATGATGACGACCGCTTCCGTTACTGCCGTATCGACACTGGATTCACTGACCTTCTCCGGTGCTCCGTTCTCCGGGCGCGCCTGACCGCATCCGGTAAGTGTAAGACCTGCAAGTGCGGCAATCACAGCTGACACCACGATGGTCTTCGAATATCTTCTCATCCGCTTGTCCCCCCTTAATCCCCTTTTAGTGAGGTTGCATCAATGTATTTGTAACCATAATAACAGGATAATTGCCAAAAAACAAGTTTTTACGGCAATCCTAAGACTTTCCGCCCCTGTTGTTCACTTTTGCTTAAGAATCAGAGCCTGTTGCGGCAGCAAGTCACACCGTGATATAATTGTAGGGTTACATGAACTCAACCGCAGACAGATCCGGAGGTACTTTCCATGTCTGATCAGAAAAAGGAAAACGATTCAAAAGCTAAGAAGGAGACCACCTTGGCCGGTGAGATCCTGAGCTGGGTGGAAGTCATCGTTGTAGCGGTCGTACTTGCCCTGCTCATCGACGGATTTATCATCATCAATGCCACCGTCCCGTCCGGCTCCATGGAGAAAACCATCATGACCGGGGACCGCGTTCTCGGCACAAGATTCGCCTACTGGTTCAGCGAACCCAAACGCGGGGACATCGTCGTCTTCCGCTATCCGATCGATGAAGCCCAGGGGAAGAAGACCAAGTTCATCAAGCGTATTATCGGACTCCCGGGAGAGACCGTCACGATCAAAAGCGGTGTCGTCTATATCAATGGCGAAGCGCTCGAAGAGAATTATATCAACGGAACGTGGACCGCGGAGAATGACGGGTTTGAGTTCAATGTTCCCGAAGATCATTATCTCATGCTGGGCGACAACCGCAACAACTCCAGCGACGCCCGCTACTGGCCGATGATCGCGGCGAGAAACGGACTGGCTTCCTCCGAGGAAGAGGCGGAGTCATTTGCCTACGTCCACCGCAAGAAGATCCTCGGAAAGGCGTATTTCCGTTACTGGCCGATCACGCAGATCGGATCTCTTTACAAGAATAAGGATTAACACTTCAGGGCAGTACATGTGCCGGGAGACTTCTATGGCAGATATTTCAAAAAGGAAAGACCTGATTCGCGCCTGCTATGCGCCGGACGCGCGCTCGGCGGATCAGATGATCGCCGTCCTCGGGCAGTATGGCATCAGCGCCGTGAAGCGAGGCGGAGTCAAAGATATCTACAGGATCGGCGGTGACGTTATTGGCGAAGAGATCATGGTCACGCCGGAAGACCTTCCTTCCGCCAGACAGGTCCTGCAGCAGATGACAGGGAATGATACTCCGACGGCTGAACCGTCAAAATCCCCGGTCCGGACAGTTCTCAGTCTTGGAGCTGCAGTCCTGCTGCTGATCGTCCTGCTCGTGATCCGCGGACTGTTCTGAGAAGGTGCTGTGAAATGGCTGAAAAAGCTCTGTGCCTGCTGATCGGATATCTCTTCGGATGTATCCTGACCGCAGAGGTAATCGTAAAACATAAAACAGGAAAATCGGTCTCTGAATTCGGAACCGGCAACCCCGGCATGGCGAACGTTATGCGCATCTTCGGGTTCTGGACCGGCGCTGCGGTCCTTGCCGGTGATCTTATCAAAACTGTCACTGCTGTTCTGATCTGCTGCCTTCTCTTCGGCCGCTCTTCGATTGTTCCTTCCGGAGAGCCCCTCGGACAGTATGCGGTCCTGTGGGCAGGCCTTGGCGCGGTTCTGGGACACAACTGGCCTGTATGGCGCCGGATGCGCGGAGGCAAAGGCGTGGCGGTCACCTGTATGGCCATCTTTCTGTTCAGCCCTCTGTGGGGTCTGATCAGCGACGTCGCAGGCATGCTGGTTGTCTTTCTGACCGGCTATCTCCCGCTCGGCGCAGTGGTGATCACTACGCTGTTTGCCATATTCGCTGGAATCTTCTATGGCCCCCAGGCACTCGTCCCTGCACTTGCCCTGGCTCTGATCATGCTGTCCAGACATTATCCCGGTCTCATCAGGTCATTGAAGGGTACGGAAGAGAAAAATGCCCAGTATCTGAAGATTAGTAAGTAAAAAAACCCTTTTTTGTATCTTGCAAAATATATTTAAAGTTCTTATATTGAATATGGGTGGTGAGAGCCATTTTAAAACGATCGCCGGACATTCCGGTCTCAGATCGAAGTGCCCGGCGATTCTCTCATACCCGTCTGGCACTTGATTGTTTATAATGGTATCGCTCCAGACACTGACAGCCCGGTCTGCCTATCGCAGTCGGGCTTTTTTGTTTGTTGTTTCGTACGCTGTTTTGTATGTCCAGGGGCCTCCTGGCCCCTGACGGTATCTCATCTGCCGAACAGTTCCTTCACTCCGCTCAGTAAAGCCGAGAGCATGTCATCTGTCCCCTTCTGGGAGGACAGGCTGTCATTGCCAAGAAGAACGAAATTCACAGCTGCCTTCACCTTGTCATCTGCCTCTCTGTATGCATTGATCAGCTTCTTCTCCTGCGCGCTGACCTTGAATGTCGAAGCAGTGGTCTTCGCAGTCTTGCCGGTGGTCTTCTTACGGGCAGAAGTACTTCCGGAACTGCTGGTCTTCCTGCTCGCGGTGGTGCTTCCGGAGCCGGCTGCCTTCGCCGCGTCCAGCAGTGACTTCTGTGTAACACCGGTTGCTTTTGCGATCTCTTTGAGGACCGCCTGGGTCAGGGCCTTCTCTCCGCGCTCCGCCTTGCTGATATCATCCGCAGAGATCCCTTTGATCTTCCGGGCAAGCTGTTCCTGGGTCAATCCGGCGCCTGTCCTGGCTTCTTTAATCAGTACTCCGACCTTTTTTGCCATCGTCCACCCTCCTTTACCTGTGATTCATTTCCCGTTCTGCATTACCGCAGATCAGCCCTGAAGTTCTTTGGCCAGGGCATTGTACATCACATCAACCGGTGCTTCCTCTCCGGTCCACAGGGTGAAATTCAGAGCACCCTGCTGTACCAGCATGCCGATTCCATTGAAGCATCTTGCACCATGTCTTGCGCACTCTTCCAGGAAGAGTGTATCGACAGGGTCAAACACGACATCCGCCGCTGCCATCCCCTCCCGGATCGTATCGTAATCGATGTCCGGCCTGTGCATCTGATTCGGCGTGAAGCCGATCGGGGTTGCGTTGATCAGGATATCCGTGTCTGCGGGCACCGCAAGATTCTCTGTCCACGGAACATACTCCGCGCAGCATTTTGTTTTTTCATTGATGAGCCGCGCCAGTTCATTTCCGCTGACCTGTGTGCGGTTCACGATATAGATATGCGAAGCGCCGTTCAGCGCGCATTCGGTCGCGATCGCCCTTGCTGCGCCGCCGGCTCCCAGGATCATGATCTTTGCCCCGCTGAGGGTAACATTGTTATTCTTCAGCGCGGTCGTAAATCCCTTGCCATCCGTGTTTTCTCCGATCAGCTTTCCATCCTTATTGATGACCGTGTTGACGGCCCCGATGATCCCGGCAGCCTCCGACAGTTCATCCAGCAGCGGGATTACCTTGATCTTATGAGGCATGGTCAGGTTGATCCCTTTGAAATTCATTGCCTTCACTGCCGCGATCGCTGTCTCAAGGTCTTCCGGAAGGACCTTTATGGTCAGATAGCGGTAATTCAGCCCGAGTGCGGCATACGCTGCCTCCTCAAGCACACAGGTGGGGTTGTCGTCCACCGGATCTCCGAAAACTCCCGTCAGTTCTGCTCTGTAATGTGCCATACCCGTCCTCCTCTGTTCTTGTTGTACGCGGCCTGCGCTTTTGTCATTGCTGCCGGATATTATTCAGCCTTACTGTAATTCTAGCACACATCCGCACCGGTATGCGCGATTGTTTTCACTCAGGGATCCCAGTGCCTGCAGCATTCTTTCAGGACCGTATCAAGGTCGAAGCAGTCCTCGTCCTGCTCCTCCCACAGCTTTGTCTCAAAGTTATACAGGTTCCATACCCGGTTCCCCTCTCTGTATCCGGGCAGTGAATAGATCAGGAACGACACTTTCAGCTTCCCGTCTTTTTCGGGAACTGCGAATTCGCAGACCGAGGTGATCCGGGTGTCAGTCATCCTGTGATAGACCAGCTCCGCGTAAGGGCTCTGTTCCGGGGCCTCCATATCCAGTTCTACTCCCAGAAAGTCCTTCACATAAGAGCCGCTCAGCGTAAACTCTTCCGGATTCATTTTTTCATAGGCAATAAAGATGCGTGCCTCCGCCGCCATCTCTTCCAGGAGACGTTTCTTCTCCTCCAGCTGCTGAGCGTAGTACCCGAATGATCTTGTAAACAGACTGACTCCCGGCTCCTTCTGGACGTGGTCAGATGCCGTGCTGAAATCATGGCTGATTATCTTTGCCATACCGTGATCCTTTCATACTTTTTTCACAACTTAAACTCAGGACGGACACAAACTGTCTGTATTCTGTAAACCATAAGATACAGAAAAGCAGATAATTTTTTCATACTCTTCCCGGCAGGGCAGTACCTGCCGGGACTCCCTCCAAAAGAGAAGCAGCTGCAGATCATTCAGCAGCTGCTTTTTTACGTCCCTTTTTTACAATCCGTAGGATATGACAGGAAGTACTTTCCCCAGGAGCGTCTCCTTCGCTTCAGCATCGATATCCCTGTCCACCTCTATGCGGTAGATCTCTCTGGGGATCTCGACTTTTCTCATAAACTTCCTTGGGTCAATCTTGCTGCCGCAGCCGGCGACCGGCGGCTCTTCCGCCGCCCACGCATGGAACTCGATCCCGGCATCGGTCAGAAGCTCCTTCGCCTTCTCCCAGTCATCTTTCTTTTTGGACTGATATACAAGTACTGTTTTTCCAAACATAGGACTCCTCACGATCAGATTTTGACAACCCCCATCACCTGGAGAACTGAGCTGACCAGGATCACCGCCAGGAACACGATGCACAGATACCGCATCATAAAGAGGAATATCTTCCTGCGCCTGAATACACTTCCGCACTTCGTCATCTCATCCTCGACCTCTTCCACGCCCATAGCCTTCAGTATGTAGAGGCAGATGAAGATCGCCGCCACAGGCATCATCACGGAGTTCGTGATAAAGTCAAAGAAATCCAGGAACTGCATCCCCAGGATCTTTACATCACCCAGCGGCCCGTATCCAAGACAGGACAGGGTTCCCAGCGCAACCATGATAACACCCATCATGACAGTGGAGAAATGCCGGTTCCAGCCCAGTTCATCTTCAAAGGTGGACACCGCCGCCTCTGTCAGTGCGACGGAGGACGTCAGCGCGGCGAAGAACACCAGCAGGAAGAACATGAATCCCATGAAGGTCGACATTCCCATGCTGTCCAGAACCTTCGGGATCGTAATGAACATCAGACTCGGACCTGCATTCAGGACGGAAGCGTCCCCGCCTGAAAACGCGAACACGGCCGGGATAATCATAAGTCCGGCGATCACCGCAATGCCTGTGTCGAACAGCTCTACATTCCTGGTTGCCTTTTCAATGGATACCGTATCCTTCATGTATGAGCCGAAGGTGATCAGGATTCCCATCGCGATCGACAGAGAATAGAACATCTGCCCCATCGCGGACACAACCGTCATCCAGGAGAAATTCTTCGGGTTCGGGATCAGGAAATAGGCCACGCCTTCCAGCGCTCCGGGTCTGGTAACGGAGTAGATGCTGACCGCCACAGCCAGTACCACAAGGATCGGCATCATGATCCTGGATACTCTTTCGATTCCGCTTCTGACTCCCGCAAAGATCACTGCCAGCGTGCAGAATGCGAATACCAGGAACCACAGCTCCGAGCGGAGACCGTCCGTGATAAACTCCCCGAAATAGCCGTCTGCGGCGACTGCATGGGCGCCGCCCCTGATATACTGAACCAGGTAGTTGACGACCCATCCTCCAATGGTCGAATAATACGGAACGATCAGCATCGGGATGATCGCATTGATCCAGCCGCCCGCATGGAAAAGCTTGTTGTCAGAATAGACCCGGAACGCACCGACAGGGCTCTTTCTGGTCCTTCTGCCGATCACATTTTCCGCAACGATCATGGTATAGCCAAAGGTAACTGCCAGGGCTATGTAGATCAGCAGGAAGATCCCGCCTCCGTATCTGGCGGCAAGGTAGGGGAATCTCCAGATGTTGCCAAGGCCGACGCTTGCCCCCGCGGCGGCGAGTATGAATCCGAGCTGTCCTGAAAAGCTGTGTCTTGTTTTGTCCTGCGCCTGTGCGCCGGCTGACTCACTGTTGTATTCTGTCTTCTGTTTCATGTTTATGCCTCTGTTCTATTGTAATTTTCCAGAAAACCGTGCACGACTCCATCCTGCTTATAGGCAGGAAGCATGTCGATGTTGACATTCGTTACACTGTTGAAGATATTGCCTTCTACGTATGGGTTGGTTTTCTTAAGCTGCGCTATGATCTTCTTGGTCTCCATCCGCTTCGACACAGACGTACCGTCTTCCCTGCAGGAGGAGCAGGTATCCGTAAAATGACAGGCGCACTGGATAAAATGAAGATGGTTGTAATCTCTCCAGTCCTTGATATCCTCCTCCCGGATCAGGTACATCGGCCGGATCAGCTCCATCCCCTCGAAGTTCTGGCTGTGCAGCTTCGGCATCATCGTCTGGATCTGTCCCGCCCAGAGCATGGACATCAGTATGGTCTCGATCACGTCATCGTAATGATGTCCCAGGGCGATCTTATTGCAGCCAAGTTCCTGTGCCTTGCGGTACAGGTATCCCCTTCTCATCCTGGCGCACAGATAGCAGGGCGATTTCTCGATCTCATAGACGGCATCGAAGATCCTGGTCTCAAATATGGTGACCGGAACCCCCAGCATGGCTGCATTATTCTCGATGACCAGCCGGTTGAGTTCATTGTATCCCGGATCCATGACAAGAAACACCAGTTCAAAGGGAAACTTGTTCTGTCTCTGAAGCTCCTGAAAGAGCTTCGCCATCAGCATGGAATCCTTGCCGCCCGAGATGCAGACCGCGATCCGGTCTCCCGGCTGCACCAGCTCATACTGTTTTATGGCCTTGGTGAAACGGCTGAACAGCCGCTCTCTGAACACTCTTCGCTTGTTGATGGACTTCTCGATCTGGAGAGTGCGGTTTTCCCGACGCATTGCCAGGTCCCTGAGCCAGGCTCCGTATCCGCCCTCCAGGCTGCAGGCATCATAACCCATCTGCTCCAGCTCACATGCAAGCTCCCGGCTTCTGATCCCATGCATACAGAACAGCACCAGTTTTTTATCCTGCGCAAGAAGGCCGCTGTGCGCCGCGGCGGTCACATCCGGGATATTCTCTGCCCCTTCTATCGTTCCGTATTCATAGGAGATCTCATCCCGGGTATCGATCAGCACATAGCTGCCTGAAGGCAGCTCAGCCAGCCGGGCAAGGGTTATATCCATAGTACGATCAGCTCACTTTCAAATATCCTGTTTCAAAGCAGTATCCATCTATAATAGCGAAATCAGTACCTTCCTGCAAGCACATCCTGCTCAGTATTCCTTCGCGATCGAAGAGACACCGCACTGCTTCATGAACAGCTCCAGTTCACTCTGTGAACGGATCAGCATGATTTCCCTGAAGCGGCCGCTCTCCCGATCCTTAAATCCCGCGACCTGCTCCCCGTTGCAGATACTGCAGCGCAGAACAGGATACTCCTTTTCCCGGTCATACTCGAGCGGCGCGGCCGCCTTCTTCTTTGTAAATAACCCCACTGCAGCCTCCTCTCTCATCTGAAAACCAGATTATAAAACGCAAGGATCAGCAATACATGGATCACAATCATAGCAGGAAGACATATGGCAAATGCCGGTTTCTTCGTTTTATGATGGAATACATACATTCCGATCAGTCCCCCGCAGGCTCCGCCCACTGCGCTCAGCCCCAGCAGCGTCGATTCCCGGGTACGCCATCTGTTATGAACAGCGGCACGCTTATCCATTCCAAATGCCGCAAAGGTCAGTACATTTATTACGGCCATATAGACCACCAGCATACGAGAACCTCCCTTCTCTCTGAATGATCCTTTATTATACAATTTCTGTCCCTTCGGGTGAACACTTTTGCCGAAAGATATGCCGGCAGAAACCAGATCTGTCTGTTTTATAAAATCTGTATATCCCACTTCCGTTAGGCATATTTTTGCCCCTGAATATGTTGTTTTCTTTTAAAATCAACATAATTATATTTAATTGCAGATTTTCAGTTCGCTTTTTCGCCCAAAATTGTTGATTTTCAATCGGCTTTTGTGTATTCTGGGAATATATTAAATCCTATATAACACAGGTGGGGAATTATGACGCAGAGAGACAGATTAGCTGATATCATCAAGATCGTGCACGCTGAGCAGAAGGTTCAGGTATCAGATCTGGCAAAACGGTATCAGGTTACAAATGAGACGATCCGCCGGGATCTGGAAGCGCTGGAAAAAGACGGCATTGTCGCAAGGACCTACGGTGGAGCGATCGCTGTGCAGGCATCTCCGGTCACCAGTGACTATAAGATCCGTGCTGTAAAAAATGCCGCGGCAAAAGCGGCGATCGGCAGACTTGCCGCATCTCTTCTTCCTGAAAACGGGGCGATCGGCTGCGATTCGGGTACGACCGTATATGAGACGATCCCGTATATCAGATCCCGGTCCAGCCTCACCCTTCTCACCAACTCGGTCCGCATCCTGAATGACTTCATGTATGATAAGCTCCGGATCATCTCAACCGGAGGGATCCTCAACAGCAGGACACAGTCTCTCGAAGGTGAACTCGCCATACGGATGATGGGGAACTACTTTCTGGATGCCTGCATCATCGGATGCCACTCTCTGGATCTTGTATACGGGATCTATGACGGAAGCGAAGCAGTCGTGCAGTACAAGAACACGCTGATCGACCATTCCCGAAAAGTCATACTGCTTGCCGATCATACAAAATTCGACCGCACTTCACTGATCCGCACAGCGCCTTTCTCCCTGATCGATGTTCTGGTCACAGACCGCAGACCGTCCGATGAATGGCTGACCTGCATGGAACAGAAAAATATACAAGTCCTCTATCCGGACGCGTGAGCTGCTGAGGACCGTTCAGGTCTCGCCTCACCGTTCCGCTCTCATATTTTGCATACAGAAAAAGATTGCCGCACCCATGGTGCGGCAATCTTACTGTTCTTCTATAACTCTGCCGGGAGGTTTACACTGCCCATGCAGACTGCCATTCGGTCCCGGACCTCAGCTGCGGAGCATCTCCATGAATTCTTCCATGGAAGAAGTGGTGCTCTCTCCCGTGTCTCTGTTGCGGTAGGTCACATTCTGTGCATCCGTCTCTTTCTGTCCGATGATCAGCATGTACGGTACGCGCTCGACCTGCTGTGCCTCACGGATCTTGTATCCGATCTTCTCATTTCTCTCATCAAGCTCTGCGCGGAATCCTGCATCCAGCAGCTTCTCACAGCACTCAGACGCATACTCCATGAACTTCTCGGAGACCGGAAGTACCTTGACCTGTACCGGTGCAAGCCATACCGGGAAGCGGCCCTTGGTCTCTTCGATCAGGTATGCCATGAAACGATCCAGGGAGCCGAGGATCGCACGGTGGATGACAACCGGGGTCTTCTCGGTTCCATCCTGATCCACATAGGTCAGCTCAAACTTTGCCGGCAGGCAGAAGTCAAGCTGGCAGGTGGACAGTGTATACTCTGCGCCGACTGCAGGCTTCACGTTGACGTCAAGCTTCGGGCCATAGAATGCCGCCTCGCCGATCTCCTCGGTATAGTCGATCTTCAGCTCATTGAGAACCTGGCGAAGGGCGTCTTCAGCCGTATTCCACATCTCGTCATCATCGTGATATTTCTTCTTGTCAGCCGGATCACGCAGTGACAGTACACAGCGGTAATCCGTGATCTTGAAGTCCTTATACGCGTCAAAGATCAGATCGCAGACGCTTGCGATCTCGCTCTTGATCTGATCCGGCGTGACGAACAGATGCGCGTCATTCTGGCAGAAATGGCGGCCTCTCTCAATTCCCTTGAGGGTTCCGGATGCCTCATATCTGAAATCATGCGCGATCTCACCGATACGCAGCGGGAGATTCCTGTAGGATCTCGGACGGTTCGCATAGATCCTCATATGATGCGGGCAGTTCATCGGACGAAGTACATATTCTTCATCGTCTACCTGCATGGCCGGGAACATGTTGTCCTTGTAATGATCCCAGTGGCCGGATGTCTTGTACAGGTTGACCGTGCCGATACAGGGTGTCATGACATGCAGATAACCCAGGCGGCGTTCCTTCTCCTTGATATAGTTCTCAAGGACCTGCCACAGCGTATAACCCTTCGGCAGGAACATCGGAAGTCCCTTACCAACCAGATCATCCGTCATGAAGAGCTGCATCTCTTTGCCGATCTTTCTGTGATCGCGTGCTCTTGCCTCTTCCTGCTCGACCTCCCAGGCCTTCAGTTCTTCGCTGTTGCGGAATGCGACGCCATTGATGCGGGTCAGCATCTTGTTCTCGCTGTCATTCTTCCAGTACGCTCCGGACTGACCGGTGACCTTGAATGCCTTCAGGGCCTTGGTATAGGTAAGGTGAGGTCCGACACACATATCGATATAGTCGCCCTGCTGATAGAATGTGATTCTCGCATCCTCAGCAAGATCTCCGATATGCTCGACCTTGTAGACCTCTCCTCTGTCTTCCATCAGCTTGATCGCTTCCGAACGGGGAAGTTCATAAGTCTTGATCGGGAGATTCTCTTTGGTGATCTTCACCATCTCCGCTTCGATCGCGGCCAGATCCTCATCCGAGAGCTTCTCTCCGTCCAGATCCACATCATAATAGAATCCGCGCTCTGTAGCAGGACCGTAAGCAAACCTGGCCTGCGGGTGAAGACGCTGTATAGCCTGTGCCATGATATGCGCAGCAGTATGCCGGATAACGTGAGTCTCCTCCTCTGCAGGAAGGACCTTCACCTCTCCGTTATTATAGAGTGCTTTCATTGGTGATATACCTCCAGTGTATTATTCCGTTCTTCCTATTATATACGATTTTTCAAAATTGCAATCCAATAAATGAAAAAAGAGGCAGAAAAACCGCCCCTTTACTGTTGCTGTCCATAGATTACAGTCCCTGTTCATGCCTCATTCCCGCAGTCGGGGATCTCTTTCACGGTCCGCCCCAGGTCCTTCAGCATCTGACGGTCCGAACGGATCGTCGCGCAGGCTGCCGTAGTAAGCATATTGCCGGTAATCGTTGCTGACGCGCCGCCTCTGAATGCTTTCTCTCCGTCATTTTCAAGCAGGGCCCGTCCTGCTGCCAGCCTCACATCACTGGCAGGGTTGATGTATTTGAATATCGCGATGGTTCTGCGGATCTCAGGCTCTGTGATCCTCTCCAGATGCTCCAGCGGCGTACCCGGGATCGGCATCAGAGCATTGATCGGAATGGAATCAACCCCCACCTCCGCAAGACTCAGCGCCATATCGATCCGGTCCTCCCAGGTCTCTCCCATGCCGATGATCCCGCCCGAGCAGGCATACAGCCCGACCTCCTTCACCATCTTCAGGGTCCGCAGCTTCATGTCGAATGTATGTGTCGTACAGATATTCGGGAAGTTCCTGCGGGATGTCTCGATATTGTGGTGATAGCTGGTAACACCAGCTTCCTTCAGCCTGACCAGCTGCTCCTTCGTCACGAATCCAAAAGACGCGCACAGTTCAATGTCGCATTCATTTCTCATGTGCTCATAGGCATAGATGGCCTTCTCAAACTCTTCCCCGGACAGAACCTTTCCTGCCGTCACGATTGAGAACCGGTCCACCCCTTCCCTCTCATTCATCCTGCAGGCCTCCAGGATCTTCTCCTCCGGAAGAAAATCATAGACCTCGCAGTCCGTGTGGTTATGGGCCGACTGAGCGCAGTACTTGCAGTCCTCAGGGCATCTGCCGCTTCGACCGTTGATGATGGAGCACAGATCCACCTTATCTCCTGTAAAATGCTCTCTCAGGCGGTCCGCGCCAAGACACAGATCCTCCAGATCACATTCCACTAAAAAATGAAGATCATCCGTCCTGCCAAGCCGTCTCCCGGCAATGATCTCCTGCGCCAGGGCAAGTACATCGGTTTCCTTCAGATCTCCATTGTTCATGTTCTTATCCTCTCTGTCATCACTCCCGGTTCATGGCATATCCCGAGCGCAGCACGGCCTTTCTGACTGCGCTCCCGACAAGTATGCCCAGAACGATCTTTACAAGATCGAAGGGGACAAACGGCCAGACACAGACGGTCAGGGCATACCCGACCCCTACTTCCATCTGGTATACAAACCATGCGGTCCCAAATACATACGCGGCCGCAAGACCCAGAAACATTCCGGCCCCGCCGATCACAGGCTTCCGGGCGCTGCGCTCATAGATCACGCCTCCGATCAGTATCATCAGGATGAATCCGACCAGATAGCCACCCGTTGGTCCGGAGAGCTTGGCCAGGCCTCCCGCAAATCCCGAGAATACCGGAAGTCCGGCAGCTCCCAGGAGCAGATAGATGACATAACTGACCAGCGTCAGGCGCGTTCCGATTACGGCAAGAGCAAAATAGATTACCAGGTTCGTCAGTGTCACCGGAATCGGTCCGATCGGAACAGACAGCGGTCCGGCAATACACATGAGCGCAGCCATGATCCCGCACATTGCCATCTCATACGTAGTGATTTTTTTCATAATGTCAAACTCCCAATTGATGTTTCATCAAGCTGCAGCAAAGACCGCCGGACGAGAACCATAGCTGCGACTCTACATATTGTCAACCATCCAAAATGAACAGTTAACCATGACAGGATAGCCCATTTAAAAAAGAATGTCAACCTGATATCAGCCAGGTTAACATTCTTTCCCATTCAGCTTTGGTTTGCATCAGGCCCTGATCTCGAAAGGCACCTCATACTTGCCGTCTTTCATCCCGATCTGATAGATCCCGCAGTTGCCGATGTACTTCGACCAGTAGGCGCCGCCGGATTCAGGCGTCAGGTATTCAAGAGCGCCTTTCATGGCAATCGCATGGGTGGAGATCAGGATATCTCCCTCTCCTGCAGCTTCCTCCCGGATCTCCTCCAGAAACTCTCCAAGTCTCCCTGTGACACTCTCCAGGCTCTCCATCCCCTCGGGTGCGGGATGGTTGATAAAATCCATGAAAAAGTACAGCACTTCCGGTGCCGGAGGCTCCAGGCTGGTCCCCTCATAAGGTCCATAATCCATCTCCAGAAGCCTTTCGTCCATCCTGATCTGAGCGGCATCCCCGGCTATGATCTCTGCGGTCCTGACCGCCCTGACAAGGGGGCTCGAAAATACCTTCGCAAAATGAACGCCCCTGTCCTTAAAGAATTCCCTCGCTTCTTCCGCCTGCCTGACTCCGGCCTCATTCAGCGGATCGTTGCTTCTTCCCTGAAGCAGTTTCTCTTTGTTTTTCCTTGTCTCTCCATGTCTGATAATATAGATCATTCTGCCTCACCTTCACGCAGCATCCGGGACCGCCATCCGGGCAGGCCCCATCACAATAGATGTCAGTAGCCGATCTCCCTGAGAAGACGGTCCAGTACCCTGCTGTTCGTCATCGTAAACTCATTGGAGACATACGGAGTCTCCCCGTTAAGAATGCATCTGCCAAGCTGCTCTGTCTCGAGAGCGTAATTCTGACGTGCGGAAACGGTCTTCACTTCAGTTCCTTCTTCGGTCACCACGCAGAAGCTGCATTCGCCCTCCTGGTTAAACTCCACGTCAGATAGGATCTTCCCCTTTGTCCCGTGGATCTGAAGGCGGTCGAGTCTCTTGTCCATGCCGGTCGGAAGAACCATCCCGCAGGTGAATGCCGCTTTCTTTCCGCCGGAAAATGTCAGAAAAGCCGTGGTAAGACTGTCCACCTTTCTGTCAGAGAACTCAGCGCATGCATGCACCTTCTCAGGTTCTTCGCCCAGCAGCCAGAGGATCAGGCTGGTATTGTAGCAGCCAAGATCATAGAGAGCGCCGCCGAAAGTCTCCCTGCGCATGCGGATGTTGCTGACATCATAATCCGAAGTTATGAAGGCGGATTCCATGTAGCAGATATCGCCGATCACTCCGCTGTCCAGCACTTCCTTCAGTGCGCTGACATAGGGACTGTGCAGATAGGCAAAGGCTTCCATCAGGAAGACACCGTTTTCCTTTGCACAGAGGATCATCTCCTCCGCCTCCTGCGCCGTCGGCGCAAGCGGTTTCTCGCAGAGCACATGCTTCTTTGCTTTCAGGGCTTTGATCGCCCAGTCGTGGTGCAGCTCATTTGGAAGAGGGATATAGACCGCCTCCACATTGGGATCAGCAAGCATCTGATCATAGTCATCATAGGCTTTTTCAAACCCGAATTCTTCCTGGTATGCCTTCGCCTTTTCCATGCTTCTTCCGGCTATGGCATAGAGCTCACAGTTCTGCGCCTGCTTCATCCCGGGTATGGTCTGTCCCTTTGCGATTCCGGCAGTTCCGAGAACGCCCCATCTGACCTTTTCCATCGTAACCCCCCTCTTACTTCTGCTGTCAATCAGGCCGCTCAACCGGCACTCCCTGTAAGCTGCAGTTCCTCCGCATGACTCTTCATGCCCTCGATCACTATGGCAGAGACTTCTTTCACATCCATGCCCAGCATCTCGCATCCCTTCAGGATCAGTTCACGGTTGCATTTCGCTGCAAACCGCTTGTCCTTCCACTTCTTCATGAAGCTCTTGATCTCCATGTCCGTGATCCCGTTCGGCCGCATTCTGGCTGCCGCCTGTACGATTCCTGTGAGCTCGTCAACGGTAAACAGGCTCTTCTCCATGTTGGTGACAGGCTCCACATCCGTGCAGATCGAATATCCATGGGACAGGATCGCCCGGATGTCTTCCTCCGGGACGCCAAGCTCCCGAAGCGGTTCTTCCGTATGGGCAAGGTGCTCCTCCGGATACTTCTCGTAGTCATAATCATGCAGGTATCCGACTGCCTCCCAGTGCTCCCTGTCTTCCCCGAAATGATCCGCCATGGCGCCCATAGCCGCGGAAACATTCGCCGCATGCAGGATCAGGTGCTCTTCTGTCACCATAGTTCCGTTGATCTCTTTCGCCTTCTCCAATGTCAACTTATCCATGTTAATTCCTTTCCTTATGCCTCAGCTCTCTCTTCTCCTGCCGGCGCTTCTGCTGCCGGTGCGCTCTTCTGCTCTCTCCACTGCGCGTAGGCATTCAGCTCCGGCTCAACAAAATTCAGCGCAAGCCCCAGTACGGCTATGTCGTCAACCTGTCCGAGAATCGGGATATTGTCCGCAATAAGATCTTTCTTCTTGAGCAGATAGATAAATGCGCTGAGCAGGGACACGATCACCTTGGGGGATACCTCGGTATACTCTTTTGTGATATAGCTCTTGATCAGAGATACCGTAAGCGGAACCTTCGACAGGGTATCGCCCGCTACCGGAACATTCTTCAGTGCCGCTTCCATATTGACCAGAAGGCCTTCGATCTTTGCCGGATCCCTGATCAGTTCCTGTGCCTCACTCATTCCGCCTTCAAGCGCCGCCTTTGCCGAGTTGATATCAAATGCCATCTTGATCCTCCTTCCCCCATCCGGGTCTTACAAACTTTATCCGGCCAGTGCCGGTTCTGTACGTCTCACTCCTTACTCCGGAAGAAACAGCAGGTCATGATTGATGCTGGTGTAGAACAGCTCCCGGAATTCTTTTCTGTCCTGTGTTTTCCCGAGGATCCACATGGTCTTGGTTATGACCGACTCCAGCGTCATATCGTAGGACTCCGGAATATTGTATTCATTTTTGACCGCATGCCCCACCTCGTAGACAGACATGTCACTGCCTTCATTCGGGACCTGGGTCGCCATGACCACGATCTTGCCGGCAGCAGTCCATTTGCGGATCGCCTCCCGGAAGCTGCCGTCTCCGTAATCCGGTATCCCGCCGACGCCAAAAGACTCGATGATCAGCGCATCATACCTGTCCATCAGCACATCGAGGATCGTCCCGTCACTGCCCGGGATCATCCTGAACAGGAATACTCTGTGTCCGAGTCTGTCAGAGAAACAAACTGAATTCTGGTCATTTCCCTTGTCATCAATATAGAAAATGATCCTCCTGTCCTGAATGACAGCTACCGGAGGATAATTGATGCTGGAAAACGCATTATAGCTCTTCGTGCGCTCTTTCTTGGCTCTTGTGCCCGCGATGACCAGCCCGCCGAATACGATGCACACATCATGTGCCCGGTCATCCGACGCGAACCGGACGCTGTCCAGCAGATTGGTTCTGGCGTCCGTGTCCGGCAGATCGATGGGCTTCTGGGCACCTGTTATCACGATCGGCTTTGTACTGTGCTGTATCAGGTACGACAGCGCAGCGGCCGTATATGCCATAGTGTCTGTCCCATGGCATATCACAAAGCCGTCATAGTCCTCATAATGATCACGGATCAGGCCTGCCAGTGTCAGCCACTGCTCCCAGCACACATTCGTACTGTCAAGGCTGAATGGCTGCACCACATCGATCCTGCAGAAATCCTTGCCCTCCGGGATGTAGGACAGAAGCTCCTTCCCGGAGATCTGAGGCGACAGCCCCATCTCAGTATGTCTGGAGGCAATGGTCCCGCCGGTTGCGATCATCAGAATCTTTTTGATACTCATGCAGTAATCTCCCGGATGATGTAATCTGACGCTCAGCTGCAGTAAATGGATGTATATGGGTGTATTTTACACCACCCTGCCGGGTCTGTATACGTTGTTATTGTATGTGTATACAAATAAACATCTGCGCGGATCTGCTATCATTCTTTGTCCGCTGAGTCTTCCAGTACTTCCAGATACTCTCCGAAATCATCATATTCGATATGTATATGCATCATTTTAATCTCCCCTCACTCTTATACTTCCTTATACTTCTTTACTGCTTCAGTCTTCCAGGAACCACTCTCTGTAGTCATCCTCCGAAGCAAACAGAATATATGTGCCGTTCGCATACCCCATGTAACCGCTTGCAGTGTAATATCCCTTCATGTTCCGCTCCTCCTTATCCTGCTTCATGTCTGCCTGACTGTTGACTCTATTATGAGGGATAAGGTGTTGGATTATTACAACACCATGAACAGGTGTTTGCCCTGATTGGAGTACCTTGACTTTGCAGACACCTTCCAGTACAATGAGGCCGTTCATCGGAGGGTTGATTGTTCCTCAGACAGCAGGAATAAGCGGCTGGATAAGATGGCAGGCAGATGCCTGCAGTCTGTCCGGTCTTTTTTTATGATGTGGGGATCTTTATATGAATAATGACGCGCATGATTTTACAAGGGGGCCGATCCTCCCGAAACTGATACGGTTTTCTGTTCCGGTACTGTTTGCCCTCCTTCTGCAGGCAACCTACGGTGCCGTTGATCTGATGGTCGTCGGGCAGGTAGCCACTTCGGCGGATGTCTCGGCCGTTGCCACCGGATCCAATATCATGCTGACTCTGACGGGCCCTCTCTCAAGTTTTGCCATGGGGATCACGGTCCTTCTGGGCCGGCAGATCGGAAGCGGTGAGGGTAAAAAAAGCGGCTCCATCATAGGAGCCGGTCTGACACTCTTTCTTCTTCTGGGTGCTGTTCTGACGATCCTGCTGGTCGGGTTTCCGGATGCGATCACTACTGTCATGCAGGCTCCGAAGGAGGCCTTCAGCCAGACTTCTGACTACGTGAGGATCTGCGGAGCCGGTGTGCTTGTCATCGTTGCGTACAATCTGATCGGAAGCATCTTCCGCGGGATCGGGGATTCAAAGACGCCGCTCATTGCAGTACTGATCGCCTGCATCTTTAATGTTGCGGGAGATCTGTTCCTGGTCGCTGTCTGCGGCCTTGGGGCAAAAGGGGCTGCAATCGCGACCGTCGCGGCCCAGGGGATCAGCGTACTGATCTCCATGATCCTGATCCGCAGGCAGCAGCTCCCCTTCGCCTTTTCCCGCAGCATGATCCGCATAAATCCGGACATCTGGCGCAGGATCACCGTCCTCGGCCTGCCTCTTGCCATCTCCGATCTTCTGGTCGGACTCTCCTTCATGATCATACAGGCCATCGTGAATTCCCTGGGCCTGGTTCCGTCCGCAGGAATCGGCGTAGCGGAGAAGGTCTGTGCCTTCATCATGCTTGTGCCGAGTTCATTTATGCAGTCCATGGCGGCCCTTACCGCTCAGAACATCGGCGCAGGAAAAGGAAAACGCGCCCTGCAGGCCCTTCGCTGGGGGATTACGGCTTCGCTGGCAGCCGGCGCGGTGATCGGCGTCTTCTCCTTCTTCCGCGGAGGCCTTCTGTGCGCCATATTTTCAAAGGATCCCCAGGTCATCCTGGCAGGGGCCGATTACCTGAAATCCTATGCGATCGACTGCCTGTTCACAGCAATCTTCTTCGTCTTTATCGGATATTACAACGGACTGGGACTCACCAGGTTCGTCATGCTGCAGGGGATCATCAGCGCTTTCTGTGTCCGGGTACCCGTATCATGGCTGATGAGCAGGATCCGTCCCGTGTCCCTGTTTTACATCGGACTGGCCACACCCTGCTCATCCCTTCTGCAGATCTTTATGTGTCTCGCCTGTCTGGCCTGGCTGAAGAAGCGAAATGACTATCGCATTGCAGACCATCCATCAGCAGGTCTTCATTAATCGACCTCTTCCTTCGTTCCGTCTTTCTTCACGATCTCGATCTTGCAGGAGAATCCGAATGCGGCGACTGCGGCAGCGATCACTGCCCAGGGTGCCGCAGCAAGACCGATCACGGATCCGAGCAGACCTACGTTGACCGGAATATTCAGAAGCGTCTCCTCCCCGCGGCTCACGACGATACGGTCTACATTGCCGTTCTGGACCAGCTTCTTAAGCTTCTCCACGATCTCATCCACCGGATCTTTGCCTGTACTGGTCTCCTGTGAAAATGTGTCCTCCGACGCCTCGTCTTCTGCCGCCTCAGGGCTGCACTCCTCTGCCAGATCCGGCACAAGAGAGCGGACAGCTGCCGCCACATCGCCGTCTGCCTTCACCAGCGCTTCCTTGGCCTCAGGGAACTGAACCTGCGCCTGCTCCATAACTGCTTCTACTGCTTCAAGTGTAATCATAGCCATAGTTTTTTCCTCCTCTTTGATTGAATCTGACTGAATCTGTCTGATCGTACTCATTTATTGTTACTGTTCTGGATTTACTGTTGATTCTCTCTTCATTCCTCATCGTACGGATCCTGCGGATGAAGTACATCCTTCAGATCCTTCTGCGGCTCGTCCGCCTTCGGCAGGATGACTGCCGCTATGATGTACAGGATGACGCCGCTTCCCGCAAACAGCGCGATCGCTGCCCAGATCAGACGGATCAGGTTCGCGTCGATGCCGAAATACTCACCCAGTCCTCCGCATACACCGCACAGCTTGCAGTCTGTTGCCGAACGCCTCAGTTCTTTTTTCATGTTCCTGTCCTCCTCCTTTTTTGACACTGTTATGTAATACTGTGTACAGTTCTTTATCTGATTCTCCTGAGAGAATCCAGGATCCGCTCTACCTGTTCGATCGCTTCCATGACCTGCTTTCTCGCTCTGACGATCTTAGACTGTACGAGATAGTCCGCGATGACTCCGTCAAAGAAGAAGTCCGCAAATGTCAGGAATCCTCCCACATCGATCTGAAGCCCTCCGAGACTTGTGACATCTCGAAGTTCCTGCTGGAACGACCGAAGATCACCTCTGGCCTGTTCCAGGCTCCGGGATGCTTTCCTGATATCGGAGTGTTTCAGCAGACCGGACAGCCCGCCTCCTCCGAACAGGTCCACGATCCCCCACAGCCTCGCGCCGCCCAGATAATGCTGTGCATCACGCAGGCTGTTCAGCGCCCTCTCTCCGGCTGCGATCGCTTCCAGCCTCTCTCTTTCCGGATCATAATACATGGTCAGTGCCTCCTCCCTCTCATTTTACTGAAAATGATGCAGAAATGTTACTACAAACGGTACAACCACTTTGCTCACCACCAGCACAAGCAGGATGAGCGGCAAAAGCGATACTCCGAAGATCAGGAGCAGTTTTGCGATCCAGATAAATGCGAAGATTCCGAAGATCACGGAAAATGCGCGTCCTGCTTCTCTGGAACCAAAAAACATGGATGCCAGGATCCAGAAAACAAAAAGATTCATTAACATAATGCTCACCCTCCTTCCGGTGAAAATAATATAAAAAAAAAGACTCTTATCATGACGCATGTCACAATAAAAGTCTGGCTCACTAGTTCATACCGGATGCCCTGTGCATCGTACTGACGGTATGAAGTCCACCGGTCTGTCCACATATATGCGGCTGACTGTTATGCCCCGCCGGTGTTTCGCTACTCCCTTTTATCAGGTTGAGCAAGGTATACCACCGCCGGATGCCTTCGTCAAGTACCCGGAATCCGAATTAAGAATTCCTTCATAAATCGGTTTCTCCGATCTGCGCTCTGAGGAAGACATCTTCCGAAATGCATAAAAATATGCGATACTGACGACAGCATAAAAAGCAAGCGCCTGAATCAAGACGCAGAAAGGCCGGTTATGAGAAAAACACAGAATTACACCTGGGATACGCTGAACCTCGGCACCTGCTACTACCCCGAGCACTGGGACAGATCGCTCTGGGAAGAGGATCTGAAACGGATGCTGGACGCCGGGATCGGAACCGTGCGTGTGGCGGAATTTGCCTGGAATCTGTTCGAGCCTCAGGATGGATGCTTTACCTATGAATTCTTCGACGAATTCCTCGATGCCGCCCACAGTCTGGGCATGAAGGTGATCTTCAGTACCCCTTCTGCCACCCCGCCCGCATGGCTGACGGAGAAGTATCCGGAGGTCCTGAACGCGAGAATGGACGGGGTCCTCTACCGCCACGGCATGAGGCGGCATTACAATTACAATTCCCCGAAATACCGTGAGTATGTCTCCAGGATCGTCGACAAGATCGGCGCGCATTATGCCGCTCATCCTGCCATCATCGGATGGCAGATCGACAATGAGATCAACTGCGAGACCAGTGAGTTCTATTCGGACAGCGATACGGCTGCATTTCGCAGCTTCCTGAAGAAGAGGTATGAAACGCTGGACGCTCTGAATCAGGCATGGGGTGCCGTATTCTGGAACCAGACCTATACGGACTGGGAAGAGATCCATGTGCCAAGGACAACGATCCACAATTCCACCAACCCCCATGAGGTTCTGGATTACATCCGTTTTGTCTCTGACAGCGCTGTCAGCTTCTGCCGGATGCAGAGTGATATCCTGAGAAAATACGTGAAGAGCGGGGATTTCATCACTACCAACGGAATGTTTAACTGGCTGGACAACCACCGCATGACGGATGAGGCGCTGGACGTCTACACCTATGACTCCTATCCGAACTTCGCGTTCTGCCTGGATGCGGACCCGAAGCGTCCGGGAAATCTGAATGACCGCTGGTGGAGCATGAATCTCTCACAGGTACGCTCCATCTGCCCGCATTTTGGCATCATGGAGCAGCAGTCCGGCGCAAACGGATGGAATACCCGCATGGAAGCCCCTGCCCCCAAGCCGGGCCAGCTGACGCTCTGGGCCATGCAGTCTGTCGCCCACGGCGCCGACTATGTCAGCTTCTTCCGCTGGCGGACCTGCGTCATGGGGACGGAGATCTACTGGCACGGCATCCTGGATTATGACAACCGGGACAACCGCAAGCTGGCCGAGGTGAAGGAACTCAGCAAACGCATACAGGCGCTCCGTCCTGTCGCCGGCGCGGAGTATAAGGCATCCTTCGGCGTAATCCGGGACTATGACAATGCATGGGACAGTGACATCGACGTCTGGCACAGGCGGCTTGCCCGGTCCAGTGAGGATGAGATCTTCAGAGTCTCCCAGCTGACCCATACGCCGATGGACTACGTCTATCTGCTGAATGATACCGAGGTAAATGAACTGTGCAGGTATCCGGTCCTCTTCTATCCGCATCCTCTGATCCTGACGAAGGAGCGGGTTGATCTTCTCAAGAAATATGTGGAGGAAGGCGGCACCCTGATCATCGGAGCGCGCACAGGCCAGAAGGATATCACCGGAAAATGCGTGATGGAGCCGATGCCCGGCCTTCTGAGAAACCTGGCTCCCGGCAATGTGAAGGAGTTTACCTTCATCGGTCCCGCGGACGATCCGCAGACTGTAACCTGGGGAGGAGAGACGCTGCCCGCCGGAATCTTCTGTGATATCCTGGAAGCGGACACTCCGGATGCCAGAGTGCTGGCTGTTTATGACAGAGATTATTACCAGGGAAGTCCGGCACTGCTGGAAAGAGAATACGGAAAAGGAAGGATCCTTCAGTTCGGCGGAACATTTACCTTTGAAAATGTCACCCGGTTCCTGGAATATACGAAGGTTCTGTCGCCCTGGAGCGATCTGGTCTGCCTGCCGGAAGAGTGCGAGATCGCAGTTCGCGCCAGGGGACAGAAACAGTATCTCTTCGTCCTGAACTATTCAAAGGCCGTACAGGAGATCTGCCTGAAGAAGTGTGTCAGAGATATGGACACGGATCTTGAAGTGGAAGGCAGCGTCGAACTGCCCCCATTCGCGGTAAAAGTATATGAGTTCTGACGGAGTTTATTTCCGAAAAGACAGCTTACCCAGGAGACGGCAGGCAGGGAAGTCAGCGGGGCGGTGATCTGTTTCCACCTCAAGCTCCCAGCCCTCGCCGTTATCCGGCTGCCATTCATAGTATTCCCGCTTCGGTTCTCCGAACCTTTCCATAAAGGCCATGATCGTGCCGCCGTGGGCGACGATCACCAGATGGCTCCTGCCCTGTGCTGCCGCGCTCCGGATCAGTCCGGTGACTGCCTTCAGAGTGCGGCGGGTGAACTGCTCCCGGTTCTCTCCTCCCGGTACATCCAGCGTACACCAGCTGTCGATCCATCTCTGATAAGCCGGGTCGCTGCTCAGTTCCTGGTGCGTATGTCCGTCGAACCGTCCGAAGTTCATCTCCTCAATGCCCGGGACAACGATCTGCCGCGCATCGGGAAACAGGATCTTCGCTGTCTGCGCCGTCCGCTTCAGGCGGGACACATAAACCGTATCCACCACCTGCGCAGATTCCTTCAGATGATCTCTTCCCTCCTCAGACAGCGGGATATCGATCTGTCCCTGATACCGGTGCTCTGTATTATAGTCCGTCTCACCATGACGGATTATCCACATCCTCATCGCCTGATTCTGCTCCAATTCTGATACGAATGCTGTTTAAGCTATAACTGGTACAGCAATGCGTTTACGATTGCCGCCGCGACATTGCTGCCGCCTCTTCTGCCTCTTGCCACGATAAACGGAACGTCCAGCTTCAGGATCAGCTCCTTAGCCTCCACTACATTGACAAATCCAACAGGGACGCCGATGATCAGCTTCGGGCGGATCTTCCCTGCGCGTACCAGGTCGTACAGACTCATCAGCGCAGTCGGTGCGTTGCCGATGGCGTAGATATAATCCTCTCCGCTTCCGGCCGTCTTCTCCATACTGACAGCCGCCCTCGTCAGGCCGCGCGCCTTCGCTTCCTCCGCAACCTCCGGGTCCTGCATGTAGCACAGAACGCTTCCTCCGTACTGCGCAAGCCTCTTCTTATTGATCCCGGACATCGCCATCATGGTATCCGTTACGATCTTTGTACCCGCACGCAGGGCTTTCATGCCCTTCTCTACCGCTCCTTCTGAAAATGAGAGCGTGTCCGCGTATCCGAAGTCGGCCGTTGTGTGGATCACCCGCTTCACCACAGGTGCCGTGACAGGATCAAGAGACCGGTGATAAACATGAAGCAGTTCATTTTCGATGATCTGCATGCTCCGCTGCTCGATCTCCTGCGGTTTGATATACTCCGGTTTTGTGTGGTCCGGTTCTGTGGGATCCGGTTCTGCATCCTCCGGAACAGCCTCTTCCATAATCTCTTTTATCTTCGCCATGTCGAGATGTTTCAAGACAGCATCAGCCAGCGCATCGTACTGGGCCTGCCTGTAAGCCTGCCTTCCCAGCGGCGAGGGCTTCTCATAAGGGATTCCCTTCTCCTGACACAGGGCGCCGAGGAAGCCTTCCCTGAAACCATCCTCTTCAAAGAGTCCGTGCACATAGGTGCCCGCTGCATGGTCGCACACGCAGCCATCCCGGACGGCATCCCGGGTGTCAGCCTGCATGTCATTGCGCCTGTCCGGCGCTGAAACCAGGCCCGCGTCTGTAAGGCGCGCGAAGCAGGAGCGGTCTGCCTTATTGAGATACTCCGTCCTTCCCATATGGATCTCGTAGCCGGAGATGGTCATTCCTTCCAGCGTACTGAAGATCCCCTCTGAAGCACAGACTTTTCCCTGTACCTGGCGGGTGATCTTGTCATCCTCAAAGACTGTCCTCACAGGAAGAAGGCCAAGGCCGGTCAGCTCTTCTCCGTCTTCTGTGACGATCGACTCTCCGAGCATCTGATAGCCGCCGCAGATCCCAAGGACTCTTGTGCCTCTCTTTGCGAGGCGCTTCAGGACGATGTCAAGTCCGCAGCGCCTCAGCCACTGAAGGTCTCCTCCGGTATTCTTGCTTCCCGGCAGGATGATGAGGTCGGCACCGTCGAGATCTTCCGCTCTCTGCGTGTAGACCAGGCTCACTGCCCCGTCTGACTCAAGGGGTGCGAAGTCTGTGTAGTTGGAAAGATGAGGCAGGCGCACGACTGCGATCTTCAGAAGTCCCGTGTCTTCCCGCCTTACGAGACGCTCACTCAGGCTGTCCTCGTCATCGATATCAAGGTGAAGGTAAGGCATCACTCCCACCACAGGGATCCCGCACAGCTCTTCGATCTGCCGGATGCCCGGCGTCAGCAGTGAGACGTCCCCTCGGAATTTGTTGATAATAATGCCCTTTATTCTCCTGCGCTCCTCCTCGGGAAGCAGCATGACCGTGCCGTAGATCTGGGCAAACACGCCTCCCCTGTCGATATCCGCAGCAAGAAGGACCGGCGCGTCCAGCATCCTGGCAAGCCCCATATTGACGATATCGTCATCCTTCAGGTTGATCTCCGCAGGGGAGCCCGCGCCTTCGATGACGATGGTATCATATTTCTTCTCAAGCCTCTCCCAGGCTTCCATGATCACAGGAACCAGCTTTTTCTTTTCTGCAAAATAAGCTCTGGCGGACATGTCTTTGTAAACTTTCCCGTTCACGATGACCTGCGATCCGGTATCGCTGTTGGGCTTCAGAAGGATCGGATTCATCTCCACTTCGGGAGCAGTCCCGGCCGCCTCCGCCTGCATCGCCTGGGCGCGGCCGATCTCCAGACCGTCTGCCGTTACGCAGGAATTGAGCGCCATGTTCTGGGATTTGAACGGTGCCGCGTGAGCGCCCTCTCGGGCCAGGGCCCTGAGAATGCCTGCAGTCAGGAGGCTCTTGCCGGCCCCCGACATGGTTCCCTGGATCATCAGTTTTCTGCTCATCGTCACTCCCCAGTCTCTGTCTGTGTGCTCTTCACGATCTCTTCAAGTTCCTTAAGCAGGATGTCATTCTCCTCCGGAAGACGGACTGCGATCCGGTAATATCCCGTCCGGGGCATCCCGCGGTAATTGCTGCATCTGCGGATCAGGATCCCTCTTCGCAGCAGTTCTTCATAAAGCTCCGTATCACTTCGCAGTAATATGAAATCCGCTTCGCCTCTGACACTCCCAAAGCCCATCTCCTCCAGCCGGCCGCTCAGTCTTGCTCTCTCCTGCCGGATCTTCCGGGTCGTCTGAGATACATAGTCCTCATCCTCAAGCGCAGCGCATCCTGCTGCCTGCGCCACATTGGAAACGTTCCACTCCGGCAGATGTTCCCTCAGGCGCCGTGCTGTCTTTTCATCCGCGCAGACGGCATACCCCAGCCGAAGTCCGGGCATGGCATAAAGCTTGGTGAATGCCCTCAGGATCACCAGACTGCATCCTGACTCAAGGAAGCGCGATACAGAGCGGGCTTCTGCATTCTCAGTGAAGGCGACAAAACACTCATCCACGATGAGAAGGCATCCTGTCATCTTGCATGCTTCGACGATCTTCTCAAGAAGGTCTTCCCCGATCATAGATCCTGCGGGATTCCCGGGCTGGCACAGGACAGCCAGATCCGGCCGCTCCCTGATGATCCTCTCCGGAGTATCCAGAGCGACAGAAAATTCACTGTCATGCTCCATAAAAAGAAGCCTTGCGCCTGAAGCTGAGAAGGCTCTCTCATAGCCGGAAAACAGCGGTGTCTGCAGCATGACGGCAGGCTTTTGATATGCATGTTTTTGACATATGGTCTTTTGATATGCGGTCTTCAGATCAGTCATCGAATACGCATGGGCAAGCGCCATGATCAGTTCAGAGGCTCCGTTGCCTGCCACGATCTGAGAGAGCCTCAGAGACTGCGTTCCCTGATAATGACTCCTCTCATGATCCAGGATCTTCTCCCTGAGATGCCGGCAGGTGATATCCGGATAGTATCCGCCAAGTCCGGCTGCGTCTGCCAGAATCTTCCTCACGCCTTCCGGCATTCCATAGGGATTGGTGTTGACGGAGAAGTCCAGCCTGATCCGGTCAGGATCCATGCCGCCCCCGTGTCCGCCGTCCGGCAGAGAATACTTTTCATCTGCCCTCTCCCGATTCAGGTCAGGTTTCTGTGAATATCCCTGCTTCCTCAAATGGATTCCTCCCATCCGTCACCTGTTCATCAGGACTTCTGTATCAGCGCAGCAGCCATAATACCGCCCCCCTGATCAGCATCCCTGCTGCCATCGCCAGGATCGACGTTACTGTCATCATGCGGTTCGCCCGTCTTATGTCATCCGGAGTGATCTTCCTGACGGGATCTCCTATGACAGGCTTTCTCTTCAGCTTTCCGAAATACCAGGCATCTCCTGCCAGCGCCACCTTCAGGCTTCCTGCGCAGGCGCTCTCTGTCTGCGCGCTGTTGGGGCTTTCATGCTTGTATCGGTCGCGTCTCCAGATCCTCCAGGCACCCTTCCTGTCTTCTCTGCACAGTCCTGCTGCCATGATCCACAGCAGGGCCGCGATCCTGGCCGGGATGAAGTTCAGCACATCATCGAGTCTTGCAGCTGCTCTTCCGAAATGAAGATAGCGTTCATTTTTATAGCCGATCATGGAATCCATGGTGTTGACCGCCTTATAGGCCATCGCTGCAGCCGGTCCTCCGAGAAATAAAAAAAACAGCGGAGCCACAACACCGTCGGTCGTATTCTCGGCCACAGTCTCTACCGCCGCACGGATCACGGCATCTTCGCCCAGATTCTCCGTATCCCGGCCGACAATACGAGACAGCGCCTTCCTTGCCTCGGGAAGTCCCCTGTTCAGAGCCTCGGCAACCTTCATGCTCTCCTTTTGAAGGTCACGCACCGCCAGGGTCGAATCACACAGAAGCGATGCCAGGATCAGATAGAGAATCCCTCCTGCTGCTTTCCCGCCATATGCAGTATCAGCTGCCAGAGCAAGCGCCAGGATCCCGGCTGTCACCAGAACGGTGACGAGGATCACCGAAACCGTCAGGCATACCCCTTTGCTCTGTTTCCTGCGGTCCGGGTCTGATTCGCGGTACAGTCTGTCGTCAAGTGCGCTGATCAGTTTACCGATAAAGCAGACAGGATGAAACCGGCCGGCAGGATCCCCGAAGAGCAGATCCAGAATATAGCCTGCCGCGATGGCATATGTATCCAGGATAAGAATATGGGTCAGTAAGGCATCGCTCATTTATTTGATCCTCTCCCCGATCCCGCAGATCACCCGCCAGACTTCATCTGCCATCTGAGCCGCCAGACACAGCGTCCTTCCGCAGGTTTCCCTGAAGTCTCTCTCATTTCTGTCCACAGGGACGATCCCCATGCCGATCTCATCGGCGCACAGAATGATCTCCGGATTCCGTCCGGCAAGCTGCCGAAGTTCGTCAGCCGGATCCAGCCCCTGTTCCATCTGCTGCCGGATCAGGTACTGGTAATTGACGATGGCACGTATATCAGGATCCCTGCGCGCTGACGCATCCGCGATCTCTCTGTCGCAGACATCCCACCTCTGCATCAGAAATCCTCTTTTACCCTGATAGGCTCCTCCGATCACCAGTTTCATCTGATCCACCCCGCAACTGCAATCGCCCATAACCCGGCAAGCTCTGCCATGCACAGATACCATCCTGCCAGATCTCCTGTCACGCCGCCGAATTCTGCAAGCGCCATATGTCTGTAATAAATAATAAAAACTGCCTCCGCCGCCAGCAGGATGCCTCCTGTCATGAGATCTGATGCGAGCAGCACAGCCGCGCACACAACAAGCTGAACAGCCAGCAGGAGAACCTTCCCCCGCTCCGTTTTCCGTCCGACCATATCCGACAGCATTCCCGTCCGTCTCGCCTTGGGAAGCAGCTGGGCCATAAGGCCGCTGCATATCCTGGAAAACACCGGGATCAGCAGGGCCGGTATAAGGGTCCTGCGGCTCATACCTCTGCTCAGCAGGATCTCCAGCGCCGCCAGAGCGAGCAGAAGATACAGTGCCAGACGGATGATCCCGAAGGCACCGGCATGCGGATCCTTGAGGATCTCCAGCTTCTTCTCACGGTCTGCGTAGGAAGATCTGGCGTCTGACGTATCGATCAGTCCGTCCAGATGAATCCCTCCGGTCACGATCACCGGCAGCGAGATCAGCAGGCAGGCCAGTGCCGTATCCGGAATCTTCAGCATGGCTGCCAGCCGCACAAGTCCCAGACAGAGCAGACTGATCACCACGCCCACCAGCGGGAAGGCGCAGATCGCGTATCCTCTGCTCTTATCGTCCCAGCGTACCTGCGGCATCGGGATCCTTGAATAGGTCGAAAACATGATAATGATGGCACGCATCTTCATTTCCTCCGCAGTCCTATCCCGCAGACGACCTCCCAGACTTCCCGGGAATGAGCCGCCGCAAAGCAGTTCAGCCGTCCGAGTTCTCTCAGATACTGCCTCGTTTCATATCCGTACTGCCCGCCGTCCGAGAACACCTCATCGGTCACGACGACAAGAAGATCACAGGCCTCATCCAGAAGGAGCAGGTCCCTGCCGATCTCATCTGCAACCCTCTCCCTGCAGCCGCCGCCTGCGAACATCTCATTTGCAACCAGATTGCCAAGATCCTCCAGCAGCACCGCCCTGCCGCACATAGAAGCGGCATCGCGGATCCGCACGGGGCATTCCACGGTCATAAAACCCGCGCCCTCGCGCATCTTCCGGTGTCTGGCGATACGCTCCGCAGCCTCCTTGCCGGCAGGGTTCATCGTGGCAAGGTAGGTCCTGTCCTCAGAGGAGCGCTCTGTCAGAAGCTTCTCTGCGAATGCCGATTTGCCGCTGGCACTGCCTCCTGTGACCAGGATCATGTCTTGTCATACCTCCGGTAGGGTTCCATATTCAGTCCCGGAAACGGAATTCCGTCACGGTATACAGACAGGGCCATCTCCAGCATGGGTACAAGCAGGACTGCCCCCGTGCCTTCTCCGAGCGCAAGATCTGCGCCGATCACCGGGCGCTTTCCCAGCGCTTCCAGAAGATATGGCATCGACGGCTCTCTGCCTACATGGCTTGCCACCATATAGCGGGACACTCCGGGAATCAGCATGGATGCGGTCAGAGCAGCTGCGGCCGTGACGGCTCCGTCAATGATCACAGGAATTCTGTGGCATGCAGCCCCGATAAACAGGCCGCACAGCGCTGCGATATCAAGACCGCCCAGGCGCGAGAGCGCACGAAGGACCTCCTCCCGGGGCATGGCCGGTCCTTCCTCCCGGGATCTTGCAGCCTCCTGGCTGAATCCGTACTTGTCGATCCCCTGTCTGATCACCTGGCGCTTTCGAATAAGGCCCGCGTCATCAAGGCCCGCTCCTCTTCCGCAGAGCCTGTCCACAGGCAGATCCAGCAGCACGCAGGCCAGAGCAGTACTGGTCGTCGTATTACCGATCCCCATCTCTCCTGCTGCCAGCAGGCGCACTCCGCGCCCGGCTGCCTCTGCGGCAAGATCATACCCGAACTGCATTGTCTGCAGTGTCTGGTTTCTGCTCATGGCAGGCTCCACCAGGAAATCACTTGATCCCTTCCGTACCTTGCTCGTCCGGATCCCGTCAACGTCTTCCAGCATTCCTACGTCCACCGGACAGACCCTGACTCCTGCCCTGCGTGCCATGAGACAGACTGTCGACTGTGACTTTGCCATATTGCGCGCGACCGCAGCTGTGACAGAGGCGTCCGTCTGCGTGACGCCTTCATCTACGATCCCGTTATCAGCGCAGAATACATACAGCTCAGCCGGTGAGAGATCAACATCGGCAGATCCCTGCATGCCTGCAATGTCCGTAATGATCTTCTCCAGCCCGCCAAGCCCGTCCAGCGGCTTGGCGATGGAATCCCACCTTGCCCGGGCCTTTTCAGCTGCGCTCCTGTCCCAGGGCGCAACCTGATCTTTCCACATCTTCAGTCGTTCCATAGATTCCGTCCTTTCCTGCAGGCATCTGCAAAGCTGCGTGCCGCTTCCGGAGCGGAGGGCAGCCACAGATGAGTGAACCCCGCATAGAGCGTGTCATTTACCACGCCGCCGCGCCAGCTTCTCCGCCAGTCCGGTTTCTCGCACAGGACATCCTGCTCCTGCGCATCCGATACATAATAGTGAAACTCATGCCCCCTGCATGAAGCTCCCTCTTTTCCCAGAACACTGTCCCTGAGAGTTGTCATGGTAACATAGCCAAACTGTCTCTGGAATCCTTCATAATGACACTTCGCCGGGATAACCCCCGCCATGCCAAAGCTGTTTCCTTCAGCGTCCGTCAGCTCTTCATGAAGATAGAGATATCCGCCGCACTCTGCGATCGCCGGAAGTCCGTCCAGAATAGCATTCTTCACCGACTTCAGCATCGGTCTGTTTTCCGACAGCTGTGAAGCATACAGTTCCGGATATCCTCCCGGAAGGATCAGCCCCTCGCAGTCGGGGAGCGAGCTGTCCCTGAGCGGACTGAAGTAAATGATCCTGCAGCCGAGGCTCTCCAGGTATTCAATGTTCTCAGTATAATAGAAACAGAAAGCAGCGTCTCTTGCAAGAGCGATCCGGGGACCGGCTGCCGGCCCGCCGGTCATGATCCGTTTTTCTTCATCCCGCACGGTCCTGACTTCGATATCCTCTGCAGCCCGGGCCAGCCCTGTGACCGCTTCCATGTCTATGGTCTGCGCGATCCTGTCTGCCAGCGCGTCAACTTCCTCCTGAAAGTCATCCCTCTCCTCTGGAAGCTTCAGTCCGAGATGGCGGCTGTCAAAACGGTGGCTGTCATCCTTCTTCAGATAGCCGCAGGGCTTCACCCCCATCGCGGCAGCTTCCGCCGCAAGGTCTTCATACAGCATGGGAGACAGACGGTTGAAGATCACGCCTTTAATCCATCTGCCCTCTTCGCGGTAATCCATGAATCCCTTCAGCTCAGCAAGCACGGATGAAGACCTTCCTGACGCGTCCAGAACCAGCAGGACCGGTGTATGCGTCAGATCCGCGATCTGAGCGCAGCTGGTATGTGTCTTCACGCCCAGGCCGTCATAGTATCCCATCACGCCTTCGATCAGGGTGATATCACAGTCCGCAGACCCTCTGCACAGATTCTCCCGAAGCTGACTTTCACTGCTGAAGAAGCTGTCCAGATTCCGGCTGTTTATCCCCAGCACTTCACGGTGATAGAGCGGGTCGATATAATCAGGGCCGCATTTGAATGAAGATGGCCGCATGCCCCTCCTTGACAGGAGCCGGAGCATGCCGCAGGTGATGGTCGTCTTCCCGCAGCCGCTTCCCGATCCCGCGATCATCAGTCTTGGAAGTCTCATCTGTTCTTCTCCATGGAAATGACCCAGACTGGGTTTAGTGCCTTCATCATGTGGTACTCTCCCCGCCGGACGATCCGGGTCGCGGAGATCTGTGTATACTCTGCCTCAAGATCCAGCGAGTCTGCCGCCTTCAGGATCTCCTGAAGTGTCTCCAGGGTTGCGGCTGTCGCTGCGATGCGGACACAGGGATTCTTCTCCAGTACACACTCCAGCACTTCCCTGATCCTGCCGCCGCTCCCCCCGATCATAACCGCATCCGGCGCCGGCAGATCCCTGAGGACCTGTGGTGCTTCACCGGGGACGATCTGCAGATTGCGGCCAAGGAACTTCTTAGCGTTTTCTTCAATCAGAGGAAGGGCATCCTCATTTCTCTCGATCGCATAGACCTTCCCGCGCATTGCCGCTATGGACGCCTCCACCGATATGCTCCCTGTCCCTGCGCCTATGTCATAGACGGTATCGCCCGGGCCGATCGCAAGGTGGCTCATGCATACAGCCCGGATCTCGCTCTTGGTCATGGGCACTTCACCCCGGGTGAACTCTTCATCCGCGATCCCGAAGCAGCGAAGGGATCTTCCGTCACGGCGCGGCAGCACCATCAGTATGGAGAGCGGCTCTTTCGCCTGTCCGCGAAGGCTGCGCACAGTGCCATGAAGCACACGCTCATCCGCGCACCCAAGCCTCTCGCCGATCCAGACTTTCGAAGAGCCGAAGCCCAGTCTGACCAGATCCTCCAGCACATCCTCAAAGCCATCTGCCCCGAGCAGGATCGTCTTCTCTCCTGATACGAGCGCAGCGTAGAAGTTCTGCTGCTTTCCGTGAAGGCTGAAGACCGCCGCGTCCTCCCAGCTGATCCCGGTCTTTGCACAGAGCGCCGACACGGAGGATATGCCCGGAAGTATGGTGACACTTACCGGAAGATCCGCGATGGTTTTCAGCCATCCGGCAGATGCGCTGCAGAAGCCGCTGTCCCCGGAGACCAGAAGCGCGATCCGCCTCTCCGGTGCGCTCTCTATAATCCTCCGGATCTCCTCTGAGCGGTATTCCGCAACACAGCGCGCAGATTTGCCGCCGCACTGTCCGCACAGTTCCTCCACGGCATCGATCCAGCGCTTTGCCCCGATCACAAGCTGCGCTTCGTCCAGAGCCGCGCACGCCTCCACTGTCATGCCGCCGCGGCCGCCCATTCCGCATCCGATGACCGTGACCTGCTTTGCGGACGATTCATTTTTAATGATCTTCTGTACCTCTTCCATCGTGACCCCGCCTGTCTGAGCAGGTCTTCTGATAACTATGCTCACAGCCCCCGCGCGGGAAGCTGCCCTGATCTTCTCCTCGTATCCGCCCTGCCTGCCGGACTCTTTTGTCACCAGCGCACGGATCCCGTATCTGTGTATGATCCGCAAGTTCTCCGCCTCGCTGTAGGGGCCCACCCCGGCTATGATATGCGCAGGATCGATCCCGGCCTCCAGGGCAAGTGCCCGGTTCGCCTCCCCGGGAAGGATGCGCACGTACAGATCCGGAATCTCCCCGGCTGCCCCGGCAAATGCATGAAGTTCCTTGCTCCCTGTAGTCAGCAGCACAGGCACTGCGGCAAACTGATCCTGAAGGACCTTCGCCGCTTCCTCTGCTGACGAAACCTCGATATCCCCCCTGACAAAGGATTCATCTCTGAGGATCCTCACATAGCGAAGGCCGGCGTCTGCGCATGCACTGCGGATATTTTCGGATACCTCCACCGCATAGGGGTGGGTGGCGTCCAGAACAAGTACAGGCTCAAGCCCGGCAAGTTCCTCCGCCATCTCCTTCTCCTGAAGGCGCCCCACATGGACCGTCACCGGGAGCTGTCCCAGGAACTCCTCTCCGGTATCCGTCGCGACATATACGTGGCAGTCCCATCCCTGCCGCGCGCATTCTCCGGCAAGCTCACGCCCTTCGATGGTTCCGCCAAACAAAGCGATCCGCTCAGCCATATTTCTTCAGATAGCCCCTTTCTGTCACAAGGTATCTCCCGATCCGCCTGGTTCCGGAATTGCCGATCAGTACCACGGACTGCATATCCGTCTCAGCATCCGGCAGTTCCCGAAGAGTGAGGATCCGTGTGCTCTCACCCTCCCGTCCGATCCTGTCCGCGATTCCGCAGGGAGTATCGCCGCTTCGAACCTGAAGAAGGATCTGCGCCGCCCTGCGAAGGTGGTCCTTCCTGCCCCTGCTGGAGGGGTTGTAAAGGGCGATGCAGAAGTCCGCCTCCCCTGCTGAGAGCAGTCTCTTTTCGATCACATCCCACGGCGTAAGAAGATCGCTCAGGCTGATAAATGCAAGGTCGTGTCCGAGAGGCGCTCCGAGCAGGGCTGCCCCGGCAAGGGCCGCTGTAACGCCCGCCACCACTTCAACGTCGATCTCATCTGCCTTGCCGCGTCTTTCAAGTATCTCAAGCAGAAGGCCTGCCATCCCGTAGACGCCGGCATCTCCGCTGCAGATCAGAGCCACATTCTTTCCGCTCTCAGCCAGGCTGACCGCCTCTTCGCACCGCTTCACCTCGCCTCTCATCCCGGTCTCAACATATTCCTTATCCGGAAAAAGTGGTTTCATCAGAGCGTTGTAAGCGCTGTAGCCAACGACCACATCCGCAGACCTGATCGCATCCTGCGCCTCGATGGTCATATGCTTTCGGTCCCCGGGACCGAATCCTACGATCCAGATCATATCTTTCTCCCTGCCGCCGCCACGGTCACGCCGTCCCTGGCGTATTTTCCAAAGATCAGTTCACCGCCGGAAGCTCTCACGGCGCTGCGCTCACACACGTTGTCGGCGCCGACCTGTTCAAGGACATATCCCGACCTGCTGAACTCTCCCTCTGTCTCCATAAGCTGCTGCGCGCTGAAGGTCACAAACTCTGCCCCAAGCTGCCCGGCAAGTTCACATATCCCCTTCTCATCCTTCTTAACATCGATGGAAGCGATCGCGCAGACACGCTTCATGCTGATCCCATTTGCCTCCAGCGCTTCCCTGACGACTTGTCCGATCTGTTCCGCGCTCTTCCCCCGCCTGCAGCCGATCCCCAGATAAATGTTCCGCGGATACAGTCTGCATTCCTGCGCAAACTGGGGCGGCAGGCTGCTGTCCTGCGTCAGGGTGATGCCGGCCCCCGGACGGCTGCAGTCAGACTGCGGGCAGTCCCCCCTCTCCGGTCCCTGTGCATCGATCCCGGCCGGAAGAGGTCTGCAGGGTACCAGCGCATCTGTCCCGGGATCAATCGCGGTCAGGCCCTCGTCACAGCACCAGCCGACCCTCTCTCCGGCAAGCAGCGCTCCGGAGACCTTCCGGATCATAGACGGGTCTTCGATCACAAAACCATGTGCCTTCGCGTACAGATCAACTGCAAACACGCCGTGCCGGTCGGTCGATGTCGTGATCACCGGCTCTGCCCCGAAGACCGCAGCAATACGCTCCGCCCACTCATTTGCCCCGCCGAGATGGCCGGACAGAAGCGGTATCACATATCCTGCCGTGTCATCCATGCACAGCACCGCCGGATCCAGCGCCTTTCCTCTTAAGAAGGGCGCGCTCGATCTGACGGCGATCCCTGCCGCGCTGATAAACAGGATGGCCTCCGCCTCAGTCCAATGCTCTTCCAGAACGGTGCCGGTATCCGTAAATCCGGTGATGCCGTCTTCTGCAGAAACATCCCCATCCTCCTGCATCCCCCGGGCTGCGTGGGCACTGTGAAGATATACGCGGCATTTTTCCCCAAGCACTCTCTTAAGACGGACTGCCAGCCCGGCTCCGTCCGCCGTAAAGGCAAGCACCGCAAGTTCAGTCCTTTGCATTCCTGTACCCCGTCGTAAAATGCTCATCGTACAGTCTGGAGAGGGCATAATCGTCTCCCAGCACATCTCCCACAATGATCAGCGCCGTCTTCGTAATGCCGGCTTCTTCTGCCATCTTTGGAAGATCTCCAAGACAGCCCCTGACAACTCTTTCATCCGGCCAGCTTGCTTTATAGACGATCGCACAGGGTGTTTCTTCCGTATAGGATCCGGCAAGCAGTTCCTGCCGGACTTCCCTGACGTAGGAGGCGCTCAGAAACAGTACCAGTGTCGCTTTGATCTTCGCCAGGTTCCGGAGGGACTCTCTCTCCGGAACCGGAGTGCGTCCTGCGATCCTGCTGATGATCACGGTCTGGGATACCTCCGGCAGTGTGTATTCCGCAGACAGCGCTGCGGCCGCGGCCGACATGCTGCTGACCCCGGGGCAGATCTCCCATCCGATCCCAAGCTTCTTCAGTTCATCGATCTGTTCCCGGATGGCTCCGTAGATCGAAGGATCGCCCGTATGAAGCCGCACGGTCATGCCGCCGGACTCTTCCGTCTGCCGCATGACATCCACAACCTCCTGCAGTGTCATGACTGCACTGTTGAAGATCCGGGCATCAGTCCTGCAGAGGGACAGAAGTTCAGGATTGACCAGTGATCCCGCATAGATCACGGTATCTGCCTCCCCAAGCAGACGAGCGCCCCGTACCGTGATCAGATCAGTCGCTCCCGACCCTGCTCCGACAAAATAAATCATTCCCGAATATCCTTTCCGCATTTTTCCCGATCACGCACAGCCCGCTCTGACGGGAGAAAAACACTGCCCCGGTTTCCATTCTTCCGTACACATGGCGGCTCATTGCATCCTCGATGCGCTGCGAGAGTATCTCCATCGCCCCATCCAGACAGCCGGCTTCTCTCATCAGTTCCACCGCATCCTCCGTGGTGTTGCAGGAAAGCACATTCCGGGCAGTCTGTGCATCTCCGCCCGCCTGAAGAATGCAGGCAGCCAGCGTCTCCATGCGTCCGTCCGCAAACCGCGAGTGTGTATTCATGATCCCGCTCCCGAGCTTGACCAGCTTCCCGATATGTCCGACGAGAAGAAGCCTCTTCGCGCCGGCCTGCGCCGCGATGTCCAGAGCATCCCCGATGAAGTTGCTGCATTTGACAAATGCATCCAGCTCCAGGCTGGTCTCTTCCCTGATGAACTCCTCGCCATAATTGCCGGGTGTGATAAATATGCTCGTCGCGCCTTCTGCCATCCGCATGCTGATCTGGGCCCGGATCGTATCGACGACCGCCTGGTCGCTCATGGGTTCCACGATGCCGCTGGTCCCGAGGATCGATATCCCCCCTTCGATCCCAAGCCGCGGATTGAAGGTCTTCATCGCGATCTCATCCCCGCCGGGAGCAGAGATCACCACATGAAAGCCTCCCGTATAGCCTGCTTCCTCTGCAGCCTCTCTCAGCACCTCGCAGATCATCTTTCGGGGGACACTGTTGATCGCAGCCTCTCCGACCGGCTGGTCAAGGCCCGGCCTTGTCACCCTGCCAACGCCTTCGCCGCCGCTGATCTGCACTCCGGCTCCAGCCTCCGGACACAGCGTAACTCTCGCGCAGATCATGAGGCCGTCCGTTACGTCGGCGTCATCCCCCGCATCCTTTCGTACGCCGCACAGAACCATGCTGTCCGATCTCTCCAGGACGGTAACGGGAAGTTCAAGCGTCTTTCCTCCCGGCGTCCGGATGAAGACTGAGGCGTCTTCATTTTGCCCCAGAAGGATCCGGGAGGCGCACTTTGCCGCGGCAGCCGCGCAGGTTCCGGTGGTATAGCCGCACCGTAGCTTTTTTCCGTTTTTGTATATGAAATCGCTCATTATTCTCCGCCTGCCCGTTCTGAAGCTCTCCCCCGGAGGATTACTTCCCGCCGATGCCGAAGCTCTGCCGCAGGTAATCGGCAAGCTCGGTTCCGTACTCCGGCTCAAGTGTCTCCGTCTCCACGCCGTACAGCCCGGGAAGACAGCCTGACTCTCTCAGCTCCTGCGCAGTCCCGGAGGCGTATACAACACCGTCCTTCAGGCACAGAAGCTTATCCGCCGACGCCAGTGCCATCCCCACCTCATGCATGGATACGATGGCAGCCATCTGCCTCTCCCGGCACAGCGTCCGCAGCAGGCGCATAAACTGGGCCTGGTACCGGATGTCCAGATAGACGGTCGGCTCATCCAGAAGAAGCACCTGCGGCTCCTGCGCAATGCTTCGTGCCAATCTTATCCTCTGTCTCTGTCCGTCACTGATCTTTCCGAAATCCGTATCGGCCAGCTGCGCTGTATCCGTGGCTTCCATGGCCTGCGCAACGATCCGGTGATCCTGTTCTGACAGGATTCCGAAGCGGCCTGTATACGGGTACCGCCCCATCTCTACGATCTCGCGGCAGGTCATCTGTCCTGCGTCTGTGCGCTCTGAAAGAAGAACACTCATTTCAGCGGCACGCTGTGCAGCGCTCATTTCAGAAAGCCGGACATCATTCAGCCACAGCTCTCCCCCCATGGGTTGCAGCAGACCGGCCGCCGTCTTAAGCAGCGTAGACTTGCCGGCGCCGTTTTCCCCGAGAAGGATCAGGATCTCTCCGGGCAGGACGCTGGCCGTAACGCCGGAGATAACCACCCGGGAGCCGTACCCCGCGCTCAGGTTTTCCATCCGGTATCCCTTCGCAGTCATTTACACCGCCCCCTTTCTTCTCAGCAGGATGATGATGACCACCGGTGCGCCGAATACGGCTGTCACCGAGCTGATCGAAAGCTCTGCGGGCGAGAAGATGCTGCGGGCGATCAGGTCACTGACCAGGCAGAAGATGCCGCCTCCCAGGAAGCAGGCAGGGATCAGCAGCTGGGGACGCTCCGTTCGAAGGAGGGCGCGGATCAGCTGAGGAACCGCGATCCCTACAAATGAGACCGGCCCTGCGTATGCGGTCACACAGGCTGCCAGCAGGCTGGAATACAGGACCAGAAGCACCTGCAGCCTGAAGACATCCACGCCCAGGCTCCGGGCGTACTCCTCGCCCAGGCGGTAGGCTGATATCGGCTTTGCCAGCAGCAATATCCCTGCAAAGCACAGCACGGTCAGCAGGGACATGACTCTTACATCTCCCCAGTCCATTCCGGAGAAGCTCCCCTTCGACCAGTTGTGAAGGCTTACGATCTGCGCGTCGTCCGCAAAGGTCACGAGGAAGTCCGTCGCTGCCGAGCAGATATATCCGATCATGATTCCGGCAACAATCAGTGTCGGCTTCCCCCGCATCCGGGCAGAGATCAGCAGCACGAATCCCATGGACAGAAGCGCTCCGAAGAAGGCTGCGCCGATCATGGAGATGCTTCCCGGGATCCCCGTCCTCATCGCGAAGACGATCAGCAGGATCGCCACGCACAGCTTCGCTCCTGAAGAGATGCCCAGCACAAAGGGGCCTGCGATCGGATTCCGGAAAAAGGTCTGCAGAAGATATCCGGACAGCCCCAGCGCTCCTCCAAGCACCATCGCCGCGACGGCTCTTGGGAAACGGATCCGCATGATGATGCTGACCGCAGCTTCCTCTCCTCCATGTCCTGTCAGGATGGCGATGACGTCTCCTGCGCTAATCCCGGTGCTGCCGATGCAGATGCTCAGAAAGACCAGGGCAGGGCACAGCAGTGCCAGGCAGATAAGGGCAGCCGCCCACCGCTTATTTGATTGTGAGGTACTCCTGCTCTCTCTCATATCTGATCCCTGTCGTATGCGGTCCTGCCGCCTAAGATACCTGATCCCTGTCCTGATCCCTGTCGTGTGCGGCCTGCTGCCTCAGGACAGATGCTCCAGGAACTGCAGCTCCTCATCCGGAGCTCCTGTCATCATCTTGTGCAGGTCTGCGACCACGCTTCCCAGTGACATGGTCTTCTGATACATGTTCCGGTCAGCCGCATAGACCTGTCCCTGCCGCACTGCTTCAAACTCTTCCATGAGACTGCTTCTTGCAAGCAGCTCTCTTACGCTGTGGATCTCTCCGGAGGTGGTTCCGTTATATACAAGATAGTCCGCGTCCCTGGCCGCCGCGTAGAAGGCTTCCATCTGCATCGGCGCCGTTCCCAGATGATCTTCTCCGTCCTCGTCCCGGGGGACATACTCTCCCCCTGCCATGCGGATCATCTCCGGGACATAGTCGTCACTTCTGCGCACAACCACGGCTCCGTCATCGCGGATATAGAAAAACGCAGCTGTCTTTCCGGTCGCTTCAAGCCCCTCTGCCTGGGCCATCTGCTCATCAAACACGCGCCGGGCCTCTTCCATGTGTCCGGTCAGGGCTCCGTAAAACTTCACCCATTCCATCCGGCCGAGGGGGTTGGGCTCATAGCTGGAATAGTCGATCACCACCGGTATGCCCAGCTCCCGAAGCTTGTCCATGACCTCCGGCGTGTGGGCGATCATCGTATTCTCTATGGCAAGAGAGCAGCCTCCGGCAGTGAGAAGCTCATAATCCGGCGCACTGTACTTTCCGGCATACAGGACGCTGCCATTCTCTACAGCCTCCTTCATCCCTTCCACGTACCAGTCATCTGCCTCCAGTCCGCAATACCCGACCGCGTCCACAGCACCGATGGCATCCACCATATCGGCCGCGGCGCTGGCGACAAGATAGATGCCGCCTGCCGGCTGCTGGAATACGATCAGGTCCTCCGGCAGTCCCTCCGGCACTTCCTTTCCATCCGGAATCACCAGGATTCTCTGATCCTCCGGCAGCGTTACCAGAAGGTATCCTCCCTCACAGCGGTCCACCGAAAAGCACCGTGCGTACCGGGTCTCAAGCCTCTCCTGAAACACCAGGCCTTCCGGAACCGCACTTTCCTGCGAGACGAAGAAGGCAGCGTCATCGGAAGCTGATTCAGTCTCTGATCCGAAACCTTCAGCCTCCGTCTCTTCTTTGGCTGAACCCGTTCCCTGATGCTTCATGCTGTTCTTAGAGAAGTTCAGCGTATATACGATCTCATGGGGCTCGCTCATCGCTGTCGTGTCCGCGATGACCGCCATCTCTTCGTCGAAGCAGGTAACCGGGATAGAGAATTCAGAATTGCCGCTCTCATTTACAGGAAGATACTGCCGGCCTCCGACCTTCATATAGTCGTAGTTCGGACTGCTCCAGACGATGGTCGCAAATACCAGATCGTCCTCCACCGTGAGCTTCGCCGGGCTCTCAACCGATGCCTTCCCGGTTCCTCCCGTGAGGGTCACGTCGCAGCTGTATTCTCCGTCTTCGATCGGATCCTTCACGGCTCCTTCGGGGAGCGAAGAGGTCATAAAGCAGATCTGGTGGTCATACCACTTCTCCTTGCGCTTGCTGAACCCGGTACACTCCAGAGTCTTATCCAGCGCTTCCACGGGAATCTCATAGGTATAGGCGCCATCCGCGTCTTCCCTAAACTCAGCATAGGACGACGGATCAGCCTCTACGGCTTCCACTCCGGTTCCCATGAAGAGCCTCAGATACCCCTTGCCGCTCAGTGTGATGACAGCGGACATGGCTCCATCCTTCACGGTCAGCTGTGCCTTGACGATCCTGAACATCGAAGAGCTGCTGTCGGCTTCGATCTCATAGACTCCTTCTTCGATCTCATCCGCGTATTTGGCATAACAGCCCTCCGGCCCGACCAGGGTCTGCGCCGCTCTCTCAGCATCAGATGCAACCAGCGAGGACAGATCCGCCTCTGTCTGTGCTGTCTGTTCTGTCTGTGCCGTCACCTCTGTCTGCGCCGCATATGCCCTGGAAGGCATATATGAAAAGGATACCGGCGCGCAAAGCGCACCGATACCCACAGCGGCAAAGATCACAGCAAGCAGATTGTTCCTCTGTCTGCCCATGCTTCCTCCCTTATCCGATCGAGTCGATCGCATCCTGTACATGTTCTACGTAGAGCTCCTGGATCCCTTCCTTCTGGCCGAGACCTTCAAGGATGCACTCAACTTCATATCCTTCCTTCGTCAGGATCGACTTCCAGGAATCGTCCTCATCACCGGCCATATCATTGTTGGCATGATCGCCCGCGACGACCATCATCGGTTCGAGAACGACACGGGTGTACCCCTTGCCGTCGATCGCGGCGATGACATCATCCAGCGACGGCTCGGCTTCTACCGTACCCACATAATAGTCAGCAAGATCCTTCTCCTCAAAAACACCCTGCATCTGAGCGTAGATCTCATTGGAATCCGCTTCGGTGCCATGTCCCATGAATACGACAGCGGTCTTTCCGTCGATATAGTCCGCGGTATCCTCCGCCAGTTCATCTGCCACACGGCTGAAATCATCATCCGAATTCAGCAGCGGCTCGCCCATAACGACCTTGTCGAACTTGTCCGTGTATTTGTCCAGTTCGTCCTGCAGGTCCATGTACTCAAATCCATGCATCAGATGGGTCGGCTGAACGACCAGCTCGGTGATCCCGTCCGCAACCGCACGGTCGAGGGCCTCTGTAACATTGTCGATCTCAAGGCCGTCGCGCTCCTTCAGCTTGTCAATGATGATCTGGGATGTAAATGCCCTGCGGACTTCATAGTCCGGATAGGCTTCCTGGATCGCGTTCTCGATCGCTCCGATCGTCAGGTCTCTGGTCTCCTGATAGCTGGTCCCGAATGAAACGACCAGGACAGCTCTCTTCCCGTCCTCACTGTCAAATCCTGTCGCCAGCAGCGCGCACAGCAGCGCCATTGCGCAGATTACAACTCTGAACTTCTTCATGTTAATTCTGTCTCCTCTCTACTCCGGTCTGTAATACTGTAAGTTCCTTTGCGAACTGCCTTTCGCAGTAACCGCCATACATTGTGGAAAAACCGGAACCCGGCAAGAAAAGTCGAAATGAAGAAGACAGGCGCCTCTGAAAATGAAGTCCCTGCTGCACGTACGACCAGTTTCTCGTGGCCCGGTCTCTGTCTCCCGGCCGAAGCGCTGCCTGACCTGGCAGGCACTGCTTCCGGATCTCATCAGAAGATTCTCCCGAAGGAGACAGTTCCCTGTACCGGCAGAAGGCAGGTCTCCTGGCTTACGGATCATAACCCTCGGCCGCCTTCCCGGTCTCCCAGTGGCGTATCCGGCCTCAGATTCCCCTGAATACAGTGACGAGTTCGTACAGGATTCTCACCTGTTTCCCTTTTCACCGGAGCATATGCAGGACGCATACCTCCGACACCTTCCGCGCTGTTTAATTGAATCGATGTGCAGATTTTATCACATCTGTATATGGAGCACAACCTCAATGGAGTATCAGACATTTCCCAGCAGGACTCTCTCCAGTCTGTTTTCCGCAATCTTCTTCAGCTTCCACAGAAGCGGAATATCTGTCGGTCTTTCCTGCATCCTGTAGCGGGGGAAATACCTTGTTATGTGAAGCGGTATCCGGGGATCGATCTGCGCGATCCATTCCGCCTCTTTCTCCATATCCGCAGGATCGTCGTTCATTCCCGGAACGATCAGCGAAGTCAGTTCCACATGACAGTCCTGCGAAGCCCTTGTTATAAATGCTTTGACAGTTTCCAGATCTCCGCCAAGCTTCCTGTAGATCTGTGGTCTGAAGCCTTTGAGGTCTATGTTCATGGCATCGATATAGGGGAGCAGTTCTTCCAGGACAGGAAGCTCCGCCGTCCCGTTGGTCACCAGAACATTCAGCATCCCCGCCTCATGCACAAGACGGGCGCTGTCTCTGACATACTCATACCCTGCAAGGGCTTCATTGTAGGTATAGGCCACCCCTATATTGCCTCTGGCAGTTTCGTCCTCTGCCAGCGAGCACAGCTCCTGCGGGGATACTTCATACAGCCTCCTGAAGTCGTACTCTCCTGCCGCAGCGATCTCATGATTCTGGCAGAACGGGCAGGACAGATTGCATCCGAAGCTTCCCACCGACAGGATCATGCTTCCGGGATGAAAGTACGCCAGCGGCTTTTTCTCTATCGGGTCCAGGGCTATGGAAGTCAGCTTTCCATAGTTCGAACAGATGACTTTGCCGCCAACATTCTTTCGTGCGCGGCATCTTCCGACAGCGCCCTCCGGAATGCGGCAATGATGAGGACAGACGCTGCATACCGCAGTACTACACATGGCGGATCACCTCAAACCGGTACAGACGCACGCCTTGTTCATTTTCCCCGATCCCGGCTTTTCTCTTTGCGATATAAACCTGGTATTCCACACTGTCCACGCCTTCAAGATCAGGAAGGAGCAGTCCTCTCCTGTATCCCTTCTCAACGATCACGCCATACCTCTTCACGTCAAGCTCCGCCTCCGACGAAATGGGCTGCGGAGCTGTGAGCACATCCACATTGATCTCCAGCTGATCCAGCTCCTCTTCACTGACCGGCTCAAATCTGGGATCTCTGGTTGATGCAGATATTGCATTGGAGATGATCTCTTCCGCCAGATTCTTCCGGACCGGTTCAATCGTTCCGATACATCCGCGAAGCTCTCCATGCTCGTGGATCGACACAAACGCGCCGGCTCTTGCAGTGTTCATTTCCTCCGTCAGTTCCTCCGCCGAAGGCTGGTAGATCCGTCCCTCCCGGATATAGTGGTCAATCGTATTTTTCGCAAGCTGAACATACTGATCCATCACTGCACCTCCTCTGACAGCGGGTGGCAGATACAGATGCCGTATCCAACGCCGAATGTCGCTTCGTGGGACAGTATCCTGCTCTCCACTTTCATCCCGCCAAACGCACCGCCCATGATCGTAAACGATCTGTGTCCGCATTCCATGCTTTCTTCGAGCAGCTGTTCGTCAAAGCCGGTCAGCGCCCCAAAGTCACCTCTTCCCATGACGTCCATGATCTTCCTGTCATACTCGGGGCCTTCCGGGCGGTATCCGTACGGCCCGTCCGCCTTCTGGCAGTGGCTCAGGTCGCCGCTGCCTATGAAGACCCACCTGCGGTCAAGCCGGTCAGCCTCCGCGCGGATCATCTCCCCAAACTCGCGATGGCTGGCGAGGGACAGGCCGGACAGCCCGATCCTGACCAGACGGTAATCCGTGTACTTCTTATTAATGAAATAAAGCGGCACCATCGTACCGTGATCCAGTTCCGGATCTCTCTCCCCCATAGTCCCCGCGGGGAAGCCGGACTCATCAGCAGATGAAGCGATCGCATCCGCAAGCTCCTCGTCATAGCGGACCGAAAACTGCACTCTCCCTGCGCCAAAACGCCTGAAATCCCCGCGTGCCCCGGCTCCGGGAGAGATGTGATAATAATCCCGGTACATCACGCTGTGAGGCGACGTAAGAACGATCGTCTCCGGTTTCAGTCTGGCGATATCATCCGCAACCTCAGCAAACGCATCCAGTGTCTTCTGAATCTTTCTCTCCTCACCCCGGCCGATCTCATGGACCGCGATCGGCGGATGAGGCACCATATAGCCTGCAAGCAGTCCCATGCATGTCACCTCCAGTCGGGACAGACGCCTGTCACTCGCGCCAACCGTCACCTGCCCACATCAAGAAACTCCCGCACCCGGCTTAGCTGCTCTTCTGCGACGCGCCGGCCGGTCTGGTAGACTCTCTCCAGCTCTCTCGGATCCTTCTCTGTATGGCCGATCCCCAGAGATTCCGGCGGCCGGATCACATAGGACTGCCCTGCAAGCTCCCGCTCTCTGATCTGCTCCAGCTGCCTGTTGTAAACAATATGGCGCCTTGCCATCGCCCGGGCGATGGCCGGATATCCGCGCAGCATGGACAGCAGGAGGGGCGAGGCTGCCTTCTTCCTGTAGTCTTCGGGCTGCGTCAGGATGATTACGTTCCTGTCATACCCCTTCGATTCCATGAACAGATAGGGGATGGGATCGGCGATCCCTCCGTCCAGAAGCGTATACTTCCCGATCTGTACAGGTCTTGATACGACCGGCATGGAGGCAGATGCCCTCATCCACTGGATGTCTTTCTCTCCCCCGTCCGTGCAGCGGTGGAATACCGGTTTTCCCGTATCCACATCCGTCGCTCCGATGTAAAACTCCACAGGGTTTTTGCTGAAGGCTTCCCTGTCGAATACATCCAGTTTGTCGGGAAGTTCGTGATAGCAGAATTCAACGCCGTACAGGTCTCCGGTCTTCACCAGGGAGCGGATGCTGCAGTACCTGGGATCCGCGCAGTATTTCTTGTTATACCGCAGCGGCCTTCCGATCTGCCGGGACTTGTAGTTGCACCCGAACACAGCACCGGCAGAGATCCCTGCGGCACCGTCAAACTCCATCCCCTGTTCCATGAACAAGTCGAGGATCCCGCAGGTAAACAGTCCCCGCATCGCTCCGCCTTCCAGCACCAGTCCTTTTTTCATAGCAATAACTCCTCAGATGCGTACCTCGTCTCATGACACTGTGGAAACAGTCTCCACTATTATATGCACCGTGCGGCATAATTATCCACTACAAGATTTCCACATCCAGCAGGCAGTGTTACAGTTCACAGGTCAGCCAGAATCAATTGCATAGAGTTCTGTGAGTGGACGTTCGTTTAGCACCGACCGGAACGAAGTGGAGACCGACCACGCTTCTATAGGCGCTGGGAGCGGCTGCAATGCAACCGCCGCAAAGCGAAGGAAAGCAACGTGTTTTCATTGTGCCCACAAACTCGAAGCAATGCCGGCTGACCTGTGAACTGTAACCAGGCAGTGAATACCTTCAGGTCTCATTACCGGTCTTTGGCAGCAGAAAATCCGGATCCTCCGCAAGAAGCTCCAGTGCGCTTGACATCAGCAGCGCGGCATGCTGAGCGGGGTCCTCCAGGGGGATCCCGTACTCCTCCTTCATCTTCCGGATCCGGTAGAGGATGGTGTTGCGGTGGGTATACATCTGCCTACAGGTCTCCTGGAGGGAATGATGGCAGCACAGATACGTATAGAGGGTAAGGCAGTACAGGCTGTTCTCATGCCTGTCATGCCTTCCCAGCGCCCGGACCGCCGGCAGGATCAGATCTCTTCTGGAGGAGAGGTGCCGGAACATCATCAGTCCGTAATAGGGCTCTGCATAGAGGGCAAATGGGCCGGCGATATGCGGCAGCAGGAATTCCAGGATCTCAGCCAGGGACAGATAGGCCTGGGGAAGATGGAACAGATTGTGCACCCGCGGAGAGATGACCATCCGCAGATTATTCTTCCTGCAGAAGTCCTCCGCCTTCTTCTGCCCCGGCTCCTTCTGGAAAAACAGGAGGAGTGTCCCGTTGAAGACCAGTACCCGGCTGTTCGGAAATAATCTGCCGATCGAACTTCGAAGCCGGTTTTCCGCATGTCTCATGGTCTTGTACAGCTCCAGGTTCAGCAGAGCAAAGCGTACCGGTGAAAAGGAAGAGAGCCCCGCCGATTCTGCCTGAAGGCGGAACATGGTCTCGTCGGTAAACTTCCCTTCCAGCAGATGGAGCAGCACTGCCTCGTCAGAGTTCTTCAGCTGACTGTCCCGACTCAGGCGTGCCATCAGCTGTTTTGCCAGAACCGCTTCTACCCTCGAAAAGGTAAGCGGATCCGTCCGGGCAAGCTGCCGGTGGACATCCACAAGGATCAGGTAGCCCACATGGACCTCGCCGGCATAGAGACCGGAGAACCGTCTCTGATAAGGGCTGTCGGGCAGATCGATGAACTGTCCCTCCTGCGCTTCGGAAGCATTCTCCCCCAGCAGGACCGCCCCGATCTCATAGGACAGCTCCCCCCGCTCGATCGTCCCCTGAAAGGGCCGGTCCGGAAAGTCTCCCCCGTCATACCAGGAGAGTACATGAAACGCCACGTCGATGACCATAACCGGGCAGTCAAACAGCTCGTAGAGGTCCTGCGTCAGCAGGTGAAGTCCCTCGGAATGAAGAAAATCATCGAAAAAAATCTGCAGATCCATCGTCTCCTCCTTTGTGCTGTCAGCACAATCAATCTGGTCATTATTATACCTTCAGCATGATGAAATCGCAACAGATGCAGATATAATGAGCTTGTACATCAAACAGAGCAATTGTTCCGGATGTACAGAAAGGAAGTGTAAATAAGGTATGATGTTATTAAAGAATGCAAAGGATGTTGACAGCCTCGTAAAGGCTATAGATAAGTGCCACGGCGATGTGTATCTGTGCTCGGCGGACAAGACCGAGGAATTCAATATGAAGAGCCTCCTCTCCCGCTATATCGCGATCGGAGAACTGTGCAAGGATCACGGAGATGAGTACGAGATCTTCTGCGCCGATCATGACGATGAGAGGTATCTGCTCCAGTTCTTCCATGACCTTCGGGCGGAAGACCGCAGACAGAAAAAGTACGCATAAACAGAACCGGCTGTCGGGAGCACCTCCCGGAGCCGGTTCTGTTTTTTTACTGTCTCAGTTCTTACTGTCTCAGATGTGTTTCCTGATCGTCAGGATATTCCTTCCCGCCAGATAATCATAATTCACCTTGTCCATCGTCTGCCTGACGATATGGATGCCCAGTCCCCCGACAGGTCTCTTCCCCGGATCAGACTGAAGTTTCGGCTGGGGGCGGCTTGTGGGATCAAACGGAAAACCGCTGTCGCTGAAGACCATTTCCACCACGCGGTCCTCTTCATTAAAGGAAAATGTGATCTCCGCATCCCCCTCTTTCCCGTCATAGGCATAGCTGGCGATGTTGACAAAGATCTCTTCCACCGCCAGTGTTATGGAAAACATGTCCTCCGCGCCGCAGCCGGCACTCTCCAGCTGTTCCTGCGCAAAGTCCATAACCTCGCTCAGATGGTCCAGACCGGCGGGCACGGTCAGGCGCGCCGTCTTTGTCTCTCCGTGCTTTTCCTCTTTTCCGTTGTACCTGACACACAGCATGGTGATATCATCGAACTGCGGAGCCTCCTTCACGTAATCCCGGATCGAACCGTACAGACTGTTGATCAGGATCTCAGGGTTGCTCTCCTGTGTCAGATTCAGGGCCTCCGTCAGACGCTCGTCCCCGAAGAGCTTCTCTTCCGCGTTCATCGCCTCTGTCACGCCATCCGTATACTCAAACAGACAGTCCCCGGGAGAGAGCTGCAGCTCATATTCGTGATAGCGCAGGCCATCCTTCAGTCCCAGAGGCGGATCATGGCGCTCATGCATCATCTCAAACCGGCCGCCGTTTCTCCGGATCACCGGGTACTCATGGCCCGCGTTCGCAGCGACCAGTTTCCCGGTAGTCATATCCAGCACACCGAGCCATACGGTACAGAACATCAGGGAAGTATTATTCAGGCACAGCTGGTGATTCACCAGTGTCAGCACCTCTCTGGGCGAGCCGCCGGAAAGGGCCTGGTTCTTCAGCAGCGTCTTCGATATGACCATAAACAGAGCCGCGGGAACCCCTTTACCTGACACGTCTGCGATCGCAAGGGCCAGATGATTCTCATCTACAAAATAAAAATCATAGAAGTCTCCGCCCACTTCCTTCGCAGGAGTCATACTGGCATACAGGTCGATCTCCCTGCGGTCCGGAAAGGGAGGAAAGATGCCGGGCAGCATGTCATGCTGGATCCCGGACGCGATGTCGAGCTCTGTCCCGATCCTCTCCTTCTCGGCAGTAATGCTCTGAAGATTCTTCGTATACGTATCGATCTCCCCGACCATGTCGACGCAGGTCCGGGTCAGGTCGCTGACTTCACCATAGCCATAGCGGTACGGCCTGCACTGGCTCCTTACCTCTTCCGGATCAAACCCGCTCTCATCCTGGTCCGCATAATCCGTGAGCACATTCGAGAGATGCACGATCGGCCTGGTCACCTTCTTCTCTATCGACCGCATGAACAGGACCTCGACGAACAGCAGAATATTCAGCATCACTGCCATCATCAGGCTGAACAGGTTCCAGTAGGTATCATAGTCTTCGATCAGTTTTTCGGCATTCTCGGGCCATTCATCCGCGCTCATCTTCATCATGCTCTCATACGCGTCAAACATGCCCGGCTTCAACTCGATTGAATTGCGGTAGATCATATACCCGGCGATGGAAGAAGCCAGCACGCCGATGATCAGGAATGCCAGGACCATCCTCTCATTAATCGTGATCGTCCTGTTGCGGATGACAGACACAATGATCAGCAGCGGGATACCGACAACCAGTACCGTGTCCAGATACTGAGTGAACAATGCCGCCACCATCAGAAGGATCTCCTGCAGATTATCCGCAAATCCGAATCCGGAGCTGAGAACAGTGTAGGCCAGATAGACAATGATCGTGATCACACTAATGAGATAATATTTGATCACATGGGAAGAAGTGTCCAGCCTTGGATAAGAAGCCTCCTCCTCCCCCTTCAGCGGAAACATATACCACAGCACAGAGGGAAGCGAGCAGTACAGGGCCACTCCGATTGTCGCCAGAACGTATGTCCCGATTGAGAATGTGAAGCTGGTATCTGACATCAGCACGAACAGCTGCGCCGCCTCTATCGCATAATGCAGCAGAAACCCGATGATTCCCCAGATCCCCAGCACAAATCCGAAAAAGGGCATCGCAGCAGCAGACAGGTCAAAGGTAGAGATGCCCCTGATCCCTGTCATCTTGGAGGTTATCCACGACAGTATCGTACAGCACAGGAAGGCTGCCCCGATCGCCAGCAGATCCTTCTTCCAGCCATAGTGCCGCAGGAGGCCGAGGCCCCGTCTCAGTCTGCTCTTTTTTTTCATAGGATCATTCCAGCGCAAGGAAGCTGTCAAGGCCCGTCACCTTGAAGATTCCGACAATATTCCCGGAAGCATTGCGGATGACCATGGATCCGCCTCTGGCGTCCATCCAGTTCTGTGCCGTCATAAGCGTCCGAAGACCGGCTGAGGAGATATAGTCAACCTCCGCAAAGTCCAGGACCAGATCCATGACACCGTCCAGCGCTCCCTCGATCTGTGTTTTCAGCTCCGGAGCGGTCAGCGTATCAATACGGCCCTTAACCGCCATCGTCAGACTCTGTCCGTCCCTCTTCTGCTCAATCGTCATAACATTTTCCTCCTTACTCCGTTTTCACTGCCCCTGTCACGGCAGCAGGTAATTATTCCATATATTTGCAAACACTTCAATCCTCGGGTACGCGTAGGCAAAGATCACCACACTCAGGATCCACACAGAAGCGGTGAATATCATCAGCCTGCTTCCCCTGAGGGTCGCAAAATGAATGTGCCAGTATCTCTCATTTAATTCGATCAGGACAAAGCAGGCTGCGATCACAAACAGGCTGTAGGCGATCAGCCATCCAAGTCCCGCGATCAGCTCCCCCCTCACTGCGACGAGGATCGTCTGCAGGGGGAGAATGAACATGTAGCTCAGACAGTAATAACTGTTGATGTACCGTGACAGATGCATGATAAACTTCGGCAGCTTCCCGTCTGTCAGTCTTGTGACCTTATAGAGCAGCGCGATCAGTCCCAGTGAGAATACACAGGTCATGATGGCGTCCGGAGTCGGCTTCAGGCTGTACTGCAGATCCGTTCCGACCACGGGAAGGGGGAGCAGATTCAGGCCGAACCGCAGCCAGTAATAAACCAGCGTCGCGGGAAAGCAGATGGCCATGATCAGGTTCGAGAGGCCATTCTTGTCCCGGACCCTCGGATAATAGCCGCCGATATAATAGCCGAATGCCACAAAGATAAAGTAACTGAATAACGGGAAATAGGATTCGGCATCCGTCAGGACAAAAAGCCCTGCCAGCTGGCTTGCCAGATAGTTTCCCGGAGGAACTGCCATCTTCCAGAATACCATCGAGAGCACACTCAGCAGGACGCCGGCCGCAAGAACGACGCTCCCCTTCAGACGGCACATCTTGAATACGGCCATCAGAAGGAAGGCCAGACCAGCAAAGGTCAGGATGTCCGCCTGCAGGATGAGCAGCGCATTCGCGATGAAAACCTGCTTCCCCGTGATCCAGTAGGCGATCAGATTCGGCGCGGCATTTCTCAGGATGTTCAGGAACTGCCCGATGGTCAGAAGGGCGAATCCCCGCATCAGGTAGGATGCCGGAGACTGATGCCGCGTATAGCGCATCCCGATCCCCATGGAGATCATGAAGGTGGCCGCTCCGAAGAGCTCTGTAAACATCTGGCCCTGATCCCCGTCCGGCGCTCCCGCCTCAAGATCCAGGATCACATGCATCACGATCATCCCGAGAATGCAGAGAGCTTTCAGAAGATCAAGCTCCGGCTGCCGCCCGGTATTCACTTTTTCAGTGGAAAAGAATCTGCTTTTCATTTTCCTTCCTTAAAACGCATCAGGTAGTCCTTGACGTCAAATCCTTCGTCATATACATAATCCAGGCTGTAGATCGTTTCGCCCTTCTCATTCTCTCCGGAAGAATATGAATCCACATTCGCAAGAATGATCTTGGCGCTGAAGGATGCGTCCTCTGCCTCGAGTGAGTATTTTCTTCCCGTATCGGTAAAGCGCAGGCGCAGCCACTCCGGCATGAGCAGGACCTCCATGCGGATGATCCCATTTTCCTCAAATGCGTTATCGATGCGGTCGGTCAACATCTCTTCAACGCTCAGGCGGATCTTCCCGGCCTTCTCCTCGTCAAAGCCAAGCTGGCTTGCGAGCTGCTCGATCATGGAGCAGGAGGATACGATCACGTAGCTTCTGTTGAGTACCCGCAGGTCAAGGATGCGCAGGCCTTCGTCCAGAGCCGCTGACAGGTTGGATTCATACAGCCTCTCCAGCATGAGCTTATGCAGAAGGCGCTGGTTCAGCTTCCCGTTTTCATTTAACGGGAACGAGTCGAACACGAAGAAGTGTGACGGCACTTTAAATGAACCGATCTTCTGCTTCAGGCGTGCCCGCAGATCGTCCTCATCCAGCTGATCTGTCTTCAGGACCACACAGGCTTCCACACTCTCATTCCAGATCGGGTGCGCCGCGCCCATGACCTTCGCTTCACGGATCTGGGGCTGTTCCAGAAGTGCCTTCTCGATCTCGACCGGGGAGATGTTTTCTCCGCTCTTGATGATGATATCCTTGATGCGGCCGGCGAACTGCAGCATGCCGTCCTCGTCAAAGCGTCCAAGGTCACCCGTATGAAGCCAGCCGTCCTGATCGATTGCCTGCATCTCCTGAGGCAGTCCATAGTATCCGTTCATAAGGCTGGGGCCCTTGACTACGATCTCGCCGATCTCACCGGTTTCGGCAAACCCTGTGCCTTCATTCCAGATGCGGACCTCGTGATTCGGAAGGCTGCGTCCGACGGAGACAGCACGCTTCTCCAGCGGGTCTGCGCCGCACTCTACCGAGATGACCGGCGAGCACTCTGTCTGCCCGTATCCGACCAGGAACTTGCCGCCGCCCAGCAGCTTCTCAAAGCGCATCATCTCTACCGGAGTGGTGAAGCCTCCGCCCACGATGCACATAGAGAGCTGGCCTGCCAGCTTCTGCTCGAATTCCGGCATGGTGGTCAGCATGCTGTAAATCGCGCCGACAGAGCACATATCGGTGATGTGATGCTCATAGATCATGCCCATCAGCGTATCCGGTTTCAGGAGCGGCGTGATATGCACATGCCGTCCCATGGCCAGATAGCAGTGAGCGACCATCAGTCCATAGCTGTGGAACATGGGCAGCGCCAGACAGATCGAGCTGCCGATATCATTCTTCAGGATCTCCATCGCGCCTTCCGCGTTGCTCAGGATGGAGCGTGAGGACTGAAGCACGGCCTTCGGAATGGAGGTCGTTCCCGTGGTATAGATGATGACCTGGGAGTCCTCCGGATTGGAGCGTGTCAGGGCTTCTTCGAGAAGCGCTGTCTCCTCCGCGGTCAGCGGAGCGAAAGCGTCCGGGCCGACAAAGGCCGTTGCCGGGAAGATGTGCTGCACCGGGATCCCGCCTTCTGCCAGCGCCTTCACCGCGGCGTCCTTGTCCGCGATGCTGATCGTGTTGCCCCCTATGATACCCCAGGAGGCATCGACCATCTTGGACAGGTCGCTTACATTCTGAGACTTCAGCCCGTAATTCATCAGGGCAGCCACTCCGCCTGCCTGAACGATTCCGAAGAATGACACGATCCATTCGATCCCGTTGAATCCCCACAGGATCGCCTTATCCCCTCTGGCAAAGCCCGCTTTTACAAGCTTGACGGTGCAGCGGTCCGCTGCCATCTTCAGCTGGCTGTATGTGAGCGTCGTATCACGGCAGGTGACTGCCGGTCTGTCCGGATACTCCTGCGCGCCTCTGATCAGCGTCTGTGAAAACAGTTTTTTCCCGAAATCCATCTCTTCTCACTCCCATCTCGCTGTGCATAATCTGAATGTCTGAAAAATCTCGTTATTATCAGTTTATTGTATATTATTCTCACTTTAATAGCAATGAAACACTTCGTCAGAGTTCAATCTCAAAGGGCAGCCTGTCGATAATATCTTTCTGTGTATCCACCCCCGGGTAGACTTCGATCAGCTTGAGTCCCTTCGGTGTCAGACGGAACACGCAGCGCTCTGTCACATACAGCACCTTCTGTCCGTTGGCAATCGCCCTTTTTGCCGAGAAGCTGACGCTTGCGACCTTCTTCACAAACTTCGGGATCGAGCCTTCCCTGCTGATGGTAACGATATCCCTTTTCTTCGATACCTCCAGCCCCTTGGTATTGAAGGTCAGGCAGAATACAACCGTCGGCGTCTTTGCCGTGATATTCGCAAAGCCTCCGATCCCGGAAAATGCCCCGGGGCCGCGGTGGGCATTGACGTTCCCCTCGGCATCCACCTCCAGGGCTCCCATAAAGCAGATGTCGAGACCACCATTGTTATAGAGGTCAAACTGGTTGGCCATGTCATATACCGACGCTGCGCCGATCATGGCGCCGAAGGCCTCGCCGGAGACAGGAAAGCCTCCGATGCCGCCCGACTCTACTGTCAGGGTGATGTTATCCAGCATGCCGATCTTTCGGGCATGGCGGGATACCATCTCCGGAATGCCGATGCCGATGTTCACGATATCATCCACCCGCAGCTCCATCGCAGCCCGCCGTCCGATGATATGGCCTGCCGAATTGTTGCGGGCCGTCTGGGTCGAGAGCGTGTCGATCTTCTCATTCCAGGTGCTCCACTCCTCATAAGGAATCTCGAAGCTTCCGGTGAGTGCCGTATATGCTTCATTGCGAACCTCCGGCTCCTCTACCACGATGGCATCCACGAGACAGCCCGGGATAATGGCATTACGCGGCCTGGAGGGAGTGTCGACAAGACGGTCCACCTGGACGATCACCTTGCCGTGATTGGCCTTTACAGCCTGACAGATCGAGAGTGCGTCCCCTGACATGAACATATCGTCAAAGGAGATGTTCCCCTTCCTGTCTGCGGCAGTTCCCCGGATGAGCGCGACCGTGATCTTCGGAAGCTTATAGTAGAGGAACTCCTCCCCGTCCACTTCCACATACTTCACCAGGGAATCATCGATGGAGATCCGGTTGATCCCCGGCCCTTCCCTGCGCGGATCCACGAAGATATCCAGGCCGACCTTAGACAGCGCTCCCGGCAGTCCCCCCGCCTGGGCGCGGATCGCGTGAGATATGCATCCAAGTGGAAGATTATACGCCTCAAACCGGTCCTCCAGCACCAGCTTCTTCGTACTCAGCATCGCCCCGAAATGGCCGCAGATCAGGCGGTCAACAGCACCGTCACGGATATACCCTTCCGCGTTGCGCTCTTCGTCCCATACACCAAAGCCGGCGCTCGACACGATCGTCAGATGGGTCGGTGACTGCATCCTCTGGTATCTGCGGTACAGCGCCTCATGCAGCTGCACCGGACTCTCGATCCCCACGAAGGAATTGACACAGATACAGTCCCCGTCACGGATCAGGCGGATTGCCTCATCCGCACTCATTAATTCATACATAGTATCGTCCTTATTTTCTATATCTATTTGCCGGACCGCCGCAATCCCCTGCGCCGGTCTGCTTACAGAACATTCTATAACAGCAGAGCCTCCATATCCAGAAAAAACAATGACACTTCTGTGACAATTGCTTCTGTAGAATACAGTCATAAAAGATAAATCATCAACAGCACAGCCGGAAACGGATCGGCAGGTCCGCCGGGGCATCGGCCTGTTTACTGAATATTCGGCCGTTATATAGCAAATTGGCACATAATAAAGTATAATAAATGCAAAGTTGTATCTCTTACTATTTAAAGGGTACACGATCAAAGGAGGAAAGAACTATGAACAAAAAAGGTTTCCTGATGACAGCTCTTATGCTCATTATGACACTGGCAATGGCCTGTATGGCGCATGCCGCCAGCATCCGTTACGCCGCAAGGCAGACGGTGAATGCCTATGAGGAGAAGGACAAAAGCTCTAATGTGCTGAGATCCTTCAATGCCTGCGACGAGATCCTGATCGAAAAATCTGAAGGCGGCTGGTACGGCGTACTCGCAAATGATCCCTCCGGAGACGGCCAGACGATCGCATGGGTGGACGCGGATGAGACAAGCGACACCATCCCGCAGTCCCTGTGCCCGCATAACTGGGGCGGCTGGGAAGTAGTCCAGGAAGGAAACTGCACCTCTCCGAGATATGAAGTGCGCCACTGCTCCATGTGTGGTCTCGCGGAAGAACGTACTGGCGATCTGGGCGATCACAGCTGGAGTGACTGGACCACCACCAAAGAGCCTACCTGCAGAGAAGACGGCGAGCGCTCCCGCAGCTGCTCCGTCTGCGGAACTGTACAGACAGAAGTCATCCCGAAGGGAGATGCCCACCAGTTCGGAAGCTGGACCACCACCAAAGAAGCAACCTGCACCGAGGAAGGCCAGAGAAAGCACACCTGCAGCATCTGCGGCGCAGAAGAGACAGAAGTCATCCCGAAGACTGCCCACAAGTACGGTCAGTGGAAAGAGACCAGAAAGGCAACCTGCACCAAGAAGGGACAGAAGGAAGCTGTCTGCACCGTCTGCGGCCACAAGGAGACCCAGGACATCGAGAAGCTTCCCCACACCTATGAGACCAAGATCATCACCGAGGCCACAGACCACTCCGCAGGCGTACGGCAGAAGGTCTGCAAGGTCTGCAAGCATACCGAGGCGAAGGAAGAGTTTGACCCTGAAGGAACACTGCGCATCGGAATGGCCAGCGAAGCAGTCTACAGGATGCAGCAGCTGCTGGCAGATCAGAAATACCTGGATGCAACTGGCGTAGACGGCAAGTTCGGAGCCGGGACCGAGAAGGCACTGATCGCGTTCCAGACAGCACAGGGACTGAAAGCGGATGGAATCTGCTGGCCCCAGACCATGAAGAAGCTTGAGCATGAATTCGGCCCGTGGGAAACGATCCAGAAGCTGACCCGCACTACCGCCGGCGAGCGCAGACGTGTCTGCAAGGACTGCGGATTCGAACAGCATGAGACCATCGAACCCCAGCCCACCCTGGAGAGCGGCCGCCGCGGCGAAGATGTCCGCGCCATCCAGCAGATGCTGACAGCCCTTGGCTATGACTGCGGAAACATCGACGGAATCTACGGGCAGAAGCTCGACGCAGCTTTCGGAGCATTCCTGAAGGAGAAGGATATGGAGTTCGCACCGGGCAAGGCGAACGCCGCCCAGATCGATCTTCTGGTAAATGCATGGATCGCAAGCTTCCCGGATGACATGCCCATGAAGGAAAGCACCGCTCAGGATCCTGTCAATCTGGCACTCACGGTCAATCCGGCAGAAACAAACGCAGACGCAGATGATGACATGATCACCTATAACTGGTCCGTCACCAACCTCGGCGAACAGGAAAGCCAGTTCCTCCTGCTGCTGCTCCAGTATGGCGATAAGCCTGACTTCAAGGCAGATAACCTGGTTATGGTACTGGACGGCGAGCTCCTGCAGGCGAAATGCGCAAACAGCGTCAAGGGAACCTTCCAGATCAGCAGGGAATTCGGAGAGGGCAACATCAACTTCACAGCCCTGTCGGTCACAGAAGCCGACGCCTCCAAATGGCTCAGCAACACCGTCACCTTTGAGGTTCCGTCAGAGGATACGGCCCAGACCGACATCGTTGAAACTGAGACAGAGGCACAGACCGAACTTGCCGGCTGATCCGGTTCATGAACCCACTTCGGGCAGATGAGATATGAAAAATAAAATAAGAACCATACTGCTCCTTCTGCCTGCCATTCTTCTGGCAGGCGGATGCGCCGCAGAACATATGACAGATAAGGCATCTTCCTCTCCGGAGGAAGATGCCTTCATGGAATTCTATCGCAGCCTGTTTTCCTTTGACCGTGAGATGGTTGTCGGAAAGAATATCAGTCTGGATGAGATCACACAGTTCCACTGTGTCCGCGACTCTTCTGTATATCCGCCCGTCTATACGGCGTACCACTTCTGTATTGAGAACGGCAGTGCGCAGTTTGAGTATGAGACAAGAGAAGGAAACTCCTGGCCTCTTACGGAGGAGGACATTGCCATCCTTGCCGCGAAGGATCTGACACAGGAGGAATGGGATGAACTGTGTTCCTTCCTGGAGGGCGGACATGTGAAGAAGGAGGACGAGGACCTGGTGGACGGCGATGACGGGCCCTGGTTTACTCTGTACTGGGACAGAGACCGCTCAGAGTACCGCACCTTCAGCTTCGCCACCGACGAGGCCCGCCGCTCCTTTGAGGAGTACTGCGAACATCTGGCCGCATCCGCCGGGCAGTAACAGTTCGGCTTCGGGCCGTATCCGCCAGACAGTAACGGCGCCATTTCTGCCAGTTCAGAAATGGCGCCGCCTTCAGCAGGTTTCCTCAGCGGATCTGCTGTCCTCCTGCTGCATAGATCTCAAACCATTCGCTGTGCTTCAGCTTCACATCCATGGCCTGGATCGCAAGGTCAAGCCTCTCAAGCCTGCTGCTTCCCACAAGCGCGACCGCGCCGACCGGATGATACAGGATCCATGCGTAGATAATGGTCGCGGGACTTACTGCGTGCCGGCAGGCGATCTCCTCGATCTTCGCCCGGACAGCCGCGCAGACCGCATCCCCCTCTTCTTTGAAGATCCTTCCGCCCGCAAGCGGTGACCAGATCATCGGATGAATCCGGTTTCCGCACAGGAAGTCCATCATGCCCGACCGGAAATGCTCATAGCAGAGCGGATTCCATTCGATCTGGTTTGTGACCAGCTGGCCGCCAACGGCTTTATTCAGAGCCTCGAACTTGAACGGATCAAAGTTGGATACACCAATCTCGCGGACCAGTCCTTCCTTCTTCAGGTCCAGAAGGGCACGTCCCGTCTCCCATGGATCCAGCAGCGGATCCTCCCTGTGGATCAGGTACAGATCGATGCAGTCAGTCTTCAGGCGCTGCAGACTTTCTTTGCAGGACCTGATGATGCGGTCGTAGGTCGTATCATAATAGCCAAAGGGCTCTCCATCAATGATCTTCCGGGATATGCCGGTCTTCGTGACCAGCTCGATTCTCCCCCGAATCGACGGATCCTTCGCAAAGGCTTCCCCCATCTGTGTCTGAAAATCCCCGGCTTCCGGCGCAGTACCGGAAACCGGGGAGCCATGAGAACTGTTATTACATGCTTGCTCTGAATATGGCCAGCATATCTTCTTCGTTCAGCACCTTTGCGGAGCCGAACATAGTTTTCCTCCTTGTTGCGTTCACTGCGCCGGGCACTTAGGCCCGGGGATGTTTCATCTGATGGTGTGCAGTTCGTACTCTCTTGTCCCAAGGCCGATCTTCTCGCCGTGCTCAAGCGTCTCCTTCCAGCGGACATTGGGGTTGCTGTCCAGGAAGTGATCGTGATGGTGATGCCAGGACGGATCTGCAAGGTGATCTCCAAGCTGGCTGTTTCTGACCGGTGAAGCCTGGAGGCACAGATCCGCACAGGCCTGATCCAGCGCCACCGGATCGAAGGATGCCAGCATGCCGATATTGGGAAGGATCGGCGCGTCATTCTCGCTGTGGCAGTCACAGTTCGGGGACACATCCATGATCAGGCTGATGTGGAAGGTCGGCCTTCCATGGCAGATCGCATGGGTATACTCCGCGATCCTGCAGCAGAGGATCTCATTGGCAGAGTCATTGATGTTGGAGATGGCGTTAAACGGACATCCGCCGATGCATCTCCCGCAGCCTTTGCAGATCTGCGGATCGATATATGCCTTGCCGTCTTCTCTGTAGAAAATTGCATCGCTGCCGCATTCCTTCGCGCAGCGTCTGCAGCCGCGGCACTTATCCGGATCCACCTGCGGCGTCCCGTCTTTATGCTGGTGCATCTTGCCCGCGCGGCTTCCGCCGCCCATACCGATGTTCTTGAGCGCACCGCCAAAGCCCGTGCTCTCATGTCCCTTGAAATGGCTCAGAGAGACCAGTATGTCTGCGTCCATCAGGGTTCTTCCGACAAGAGCTGTCTTGCAGTATTCTCCATTCGGGACCTCGACCTCCACGTCATCGGTGCCCCTCAGGCCGTCTCCGATCAGTACATGACATCCGGTGGTGATGGTATTGAACCCGTTGATCTCGGCGCAGGTAAGGTGATCGATCGCGTTCGCCCTGCTTCCCGGATACAGAGTATTGCAGTCTGTAAGGAAGGGGATCCCGCCCAGTTCCCGGATCAGGTCCGCAACAGCCTTTACATAATTCGGTCGCAGATAGGCGCAGTTGCCCAGCTCGCCAAAATGCATCTTGATCGCCACATATTTTCTGTCAAAATCAATCTCCCCGATACCGGCTGCGCGGCACAGCTTCTGAAGCTTGGTGCACTGACTGACACCCTCCGTTGTCCTGAAATCCGTGTAAAAGACTTTTGCTTTCTCCATAGGTCATCCTCACTTTCCTGTCGTTTATGCACTGATTATGCACGGGTCATTCATTTTCTTTCTCTCTTTATATCACATTCTTTTCCATGGTTTGCCATGTTTTTATCCCCAAACTTCCAGGGAGAGCCCGCTACGCTTCCCCGGCAGATGTCATCTGCTCAGATCATAAATATCATAGCACAGCACTCCCCCTGAATGGAATAAGGCCGGCATAAACAAAAACCACCCAGGTTGAAAAAGCTTTTTTATAATATAGTCAGAGTATTTTCAGAATATTCGTGGACTGTCTTCATTTCTCCCGTATATAATAGAAACCAGTAATACATCCTTTTATGGATCCACCATAAAACATTACATACAGGAGGACACAAGATGAAAAAAACTATAATTGCAGTATTAGCCTGTGCAGCGGCACTGTGCCTTGCGGTTCCGGCCATGGCGGAAGAAGCGCCGAAGAAGAACACCTATACTACAGCAGACGGAATCCTTTCGATCGATCTGCCGAATGAGAACTGGACCAAGCTTGAAGATCCCTCAAAATGGGTCGCCCTCTCTGACGGCTCCAATATAATCACCATCGAGCATTATTCCAATGGCGAAGATCTTCCGGGGATCACCGTTGCGGATTCTCATTATGTCAATACGCTGACAGCTGCCTTTACCACGCAGAATGAGGTCTTCATCGCTACCGGCTATGTGATCGATCCGGCAGTCATGAACAGCATCAATGAATCCATGCTTTCCATCAAGGTCCTGAAATATGATACCAAGGTGGCGGTCTCGAAGGAAGCTGCCAGGGATGAATACACGATCGTTCCCAGAGACATGACAATGTACGTCAAGGTCAGCGACTCGCTGAGCGTCCGCAACGGATACTCCGTCGATGCCACCCTCATCGGCTCTCTGGCCAACGGCACTGCAGTCCACGTGACCGGCGCTGTACAGAAGAATGGCGCTGACACCGGCTGGATGCAGATCGCATTCAACAACGGCTCAGGCTTTGTTGCCGGCAATTATCTGACCAGTACCGCTCCGGCAGCAACCGGCAATACCGCTTCCGGCACCAGCTCCAATAACTCCGGCAGCCAGACCACGCCTTCGAATACGAGCAGCCAGACTGAAACCTATCTGGTATACTCCCAGGGTTCCGGCCGCCCGGTAAATCTTACCGGAAATGACGGCGTGTTCTATGACGGAGAAGGCAACGTATACTACGCCATCGGAGGCGGAAACTTCTCCGACAATAACGGCGGTTACTACAGCACCACCGTACCGGCAAGCGCCCCTGATACCAATGTCGTTGGTCTTGTCTCTGACGGTTCCGGCCGTCCGGTCACCATCATGGAGAATCCAGATGGTTCCTACACCGACGATGAGGGCAATGCCTACCATGAGCAGGAAGATGGATCCTACTCCGATGATTACGGCGCAACCTATCAGGTTTCCGGCACCAACTGATCAGGCAGGACAACCCACCTATTCATAATACATGTTGAGTCCCCCCGTCTTTCCGCGGCCTTCGCGTGAAAGACGGGGGTTGTGTTTCCCGGCTTTTTGCGTTACAGTAATACATAGAAAAGATGCCTCGGCGCAGATCATTTGATTTGCCTGTGCGGCATCTTTTTTATTATTCGAACTTGAAGGAGAGGCTGGAATATGAAGAATAATAAGATTGTTACCCGTAAAACACTGACAGACCTGCTGCTTATGATCATCGGTGCAACCCTCACCGCAGCAGCGACCAAGTACATCTATGACCCCGCCGGCCTTGTTACCGGCGGAGTATCAGGTCTATCCATAATCGCAAGATCCGTCTGTGGGCGGCGTTTCGGACTGGAATTCCCGCTGTGGCTCAGCAGCATTGTCTTTAATATCCCGATCTTTCTCTATGCAGTGAAGATGCTTGGGGTGAAGAATATTCTGAGGACCGGATTCGTGTGGCTTCTTCTGACGGCAGAACTGTATCTGCTGCCGCAGATCACCTATACACCCGGCAATCTGCTGCTGGTGTCCGTCTACGGCGGTATCCTGATGGGTGCCGGCTCCGGACTCCTTCTTCAGGCACACGCAACCTCCGGCGGCTCTGATCTGCTGGGTGAATCACTCCATCACAGCATCCGCAGCGTCAGTGTCGGCCGTCTGATCCAGATCGTCGACGGGATCATCGTCGCCATGGGTCTCCTGACCTTCGGCATCGAGCACACCCTCTACGCGATGATCTCTGTATTTATCATGGGGAAGGTGGTCGACCTTGTCCTGAATCAGGGTAAGAGCGCCAAGATGGCAACCATCATCTCCGATGAGAGCGACCGGATCGCAGCCCAGATCATGGCAACTCTGGACAGGGGCGTCACCGGCCTGAACGGCACCGGTATGTACACCGGGAGCGACAAGAGAGTCCTTATCTGCATCTGCTCCAACAAAGATCTGGTCAGCATTAAGGACATCGTTAAAAAAACCGACCCCAGGGCATTCCTGGTAGTCGGCAGTGTCACAGAAGCCCTCGGGGAGGGCTTTGTGGAAGAATGGAGCTGACAGCGACGCGGCAGAATCTTACGCGGTCTGTCCCAGCTCCTCATATTCTCTGACGATCTCTTCCAGAGAGGCATTCTTGCCGTTATGTCTTCTGCGGTATGACATGATCATCTGCCTGAGATAAAACTGAGCCATGGGGCCATGGCTGCCCGTAAGCACGCTGAACAGTTCCTTATTGCTCATCTCAAAGATCTTCTTTTCCATAGTCCCTGCCTCCATTCTGATTGACTTCCTGTTACCTGAATTATAGAATGGCAGTGTATATGACACAAATGGCAGATAATCATGTCTGCCATGACATTTTGTAATGGGAGGACTCAGCGATGGATGCCCTGAAATGCCGTGCTTTTCTGGCCACCGCAGAACTGGGAAGTATGAGCGCCGCGGCGGAATCTCTCGGATATACGCAGTCCGGGATCACCCGCATGATCCGCTCCCTGGAGGAGGAACTGGGATTCTCCCTGTTTGTCCGGGAGAAGGCCGGCGTTGCCCTGACCGGGAACGGCAGGGAGATGCTTCCCGCGATCCACGACATCGTGCGGGCCGATGAGAGAGCCCAGCAGATCGCGCTGGAGATCAACCATATCACCCGGGGCGTCCTGACGATCGGCGGATACTTCAGCATCTCCGCGCTGATCCTGCCCCAGATCCTGTCCGTCTACCGCTCAAGATATCCGGGCATCGTCATCCGTCTTCAGGAAGGCGGAAACCGCGAGATGGCCAAATGGCTGACGGAGCGCTCTGTGGATGTCTGCTTCTGCGCCATGCCGGAAAAGGACGTGGTCTGTGACTGGATCGAGTTCTTTCAGGATGAACTGGTCGCATGGATCCCCAAAAGCGACCCCGACAGCAGGCTGAGTTCATTTCCTCTGAAAAAGCTTGAGAAAAAGCCGCTGATCCAGACGCTGCCGAATCATGATACAGATCTCGACCGCCTTCTGAAGGTAAACCGGCTCAAACCGGATATCCGTTTTACGACAAGAGATACCTATACCACCTACAACATGGTCGCAGCGGGACTGGGGATCAGTTTTGACCAGAAACTGAATTCAAAACGCTGGAACGGGGATGTGGCTGAGATTCCGTTTGACCCGCCGCAGTATATCTCTCTGGGAATCGCCGTGCCTTCCATGAGGGAGCTCTCTCCCGCCGCCCGCAAGTTCATCGACTGCATAGAGGAATCCAGCGCCGTCCGGGTGCTGCAGGATCTGTAAGCATTTCCGCATATAAAACATATAAAAAAGGACTCCTGCGCGGAGTCCTTTTTGAATTCTTGAAGACGCTCTTATCTCCAGTTGAAGTTCACCAGTCCGATGATATACAGAGCGATTACAACAACCGGGACAAAATACTTGAAGATCGGTTTCATCCAGTCCTGGACCTTCAGGCCATTGCCGGCATTTGCCTCCGCCTTGAAGTTCTCCCAGCCCCATCCGAAACGGTCGCTGGTGCAGAACACGGTCATGATCAGAGCGCCCAGCGGCAGCAGGTTGTTGCTTACGATGAAATCCCACAGATCAAGCCATGCGCTGCCCTCTGCGAAGGGCTGGAAATGGAGCACACTGTATCCAAGGGCAGTAGTCAGCGCACTTACGAATACGATGATGGCACACACGACAGAACCCTTTTTGCGGTCCCATCCGGACAGCTCCCTGACACATGCAAGGATATTCTCACAGACCGCAAGCACGGTTGAGAATGCCGCAAATGTCATGAACAGGAAGAATATGGTTCCCCAGATACGTCCGCCCCGCATTGAATTGAATACAGCCGCCATCGTATCAAACAGAAGCGCCGGACCTGCGTTGACCTCCAGTCCAAGGGACGTGCAGGCCGGGAAGATGATCAGCCCGGACATGATCGCGACAAAGGTATCCAGGACGATAACGCTTACCGACTCACCCATGAGGGAATGCTCTTTTCCGATATAGCTGCCGAAAATCGCCATAGAGCCGATGCCGATGGACAGTGTGAAGAATGCCTGGTTCATCGCCGCGACGACCACATCGAAATTAATCTTGCCAAAGTCCGGCAGCAGATAGAAACGAAGTCCTTCCGCAGCCCCGTCCAGCGTAAAGCTTCTTGCCGCCAGCACGAGCATGAGGCACAGCAGCGCTGCCATCATATACTTTGTCACCCGCTCAAGGCCTGACTGAATATTAAATGACAGAAGCACGAAAGCGACGATGACGACCGCTGCCAGATAGCCGACGTTCAGTCCCGGATTGGTGATCATGGTGCCAAAGCCAAGATCTGCCGACTTACCGCGGAGAAAACTGACAAAGTAGTACACGATCCAGCCGGTAACTACCGTGTAGAACGCCATCAGGCAGAAATTGCCGATCATCGCGAGGATACCGTGCAGATGCCACTTCTGACCCGGCTTCTCAAGCTTCTGGTACATCTTGACCGGGCTGGCCTGGGACGCACGGCCGATCGAGAACTCGACGATCATGGCCGGGAGACCCAGAAGCAGGAGGCACAGAATATATACGAGCACAAATGCGCCGCCCCCGTTCTGTCCCGTCATCCACGGGAACTTCCACACATTACCGCATCCGATCGCGCAGCCGGCGCTCAGGAAAATAAACCCTATGCGGCTTCCTAACCTTTCTCTTTCCATAACTAACCTTCTCCCTGTAAAAATAAATTTCAGCGGTACATGGTATGACCGCTGAAACTTATTTTATCAGATTAAACTGCTGAAGTAAAGAAAAAGGTATAGCTTCCGGATCCTTATGCCAGAGCAGCTCCAAGATCTTTGCAGTTCTGTGTCTCTTCGTCTCCGGGAGCGTCATTGCAGATTACGCTGTCTGCGACGATCACGGCACCGGCCGTCCTGCTGCGCTCCTCCCAATCTCTCATCCACTGTCCGTCGCCCCAGCCGTAGGATCCGAACAGAGCAATCTTCTTGCCGGAGAGCGCGGACTCGACATCCGTGAACATGGGATCAAACTCACTCTCCTCGAGCACTTCGTCGCCCATTGCCGGGCAGCCAAAAGCAATTGCGTCAAAGTCAGCGACCTTATCAGCTGCGAATTCAGAAGCCTCAAAGACGGATACTTCCGCGCCCTTCTCCTTTGCGCCATCCTGTCATCCCGGCGCAGGACCACGATCCGGACCCCTTTCTGTGCAAGCATCCGGTTCCATTTCCGGATCTCCTCATGAACGTCCTCATCCGGTTCCAGGCGTACGGGAAACATATTTCCGGTTTTCAGCCCCGCCAGGGTAGGCGAGCAATGATCGATCAGATATTGTTCCGGCATCAGGCTGCATGCTCCTTCAGGATCTTGCTAAGAGAATTCATGGAACTGCTGTGCGAGCGGACGATCTTTGTGTCCTGGCACAGACCATTCATGGCACACTGCAGCATCTTATGGGAGATCGTGTGGGTAAACACGATCAGAAGATCCGGCGTGCCAATCCGTCCTTTCATATCAGCACAGGGTTTGCAGAATACTTTTGCTTTACATCCATACTTCCGGCAGACCTCTCCATACTGCCGCTCCATACATTCATTTCCTCCGAGAATCACAATACTCATCTGACCTCTCCTTGATAGTTAGCTTTGGCTAACCAGCAGTTTCTTTAAAACCGCCGTTGCAACTTACGGCGGTTAGTTTTCTCTAACATTCTATAATCAACCTGTCAGACTGTCAAGCTATATTTTGTCAGTACAGCTCCTTCAGGATCAGAATGGTGATCCCCGGATTATCGCCGGGGATGATCCGCTTCACCTTCGGATCATAACGGTACTCATCATAGATCATGGTGCGCAGATTCGTTCCGCGGTTATACCCGTGGACAAGCTGAAGCTGGTACGTGGTACTGTCCGCGGCGGCGATGGCACGGTCGATCACCTTAACCGCCTCTTCCTGCCGCAGTCCATGCAGATCTATCTTGATAAATGGTGCGCCCATGATCCTTCCCTCACAATAAACATGTCTTCTCTCTGTCAGGCAGCCATCTCAGAATCTGCCTGCAGTTACCTGCCAGGCCTTATTCTAGCACAGATTGCCAAACTGTACCTCATGTCAGCCCCGGTGCCTGCGCTTATAGTCCTCGCGGATCGGCGCGAGCAGTGCCTCATCGTCAAAGGCATCCTCCATGTCCGCCGCCGTCGCGGACATCCTGGCACAGCTGACAGCCTGGGCCATCACTTCATAATTCAGCCTCGTTCCGATGCTGTCATTTTCATAATTGACGGCGCGGCTGGGCTTGATCCCGAATCTGCCGGCCACCTGGATGGCATCGATATTGGCTCCGAGAAACAGAAACTCCCAGTGATTCGTTTCCTTCTCATTCTCGATCATGCGGCGGACCTTGTCAAAGCTGTACAGGCGGCTCGCATTCTCCATGCCGTCTGTCGTAATGATAAACAGGATCTTCTCCGGGACATCCTCCGGCCTTGCGTATCTGTGTACGTTCTTAATGTGATGGATCGCTCCGCCAACGGCATCCAGAAGCGCTGTGCAGCCCCGGACATAATACTGCTGATCGTTCATCGGCTCTACCTTCCGGATGTCCACGCGGTCGTAGAGGACCTCTGTCCGGTCATCAAACAGAACCACCGAGACGTACGCCTCTCCTGTTTCTTTTTTCTGTTTCTCCAGAAGACTGTTAAAGCCTCCGATCGTATCCGCCTCCAGTCCTGACATGGACCCGCTTCTGTCAATAATAAATACCAGTTCTGTCAAGTTCTTCCTCATATCTGACCTCACTTTCTGCTGCCGGGCAGCTTATGTATCTCCTGCTGTGATGTCAGTATATCCGGAGGGCATAAAAAAACGGTCGTCCCGGAAGCGACCGTCCTTATTATGCAATGATGCACGGAAGTCCATGCTCTTCAAGCTGTATGTCGAGATCGATCATGTCATAGATCCCGTGTTCTATGAAATAAGAAAAGATGATATCCGTTTTATCACAGGGAGACAGTGCGTAGCCTGCCCTTGCGAGAAGGTCCCTGGACTCATCCAGATTCAGCCTCGCCCCGATGCACAGGCACAGGGCTGTCATTTTCTGCGGATGATACTGCGGATTGTTTTTGATCTTGGAGAATACCTTCTTGTCGACGATCGCTCTTTTATACACATCTGCATTCTCCATGCCCTTCTGCTCAATCAGATACAGCAGATACTGGGAAAATGAATCAGCCATGTGAGCCATCCGCTCTGCAAGCCTGCGCTCTATCTCCTCTGCCCCATGATCTTCCTCAGGGGCAGCCATCATCACGCCACAGACATCGGGGTTTCCCGGACTGGGGGCTCCCGGACTGGAGGCTCCCAGAATGGGTTCTCTCTGAGCGGCAGAGATGCGCAGGGACTTAAAGCTGCCGTATTCCTCTTCATTTCTCTCCTGAACATAATTGAGGTCGATATAGGCCTCCAGATCAGGATACAGATTTCTGCCCATTGCGGCTGCCTTCTCGTCAAAAACCACAAGACAGACCTGCATATCACTGTGCAGAAGAAAGGCGTGGATCTCGTCAACGGCGATCCGCATCCCTTCTTCTTTCGGATAGCCGAACCCGCCTGTGGAGATCAGCGGAAATGCAATGGACGAGATCCCCCGCTGCGCCGCCAGAGCAAGACTCTTCCTGTAGCAGGACCTCAGCAGAGCTTCCTCGTCATGTCTGCCGTCCACATACAGCGGACTTACCGCATGGATGATATACTGTGCCGGAAGATTAAATCCGGGCGTGATGAACACATCGCCTTCCTTCACATAGCCGATGTTCTCCCTGCGGTATGCAAGCAGTTCCTCATATCCTGCGGCCATGTAAACAGCATAATCACATCCTGTCCCGACGGTCGGGTGATCATTTGCCGTATTGACGATCGCCTCTGTATTCATCTTTGTGATATCATTGCGGACAATCTTGAATGGCATAGTAAGCACTTCCTTATCCGATTCTGTTCTTCTCAGCCCAGTGCTACATCAAGGATCATCATCAGTACAAAGCCCAGGGCAAATGCGACTGTACCCACGTTGGAGTGCTCTCCCTCAGACATCTCGGGGATCAGCTTGGTTGTCCGTTTCAGACTGCTCTTGGGGCCCTCCACCTGCTCATCCAGGTGCATATGAGGCGTTACTGTATCCACACCTGCATATTCATATTACTCTACCTCCCTCAGCAGTTCTGATCTCCGCAGAACTTCCGTCTGCTCAGTCCAGTATCTTCAGAGGCTTCCATCTCAGATAATCCCCTGATACCAGATGATATGTCCGCCCGCGGTATTCCCCGTGGATACTGTCGTGAAACCTGCTCTCTCCGTGGCAGTGGGCATAGATCACCTGCTCCGCGCCGTACTCCTGCGCCATATCCGTAAAACCGCTGCGCTCCTCCAGGATACTGGTGGGCGGATAGTGCAGGAACATGATATATTTCCGGTATCCGTCTGCCTTCGCCAGTTCGAAGGACTTTCGAAGGCGCTGCAGCTCCCGTTCAACGAGCTTAGCGGCATGGATCTGGGCTTCCTCGTCCCAGCCGATGATCCGGCCGCGCCGGTCCAGGTAGAACGGACCCTCGAAGGTGAAGCCCTTTGTGCCGACAAGAGCGTAATCCCGGTAGCTCTCATAGCTGTCCTGCAGGAAGGTAAGATCCGGCTGATACAGGGCGTTCAGCTGCCCTGTCTTCTTGACGTCCCAGAACATGTCATGGTTCCCTCTCGTCAGGATCTTCCGGCCCGGCAGGTCACGGATATACTGCAGGTCCAGCTCACATTCCGGAAGACTTTTTCCCCAGCTGTGATCTCCGACCAGAACCAATGTGTCCTCGCCGGTCAGCAGCTTTTCACAGTTCTTCCGGAACTTCTCTTCATGGTTTTTCCATACGCGGTCATGCAGCTGTCCCGGTGCCTTCAGCACAGACTGATAATGCAGATGCAGATCGCCGATTGCATACAGACTCATATTGATCACATCTTCGCTGCAGTCTTGGTTACTGTGGTCCCTGTTACTGCTGCGCTATGAATAACACGCCGAGCGTCCCCGGGCCGCAGTGCGAAGAGACTACCGCACCGGCTCTTGTCTCCAGGATCTCATCAAAATAATGAAGGCTCTCCAGGTAGGCTCTGACCGATTCCACGATCTCTCTGTCGCAGCCTGAATGAGTGATGAACACCCGGTCTGCGCAGGCGGACTTCAGGTCCGTCTCCATGTCCTTCACATACTCCAGGACACATTTCGAAGGCCTGCCGCGGTATTTCTTTTCCGGATGCATCGCCCCGTCCGCCACACAGATCCTGGGGTGAAGCTTCAGCGCAGATCCAAAAAGCGCAGACAGTCCGGAGCATCTGCCGCCGCGATAGAGATATGTCAGTGTATCCACCACAAAGCTCGCCCTGACTTTTCCTCTGATCTGGTCCATCTGCGCAGCGATCTCGGCGCCGCTTCTTCCCTGCGCGGCAAGCTCCGCCGCTCTGAGTACCATCAGGCCGATTCCCGTAGAGAGATTCGCCGAATCAATGACGAAGACCCGGTCTGTCATATCCAGACTGTCCGCCGCAAGACGGCAGTTATTAAAGCAGACTGACATAGAGGAGGAGATCGTAAAGATCACGAACTCATCACTTCCATCCTTCTCAGGCTCAAGGATCTTCATCATATCCTCGATCCCGGGCGCCGCCGTCTTCGGAGTCGCGTTGTGCTCATCCGACCATCTGTACAGATCATCGGGGAAGATGTCGACACCATCCTTATATTCCTTATCTCCAAGATGCACATACAGCGGGATGATCCCGATCCCATACCGCTCCACCAGCTCAGGAGACAGATCGCAGGTACTGTCCGCTAAAATTCTGACCATATTGCCACTCCCTTCCTGTAATACAGACTTTACAGACATAGCTTTCTTCTATATAAATCCCTTTCTGTAAGCTTCAGTATACCAGAATCAGTGCATTCTGTGAAATGAATGAGCGGGGTTGACAAGGCGCGGTCCCGATGCAATGATTGGATTGAAACAGGCTTATGAGGTATAACAATATGCTTACAGATAATGAATTTGTCAAAAACAGTTTTATCTTTTCGATCATCGAGAATGGCAGTCTGACGAAGGCGGCACGGGCTCTGAAGATCTCCCAGCCTGCCCTCAGCATGAAGCTGGGCAAGCTGGAGGACTCACTGGGCCTTTCTTTATTTAACAGGGACACCTCTCCGATCTCTCTGACCGCGGAGGGCCTTGCCTACGTGGACTATCTGAAGAAGCAGAAGGTAATCATGACAGAATTCGAGACTTCGGTCGAGCTTCTGCACAACAGGCAGTCGCACCGCGTCTGCGTCGGAGGTCCGGATGTCTATGTGAATTCACTGGTCGTACATGCAGTCAGACAGCTTAGGGAATCCGTTCCAAACTGCGTGATCGAGATCAAAAACGGCTCCCAGCAGTCGCTGACCGCGCTGGCAGAACAGGGGAATCTGGACTTCTTCATCTGCACCAGCGAGAATCTGCCGGAGGTTTTCAGAACCATACCGCTCAGAAAGGAGCGCCTCTACCTGTGCCTTCCCTCCGGACTGTCCGTAAATGAGCAGCTTCGGGACTATCTCACTGCTCCCGGAGAGCCGGGCAGCTGTTTTGATTATACGGTACTGGATGGGTATCCCTTTATCTTCATGGAAGAAAATCAGCCGCTCCAGAAGAATATCAGCCGTTTTCTGGAGGAATACCGGATCTCTCCGGTCGTCCATGCCAGAGTCAACCAGGTCTCCACAGGGCTTGAGCTTGTAGCCGCCGGCGAAGGAGTGTTCATGGCTTCTGCCGCCGCTGTCCGCGCCTGTGCGTCCCGGGAAGGGATCTGTACATACGCACTTCCCGAAAGCTATACAGACCGTCAGATCTATGCGGCCTGCAACCGGCATCATGAGCTCTCCGGAATCTGTCTGAAGATGATCTCTCTGCTGCAGGAAGGGTGACGTTTCCCCTGTATGCACACATTCAACATGCATATACCCGAAAATAACCCGTTGACAACCGGAATCGTTCTGCGTATTATCTATAATGTAATAATTATTAATCATAAGCATTTGCTTATAGCTATCTCGAAGGCGGAATTCATGATCCGCCAACTGGGGAGGATTACACTATGAATAAGATGATCAGAAAGATGGTTGCTCTGGGTCTTGCTCTGACGATGGCAGTTCCCGCCGGAGCCGTGTTTGCAGGAGAGACCGAAGCTGCAGGCGACGCTGAGCTGTCCCTGGCTTATCAGTATGGTCTTGGCTATGCGGCAGTCACCATCGCGCAGCAGGAAGGTCTGATCGAGAAAGCTTACAAGGAAGCTACCGGCGCAGACCTTACCATCACCTGGAATCAGATGAGCTCCGGTGCTGATATCAATACCGCCATCGCTTCCGGTGATATTGATGCAGGATTCATGGGTGTCGGTCCGGCCATCAGCGGAATCTCCAAGCAGCTTGGCTACAAGATCTTCACCAACCTCTGCGGTCAGGAGCAGGGCATGATGACTGCGGACGAATCGATCCAGAGCTTCGATGACCTGATCGGTTCTGACCACCAGATCGCGCTCGTCAACATCGGCTCCATCCAGCACATCATGCTGGCCATGGCACTGGACGCTCAGGGATATGATGCCCATGCGCTGGATTCCAATATCGTTGCGATGAAGCACCCGGACGGCATGGCGGCCCTGCTGTCAGGAACCGTTGCGGCTCACCTGACCTCCAGCCCGTACATCTTCCAGGAGCAGGCGGATGAGACCCTGCACGCAGTCGGTGATATCGACAAGACCTATTCCAAGAATACCACCTTCCTGCTCGGCATCGCTTCCGAGACGATCTATGAAGAGAACCCGGCGCTCTACAACGCACTGGTTCAGGGCATCAGCGAAGGCACTGACATGATCAATGAGAATGTCGAGGAAGCCGCTGCGATCACCAGCGAGTTCGACGGCAACTCCGTTGAAGATGAGATCGAGTTCCTGAAGAAGGGCTCCTACTCCGTCGATACCCACGGCGTGACCGAGATCGCGAAATTCATGTTCGAGAACCAGTTCATCGACGCAGATCCGGGCGCATTCGAAGATCTTGTATTCGAAAACGTCCAGGGCGACTGATCGAAATATCGACATACATCGAATCGATTCAGAATAAGGAACATGTCTTTATGGAAATGATTGAAAAAAGGGAGCGCCGCCAGGCGCTCCTTACTAAGGTTATATTTATCGTGCTGCTGCTGGTGATCTGGGAGGTCACCGCGAGAGCCCATATCTTCGGAAAGCGCTCCGAGATCGTATTCCCGACCCTTGAATCCATCGGAAAAGCATTTATCCGCAATTTCACCTTCGGATACGCCGGCACCTCCCAGTGGATCTATATCCTGAATTCTATGCGCTTCCTGCTGGAAGGTCTGTGCATCGGGATCGGTCTGGCATTCATTCTGTCAGGCCTGAGCATGGTGAGCAAGACCATCGATACCATCTTCAATCTGTGTGTATCGATCTTCGACCTGCTGCCAGGCGTGGCCCTGCTCCCCGTTGTGATCGTTATCTTCGGCGTGAAGCCCGGTGTCATCGTCTTCCTGGTGGTTCATGCTGTTCTGTGGCCCATGTCCAGAAATGTGCTGGACGGCTTCAAGGCAGTTCCTGAGATCTATCTGGAGGCAGGCCGGAACCTCGGCATGAAGAATACGCAGCTTCTGTTCGGCGTCTACATCCCGGCCGCGACCACGTACATCGTCTCCGGCCTGAAGGTGGGCTGGGCAAGAGCCTGGCGCGGACTCATTTCCGCGGAGATGATCTTCGGAATCGCCTCCTCCCCGGGAATCGGTCTGTTCATCAACCAGATGAGGACCAACATGAACAATGCGGAGATGTACGCGACTCTGATCGTTATCATAATCATCGGACTGATCGTACAGTATGGAATCCTGAATCCGATCGAAAACGCAACCGTAAAGAAATGGGGAATGACAAAATGAGTGCTATTCTGGAAATCCGCGGCCTCACCAAGGCCTTCCTCAATACAGGAAAAAAAGATAAGACCGAGGTTCTCAACAATCTGAACCTCTCCGTAGAACCCTCTGAATTCCTCTGTATCCTCGGACCCTCCGGATGCGGCAAGACGACCATGCTCCGCTGCGTGGCAGGTTTCGAATCCTACGAGGGTGATGTGCTGGTCAATGGAAAGCTGGAAACCGGCCCCGGGACCGACCGGATCATGATCTTCCAGGACTTCAACCAGCTGTTTCCCTGGAAGACCGTCGAGAAGAACATTCAGTACGGCCTGAAGCTGCAGGGGATCAAAGACAAGGCTGAACTGAAGCGCATCTCTGACTCAGCCCTGAAGAAGGTTAAGCTGGACGGATATCAGAACTTCTATCCCTACCAGCTGTCCGGCGGAATGAAGCAGAGAGTTGCCATCGCAAAAGCATTTGCGCTCAAGCCCAGCATCATCCTCATGGATGAGCCCTTCGCCGCGCTTGACGCAATGACAAGAACAAAGCTGCAGAAAGAGCTGATGCAGCTGCATGAGCAGGAGGACTGCACGATCCTGTTCATCACCCACAATATTCTGGAGGCGATCTCCCTGGGTACCAGGATCATCGTTCTGCAGACAGGCGGCGACATCGTAGTCGACAAGAAGAACCCGATCCCGAAGCCCGTCACGCCGGATTCTCCCGGATACGGCCCCTTCTGGACCGAGCTGCACAACGCGCTCTACGCCTGAAGGTCAATATTCGGAATAGCTCAGGTCATCCAGCTCGGAGAGGTAATAGTCAGCCCAGCTGTACTGGCTCATGTATCTGCCGGTATAGGTATATCTGGACCTTCCCTTCTTCTCCAGCCAGTCATAGAGATCACACTCGATCCTGTCTGTGGCGATAGCCATGCTGCCCCGCTGCTTCAGGATGATCCCGTCCAGCTTCAGGCGGGTAAAGGTGTTCTGCAGATCCTGCCGCAGGTTGCTGAGGTAGGATCTTTTCTTTTCGGGATCCCCGTCATCCTCCCACATGGACGCAATGAGTTCTCCATTGGTGGTCTGCGCGCCTTTGTTATTTACAAGAAGCGCCAGGATCTCTTTTGTCTTTTTGTATTTGAATTCGATCGGCTTGCCGTCCGCAAAGATCTCAAATTCTCCAAAGGTCTGGGCATATACCCGCTTATGCTCCTTCCGGTACTCCGGGTACCGGAGATCCTCAAGTTCATGCGACACCGTCTCATCCGTCGCAGGCTTGATGAGGTAGCCGCTGGCGTGCATCTCCAGGGCGTCGTAGGCATCGTCTTCTTCGTCGCTCAGGAAGATCAGGTTGATGCTGGGATTCAGTTCTTTCAGATAGCGCCCCAGCTCCAGTCCGTCCAGTTCCTTCATCATGATGCTGATAAACGCGACATCCACCGTCTGCTCCCGGGCAAGCCCAAGTGCCTGGAGCGGATCTTCGAATTCCAGGATCTCCGAATCCGGATCCTTCTCGTAGATCAGGTCCGATATAAGATCCAGGCTGTCCCGGTCATCATCTACCGCTATGATCGTCATCGTCATACCCTCCCGGCAATCTGATCGCTGAAACCTTCTGATTCTTGCGCTGTTCGGCTGTCATATGCAGAGGATCCGCATCTCCCACCAGCAGCATATCACCATCTTCAAGTACCGAATCATGCAGCGGCCCGGAGCGAAGATCTGCCAGCACAAGCGCCGCGAACCTGTCATAATTGTCATCATCGATCACAGGAAAATGATATCTCATCCGGTACCAGTGCTTCGAGTCGTAGCCTACGCTTCCGATGTACAGTCGGTCCGCCGTGGCCGCCACCTCGTCCGGCCCCGCAGGCTGTCCCATCTCAAGTCCCGTGTCCTCACAGAACAGGATCCCGTAGGCTCTCAGGATCCGGTCCCTGATCGTTTCCTCGCGCCCCGCGGCGTTCACCGATCTGGAGTCCATGGTCCGGTAGTAGAATTCCTTCGCCTCGTCACTTTCATCAAAATGAACGATCGACTCATAGAACTTTTTACCCATTTCATAATCATTCATAATCAACCCATCCTGTTGCGGCAGTCTGCGTGCTTTGTCACTGTTATCTGACAGCTCCTGTTATGATAATACTATCATTTCCCCTGCATGGCAAAGAAAAAAGCAGGCAGCAAAAAACCTGCCCGGCACACCAGGCCGGACAGGTTTTGTCAGTTATTGTTTATTCCTCAGAGGGCATCGCAAACTCGTCTGTTACGACCACATCCTCGGTCTCTTCCTCGATCGGATCCGGAATGAATTCTTCCATATAGACCGATTCCTCAGCGCCGGCAAGCATTGCCGGAAGGTTGTAGATGATGCCGTCAATGCTGTAGGGCAGTTTCACGCCGATCGTGCCGCCCTGCATCTTGCCGCCCTTCTGCTTTGTCAGCTTCACTTCAAACTTGAAGTCCTGACCCATGGTGGATACCATGCCGCGGTCTCCCTCCGCAAGTCTGGCGACGCGCTCTCCGTTCACCAGTACTTCGATCTGATACCAGGGCTCATAGACCGTACCGTCCGGGCCGGTCAGCTCTTTGTTATCGAAATACACCGTGTGACCGCGTCCGATCACAAACATGCAGGCAGCCACTGCGATGATCAGAGCAAGAGCAATGATTCGGAAAATAATCTTGCGTTTGTTTTTCATGAATCCTTCTCCTCCTCTCCCTCATCCTGGGCAGCGGCGAGCATGGCGCCCTCCTGGCTCTTCGCCTTCCTCTTCTGGGTCTCGTACATGACCAGAGCGATCGTAATGACCGCATAGGAAACGAATACGCGGAAGTACTCACCGATCATGGAATCGCCGGTGATGGCAGCGCCGGCTTTCGGTGCCACGATGAACATGGTGTGGAAAAGGATTACCCCCAGGAACACATTTCCTATGGATGCCTTATCTACGGAAGCTCCGCCGACCAGCAGCGCCGCGATACAGAACATACCGATCTGTGAGTGGGAGCTGTAGGTAGCGATGTTGCCCATGTTCTGCAGATAGATGATCATGCCGAAGCCCGCAAGGACTGTCGAGATCACGATCGAGATGATCCTCGTGCGCTCCACGTTGATTCCCGCATCTCTCGCAACTTCCATATCCTGGCCGACAGCGCGCATATCCTGGCCGAGTTTTGTGCGGCGGAACCACACGATCACCAGGCAGAGAATGGCGATGATGATGAAGGTCATCACCGGGATCTTCACGATCCCCACGCCCGGGATATTGAGCTTAAGCGGGATCAGATTGTCCAGCTTCTGGCGCATGTTCAGCAGGCTGACGGTATTGCGGATGCCATAGCCTCTGGGAAGCTTGATGGTGGAGTGCTTGATCGGAATGACAGATCCCATCATGTAGAGCACCACCAGCAGATAAACACCGTTGATAAAGTAGCTGATGATGTAGCTCGTGATCATCTCACGGCCTTTTGCCATGTTCAGGATCTTGCCGCAGAACAGGCCCAGCAGGATCGAGAAGGGCACCGAGAGGATCATGGCAAGCACCATCCCCGGGATCCCCACGATCTGCCAGTCGGATACCAGGATCAGCGCGATCTCTCCGGCCATCGCCCCGAGTGTCATACCGAAGTTCAGGCCCATACCGGCCATGATCGGGATCAGCAGGGACAGAATCAGGAATGCGTTCCTGCCCATACGGGTCGTAATCTCATTGAACAGCATGTTCGCTGAGAGCCCCGACAGGGGGATGCAGACTGCGCAGATGATGATAAACAGGATCGGCACAGAACTGGACCGCAGGAAGGACAGGATCTTTGTATTCTTACTTGTATTATTCATTTCGATCCCTCCGTCTTTCTGGTCAGTGCGTACAGGATCATGCCGTTGGAGGCGATGATACGGATGACCTCACTCATGTCTGTGTGGATGATGTTGTTCATAACGGTAGGCGTCATGGTAACGATACCCTGGAAGAGAATCGTACCGATGATTACGTTCAGAATAGTTGCCTTATTGACTGTCGCGCCGCCGATCAGGATGGCGGATACCGCAGGCAGAGCCATGTAGAACGGAGCCATGTAGAGCTGGATGAAGCCGAATCCCTGCTCATAGACAAGGATACCGATGGCTGCGAGCCAGGTCGACATGATAACCGAGAGCAGGCGGATCCTGTCTACGTTGATGCCGGCGGCACGCGCGAACACCGGGTTGGAGCCCACGGCCGTCATGGCAGTTCCGGTCTTGGTGTGCAGGAACGCCCAGATGCACAGTGCCAGCAGAGCAAAGAACAGCAGAGATCCTGTCGGGATGACAAAATTGCCGATCTTGATCTTCAGGAAATTGGCAAGCACCTGATTGTAATATCCCTCCAGCGTGATCGTGGTACGCAGTCCCTTGCCGGACAGGCCCCACACCATATTCGGGCTGTGATACGGCAGGATGAGCCACATCATGCACATCAGGGACACGGATGAGAAGCCGACGTAGGTGGCGATCATCATCTCTCCGCCCTTGATGCGGTTAAGCAGCCAGCCATACCCTGTTCCGAAGATCAGCGCAAACGGCGTCGCGATCGCGATCGCGGCCAGGAAAGACAGCGGCCCGGTGAAGCCAAACTCGATCGAGAGGGTGGCGCCGAGCAGTCCGGAGATGATCCCCAGCGGCAGTCCGAAATTCAGGCCGCAGCCCGAATGGACCATGGGCACCATGGCCAGTACAAGTATGCCGTTCCAGCTGAAGCGGGCGATGATGTTGGAGATCTGCGTGGGCAGATCCGCTCCGACAAACGGGCACAGCACCAGAAGCAGGAGCAGGAACAGCGTTATGATCATTCGGGGAAGCCCGTAGTTCTCTACAAGCTTTCCGAACCAGCTTTTTTCTTTTTGCATAATCCTTCTTCCCCCTTACTTCACCTGGCTGAGCATCAGCTCGCCGAGATCTTCCACAGACGCGTTCGCCGGAAGGATACCGGCGATCCTGCCTCCGGAGACGATCGCGATGCGGTCGCAGCTCTGTCTGAGTTCCTCGAGTTCGGAGGATACCATAACGATCGTAACACCACTCTCGCGGTTGAACCGGCGGAGCGCTTCAAGGACCAGAGCCTTCGCGCCGACGTCGATTCCGCGGGTCGGTTCAGATACAAACAGAAGACGGGGATTCAGCGCGAACGCCTTCGCCAGGCAGACCTTCTGCTGGTTGCCGCCCGACAGCTCTCTTGCCTTCTGCTTGGAGCTCGTGCAGCGGATCGCCAGCTCACCGATATACTTCTCAGTGACCTCCCGGATCGCCTTCTCGTCTCTCCATTTCACCAGACCGCCCAGATATTTCTTCAGATACTTATTCTGGATCTGCATCGCCGGGAATGCGATATTCCACTCCAGAGATTCATCCAGCAGCAGTCCGACACCTCTCCGGTCCTCGGATACAAAAGCGAAGGAAGCATCCAGACACTTGCGGGGCGCATTCAGAGGAATCTCCTTCCCCTCAAATACGACTCTTCCGCCGGCCTGATACAGTCCCATGATCCCGTTGGGGATTCCGAGCTTACCCTGTCCGGCCAGTCCGCCGATCCCCAGGATCTCGCCCTCTTTCACTGTCAGATTCACATTGCGGACGGTCTCGCCGGGCATATCGACCCAGAGCTTCTCTATGGAGAGGATATCCTTCGCGCCCTCGTGGCTTCGAACGGATGTCTCCGCCTTTCCTGCCACCTCACGTCCGACCATCCATTTTGTGATCTGCTGCACATCCGTCTGGTCAGCCGGTGTATCCTTCACCACAACGCCATCGCGCATGACCACGACACGGTTGCAGACAGAGAGGATCTCCTGCAGTCTGTGGGTGATGAAGATGATCGCGATGCCGCGCTCCGCCATTCCGCGGATGGACGCGAGCAGAGCCTCTGCCTCCCTCTCTGTCAGAACCGCGGTAGGCTCATCGAGAATCAGAAGACGCAGCTGTTCCTTGGAAAGCTCTCTTGCGATCTCCGTAAACTGTTTATGGCCGACCGGCATATTGCTGATGACCATCTTCTTATCGATATCGACACCCATCAGCCTGATGGCTTCCGATGCCCTTTTATCCATTTCTGCACGATTCAGTGTGTTCAGCCGGTCGCCGAAGATATCCGAGACCAGGTTCTTCTTTACCGGCTCTCTGTTCAGCAGGATGTTCTCCGTAGTGGTGAATCCCGGGATCAGTGAAAACTCCTGGTGGACCATGCCGATTCCAGCCGCGATGGCATCAAAGGGGGATGAAAAATGGACCTCCTTGCCGTTCAGGATAACCTGACCGCCGTATCCGCCGGTCTCATGGATCATCGTTGATCCGAACAGAATTCTCATCAGTGTGGATTTTCCGGCGCCATTCTCGCCGACAAGACCGATCACTTCCCCTTCGCGCAGGGTCAGGTTGATGTCGGAGAGAACCGAATTGCCGAAAAAGTCCTTGCTGATATTTTTCATTTCAAGCAGTGGTTCGTTCATGCTGCTCATGTATCTGCCTTCCTAAAAATTAGTGCACAAGAGAAACGGGGGAGGAGCCTGACCTCCTCCCCCCGATACAGCTTCAAAAATACTTGTCCGGATGGATTATTTGATGGTGAAGTACTTCTCCGGAACCTCGATATCGGTGGAGCCCATGTAGTAGCCCGGATCGCCCATGATGTAGGTATCCTGATATACAAGGAATACATTGCCCAGCTTCACGCCGGTATCAGCATTGGTGTAGTTGGAGCCGTTCCATGCAGCGTTCGGAGAGAACTCCTGATATGCCTTTGCGATGTCGTCGATGTTCTCCAGCTCGGAGACGCCGTCGATAACGTTCATGGCATGCTGTGCAAGACCTGCGGATACGGTGTAGCCATAAGAGTATGCCCAGGTACCGAACTTGCCTGCGCCGCCCTTCTCAACGATTGCGGATTCAACCTTGGCAAGGATCTTCTCGAAGTCTCCGGCTTCCTCAGTGAGGTCCAGACCCAGAGCTCCCGGATAGCCCATCAGCGGTGACGGCAGGTCAGCCTCGATGAAGTATCCGCCGTACTCAAGAAGCTGCTTCAGCAGCGGCTCGGTGTGTGCATCGTTCGTGCAGAAGTAAGCGCTGTTTGTGCCATACTTCTCAACCCACTCCGGAACATGCTCCAGAATGTATGCCTGTGCGCCCGGAACGCCTACGTCAGTGGTCGGGTCCGGAGCAGTCTCCATGACGAATTCCATACCAAACTCTTTGCAGGCTTCCTTCATGATCGCAACACGGCGGCTCATGGTCTCATAGGACATATGACGCGGGAATGAGATGTGTACGAAGGTATCGCAGCCCAGCTCATGAGCAGTACGGATGATCAGATATCCGCGTGCGACGAAGTCATTGTTGCAGACCAGGTCAGCAGCGCTGCCGATCTCGGGAAGGTCCTCGTGGGACTCGCCTGCGATGCAGAGGATGTCAGGACGTCTTTCCTTGATCTGACGGAAAGCCTCGGTGGTTCCCGGGATTGCCTGGTTTACGATGATCGCCTTCATATCGGGATCATCTGAGAGGTTTACGATTGTCTGGATGGTGGTCTCAAGCTCTTCCGTGAAGTTATCCGGATAGATTGCCAGAGTGACTCTGTCTTCGCCATACATTGCCTGGAAAGCTTCCGCGCCTCTGCGGTCGTCTTCAGACTGGGAAACAGAACCGGTTACGATACCGATGTGGTAGTCGCCTTCCACAGCGGCTGCGACCTCTTCTCCGCCTGCAGCTTCCGTAGCCGCTTCTTCATCGATGTCTGCGATCTCAATGCTGGCACCGAAGGAAACCGCTGCCATGGAAATTGTCATGGTCATGGCGATGAGTGAAGCAATAATTTTCTTCATCATAGTCTTACTCTCCTTCTCTCAGAAATTTGGTTAAATAAAACAAAATTATTTTACACCCATATCTTACATGCGTCAATTTTTTCTTATAAAATGATAAGATACACAATACTTTCGGCCTCCTCCGGGGGATCTACAGTACATCCCCGATGTACTCCTCGAACACATTGAACAGCATATCCCCCGAGACCACCGGCAGTACGCCGGAGGTACCGGGCAGCTCTGCAAAGGTGAACAGATCTGCTGCACAGGTCAGCACCAGGGCCGGAATCACGTCATACCGCTCCCCGAAGATCACCTCCAGATACGGCGCGTACTTTGCAGCCTGGAGCAGTTCATCATCCAGCACTTCATCCTTCATCTTGAATTCCAGGGTAAATGCCTTATCCTCACTGATCACCAGGACATCCGCATAGATCCGGACGCTCCGGGAGCGTTTGATCCGAAGCTCAAAACACAGCTCCCACCCGGAGGTGTCGATCCCCTGCATGTCATTAAACAGCACCCGCACCACCTCACCGGTGTCGCGGAAGGAATGGTACAGTCCTCTGGTGTCATTGAGGTTTCTGCCGACCCGGCGGCATCCCTCCAGCAGTTCACAGAACCAGTCCTCCGCATCCAGCTTCATGAAATCCGCGACCCTGCCGTACCATCCGCAGTAGTCTCCCAGCCCCGTGTGGGGCCTGCCCTGCCGGATCAGCCCGTGCCACAGGTAATCCCTGTCCCGCACGCACAGATCCCGGATAAAAGGGTATCCGTACAGGCAGCGGTTCACACGGGTCCGGTCTGTCCCCATCTCCCTGGCGATCTCCCTGGCCCTGATCCCGTCACGGGTGCAGATCAGGGAGTAGACCTTTCTCTCCAGCTCTGTATCTTTTCCCTGTGTATTGTAATGATTCATTTTCAGAAACATCCTCATAGGTTTACATGTACGACATCCTGATTATACCGCTTTCCCCGATTATTGAAATACGCAGCTGCCTGGCATTCAGGATCACCTGCTGCCCGAAAACAGGTGACTTCCGGCCATCCGGAAGATATAATGTGTAGTACTGATTTTCAGGATATATGAGATGGCACCTGCACTTTCATCGGATCTGTGCGATTCCGGGTGCCAGGAAAGGATCTTGCATGCGCGCACTGTTTGGCGAAGACGATATATTAAGTACCCGCCTTAAAAATGATGAGAAAGAACCCGTCCTCCTGGTTGGCGTCTGGACCTACTCCGGACGGGAATATGAGTCAGAGGATGCCTTCGCCCATTCTATGGACGAGCTCGCAGAGCTTGCGAAGGCCTGCTCCATGGACCCGGTCATGTCCCTCACCCAGAAGCTTCCCCGGGTGGACCAGGCGCTCTACGTCCGGCAGGGAAAGGCAGAGGAGATCCGCTATATTGTCGAGGACCAGGGCGTCTCACGTGTCCTGTTCAATGACACCCTCTCTCCCTCTCAGCTCAGAAATCTCCAGAAGCTTCTGGGCGTTCCGGTCACCGACCGGACCCGCCTGATCCTGGAGATCTTCGAGCGCCGGGCGCGGACCCGGGAAGCCAAGCTGCAGGTAGCCCTGGCCAAGCTCCAGTACCTTCGCCCCCGCCTGATCGGTCTGTGGGAGACGCAGAACCGCCAGGGCGGCGCTTCCGGCTCCCTGTCCTCCAAGGGTGAGGGGGAAAAGCAGCTTGAGATCGACCGCCGCACCATTGACCACAGGCTCAGCGAACTTCGCCGGGAGCTGACTCTGGTCAGCCGGGAGCGCGAGACACAGCGCAAGAAGCGCAGCCGCTCGCAGCTTCCCTCGGTTGCTCTGGTCGGATATACCAACGCCGGGAAATCCACGATCATGAACGCCATGATCGATTACTGGGGAGATGCTTCCTCCGCGGAAAACAAGAAGGTGTTCGAGGAGAACATGCTCTTCGCGACGCTGGATACCAGTATCCGACAGATTCGCGTGAGAAACGGGCGCTCTTTCCTGCTATCCGACACGGTCGGTTTTATCCAGGCCCTGCCCGCTTCTTTGGTGGAAGCATTCCACTCCACGCTGGAGGAAGCAGCCCGGGCTGACCTGATCGTCCAGGTCGTGGACGGCTCCGATCCGCACTGCGACAACCATCTCGCCACCACGGACGAGACGCTGGTCTCCCTTGGCGCCGGGCATATCCCCCGCATTACGGTCTACAACAAATCCGACCTGCGCGAGCCGAAGATCGAGTACCCGCGGCGCGGCATGCGCAGGGTAAACATCGATGGGGAGGCCAATGAGAATGTCTACATCTGTGCCCGGGAGCCCGGTTCCATCGAGCTGCTCACCCAGGTCATACTGGAGAAGCTGGCATCCGGAGATACGCAGCGGGAGTTCCTGATCCCTTACACAAAGGGAAATGTCCAGGCCTACCTCTCGCAGAATGCACGCGTGGATGTCTGTGAGTACAGAGAGGACGGGATCTACATGAAGGTTTCATGTCCCCCCACGGTCGCGGGAAAGGCGGATCAGATGCTCGCTTCATCATCTTTATAGAAGTGAATCTGACAGTTTTAAAAACGAATATGCTCATCTGAGAATACACGTCCAATGATAAAATAATAACTATATACTGTGCCATGTTACCCAATGTGTGATACAGGAGAAATTTTATTTATGGATAAAAAACAGGTAGAGTTTCGCTATTATGATATCCCTCAGGGAGATATCGTCTTCTCCCTGACGGGTACAGGCTGGTACAAGGAATACGGTGAAGGAAGAGACAAACTGCACTTTCACAATTACTATGAGGTCGGACATTGTTATGCGGGCGAGGGGGAGATGATCCTCGGCAGTAAGGCCCTGCATTTTTACCCGGGATGTATCTCTCTGATTCCCACCAAAGAACTGCACACAACCAATACCTTTGGCGAAAAGGCCGGCTGGGAATGGATGTATTTTGATCTCCATAAGGTCCTGAAAAAACTGTATCCCGACGATGAGATCCTCCGGGACAATATCGGACACAGACTCGACAGGGAAGGACAGCTGCTGACCCCGGAGATGAATATCCAGAAAATGACCTTCTTCGTACGGGGAATCATCTCTGAAATGGAAAACCAGGAATATATGTACCGGGATATGGTCCTGAATCTCCTGTCGATGCTGGTCGTCGAGATTATCCGAAGATTCCAGAATTCGGAGCTCCCGGAGAGAGGGCCTGTGTCCATCGATATTTTCCCCGCTATAGAATATATCAAGAAAAACTACAGCACTCCGATCCGTGCAGTCGACCTCGCCCGTTCCTGCGGCCTGAGTGAAAGTCATTTCAGAAAAGTTTTCGAGAAATACATGAACATGAGGCCTATGGACTATGTCAATTTTGTCCGGATCCAGAGAGGTTGCGCCCTGCTTCGGGAGACGGATCTGACGGTGGCTATGGTCTCTGAAAAAGTCGGATATGACAGTATCTCGACCTTCATCCGCAACTTCAAAAGACTGATCGGATGTACGCCGAACAGATGGAAAACCGATGAAGAATATGCCAAAAACAAATTCATGAACTATAACGTCACTGCATTAAAGGGCTGGCTTGAATAAGCCGTATGCACTCTCACGTCTTATCTGCAGAACCTCATCCAGTCTGTCTGGTGGGATCACAATCAAATCTGCCTATTATAAAACTGAATATAAAAACATGCGAACGTATCCGAATGATATTCTTTTTGAATCATTATGACTCGTTTGCATCGCAGATATTGACCGTTGATCTGGCTGCTTTGGAACGAACCCTGCTGCTTCCCGAGCCGCCGGATCAATGGTTTTTTTGTGGGAGAAAGGAGGCTGAATTTTGATTGTTCCAAGACTTTACGAAGACCTTACTGTCCTTCACCAGAACACCATGCCGGACCGGGCGTATTTTATCCCGTCGTCTGTCTTCAATGACAGTCTGGTGCGAAACAGGGAGAGCTCAGACCGCCTGCAGATGCTGAGCGGCTGTGACTGGCTTTTCACCTGGTATCCGAGCATACATGATCTGCGCGATCTCTTCTATCTTCCAGGCTACAGACCCGATGCACAGTGGAAATGGGAAGAGGTTCCCTTCTGCTGGCAGATGCGGGGTTATGACAGCCCGCAGTACACCAATATACGTTACCCGTTTCCTTTTGACCCGCCATATGTCCCCCAGGACAACCCCTGTAGCGCGTATCTGCACCATTTTGAATGGCACCGCGATCCCAAGGCTCCCTGTGCATTCCTCAACTTTGAGGGCGTGGACTCCTGTTTTTATGTCTGGCTGAACGGCACTTACATTGGCTACAGCCAGATCTCTCATCACACCTCAGAGTTTGATGTGACGCATATCCTTCAGGAGGGGGATAACCTCCTGGCTGTACTGGTCCTGAAATGGTGTGACGGCAGCTATCTCGAGGACCAGGACAAATTCCGCTTCTCCGGCATCTTCCGGGATGTATATATCCTGAACCGGCCTGCCGACAGGATCGAGGACTATGCCATCGAGACCGGATTCTCCAGTGACTTCCGGCGGGCAGATCTCAGGATCCGCTTTACATGTACAGGAGAATCCATCCCGCTGAAGCTGACTCTGACTGACCCCGACGGCAGGGAGATACTCTCTCAGGAATCCCTCCTCCCGGCTCCTGACAGGAATATCTCCGTCACCGTCGATCAGCCTGTCCTCTGGAATGCCGAGTCCCCCCGCCTCTACACCCTCGTCATGGATACCGGCAGGGAGGTGATCACTGAAAAGATCGGCTTTCGCAAAGTTGAAATCCGGAATCTGGTTCTGACCCTCAACGGCTCGCCCATCACCTTCCGAGGGGTCAACCGACATGAATCCGATCCGGTGACCGGAGCGGTCTGCCGCATGGACCAGGCCCTCAAAGACCTGCAGATGATCAAGGCTCATAATTTCAATGCCGTCAGAGCCAGCCACTATCCCAACGCCCCCTGGTTCTATCAGCTGTGCGACGAGCTGGGACTCTATGTCATTGATGAGGCGGACAACGAGAGCCACGGCACAGGGCCTCTTTATTTCCGGGAGGATGACTACTCCGAGCGTATGCGCAAGGCCCACGTCAGGATCGCGGACAACCCGGATTTTATCGAACCCACCCTCGACAGGATCCGCTCCATGGTCCTTCGCAGCCGCAACCGTCCCTGCATCCTGGTCTGGTCAATGGGAAATGAATGCGGCTATGGCTGTACCTTTGAAAAAGCCCTCCGCTGGGTCAAAGAAACAGATCCCTCGAGGCTCACGCACTATGAGAGTGCCTTCTATCTGAGCACCGACCGGGATTTTGACACATCGGACATCGATCTGTTCGGCCGTATGTATCCCGCATTTTCCGAAGTCACCGACTACCTTGACAATTCACCCCGAAAGCCGCTTCTGCTCGTCGAATACTGCCACTCCATGGGCAACAGTCCCGGTGATTTCAAGGAGTATCTCGACCTGACGGAAAAGTACCCCGCCCTGTGCGGCGGGTTCGTCTGGGAATGGTGCGACCACGCCATCTGGAGGGGAACTGCGGAAAACGGCAGGGCCATGTACTGGTACGGAGGTGACCACGGCGAACTGCAGCATGACGGCAACTTCTGTCTGGATGGGCTTGTATATCCCGACAGAACACCGCACACAGGCCTTCTGGAATACAAAAATGTCCACCGGCCGCTGCGCGCCTCCTATGATCCGTACCGGCAGCTTCTGACCCTCGAGAACCACCTGGATTTCACAGATCCGGCCGATCTCATCTGCGCCTCCTGGACCCTCACCTCAGACGGTACGCAGATTGCCGGCGGAGTACTGACAGACGGAAAAAAACCGGAGCCTGCTGCTGACGAGAGTGCCATTCCTTCCATTGCCCCCCACGGCAGCGTGGAGATCCCGCTCGCTCTCGACATACCGGATCAGGGAAGATGTTTCCTCACCGTCTCCTACAGGCTCAAAGCAGAATGGTGCGGACTGCCGGCCGGCCATGAGCTTGGGTTTGACGAGATCAGGCTCCCCAACCCGGAGCCGAGGGCGATGACTGCCGCAGCGATCCTGACCGCATCGGCCGCAGATCACGCGGTTCAGGTCCGGGAAGACGGAAACTGCCTGGTATTTGAAGGAGAACAATTCACCTACAGACTGGATACCCTTTCCGGACTCTTCACCTCACTCAGGCTGGAGGACCGGGAAATGCTCGACCGCCCTGTCGATTTCAACCTGTGGCGCGCGCCCACAGACAATGACGCACCGCTTGCCGACCTGTGGAAGTTTGAACGGCTGGATCATACCGTGACCAGAGCCTATGAGGTGAAGATCACAGATTCCTCCTGCACAGGCAATGCAGACAGCACTGCCCCTGTAACCGTCAGCATCCGGCAGTCTGTCGCTGCCGTGTCGGTCCAGCCGGTCCTCAGGATAGACAATAAGATCACCGTCTTCCCGGACGGACGGATCCTGCTGGATATCCATGCGGCCAAAGACCCGGAGATTGAAACCCTGCCCAGAATCGGGCTGCGCTTCTTCCTCAATAAGGCTATGTATGAGGTCTGCTATTACGGAATGGGCCCCGGGGAGACCTATATTGACAAGCACCATTCCGGTCGGCACAGCTGCTTCCGGGGAAGCGTTTCTTCTATGCAGGAGGACTACATCCGTCCCCAGGAAAACGGCAGCCACTTCGACTGCGACTATGTATCCGTGGAGGGAGGCGGAATTCGCCTTACGGCGGTCTGCGCGGACGCAGATCCCAGCCAGACATTCTCCTTCAATGCTTCCATCTTCACACAGGAAGAACTGGAACAAAAGCGCCACAACTATGAGCTGGAGCCCTGCGGCAGCACAGTCCTGTGCATCGACCATCAACTGGCCGGCATCGGGTCAAAGAGCTGCGGGCCTGATCTCTTACCAGGATACAGAGTCTGCTCGGATCACTATCATTTCACATTCATTCTGAAACCGGAAAAAATGTAAAACAGATCAGACAATCAGAACTTTAGAAACGGGGATTGAAAAATGAACCAGAATAAAGAAAAAAAGTATTTGAATTGGTATAACAAGATAGGATACGGTTCCGGCGATATCGCAGGAAATGTAGTCTATGCTCTCCTGTCCGCCTTTGTCATGATATTCCTGACGGACACAGTAGGCATGAACGCAGGCATCGTCGGCACTCTGATCGCGGTGTCCAAGCTCTTTGATGGCATAAGCGACATCTTTTTCGGATCATTGATCGACAAGACCAGGTCCCGTATGGGAAAAGCCCGCCCGTGGATGCTGTACGGGTATTTTGGCTGCGCCGTATGCCTGGTGGCTATCTTCTGCATTCCTGCCGATGTCAGCCCCACGGCCCAGTATGCCTGGTTCTTCATCGCCTACACACTTTTAAATGCGGGATTCTACACCGCCAACAACATCGCCTATTCCGCCCTGACGGCCCTGATCACCAAGAATAATAACGAACGTGTCCAGATGGGCTCCATCCGCTTTATGTTCGCCTTCGGCACCAGCATGCTGATCCAGACGATCACGGTCGGACTGGTCGCGCACTTCGGCGGCGGCGCGGCGGCGTGGCGCACTGTGGCGATCATCTATGCCATCGTCGGAGTCATCTCCAACACACTCTCCGTAATGTCCGTCCGTGAACTCTCGCCGGAGGAACTGGCGGAAGGGGAAGACGTACAGCCCAAAGCGGACGCCGATGAAAAATACACCCTGATCGACGCCTTCAAGCTTCTGCTTCAGAATAAATACTACCTGATGATCTGCGCGTCCTATATTCTGATGCAGATCTATACCGCGACTCTGAACATGGGCATCTATTATATGACCTATGTGCTGAAAAACGCCAACCTTCTGGGCATATTCTCCTGGGCGATCAATATTCCCATGATCATCGGTCTACTGTTTACGCCCGCCCTGGTCGCAAAATTCGGCGGCATGTATAAGCTCAATCTGATGGGCTACACACTGGGTACCATCGGACGTCTGGGCGTAGTCATCGCAGGTTATATAGGCTCTGTTCCGCTGATGCTCGCCTGTACGGCGGTTGCGGCCATCGGTATGAGTCCTCTGCAGGGTGATATGAACGCACTGATCGCGACCTGCTCCGAATATACCTACCTCACCCACGGAAAGCGGGTGGACGGCACTATGTATTCCTGTACCTCCTTAGGCACGAAGCTCGGAGGCGGCATCGGCACCGCTCTCGCAGGCTGGCTCCTGGCCCTCAGCGGATATGTCGGCGGCGCTGCAGAGCAGACAGCCTCCACCATCAATATGCTCCATATCATGTATCTGTGGATGCCCATGATCTTCAACCTGCTCATCACGTTAATCCTGACAAGACTGAACGTTGAAAAGGCCAATGAGGAACTGCGAAAACATAGATAAATGTAACATCCAAGCGTGTCAGTCCAAATGTCAAACCGAGCCTGATATACATATCTGTAATACAGCAGAGAGGCCTGCCAGGGCATAAAAGCCCGGGCGGCCTCTTTCTTCAGGTATGCTTCCCTTCCCGGATGCCAACGCTCTCTATAAAAGCTGCTGCCTCCCGGATGCCGCCGCTGTTTTTGAAGCTTTCAGATATTCTTTCAGCGCACTGCTTATAATTCTTCTCTTCAAGAATCCTTGTGACCGCCTTCAGAATATCCTCTTCTTCTATTGATGAGAGCCTGAGTCCGGCCCCCAGCTCTTCTGTCCTTCTTGCCACGGCATCCTGTTCCGGCGTCTGTGGAAACAGAATGAGCGGAACTCCAAAATACAGCCCCTCTGAAGCCGAATTCATCCCGCAGTGCGTAATGAAAGCATCCGCGATCTGCAGCACTGCCATCTGATCGACACTTTTATATATCTCGATATTATCCGGCACACCATCAAAGCGATCCGTATTCGTCCCCATCGATATGATAATCTGATAGTCCGTTTTACCCAGAGCATTGATGCAGCTGCGATAGAACGCACTGTTCCGGTTTACCGTGCCCATGGAGATATAAACCGTCTTCTCCGCCTTCTTTTCAAAAGGTTCCTGAACCGGCCGGATTGACGGCCCGATGAAATGATACTTTTCAGAAAATGTATCCGAACACGGCTGGAAATACTTTGAAGTATACACCACCGTGTTCGTTTCATTATCATTCTGAACGATATCCAGGATACCCTTTACCGGATATCCCTGTTTCTGAAGCCGTCTGATCTGTTTATTCACCTTGGGCATGGACAACAGCATTTTCAGCGTCTCCCCGATTCCGTGCTTCATGTATCTGGAGGAATACCTGTTAAACGCAAAGGTTGTCGTGGATGAAATAAACGGAATACCATGCTTCATTGCAGCCAGCTTGCCCCAGTATGCAACAGAATCCGCCACAATAACATCCGGCCGTATTTCAGCTATTTTTGCCGTGACCATTTCATCCAACGCCAGTGTTGAAGATACAAGAAGCTCTACTGCAAAAGCCTGGTCTTTTCCGACCCGGTCAGCATTCTCCTTGTCTTCCATCTCGAAATCATATCCGTCGCATGGAATGAAAACCGCACCGGCATCTTCTATCTTTTCTCTGAACATCTCAAAGGAAAAATACCAGATCCTGTGCCCTTCCTCCGTCAGGGCCCTGACAAGTCCAAGCGTCGGATTGGTATGCCCATGGGCAGGGATGCAGAACCAAGCTATTTTCATAATTCTTCACCATCCTCTTTCGCTTCAAACGCAATGCCAAACAGCTCAGCAAAGGCACCCTTGGGCGGTATCGCTATGCCACGCTTCTCATCGCCCAGCAGCAGTAAAGTATCTCCGGGTTTGATCTCAAACAGATCGCGAGCCTGTTTAGGAATCACGATCTGACCCTTCTCACCCACGGTTGCAGTCCATGCATATTTTCCTTTTGGTGCTTTCATGACACCGCCTCCTTTGGTATGTTTGGTAAGCTTGGTATATCCTGTATATCCAGTACGTGTGGTATGATTTGTATAACTAATCATACCTATGATATGCTTTTCTGTCAATCTGAAATAGCCTCATACCACAATGACACAAGGCTTGTTGCTTAATCCTGCGGTCACTTTCCGTATCACGGTATCGGATGACAATCCGCGAAAATGCTTCAGAAAATGCTCTGGAATATGCCTTATTATGTATAAAGAACTGTGCTATCCAAAAATGAATGGGACGCCTGATATCGTCAGATCATCTCATTAGAAAGAAGTACATCGGATTTGCAGATCAGCAGAATACAGCACAACAGGATTTGCAGAAAAGAACTGCTGTGCTGGCTATTGGAACAGGAAAGGAATCATACTATGGTCGTAAATAATGCTTTGGAGATTCCATTTCCGGAAATCGATGGCCCAGCTGGATTACCAGTATACAGGCTCCCTGAACATTGCGGTTGGCGGCACCACAGCAGACGGTTTCAGTTATCTTTGCACAGCCGCCAACGGTACAGAGATGTCAGGAGATTCCTTCGTTCTTAAGAGAGGAAACACATTGTATTATATTCATATGTACTCCAGGAGAGCGCTCGAATCCGAAAACCGCGGATTGATAAAAGGAACGGAGGGGGCTTCTTCCCACTAATCCCGTTTCATTTATTCGTTTTATCTTATCTGTTTTTATGAAAAACAATAAAAAAAGAGAAGTCGTGCCTTGCCTGCTGGCATAAACACGACTTTGTCTTCAGTCTGAGCGAACCCGCCATCCGGCGGGTTCACTGTGTGATCTGATCCTGACGGATCGGTTATTGAACGACCCTTACATTCACATGATTCTCTTCCAGGTATCTCATAATATCGTCTTTGTATCGGCTGCTGACCGCGATTACGAATCCGGTAACGTTCTGTGCCAGGAAGCACAGGGACTCTTTGAAGGATCTGACAACCACCATATCCTCCCAGCCGACTCTCACAACCTGTGTGCCTTCCTTATTCAGTTCAACGCCCTTCTCATCCAGAGTAACTGTTGACGTCCTGTCATCATTCAGAAAAGCATTCACCATCTTATTCATATTGATCTGATTGGCGATCAGAAGAATAAGCGCCAGACCTGTGATCACAAGTACTATTCCGATCCAGACATTAAAGCCGTTGAAGATTCCATGAAAAAGCCATATTGTAAACAGGCTTGTCATAACGCCCGTCCATATGGGATCGGATTTGAAATGATCCTTCAGTTCTGCATCTGGCCTGTTTATAAACTTCTTGTACTGGCTGATAGTGTTCACTACCTCTTTACAGTATTCTCTGGTTCCCTTTTCTTTTACCTCTATAATCATTAAAATGTCTCCTCTATCTGTTAGTTATAAATCTATATTCAGGGATCATAGTGTCTCCCGCTTGTCCCTATCATCTTGTTATATGGTATCCCGGTTTTACATCCATGTGGAAAATTGTGAAAAGAGTCTAAATAAACAGGAACCGAAAAACCTCGTGCCACAGCATGGTCTGCGGTACGAGGTTTCCGAATCATAGATATTTGATTGTCACAGTGTGATTACATCGATCATGAACACTTATGGTTTTGTAGATATGTAGTACCTTCTAGTAACGCGCCTGCTTCTTGCGGAACTCGCGAGGCGTCATACCGAAGTGTTTTCGGAATTGCAGATTGAAATATGAAATATTATCAAATCCGTGGTCC
>CACXAT010000013.1 GCA_902765725.1 uncultured Lachnospiraceae bacterium | reverse complement strand
TTCGTTGAAGTAGCTCACGCCCTGCGACATGACCATTGCCGCAAAGGTGTAGGCGACGCCGTCCCATCCGACGAAATCGAATCCTCTTACGTCAAACTGGTTTCCATTGCGGACCGTTCCCTTCTTCGCGGTCTCCACCAGTTCGTCCCAGGTTGTCGGAATGGGATCGTCTCCAAGAAGATGAAGATTGACCACCAGACCGCCGCACTCGATATTGAACTCCAGCGGGAGTGCGTAGATCTTGCCGTCATACTCCATTGCTCCGTAGGTCGACGGATATGCTTCCGCGCGGATCTCATCCGCCACCTCGTCAGCGATCGGATCGAGGCTTCCCGTCGGCGCGTAGTCGATGCCCCATCCGCCCCACATCTCGTAGATGTCGCAGTCACTGTTCTTTGAGATCAGAGAGGTCTGGACTTTCGCCTCAAAATCATCATAGGGGAAAAATTCGAAACTGATCTCAATATCCGGATTCTCTGCCATGAAATCATCAGCGATCTTCTTGTAATTATCGTTCCATACCTCTTCCTGATGTCCCCAGATCACCAGCTTCGTGGTGTCCGCAAACGCGGGAATGGAGCTTATCAGAGTCAGGACCAGAACCAGCGCAAGTATACGGGATACTTTTTTCCTCATTGTGAAACCCTCCTTTGACTTGTGTGATTTGTCAGCTGCTTCTTATTTTTGGATCATCAGATCTTAAGGCTCTTGAAATAAGTAAGATACTCCGCATTTTTGTCCAGCATCTCCTGGACCATGCTGTGGATCTCCTCCATGCTGCACACTGCCGATGTCAGCGGGTCGAACAGGCACGCGGAGAAGATCAGATCCGGATTGCCCTCGATCGCCCCCTGCACAGCCAGCTCTTCGATCTTCGCGGAGTTGTTGACCAGGACGGACAGGTGCTGCGGAAGCGTATGGATGTCGATCGTATGGATACCGGTCCTGTCCGCGATCACAGGCACCTCCACACACGCGTCCCTGTCAATGTTGGTCACATATCCCCGGTTGCGAAGATTCGCGTTGAACGGATACGGCGTATGATCTCCAAAGATCGCATTGAAGATGTTGGAGGCATATTCCTCACCTCTCTCCAGCTCTACCTCTCCGTTCTCCAGCCAGTCGGTATATTCCTTCTCCCACGTATCCTCTCTGTTCAGGTACTCATTGAGGATGTAGGCATGCTCTCCGGGATTCCAGCCGGTACCGTGGGTACAGTATCTCTCGATCAGGTCAGGTCTCTTTCTGAACCAGGCCAAATACTCGGAATTGTGCCCTGAGGACTCCGTGATGAAATACTTCAGATGGCGGAACACCTCGATGCGCACCGGTTCCTCCGCCGCAACCTCCGGCCGTTTCACAGCCTCTCTCAGTGCCGGATACATATCTTTCCCGTCATGCTCAAGCTTCAGGTAGAATGCCTGATGGTTGATGCCGACGCAGGTATAGTCCAGTTCGTCGTCCTTCAGGCCCAGCCAGCCCGCCAGCATCTGGGCGGTTCCCTGCACACTGTGGCACAGGCCTGTGATCTGAATATCCGTCTGGCGCTGAAGGAAGCTGACCAGCATCGCCATCGGGTTGGTGTAATTGAGTACGACCGCATGCGGACACAGCTCTTCAATGTCCCGGATGATGTCCAGCATCACGGGCGCCGTGCGGAGGAAGCGGAAGATCCCCGCGGGGCCTCTCGTGTCGCCGACACAGTAATCCACCCCGTATTTCATGGGAATCTCGATATCATGGCGCCACACGTCAACACCGCCCTGCAGGATCGTGATCAGTACGCCGTCCGCATCTCTGAGGGCTTCGCGCCTGTCGGTGGTGGTCTTAACGACCGCATGATGTCCTCCGGCCCTGACGATCCGCTCCACGCCCATCTTCGAATACTGCAGACGCTTCTCATTGATATCCATCAGCATCAGTTCGCACTCATCGAATGCGGGAAATGTCATCAGATCCCTCACCAGATCTCTTGTAAACTCCAGCGATCCGGCTCCAATAAACGTGAATTTCTTCAATTCAGCATTCCCTCCTTTGTCTTTCAGCCTGCATGTATAAAGTACAAAAACAAAGCCTCTTTTGTGTAATATAGCTAATAACAGAGTGCTTGTAAAGGCGTATTGCTAGCACAATATTGGCATGATTAATTTCAGCCCGCCCTTGCTGTGGTCATTTTTTCTAATCATTTCATTAACAATGCTCTTATTTGCAACAATATTCACATATTCGCGCAAAAACAAAACAGGATACTCCTGTAGGAGTATCCTGTCCTGTATCCCGTCTGCCGGGTCTGTTCTCTTTTATTTTCCGGTTTACACCACCCTGCACGCTGCATCGGGCGTGTCGTAGTTCAGCGAGCTGTAGCACACGCCGTAACCCGTTCCTCGCGCGTGAACGATGCTTCCGCCGCCGACGTAGATCGCGACATGTTCGATCGATCCGCTGGAGCCGTTATAAAATACCAGGTCTCCAGGCGCAAGATTCGAGAGGCTGACCGGTGTTCCGCAGCCATACTGGGACGCTGCGAAATGAGGAAGCGAGATTCCGAAATGAGAGAAGACACACATCGTAAATCCCGAGCAGTCCACACCGCTCGACAGGCTGGAACCGCCCCACACATAAGGAATGCCTACATACTGGCAGGCATAGGATGCGATCGCAGAACCTGAGGCGGAAGCTGACGGCGCTGCGGTCTGGACCTGTGCCTCCGTCTGTGCTTCTGTCTGAACTGTCTGAGCCGTGTCAGAGCTTTGCTGCGCCGAAGAGTCTGTATAATCTTCCGAAGAAGAGTAAGGATCCGTATATGCAGTTTCACCGGTCTGGCTGCCTGTGTCCGTGTAGGTTGTCTCTGTATAGACAGGATCTGATCCGCTGTCAGCTGAAGACTCTTCCCAGGAAGTTTCGGACGCATCTTCCGTCCACTCCGCATCAGCGACGCTTTCAAGGGCTTCCTCTTCTGCCGCGATCTGCTCCAGTGTCTTTCCGGTCGGATATTCCGTTGCCAGCTCCACATAATCCGCTGACACATATCCATAGGTATCCGCATCTACGCAGACTCTGACAAATGCGCCGCCGTCATAATCTTCTGTGACCTCAGCCTGATCTCCCTGCTCAAGAGTGCCGATCACCTGTGCATCGCCACTCTCTTCAGCGCGAACGTTCAGTGATTCCGCATTCACCTTCGCATATGTGTAGGCAGACTCAGCAGCGATCGCCTGAGCCTCTTCTCCTGTCGCGATCAGCCTGGAGGCAACGTATCCCTCCAGCTCTCCCGACCGGATCCTGTACCAGCCATCCTCTTCCACGCTCTCGATCACAGCGCTGTCGCCGTTCTCCAGAAAACCAACAATCTCTCCGGACTCTGTACTTGCACTGGCGCGCACATTTACATAAGCACTTTCATCTTCCAGTCTTGCAAAGCCAAGAGTTCCTTCCACATCCACATCTTCACCGGCATATGCCTGATAAGACGCTCCCCGGATGCTCAGCGCGGCGATGACCGCAAACATCATTCCCTTTGCTATTCTGTTTTTCATTTGTTACTGTACCTCCTTGTTGATGGTTGTTCCCCTTGCCAGCCATCCCAGGCGGATGTTACGATTTTCAAACACTGTACGGAAATCTGCAGCACGAAATATGTTACAGACTTGTTAAATACTATAACAATATTGTAAATCCCGCAACCCCCTCAGGCGGGATATAGTAGAAAAAACACAAAAGATTCACAATATATTGACTTCCCTCACCGCCGCGTCATCCGCCACATACAAAAAGAGACCGGGGCTGAGAAGAAGTTCTGTCTCTCTTCTCAGCTCCCGGTCTGCTGTGCATTCCGAAAAAGTCAGAGCATTACAGTCTTGTCTTTGCCAGTGCCTCGACCTCATCCAGCTTCGGCATCACCCTCAGGGCACCCTTGCGGGTCGTGATGATGGACGCTGCCGCGTTGGCGAAGGTCAGCAGCTCCTTCAGGGTATCCTCGGTGAAGTTATCCAGGCCGTACTTCAGTGCAAAATGGATCGAGCTTGCGCAGAACGTATCGCCGGCACCTGTCGTCTCGATGGTATTTTCATTGAGGAAGGGCTGCGCTTCCACACGCATTCCCTTATAGTATGCGCGGCTGCCTTCCTTGCCCATGGTCACAAGGATCAGCGGGATGTGATACTTGTCGATCAGCATCTGCGCGCCCTTGTCGTAGTCATTGGTCCCGCACATGAATTCCACTTCATTGTCGGAGATCTTCAGCAGATCACATTTTCCAAGACCATATTCGATTTCGGCCTTCGCGTCGTCCAGGGTCCTCCACAGCGGCTCACGCAGATTCGGGTCAAAGGAGATCATGGCTCCGGCTTCCTTTGCCACGTCGATCGCGTACCGGGTAGCCTCTCTTACGACCGGGTCAGTGGATGACAGGGTTCCGAAATGAAACACCTTCGCGTTTTTGATCAGTTCCGTATCCACCTCATCCTTCGACAGCATCATATCTGCGCCGGGATTGCGGTAAAATGAGAAATCGCGGTCGCCATCCTCATAGGTATGTACAAATGCCAGCGTGGTGTGAACTTCCTGATCGACCAGGATCCCCTTCGTATCGATCCCGCAGCTGCCGACTGCGTCCAGAAGGATACGGCCGAACATGTCGTTTCCTACCTTGCCGATAAACGCGGTCTTCTCACCATAGTTCTGAAGCATAGAGAGCACATTGCCCGGTGCTCCGCCCGGATTTACCTCGAGAAGCGGATTGCCCTGCGCGCTGTTTCCGGTCTCAGTAAAATCGATCAGCAGTTCTCCAAGTGCCACTACATCATATGTCTTATCCATAGCATCCTCCTGCATGAACAATGTGGTGTAAACAAATCCTTTCACTATTCTACACGATTATCCACAGGTAGGTAAAGCAGAAAAAAAGAAGACGGCTGTTCACCGTCTTCTGTATGCATCTCAGTTAAGAAGTGCCACTGCTACATCATTTACGTTGGTACCGGTCAGGCCTGTTACGATCAGGCCATCCACTTTCTTCAATGCATGATAGGCATCATTCTCAGCCAGAACTGCGCTGACTGTCAGGCCTTCCCTGGTCAGTGCATCCCGGGTATCACAGTCCGCGTACCCCCCGGCCGCGTCCGTCGGCCCGTCGGTCCCGTCGCTTCCCACCGAGAAAACCGCCGTACCTTCTATGCCGGCGATCTCATCTGCCGCGGCAAGTGCAAGCTCCTGGTTGCGTCCTCCGAGGCCATTTCCCGTCAAGTGAACTACCGTCTCCCCGCCGGCGATCCAGGCCATCTTCTTATTGTCAGCGGCATGTGTGCGCAGGATGTTTCCGAGGAATCTTCCCGCTTCTTTTGCCTCGCAGTCCAGCCGGTCCGTGAGCAGCACAGGTTCATAGCCAAGTTCACTGCATTTTGCAGCCGCAGCTGCGCACAGTTCCCGGACGCTTCCTGTGATCTTCGTCGTAACATTGTCAAGACTCTTGGGCGTTTCCCTGCCAAGAAGTTCCATTGCCTTCGCCGTAAGCTTCAGGTCATACTTCTTTACAATCCCAAGTGCTTCTTCACTGGTAGAGGAATCCGGATACGCCGGACCGCTGGCAATCATATCCAGAGGATCGCCCAGAATGTCGCTCAACACGATACTGAATACTTTCGCCGGAGCGCATGCCTGCGCGAACCTGCCTCCCTTGACACTGCTCAGACGCTTCCGGATCGTATTCATCTCTACGATATCCGCACCGCACGCCAGCAGCTGCCGGGTGATATCCTGCAGCTCTTCGCCGGAAATCAGCGGCTGCTCAAACAATGCGCTGCCCCCTCCGGACAGGAGAAACAGAACCGTGTCCTTCTCTGAAAGAGAACTCACCAGTTCCAGCGCCTTTTTTGTTGCCGCGAAACTGTTTTCATCCGGTACCGGGTGCCCCGCCTCAAAGCAGGCTACGCCGGGAATATCTCCCGCAACATGATCGTACTTGGTAACAACGATCCCTTCATCTACCGCTCCCAGGACACTGACTGCCGCTGCAGCCATCTGCCATGCCGCTTTACCCGCTGCTACCAGAATCGTCTTTCCGCCATCTCCTCTGTAGTCTTTCAGTGCTTTCGCAACAGCTTCGTCCGGCAGAACCGCCTGCAGGCTTGCCCGGATAATGGCGTCCGCGTCATCTCTTAACCGCTGATTCATAATGGATTCCTTTCTCTGGCTTCTCTGGAAGCCCCATCCTTCATAACCGAGCCGGAAAAACCCGCGCCTGCTGTGCGCAGGGGCGGGTTGACAACTTACCTGTGATGAAAGGCACGCAAACAGCGATATTTTTCATTTTCAGATTCCAAACAGTGCAGCGAACTCTTTCAACGCGCCATCGGTATTGTGATCCAGTACACGGTTGGCAAGAACTTTGCCAAGCTGCACACCTTCCTGGTCAAAACTGTTCACGTTCCACAGGAATCCCTGGTACATGAACTTATTCTCATAATGTGCCAGGAGCGCGCCGCACGCTTCCGGAGTAAGCTGATCACCGATGATGATGCTGGACGGTCTGTCACCCGCAAAGCACTTTGCCGGATTCTCATCCGTCTTGCCGCATGCAAAGGCAACCATCTGTGCCGCGACATTCGCGTTCAGCTTTGTCTGGCTGGTGCTGCCCTTCACTTCTACATCCTTTTCATTCTGGCTCTTTCTGAAACCAATGAACTGAAGCGGGATGATATCCGTGCCCTGATGGAGCAGCTGATAGAAGGAATGCTGTCCGTTTGTTCCGGGCTCACCGAAGATTACCTCGCCGGTGACATAGTTCATGGACTCTCCGAAGCGGTTGACGCTCTTTCCGTTGGACTCCATGCTGGCCTGCTGCAGGTGAGCCGGGAAGCGTGAAAGCGCCTGGGAATACGGAAGCAGCGCGGTTACGGGATATCCCAGCACATTGCGCTCATATACACTGATCAGGGCATCCAGCATCGCCGGATTCTTCATCGGGTCATCTCCTGCACTGAGCTTGTCCTCCGCTGCCATTCCATCAAGGAAGCTTGCGAACACCTCCGGTCCGAATGCCAGGGAGAGTACGGCACCGCCCACCGCGGATGCTGTGGAATAGCGGCCGCCGATGTAATCGTCCATGAAGAAGGCTGCAAGATAGCCGCTGTTCTTCGCCATCGGAGATGTCTCACTGGTGACTGCCAGCATATGTTTCGAAACATCCAGGCCTGCCTTCTCCAGCGCGTCCTTGACGAAGGACTCATTGGTCAGAGTCTCCAGAGTCGTACCGGATTTGGACACCACGATAAAGAGAGCATGCTCCACATCCACACCGCGAAGCACTCCGACCGGGTCATCCGGATCCACGTTGCTGATGAACTTTGCTTCCATCTTCAGCGTATTGTGGGTCGCTGCCCAGTTCTCCAGAGCAAGATAGATCGCGCGGGGGCCAAGGTCACTTCCGCCGATACCGATCTGTACTACCGTGTTGAACTTCTCACCCTTTTCATTGGTGATCTCGCCGGCATGAACCTTATTCGCAAAGGCTGCGATCTTATCCTGCTCGCCTTTATAGAATTCTCTCTTGTCTACGCCGTCTGCCATGACCTGCTTTCCAAGCTGGCCTCTGCAAAGGTGGTGCAGTACATGTCTGTTCTCTGTCAGGTTAATAACAGCACCGTTATAGAGTTCCTCGAACTTCTCACAGAGCTGAGCCTCTTTTGCGAGTGCTGCAAGCTTTTCAAGAATTACATCATCCACTTTCTTTGCCGCATAATGATAGGAAAGTCCGCCTGCCATGGGAACAGCATACTTCCTCACACGCTCAGCACCGCTCTCACCTGCCATCACTTCGGTAAGCTTCACACTTCCTTTTGTCTCCTGCAGTGCCTGATAACTGTCAAGCGTGTCAAGATTCTTCCATGCAACCATATCCGAATTCCTCCAGTCTGTACATTGACATCATTTACCTGTTAAAAATATAAACGCTTGCGGTTCATAATTCAAGATTCTTTATAAGACACAAAGAGGATCCGGCCCTATAATCCGGCAGGATCCTCTTCAAAAAATCGTTATTTAATTCTGATCTGGTGAAGCTTTGTATCAGGCATGAACACCGCGGTGCTGATCGCCTTTTTCATTTACGCCAAACTCGTAATCATTGCCCGGAAGGATCGCGTTCAGGAAGATCCCGGCGATTGCCGCGATCGCCAGCGCTGTCAGTGTAATGGTCGCTCTTCCGACGTGGAAGGTGATCCCGTCTGAGAATCCGAGGCCGCAGACAAAGATGACAGCTGCGATGATCAGGTTTCTGGATCTGGTCAGGTCGACCTTATTCTCCACGATATTGCGGACGCCGATCGCGGAGATCATTCCGTACAGCATGAAGGACACGCCGCCGATGATGGAGCTGGGCATGGTGCCGATCAGCGCGGAAAGCTTCGGGATAAAGCTGATCACGATCGCGAAAGCTGCGGCGATGCGGATCACGAGCGGGTCATGGACCTTGGAGAGCTCCAGGACACCGGTATTCTCACCGTAGGTGGTATTGGCCGGTCCGCCGATCAGTCCGGCGAAAGCAGTCGCAAGTCCGTCTCCCAGAAGGGTGCGATTGAGTCCCGGATCCGCCAGGAAGTTGTTGCCGGTGGTTGCAGAGATCGCGGAGATGTCTCCAACGTGCTCCATCATGGTGGCGATGGAGATCGGGGCCATGACCAGGATCGCCGTAATGTCGAACTTTGCCAGCTGGAAATGCGGAAGTCCGACAAATCCTGCCTTAGCCACCGCGTCAAACACAAGGATCGCGGATCCGTCCGGATTCTTCATGCCGATCATATTCATGATCACAGCGCACGCATAGGAGATCACAACACCCATCAGGATCGGGATAATGCGGAACATCCCCTTGCCCCAGATATTAAACACGATAATGGTGATCAGGGCGACAAGCGCGAGGAACCAGTTCGTCTGCGCATTGCTGATGGCAGAGCCCGCCAGGGACAGACCGATGCAGATGATGACCGGACCGGTCACGACAGGCGGAAGGAAACGCATCACGCGCTTCACACCGACGAGCTTGATGATCAGTGCGAGGACCAGGTACAGAAGCCCCGCGACCATGATGCCTCCGCAGGCATAGGCAGCCTTCTCATTGGCTCCCATTCCTTCATAGATACCGCTCTTGAGTCCGGCGATGGTGGAAAAACCGCCCAGAAACGCGAAGGAGCTTCCAAGGAATGCCGGTACCTTCATCTTTCCGCACACATGAAAGATAAAAGTTCCCACGCCCGCGCAGAACAGGGTGACCGCAACCGTAAGACCAGTGGTCGGAGCCTCGCCCACGGCATCCCTGAAAAAGCTGCCGATCAGGATCGGGACCAGTATAGTTGCGCCAAACATCGCAAACATGTGCTGCAGACCAAGGATAATCATCTTCGGGACGCCAAGCGTCCTCGCGTCCCGTATGATACCATCGTTTTCGTTCATACTCTCTACTCCTTTGTAAAAAACAATTATCAGTTAGCAGACACAAACAATGACAGGTCACAAAACCTGTCATTGTTCTGACCGTGGAATATTCTATTCAAACCTCAAACCCGTGTCAACCAGACTTGGATTGAACGTGTAAACAGACATTTTTATCCCAGGCTCACCCGAGCTCTGTTTCAGCCGCAGCCGCAGGCGCAGGCGTTGTCTCCGCCTCCGTCATCTCTGATTCACTCTCCGTCTCTGTCTCGATGATCAGATCGATCTTCACCGTCTTCTCCAGATAATCAAATGTCTTATCCATCAGAAGGCTGATCCGGATCGTCGGCTCGTCAAAGGCCATCTTCAGTGCGTCTGCCGATTCGTATCCGTACTGAGCCGCATAATTCTCACAGCCCTTCTGGTACTCCTCATCTGAGACCGTAATATTCTCCTTCTCCGCAACCGCTTTCAGGAGCATCTCCTCCTTCAGTGTCTGCTGTGCGGCCGACTGAACCTGCCTGGTGAACGTACTCTGGTCCATCTTCATATAGGTCTGCAGGAAAGCAGTGAAATCCATCCCGTACATACTGGCATACTGCTGATAGGTCTGGATCAAGCTTCCGGCGACATAGTTCATCAGGTCTTCCGGATACTCCGTAATCGGATACAGCGCGAACAGCTGCGTCATAATCTGGGTATCGACCTCCGTCCTCCAGGCTGTCTGAGCCTGCTCGGAATCATCTGCCGGCGGATAGATACTGAACGCGATCTCCTTATACTTCTCATCTTCTATTTTTACATAGTCAGACGCGTTGTACTCTGGTCTTGTCTGAGGAACCTCGATCTGTTCCACGGCAGGCGTCTCCTGCGCCGCTTCTGTCTGTTCCGTTTCTGAAACGACCGTCTCTGTATTCGGTTCCTGCGCCGCGGCAGGCTGGAGAAGCAATGCAGATGAAAGAAGTGCTGCCGTCAAACCGGCCGCCAGTTTTCTCTTCATAAAATGAAATCCTCCGATTCTGTGAATCCTCTGAATCTTATTCTTCACTCTCCGTCTGAGCTGCATCCAACGGGGCAGCATCGGTCTCAGCCTCAGTGCCTGCGGCAAATACGTCTGCCTCCGTTTCAGCTTCTGTTTCAGAGATCTCAACTACCGTAGTCTTCTCTCTGAGCCAGTCCATAACCTTCTGGTTCAGCTCATTTACACGGATATATCCCATATCCTGGCCCTGAGTCACATCGTCGACCGTGACGCCGAACTGATCCGCATATCCCTGCAGACGCTCCTGCAGTTCTTCTTCCGTCATTGTGATGCCTTCCTTCTCGGCGATCGCGCCAAGAACGATCTCCTGTGCGACCATCTGCTGTCCGGCCGGAATCAGCTGCGCTTCCATGAACTCATCATAGGACATGCCATATGCTGCCGAAACGAAATCCTCTGTGCTCATTCCGTACATGGAGGCATAGGGAGTGATATACTGGGAGAGGATCATATCCACGCTGTAATCAACATTGGCCTGCGGATACTCCTCGATCGGATACAGCTCGGTCAGCTTCTGCATCACCAGGCTGGTAACCTGATTGTCATGATCCTCGTCATATCCTTCCTGAATCTCTGCGCGGATAGACTCTCTGTATTCCTCGAGGGTTTTGTACTCTCCGTCAGACATCTTCTCAGCGATCTCGTCGGTCATCTCAGGCATCTCGGATACATAATTGATCGTGACTGTGAACACAACGTCAGCGCCGTTGAGTTCCTCTACGCCGTAATCCTCAGGGAATGTAAGGTTCAGATCAACCGTGCTTCCGATCTCCTTGCCGATCAGGCCCTCTTCAAAGCCTGGGATAAAGGAGCCCGAGCCGATGACCAGTTCCTGATCCTCTGCCGTACCGCCATCGAAGGCCTCTCCGTCTTTCTTGCCGGTGTAGTCGATGTTGACGGTATCCCCGTTCTGGACTGTTCCCTCTGTCTTCTTGATGATCAGCTCATCATAATCTTCAAGATAAGAGAAGTTATTGGCGATCTCTGAATCGATCTCCTCTTCCGTAACCTGGATGGCAGGAGTCGTCTGCACCGTCATATGCATATACTCGTCGTCCTCGAGAGTAAGGTAATCGCTGGCATTGAACTCCGGCCTCGGGATGATCTCCGCTTCCGTCTCCGTCTCATCGAAGAAATAATCATATTCGCTCTCGGTCTCCCAGTAATCATATTCGGTCTCATCGCCCAGAGCATCAATATAGAGTTCTTCTTCAGTCTCTGCCCCGACCGTCTCGGCCTCGGTCTCAACTGCCGCGACTGCAGCTTCTGCCTCAGTCTCAACTGCTGCGACTGCGGTCTCTGCCTCAGTCTCTGCTGCTGCAACAACAGCCTCTGCCTCAGTCTCTGCTGCTGCGACTGCAGCCTCTGCCTCAGTCGCGACGACTGCAGCTTCTGTCTCTGCAGCCTGCGCCTGTGTCTCAGCGGCTGCCGTTTCCGACTGCACTGCCTGTGCCTGCGTCTCGGGAGCAGGTGCTTCCGTTTCCTTCTTAGAACTGCTGCATCCGGCCAGTGTCACCGCAGATGCAATCACAAGAACTGTAAGAATCTGCTTTTTCATCTTCGTATTTCCTTTCTTAAAAATGCTGTCAGAACTGCCAGAGCTGTCCTGCATACATTCGCATGCCGCATTCTGTTCAATGCGCATCCCGTTAACTATACCATACTTCTTGCACTTTCGTACAGAAGATGGTAAAATTCCGTCGTATGCCGCACATGCCGGCATCAGGATAATTATTCGGAGGGAAACGACATGCGACTGTCACCATTAATGATTACGCTTCTTATTATTCTGGCGGTCCTCATCGTTGTTCTGATCGTCCTGTATTTCTGGGGCAGGAAGCTTCAGAAGAGGCAGGATGAATCTCAGGCTCAGATGGAGGCTACCAAGCAGACGGTTCAGATCTTCGTGATCGACAAGAAGATGCTTCCGCTGAAGCAATCGGGTCTCCCGCAGATCGTGATCGATCAGACGCCCAAGCTGATGCGCCGCTCGAAGATGCCGATCGTCAAGGCCCGCGTACAGGGCAGGATCATGACGATGGTGGCAGATCAGAAGATCTTCCCGCTGATCCCGGTGGGTAAGGAAGTCAAGGCAACCATCAGCGGCATCTACATCATGGATGTCAAGGCGATCCGCGGAAAGCTCGAGGCTCCGCCTCAGAAGAAAAAATGGTATCAGCGTTTCAAAAAGAGCTGAGCCCGTCGATATCGGATATACAATGCACCGTGCAGGTTCTGCACGGTGCGTTTTTTATTCCGTTTTTTATTCTGTGATGATGCCGCTTCGTAATTTCCTAATTGAAGATCGTGATCACCGCAGAATCCTGGGTCGAAATCTCCAGATCCGGGACATCTCCCATATCCTGGCCTGACGAAGCGTCCGGTATCACCACCTCCTGCGGCTGCTCAGCGTCCGGTATCACCGCATCCTGCGGCTGCTCAGCATCCGGTATCACCACCTCCTGCGGCTGCCCGGCGTCTGGTATCACCACATCCTGCTGCGGTTCAGGTACGTCTACGACCGCCTGGTCGGTATTGAAGATCGTAATGTCAGAGCCGCCTGAGCTGCTCCAGGGATCCTGGCCGCTCACCGACGCCCCGTTCCCATGGATATTGCAGTAAAACTGCGGCTGAGTTCCCTGTACATAGGTTTCTTCGTATGTATCCGGGCAGAAAGCAGAGGCAGCCATGTGGCTCTGGGCACAGACCATGATCCTGGCGGCGTCCCCCGTTGTCCTGAAGGTCCGGATCGTCTTCCCGGCATTAAGCCGTGTCATGATCGAATTCCAGAGGACCTTGCTGTAGGTATGGTAGAGATCCTCGTCCGGCATCTTCTCGTTGTTGTCAAAGCCGGCCCAGATCCCGCAGGTATAATACGGAGTATAGCCGACAAACCAGCTGTCACGCCAGTCTGACGTGGTTCCGGTCTTTCCTGCCGTCGGCATCTCTCCGAGATTGATCAGGCCGTGAGCCGTTCCTCTCTCATCTAAGATCACATCCTCCATCGCACTGGTCAGAGCCTGCGCCGCGCCTTCACTGATCACAGTGCGGCTCCTGGGATCCGTATTGTCCAGGAGTACATTGCCGTACTGGTCCACGACCTCTGTATAGAACCTGGGTTTTATGTAATGTCCCATGTTCGCGACAGCTGCATAGGCACCTGTCAGCTCCAGATTCGTTACGCCCCTCGTGATTCCGCCCAGGGCAAGTGTCTGTCCCACGTCCGTCAGCACTCCCGCGTCTGTCTCCAGATGGTCGGTAAGTGTGGTGATCCCGAACTTCTTCGCGTAGTCATAGCCGACCTGGGGCGTGATCTGTGTCAGGAGCTTGACTGCCACCACGTTGATCGACTGGGTGATCGCATCGCGCAGAGTCACTTCACCCTGATAATTGCCCCCGGCATTGTTGACTGCTGTGCCGAATTCATAATTATATGGTTCATCGACAACCGTCGATGTAAGGGTCATCTGCTTACTGTCGATCACCGGCGCGTATACCGTCAGGATCTTAAATGTGGATCCCGGCTGGCGCATGGTATAGGAAGCCCGGTTCAGAGTCAGGCTTGCCTCCTTCGCTCCTCTGCCTCCCACGATCGCCTTTACAAGTCCTGTGGACTGATCGATCACAACACAGGAGGCCTGCGGCTGCGGCGTAACCGTGATCCTCTCTCCAAGGACCGTATCGCTCCCCTTCACCACAGACTCCCGGAAGGCAGCCGCGCTCGCCCTGGCTTCATCCGCCGACGCGTACATCAGGTTAAATGAAGGATCCGATGTGCTTCTCACCCACGCCCTGAGGTCGCTGTTCCCGTAATCGGTCACGACTTTGTCCGCGTCCTGGATACTCAGCGCATAGTCGATGCCCACCCTGGTCCCGGCCGGGAAGTTCGCCGGATTCTCAAACTCCTCGTCGCAGATCTTCTGCACCTCGTCGTCCTGCGCCGAATAGATCCGCAGGCCGCCGGAATAGACCGCCTCATATGCCTGCTGATAGGTGTAGGCAAGCTCCTCCTGAAGATCATCCATGACCTGGTCGATCAGAGCGTCCTGATAAAACGTATAGATCGAGCTGGTCGTATCGATCGTCTGCTCGTTGTTCTGTATGCGCTCATAGACATTGTCGGCAAGGGCCTCGTCATACTGGGCCTGGCTGATATAGCCCTGCCGCAGCATCGCGTTCAGGACCATCCTGCGGCGCTTTTCATTTTTCTCCGGATATACGATCGGGTTGAAAGCCGTCGGATTCTGGGTGATCCCGGCAATCACCGCCCCCTCGGACAGAGTCAGGTCACTGACTGATTTGCCGAAATACCGGTATGCCGCGGCCTGAACGCCATAGCAGCCGGCGCCGAGGTTGATCATGTTGAGATAATTCTCCAGGATACTGTCCTTGCTCATGGTCTTTTCCAGCTTCAGGGCAAGGTACTGTTCCTGCACCTTTCTCTCGAGCCTCTGTTCAAAAGACGATTCCGACATCCAGCCCGTAAACACGCTGTTCTTGAGCAGCTGCTGGGTGATCGTACTGGCTCCCTGGGAAAATGAGCCGCTGGTCAGTCCTTCATAGGCCGCGCGGAGGATTCCCTTTGGGTCTATGCCATGGTGCTCATAGAATCGTTCGTCCTCGATCGCCACCACCGCATGCTGAAGGTCCAGAGGGACATCGGACAGCCTGACCAGATCCCTGTTTGCCTCGGGCAGGGTCAGCTTCTGGACCCGTTTTCCTTCCTGATTGCAGATATAGGTGGCCGCCTCTGTCGGACTGAGGGTCATGCCGGAGATATCCGGGGCACGTTTGATGATCCCCGAGATCCGTGTATAGGCATAGATCCCCACGCCGATCATCGCAGTGATCAGCACGAGAAGGATCAGCTTCAGGACCGTTGATATGATCTTGCGGGCCACTTTCCTGCGGGTATGGGGCCTTATCTTTTTCTCAATGCCATGTCGCGTGTAATCGTACATATCTGCACTGCCTTTCAACGAATTGTCCCTCCGGACAGGGCTCCGGACAGAGTTTGGAGTACTGCCAAGTTGACTGTATCACCCTGATTATTGTATAACCTTATCGTTGGAACTATGTTGGAAATTCCTTAAGGTTTTTGTAAACGTGAAGATATTGCTGAAAGGCGGAAGCGCCGAGATCACAGAAAAAAAATCAAGGTTCATTGCAACCGTTTCCCTCGTCCGCAGCGCGCAGGAAGCCAATGATATGATCTCAGCTCTCAGAAAGCAGTACTGGGACGCGCGGCACAACTGCAGCGCCATGATCATCGGTGAACGGGGTGAATTCACCCGCTGCTCCGATGACGGAGAACCTGCGGGGACGGCGGGACGTCCCATGCTCGCGGTCCTGTCCGGGGCAGAGGTCACCAATATCTGCGTAGTGGTGACCCGGTATTTTGGCGGGGTGCTGCTGGGAACCGGCGGCCTGGTCCGCGCCTACTCCAGAGCTGTCCAGGAAGGCCTCGATGCCTGTACGATCGCTGACAGTATCGACGGCTTCCGCCTCAGAGTCCGGACAGATTACAACGGGGTCGGCAAGCTCCAGTACATCCTGGGCCAGAGAGGGCTTCCGGTCACCGATACTTCCTATACGGATCTGGTCGAGATGGAGACCATGGTTCCTGCAGAATCTCTTCTCTCCCTGAAGTCGGAGATCACCGAGAAGACCAATGCCAGGGCGCTCTTTGTCGCAGAGGATGCCATACGGTATGCTCTGTCAGACGGACAGCCGGTCATTCTGGGAGAAGAATATACTTCGATGCTCTGATGTGATCAGGATTCCTGGAATTGCTACAGAAGCTGCTTTACAGACTTGCGAGGTCAGACTGACTGATGAATAAGCGAAAACTGCCAATTGCATTCTTTGATTCCGGCGTAGGCGGGATCAGTGTATTAAGAGAGGCCGTTGCTCTGATGCCCGGAGAGAACTATACCTATTTCGGGGACTCTGCCAACGCTCCCTACGGCACAAAGAGTGTCGAAGAGATCCGCAGACTCACCCTCTCTCACGCAGAGCGTTTTTACAGACAGGGGATCAAAGCCCTTGTGGTTGCCTGCAACACTGCCACCAGCGCTGCCATCGGCCCCCTGCGCGAGATCTATACGCAGATCCCCGTCATCGGCATTGAACCGGCGCTCAAGCCGGCCGCTCTGATGTCTGAGCACCCGACCGTGATCGTCATGGCAACGCCTCTGACGGTCAGCGCCGCCAAGTTCAATGATCTTCTGGGACAGTACAGCGACCGCGCGGATGTGATACCCCTTGGCTGCCCGGGTCTTATGGAATTCGTGGAAGAAGGCTCCCTGGATACCCCGCAGCTGAGAAGGTACCTGCAGGAGCTTCTGACTCCCTATCTGGAGAAATTCGCACCGGACGCCATCGTTCTGGGATGTACCCATTATCCCTTCGTCCGGCCGCTCATCCGCCAGATCGCAGGCGAAAGGGTCCGGATCTTTGACGGCGGGGCAGGTACTGCCCGGGAGCTGCAGCGGCGTCTGAAGATGGAAAACCTGCTCTCAGACCCCTCTTCCCAGGGTTCGATCACATTTGATGAGAGTCTCCCCGAGAAGATTGGCCTGTGCAGAACGCTTATGAACGCCTGCATCTGAAGTCAGATGCCAGTCTGCCGGTAGATATCACCCGCGCCGATCATCTCCGACCGGATCTCATCCAGCTGCTTTCTGACATCCGCGCTTCTGTCCTCAAACAGAAGCGCTTTATTGTACCGATAGTACCGGGGGCACTCATTTTCACCGATGAACCACATGGCGGCTGAATTTGCCGACAGTTCGGTGATAAAGAAGACCATCTCCTGGCTCTCCCCGAAGGCAGCTTCCATAAAATCGAAGGCATATTCAAGCATGTCCGAGGTCTTCCGGATCTCGTCCTCCAGTTCAGAGCGCACTTCGGCAAACCTGCTGCGAAGCAGCTCCCACACATCCCCTTCACACGACTTTACATCCGGCAGCCAGGACTCGAGCAGGCGGAATACACCGCGGTACTCTTCCTTCAGTTCCTTTTCATTCTGTCCGGCACTGATCCTGCTGTTAACCTGGACCCGCAGTTCCTCCAGCTGTCTTTCATAGAGGGCTGCCGGAGGCAGATCCACAGCGGCTCTGTACCTCTTCAGGAACTCAAAGAGATGGGCCGTCTCCGTGTCCCTGGCCTTCACCCCGCGCAGCTGTGTGCCCAGTCTGGACAGCAGCAGAGATACGATCTGCAGGCGCTCGTCAAATGGCGCATAGCGCAGCTTCGCCAGAGTCCCCTCGGGGATCATTCCGGACAGGATGCTGTCCACCTGATAATCCTTCCGGTATCTGTAGAACAGTTCAAGATAGTTCGAGAAATCCTGCGCGATCTTCGGATACTGAAGGTACTGGGCCGCCACCTCCATGTCCACCTTCTTGCCCAGCTTCTCATAGGCATAGATGATCTGTGACAGGTCCTCCCATCCCCTGGCGGTGACGAATCTCTTTCCGTCCACCGTAGTCTCGCACCGGAAGAAATTCTCCCTGTGGATATCCAGGTAGGAGATCACCGCGGTATGGATCCCCACATTGTACGCGTACTCCTTCCAGACCTCAAAATCCGGTTCCACGTCGATCACCTTCACCCGGTCCAGCGTGACAACGTCAAAATCCCGCACGGACTTGTTGTATTCGGGCGGATTGCCGGCGGCAACGATGATCCAGCCCTTCGGGACCTTCTGGTTGCCGAAGGTTTTCTGCTGCAGGAACTGCAGCATGGTCGGCGCGAGTGTCTCTGACACGCAGTTGATCTCATCGATAAACAGGATCCCCTCTGTCTTTCCGGAGGCCTTCATCCGGTCGTAGACAGAGGCAATGATCTCGCTCATGGTGTATTCCGTCACCTGGAAGGTTCTGCCGCCATATTCCTTCTGAGTGATAAATGGAAGCCCCACCGCGCTCTGCCTGGTATGATGCGTGATCGTATAGGAGACCAGGGCCAGATCACACTCCCCGGCGATCTGCTCCATGATCTGTGTTTTTCCGATCCCCGGAGGCCCCATCAGAAGCACCGGTCTCTGCCGGATCTCCGGAATCCTGTAGTCGCCGAACTCATCCTTCTCAAGATAAGCCTCGGCAGCATCCATGATCTCTTTCTTCGCCCGTCTGATATTCATACTCAATCCTCATCCTGTGCCCACACAAACCGGGCATCCTTCAGATTCTTCCCGTCCACTTCCAGATCTTCCCTGGGCAGGATCAGCCGGATCGCCCAGGGCGGTACCTGCGCTGTCTCGCAGCTCTCCTCGCAGAAGATAAACGCGGTCTCAAAGGGTGGTCTCTTCTTCGGATAGATCCCCTTCCCGTCCGTAAAATACAGCAGTCCCCGAAGATCCTGGAACTGATTCTCCAGAATCAGTTTCTCCACATACTCAAAAGCCGGCCTGAAATCGGTCCCTCCCTCTCCCAGAAGGCGGAAGTGCTCCATGTACTCCTCAAGCTCCTGGCGGGATGTGATCTTCTCGTCCGACAGGACCTGCTCATCACACTGCAGGATCCGGATATTCACCTTGTGAAGATAGCTCTCCGACTCGCTGAGAATGCTGTAGGTCTGCTCCAGGAAACTGTGCACCAGCCGTCCCGAGACAGACATGGAGGTGTCGATCACGATGACGAATTCATCGATCTTTTTGACCTCCCTGGACTCGACGGGCTCGATCAGCGGCATGTTGCCGTACATCTGCAGGCCGAGGGAATACAGGATGCTGTCCCAGGAATCCATATCGATATGCATCTCTTCCCGGATCGCGGCAAACTTTCTGAGGAAGGCCCGGTACTCATACCGCTCCCGGTTCTCCACCCTCGTCTCCTCGAGAAGATCCCCGCCTCCCGAAGACGCCTCCGATGAAAAAGACTCCATGTCTGTCTGCGTCTTTGAAGAGATGTCATCCCACTTGTTTTTCAGGATCACACTCTTTGGCGGAAGCTTCGGATGCTTCTCGTCGATCTTCCATGCCGGCCACAGGCTGTGGTTATCCACGCAGAATTCCTGCCGCAGTCTCGCAAGCCTTGAAGGCTCGGACCACTCAGCCCCTTCAGTCAGTACACGGTATATGCCCTCCGCGTTCAGGACCCTGAGCTTACGGGTAAGCTCCTCTCTTACATTCTCGCGGAAACGGTTCCTGGCGGTCCGGACAGAGCGCATATTCTGGCTGTCCATCAGAAGCTCCACCGCGATGTCGCAGGCAAGCATCCAGTACTCCTGCCGCGGCCGGATCCGCTTGAATATATGACGGAACAGACAGTGGTACACCTGATGAAGATAGATCCGGTTCACCAGAAGACGGTTTCTCTCATACAGATCCGCCAGGACCTTCGGGTTCACCACCAGGTGCTCCCCATCTGTCCCGATCCCCTCCAGCTGCGTTGTAACGGCAAACTCCAGGCCGCCCAGCGCAAGAGCCAGATAGTGCTGGTCCATATACAGTTCATTGCGGCTCGCAGTAAGGATCTGTACAGAGACCTCCGTAAACCTGCGGCCTATATCTTCTCTAACATCCATGGCTGTGCCTGTCTGTGCGAATCACAGTTCATACTTCGACGTGCCCGATGGCGCGAATCGCGCTCTCTTAATATTCATCAGACAACTGACCGCGTCCGACCGTTTTTTATCTGTCGCATACCGGATAAACCGGTCCACGATGTCTGACGTAAAATATCCGTACCCGTCAAGGATCTCAAGCTCGCTGACGGGGTCATGTATCGTGTCCTCCAGGATCGCCCCGATCAGGGCTTCACTCTCTGTTCGAATATAATCGATATATCGATATGACCATTCTTCCTTCGGCGCAGGTCCTCTGCGAAGCCGGTTCCTTATGATCGAGACGCAGGTGTCAACACTCTCCTGGGCGGCAGCAAAGGGAAATACCTCGTCGTACTTGTCAAACTCGATCCTGCGGTTCAGGAAACAGTTCCGGTACTGGTATCCGGTGCCGTGGTAGACTATCTCGATGATCCGGGCCGGAGTGTTCTCCTTTCCCTCCTCATAGTAATCCGGGAAGGTGAGTCTCCACTGCTCGATACCGCTGCCATTCACCACCGCTTCTACCCGGTTCGTGACCGCGTCAAGCACTTCCTTCATCACCGGCGGATTGCTGACTGCCCCCGGCATCTGTGCCGGACCCTCTCCCAGAGAGAAATAAAGCAGCCTGACCTGCCTGCATCCATTGAACATCCCGTACCCGATCCGCTTCATCGTTGACGGAAATGAGATCTCTCTGAGTCTGTAACAGCCGTAGAAGGCATAGTTGCCGATCCCCTCTACCCCCTCCGGGATCCTTATGATCTCAATGGACGTCCCTGCCAAAGCCTCCCCGCCAGAAGAGCCGTCCGGTACAGACTGATCAGACTCAGGACGGCATTCCTCCTCAGGCAGATATTCTTCCCCCTTCAGATATGCTCTCCGGATCTGGAAAGGTTTATAGAGCTCTGACGGGCGGTCGGCAAACAGATGGTCCGCGAGCATTTTTACCGGTCTGCCCGCCACCATGGCCGGGATCTCTGCGATCCCCCCGCTGCCGTACATCCGGTAGAGGATTACATATTCATTTTTATCGATATATTCGACATACTCCATGAACCGGTCTCCCGTCACTCCTTCCCCATCTTCCGGTAGGGAACAACCTCACATACGCTCAGCACACCATCCTTCACATGATAACGGATATCCCATCCCGCGAAAGCCGTTCCGTATCTGCGTTCCGGATCGTGCTGATAGGCAGGGCGCGGATCCTCCGAGAGGATCTTCACAGCCGCCGCTCTCTTCTCCGCGGGCAGCTTCTCCAGAAGCTCCTGCGGAAACTCGACCTGCAGATGATACTCCTTCACCTGATCCGCAAATCCGCTCACCGCATCGGGATGGCAGTCCGTATACCGGATATAGGGCTTTATGTCATAGACAGGAGTTCCGTCCCGAAGATCCGCCCCCGATATGTGAAGCACCGGTCCCGTCCCCTGGCGAAGCTCTACAGAATCCAGCTTCACGCAGGACAGGCCGATCGGGTTCGGGCGAAATGGCGATCTGGTGGCAAACACACCTTTGTGGATCTTTCCTCCAAGCCTGGGCGGGATAACGGTGGGAGACCATCCAGCCTTCAGATTGCCGGAGAATTCCCAGAGCAGCCAGATATGGGAGAATTCTTCAAGCCCCAGCACACAGTTCGGATCGCGGAAAGGCGGTTCAAAGACTATCTCCGCTTTCAGTTCCTCTATGATCCCGCTCTGCCTGGGGATCCCGAACTTCTCCGGAAAATCACTGTGTACCGTTGCGATCTTCTGTATATTCGCCATCGCTCCTCCATCTCCTGTCCCTGACGCTTCTTCTGCCAGACTTTTTTCAGTATATTCGCCGCCTGTACATCTGTCAAAGAAGGTCTTCTCACACGGATCAAATTGGTAAAATTACCAGTGAATCACCGATTTTGACTGAGAATTTGTCCGTTTCAGTTCATATCATTCCAAAATAAAATAGGGTATAATATCAGAGTACGGGGGATCTGTCAATATATATTTCAATATTATTCATAATTGAATCACTAGACTGTAAAGAAAGGAGAGCTGAATTGTATAGCGTTGGCGATTATATTTCATACGGCAACAGTGGCGTTTGCGAGGTTATGGGCACAGAAGTGATGGATCCGTCCATCGGGACAGCAGTCGGACGGATCTGCTACATTCTCCGTCCCCTTCATGATCAGTCCTGCAAGATTATGACCCCGGTGGACAACCCGAAGGTAACTATGCGTGACCTGATCTCCCCTGAAGAAACAAGGAAGCTGCTGGAAGATATCCCGCAGATCGAGACTCTTCCGGAACAGAGTGCGAGGCAGCAGGAGATCTCTTACTCGAAGGCACTTCATTCCGGTGACTGCCGCGAATGGCTGAGTCTTGTCAAGACTCTGAACCAGCGCATTGCAATCCGCAAGGAAAAGGGGAAGAAGGTAACCGCTACCGACGATCGTTATTTCAAGGCGGCTACAGAGAAGCTGATCGAGGAATTCTCCGTGGTTCTCGGAATGGACAGCATGCAGACCAAGGAACTGCTGATGGACTCCTTCGAAGAGATGTAAGCTTCAGACCATTTTCCGGTGCATATCAGCTTAAATACATATCGGCATAAGAATATCAGGGAGCAGAACCGTTGCGCGGTCTGCTCCCTTTCATTTGATCTCATCGGATCCTTATCTGTTCTTTTCCTGTCTGCTCTTTTCACTCTTCCTTCAGGGAGGCTTCCACTTCCTCCAGCGTCGGGATGGACGGCGCAGCGCCGACTCTTGTCACTGCGATGGAGGATGCCTTGGCCGCTGTCTTCAGGGCGGTCTGGATATCCGCGCCTTCCGTCAGCTTCTTGATGAAGAATCCGGTAAAGGTATCGCCGGCAGCTGTCGTGTCTACTGCCTTCACCTTGAAGATCCCCTGAAAGACCTTCTGCTGTCCGTCATAATACCAGGCTCCGTCAGAACCCAGCGTCAGAACGAATGCCGCATTCGGGAACTTCTCGTGGAGTGCGTCCAGCGCATGTCCGGGATCCGCGTTGCCGGTGATCTGGCCTGCCTCGATCTCATTTACCAGGAACAGGGAAACCTTGCTCAGATCACAGGCATGCAGCTTCTCGTTATAAGGAGAGGGATTCAGCACGATCTTCATGCCGCGCTCATACGCCTTGTCAATGATGTAGTCCAGCATATTGATCTCATTCTGGAGCACCAGATAATCGCCCTCTCCAAAATGAGACAGCACTTCATCCACGAACTCCGCCGTCTGCATCTGGTTGGTCCCGCCGTAAAGGATGATACTGTTCTGTCCGTTCGCATCCACCTGGATCACGGTGTGGCCGCCGCGCACGTCCATCTTCTTGATGTACTCCGTATGAACGCCTGCATCCGCGCAGGCATCCAGAAGCATCTGCCCGTCATTTCCGATAATGCCGGCGTGCCAGACATCGAGTCCTGCCTTCGCCAGTGCGACCGACTGGTTGAGGCCCTTCCCGCCGCAGTATTCATGCAGCTCGTAGGATGCCATCGTCTCTCCGCCCACGATGATATGCGGAACACTGTAGGTATAGTCTACATTCAATGATCCATAGTTCAGTACTTTCATTGCCAGTCTCTCCTTATCCTCTGCTCTGTTGTGCATGCTTCAGCAGTCCAGCATGGTCTTCCCGGCGCCGCACAGTCCTTCAAAGTCATCTGTGAACTGTCCGACTGCCCGCTCAACCTCTGCATTCCTGACGAAAGCGTCGATCACATCCGGTGCGACGGTCACTGCCTTCACACCATACTTAACTAGTTCCAGCACCTGCTGCGTGTTCCTGAAGCTCGCCGCCAGCAGTCCGCTGTCCAGTCCGCTGCGGGTGATGGCATCATGGATATCCTTCGATACCTGCACCCCGTCATATCCAAGATTATCGATACGATTCACATAGGGAGCGACGTACTCCGCGCCGCACTTTGCGGCCAGGAAGCCCTGCATCGGGGTATATACCGCCGTGCCTATGAAGCGGATCCCCTCCGCCCTCAGCATCTTCATCGCCCGGAAGCCTTCCGGGACAGCCGGTACCTTGATCAGTGTCGTATCCCCGGTCTCTTTCAGGATCCGCCGCGCTTCCGCCAGAACACCTTCAGCGTCCCGGGAGAGTGCCTGCACGAAGAGTTCTCCCTGCGGACCGATGATCTCCCGGATCTCTCCTAGTACATCATAGGGCGCCCGTCCGCTCTTTGCAAGGATCGACGGGTTTGTAGACACTCCGTCGACAGGATACTGCTCCCAGATCCTTCTGATCTGCTGTGTATCCGCATGGTCTATGCACAGTTTCATGTATCTCGCCTCCTGTTTCCCGGCTTTCTGGTACGCGGCTCAACTCCGTCCGCCTTCTCAGACCCCCGCAGGATCAGCCTGGTGGGAACACTGACATGGGCGCTCTGCGCGTCCCTGTCCTTCATATGCCGCACCAGCATCTCCATGGCCTTTCTGCCCATCTCCTTCTCGGAGCGGTCTACAACCGACAGCGGGATTCCCACATCATTCAGCACATCTATATCATCAAATCCAACGATACCGATATCTTTCCCCGCGACCATGCCATTCTCAATCAGATAGCGCAGTGCGCCGAGGGACATCTGGTTATTCCCGCAGAATACCGCAGTCGGAGGTTTTGACAGAGACAGCAGCCGTTTCATACAGCTGTAGGAGCGGTCCGCCATCTGGTTTCCATATGCGATATACATGCTGCGGATCTTCACACCATTCTCCGTCAGAGCCCTCCGATATCCGAGTTCCCTCTCATAGACCGGGCTGAGGGTTTTCTCTCCGGCGATGATCGCGATGCGCTCATGGCCCTGACGGATCAGTTCACAGACCGCCTCATAGGACCCTGCCTCATTGTCCGCCATCACCGTATCCAGCCCTTCCCCGCCTTCCACAAAACGGTCGATCAGAACGACTGGCGTTCCGGAGGCCTGGAATTCCTTCAGCATGGCTCCGGTATGGCCGTCCCTGACACCGGTTGCCGTGATCAGGATCCCCGCCGCATTGCGCTGGCGGATCGTCTCCAGCACCTGGTATTCCTTCTGTGCGTCTTCATTGGTATTGAAGATCAGAACCTGGTAATGATTCTTCTCTGCAACTCTGGTGATCCCCTCGATCAGCCCATAGAAAAATGGGTTCTTCAGGTCCGGAACGACGACTGCCACAACCTCCGATCTCTGGAAGCTCAGATCTCGCGCCGTCGCGCTCGGTACATAGTTATTCTCTGTCATTACAGCCTGCACCCGCTCACGGGTGGCAGGCTTCACGCTCTCTGAATTGTTGATCACCCGCGAAACCGTCGCGACCGACACTCCGGCCAGACGCGCGATCTCCCGTATGTTCATTTTCGAAGCTATACTCATATTCGCGTGTTCCAATTCTATTCAGTACGGCTCTATGTCATCAACTGATATCATAACGCAAATCCGGTATTTCGAAAATAAGAAAAACGTCAGCATTTCCAGCCCAGAAGAGTCTGTGCCACGGCAGTCAGACGCTGCTTTGGTCCGGTAAAGATCCATTTTGTGAGCCGGTCAGTGGAATGATCGATCCCCGTCGGGCTGCCGACAGTCAGCATATTGCATTCCATCTCCGCAAAGCCTCCGGAATTGCCGTCATCGTTATAGACGTGGATGGAATAGCCCGTATCGCCTTCGATCAGAGGCGGCTCCTCCGAATACATTGCGGAAGGATTATTCGGATAGCAGATGATGATCAGGACAGAAGAATCGGTATCCGAATCTGCCAGGTATCCGAACCGGCCTGTCATGACTGCTGACCGGTAGGCGATCTTGTACCTGGAATCTCCGGTGATGCGCAGCAGGATACCGTTCTGGACTTCCGTTTCATGATCTCCTGCCGGCTCATAGTGATCCGTCCCCCGCAGCGGTGTGTACATCGGGATAAACAACGTCCCCTTCGGGCGGATCTGCAGCAGATCCCAGCTCTCTGCCAGAACACCCTCTGTGCCGCAGACCTTCAGGTCGATCACTTCCTCCAGCCCGCAGTAGGACAGGCCCTCCATCAGTTCCCCGAACATCGGAAGCTTCCGGAGCGGGTTCTTCGCCGGATGGATCATCCGGTGAAAGTCTGCGTGAAGAGATCCCGTCACCGTATTGTAGCTGGCAAGGTCCAGCTCCATATTCAGGTGGATCCTGTCACCGTCTCTCGTCATCCTGTAAGAGCCCGGATCGATTGACTTGGGTGTGTTCAGTGTCTCCCTGAAATGAGAACGGTCCGTGATATTGAACTGGATCTCCGGAGCAATCCACACACGGTCCCCGCCGATGTTCCAGACCTTCCGGTCGATCAGTTCTTTATACGCCTCCGGATCTCTTACCGCCTCCGGAATCCAGAAGATTCCTTCCGGGCAGCTGTCTGAAAATGGTCCGAAGATATGTCCTCCGTGCTCACTTACGATCACCTTCCAGCCATCTCCTACATCCAGCACTTCGCAGTTTATCCCGCAGTATTCAAACGTATCCAGTATACTGGTGATATTCATTCCGATTCACTCCTTTCCTGTTCCCAGCAGCCCTTCGACTGCCGCTCTCTCCGCAGCCAGCGCTTTCCGGTACCCTTCCAGAAAACGGTCATATCCTTCCACATCTTCCCTGACCGGGTCCATGCATCCGGATACCGCATCGGCAAACACCCTTTCATCGAGGTACTCTGCAAGCGTAAGCTCCCTGCACTCCCGTACCATAAAAGCAGCAAGGATCGCTATGCCCCAGGCACCGCCCTCCCCGGCAGTCTCCATGACCCGCACCGGGGTGTTTAATGCGCCGGCCAGAAGTCTCTGTGCGACCCCCGGAGTCTTGAACAGTCCTCCATGGGCTGTAAGACTGTCAATGCGCACACCTTCCCCTCGCAGAAGATCCAGGCCGATCCTGAGCACTGCGACGGTTCCAAGCAGCTGGGCCCGCATGAAGTTTGGCAGATTGAATGCTGCGTCCGGCGTGCGTACGACCACGGGGCAGCCCTGCTCCAGGCCGACGATGAACTCCCCTGCATGGTAGTTAAAGGGATAGATCCCTCCGGCATCCGCCGCCCCTTCCAGTGCCCTGCGGTAGAGAACGCTGTACAGATCATCCTCTGTCAGGGGATTCCCGATCAGCTTCGCGAATTCACCAAACAGAGATACCCATGCCGATATATCGGTTGTACAGTTATTTGCGTGCACCATCGCCACAGGCCAGCCGTCCGGTGTATTGATCTGTTCGATCTCCCTGTGGAGACTTCGGATATCCTGCTCCAGCACCGTCATCATGAATCCCGAAGTGCCGGCGGAGAGATTGCCTGTCCTCTGCCGGATGCTGTTCGTGGCGATCATGCCGGTTGCAGCGTCTCCTTCCGGAGGGCAGAACCTGATCCCGCTCCTCAGCGATCCGCCAGGATCCAGAAGCGCAGCCCCTTCCGGGGTCAGAGAACCTGCACTCTTTCCCGCTTTAAGCACCCTCGGGAGCAGCTCCCTTGTCTTCCAGGGATATCCCTTCGATTCGATCGCCTGGTCAAAAATCTTCAGAAGATCCTCTCTGTATGTTCCGGTATCCATATCTACAGGGAATATCCCGGACGCGTCCCCGATCCCGATCACTTTCTGTCCGGTCAGAAGATAATGAACATATCCTGCCAGCGTCGTCATGAACCGGATCCTCTCTACGTGAGGTTCTCCTCTGAGGATGCAGTCATACAGATGGGCGCAGGACCATCTGTCCGGAATATTGAAATTCAGCAGGTCCGTCATCCTCCGGGCGGCATCATGTGCATTCGTGTTGCGCCAGGTCCGGAAAACGGACAGCAGCTCTCCATCCTCATCAAATGGAAGATATCCGTGCATCATCCCACTGATGCCAGCGGCGCGGTAGCTTCTGATCACAGCTCCTGTCTTTGCAAGCGCGTTTTTCAGAAGATCCTGATAGGCTGCCTGCAGACCCGTTGTGACATCCTCCATGCTGTAAGTCCAGATGCCGTTCTCCAGGCGGTTCTCCCAGCTGTGTACCCCGGAGGCAAGAACATGAAAGTCGTCATCGATCACCACTGCCTTGATGCGGGTCGAGCCAAGCTCGATTCCAAGACAGCCTCTCCCATCTTCCAGATACTGTTTGATGTCCATCTGCATCATGGATCCCTTTCTTATGATTTACTCCAGATTGGCATGCCGCTCAAACATCTCTTCTTCTGTCACGCCGGTCCGGTCCATCAGATACCGGATCAGCACATCATATACGAGCCAGGAGAGCTGCTCGAACAGATCCGCCATGATCTGCACACTGCTGCAGGTATCCTCCTGATCACTCTTCGGCGTAGATCCCGGAAGGCAGATCAGACAGTCCGCCAGCTGTCCTATCGTTGAATCCGGATGGATCGTAACCACTGCCAGACCAGCCCCTCTTGCCTTTGCCTTCCCGGCCATCGCCGCAAGAGATGCCGTCTCTCCGGATCCGGAACCGATCACCAGAAGATCCCCCTCGCAGATCGCGGGAGTCGTCGGTTCGCCGACAAAGTATACGGTCCTTCCCAGATGCATCAGGCGGTTGCTGAAGGCCCGGGCAGCAAAACCGGACCGGCCGGCTCCTGCCACGAAGATCCTCTCTGCCTTCAGGATGGCATCCGCAGCCGCATTCAGTTCTTCGTCCCTGACAAGGCACGCATTCTGTTCCAGCTCCCGCAGGATCTCTTTCAGATATACTGACTCAGACATACCATCTCTCCTTTGTAAAGAGAGACTGCCGGTTTATTGCCGGCAGCCTCTTTCTTCCAGTCCGTTATCTCAGCAGTTCCAGTATCAGGTTCTGCGCAGCGATTCCGTCATGCTGTTCCACAACCTTTGTGATCGCCTCTACGCCCACACGGTCCACCTTGGACTTGATCAGTTCAAACGCATCGATGTTTGCCTGGCACTCCGCTCTGCACTCTTCCCGGATCGGGAACGTATCGAAAAACACGACTCCGTCGTAGCCGTACCTTTCCAGGAAATAAATGAATTCCGCGCACAGTGAGAAGTTTACGGAACCAAAGATCATTCCGCTGTCCTTGTAGCCGTATCCGTCATTCATATGCAGGCCGTAAAGCTTGCCCTTTGATGCCGCAAGAGCCAGTCCGAAGGAAGGCTCGTCATGCTTCATCAGCATGTGGCAGAAGTCAAGAGTACAGCCGATATTCGGGCGGTCCACACAGTCGATGAGATACATGGTCATGCCGCTGCTGTCGACCATGGCAAACTCGCGTTCCTCATAGGGCTTGTACTCGATGCTGATCTTCAGGTCCGGCGCATAATCACACACCTCCTGGATCCCTTCCACGAGCAGCTGCCAGCACTTCTCATAGTCGGTCTGGAACGCATATTCAAAGCCGTCATTTTCAAACCACAGTGTCACCACCGAGCCGCCGATCTCCCGGCACACATCGCATCCTTCCTTGGCCAGCTCGATCGCGCTTCTTCTCCTGTCCTCGTCCGGATTGGAGAAGTTTCCAGTCAGCCAGTTCTTGCGCCAGCGAACCGCCAGGCCGTTGACCTTCAGGGGACTGATATGCTCCTTCAGCTCATTCAGATCCAGCCCTGTAAAATGCTCCGGATAATTGAATTCCAGATGTGTGATGCCGTTCGCGTTCTTGTAGGCGTCTATGGCATCGTAGACCGTCTGTCCCTTGAATACAAATGAATTGAATCTTCCTGCGTAGTTCATGTGTTCTCTCCTTCGTAGATCTCCAGGACCTCCTCCAGTGTCGGCATGGCAGGCTGACCGCCCGTCTTGCACACAGTCTTTGCACTGCAGCAGGTCGCGAACCTGCACGCCTCAAACAGATCCATCCCCCGGATCAGCGCATAGCACAGACCGCCGATGAACGAATCTCCGGCTCCGGTGGACTCTACAGCCTGGACCTTCTTCGAAGGGATCATCTCCGTCTCTGTGCCGTCGCAGACCACTGACCCGGCCTTTCCGAGGGTAAATATGCAGTCCGTCCCCAGTCTCTGTACCATCTTCCGGATCTCAGCCTTCGCTGTGTCGACCGAATCGATCTGTACATCGCCATAGAAGGAGGCTTCTACCTCATTCACGATAAACAGATCCAGCTTCTTCAGCGTCTCCTCGGGAAGCGCTGCCGCAGGCGCGCCGTTCAGGATAATGAAGGCTCCCTTCTCCCTGCACAGATCTATGGCATAGAGGATCGTGTCGATGGGGATCTCCAGCTGGAATACCACGATGGTCTCAGGAGTGATCATCTTCGCAAGCTCATCGATATCCGCCCTGGAAACACAGTCATTCGCGCCTCTCACAACCGAAGCACGGATCCCGCCGTCATACAGTGACTGAGCGACAGACATCCCGCTGTTTCCGGGAACCCTCTTCAGGTACTCTGTGCGGACCCCGTATCCCTCAACCGTTTTTTTCAGAAAGTCACCGCTTGCGTCTTCGCCGATGCATCCTGCCATATAGACCGGAACACCGAGTTTTGCAGCCTGCACTGCCTGATTCGCGCCTTTTCCGCCGCTGCAGTATTCCACTGAGTCGGCAAAGTTCGTCTCTCCTTCTTCAGGCAGTCTCTCCAGCTTAAGGCAGACATCATAATTCAGGCTGCCAATCACTACTACCTTGTCGTACATTGTTTTCCTCCCGGTATTGTTCAGTCTCCGGTCAAGCCGTCACCTTTCCAGATCCGCCATCGTCCAGTTCGGTCCATACAGAAGCGCGGGGACCTCCGGTCCCAGGCCTGCCTCCGGATGGGCGATCAGCCATTTATTTTTGGCCTGCAGCAGCCGGTCTTCTTTCGTCTGCGCAGTAAATCCGGAATCCAGAGGGGTGTTGGTTCCTCTCGGCAGGAAGGTCGCATGCGCATACCCTTCTTCCTGCACATGGCAGGCACAGTAATGAAGCGTAGTGGCATAGAACTCCACCGCCATACCGGCCGTTACATAAAATGCTTCCACTTTCCGGGTGTCATAGCGCATATCCGGTTCTATATCCTGCTGTCTTCCGACCAGCACTACATAGTCTGTTACTGCGATATTCACCTCGGACCCCCTGTGATATTCCAGTCCGTTCAGCCGGTCATTGTGTCCCATGCAGTAGCCAAGCTCCGCGCCCATCTGTCCGTAAAAACGGCTCTCGAATTGGGTAAATACAGGAAGCGCTTCCAGCCCGGGGTCACTGGCCACATATTCTACCGGTCCGGGAACCGGTCTCTTTTTCATGAGACCGGTCACCGGGGAGAAATCGTAGCCTTCGATGATCCTGCCATAGACTGAGAATCCCGGGTCTGTGACATCATAGATCTTCATAGATTCACGCTCCGATCAGTGTCTCTTCTTCTTGCTCTGATCCAGATAATAGTTGACGATCATGACTACCAGCAGCAGTCCGCCCCATACGATCTGTCTGCATGCATTCGGAATAAATGTGTACATGTTCAGAAGTGACGACAGCATCTGAATGATCAGAACCGCCAGCACGATACCTGTGACGGATCCGCTGCCGCCCAGCGGGCTGACGCCGCCCAGGACTGCGATCAGGATTGCCTGCATCGTGTAGGTAGCACCGGTATCAGCCTTGGCAGAGCTGTAGCGTCCCCACATGATGATTCCGGACAGGGCTGCAAGCATGCCGCTGAACATGTGTGTGCAGACCACGATCTTGAAGTTATTCAGTCCCGAGTACACCGTCGCGCGGTTGTTGGTTCCGTACATCTTCATCTCGCGTCCAAGCTTTGTCTTCTGTACGATGATTGCGGTGATGACAGCTGCCGCCGCGAAGATTACGATCGTGATCGGGAACAGTCCGAACTTCATGTTGATCATATTGCCCAGTACCTTGGGGAATCCGCTCAGAGTCGATCCCCCTGTCAGTACGACACCGAATCCCCAGAACAGAGACTGCGTTCCGAGCGTCGCCAGCATGGCGGGGATCCCCAGTCCGGAGATCAGAACACCGTTCAGGATTCCGCCGATGGCACCGATCAGCAGTGCGACCACAAAGCTGGCCAGCACGATGCCGGTTCCGCCTTCACCGTCTCCATGGTAGAAACGAAGCACGAACAGTCCGGCTACGATGGAAGACAGGTTTGCAAGATAGACTGCGCTCAGATCGATACCGCCGATGATCAGCGCCATACCGATGCCGATTGCCAGAAGTCCATACTCAGGGAACTGCCTGAACATTGCCAGGAAGTTATCCGGGCTCAGGAAGTTTTTGCCCTGAAGCAGAGAGCAGGCGATAAACACGACTACAAAAAGGGCGACCATACGGGCTGAGCTGTTATCAAGGATCATTTCCAATGGCTTCTTTGCCGTAGTTTCTTTACTCATCACAGCACCTCCCTCACTGATCCGACACTGCGACATGCAGTGTATTCTTACGAGTCTTCTCCTGAACCGCGGAAACGCCGGTACCTACGATGATGATCAGGCCGGTGAATACACGTGCCCAGACCGTCGGGATTCCAAGAAGGATCAGGCTGTTCGATACGAGTGTCATCAGAGCAGTACCGAGGATGGCACCGATCACGGAGCCCTTGCCTCCGACCAGAGAAACGCCGCCGAGGACGCAGGCCGCGATGACATCCATCTCCATGCCGATCATGTTGTTCGGGTTGACCGTCATCATCATGGATGCGCGGCAGACACCGATAAATCCAGCCATGGCACCGGAGAAGCAGAAGATAAACATGCGGATCCCGAATACATTGAAGCCGGCTCTTGCAGCTGCGACCTCATCACCGCCGACCGCGTAGATTCCGCGCCCAAGCATGGTCTTGTTCAGAATGAACCAGCCGATCAGCACCAGTACAACCGCAAATCCGAAATGAACCGGAAGATTGGAGCTGAATCCGGTCACGGGATTGGTCCCGGTCAGGATCTTCGCCTCGCCCAGCTGATACAGCGGGAAGGTCAGAGGATACTCAGAAGATCCGAGGATGCCCTGCATGACTCCGATCCAGAGAGAGGATGCACCGAGGGTGACGATCATTGCCGGGAATTTGTATTTGGCAACGATAAAACCATTTACAGCGCCCATGCACAGGCCAAGGGCCATGGCGACCAGGAAGTAGGGGATCGGATTGCTGAAAGCACCGTCCAGCTTCGTGCAGACAAAATACATGGACAGGGACGCGATCGCGGGGAATGAACAGTCAACACCGCCCGAGATCAGGACCATCATCTCTCCGACTGCGAACATCATCGGGATCGTCAGCGAACGGAGAAGGTCGACGATGTTGTTCGGTGTGAAGAACTGTCCGCTCCTGGCCTGTATGATCAGGCAGAATACGATCAGGATGAGCGCCACATAAAACTCAGTTTTCTTTGTCAGTCTTTTAAAACTCATCTTCAGCTCCTCCTTAGTACTCTACCGAAAGCTTCGAAAGGGTCTCTTCGTCCAGATCCTTTGTCATTCTCTCGTCGACAAGGTGTCCGCGTCTCATGATCAGAACCCTGTTGCAGTTCAGAAGCACTTCACGGATATCATCAGAGATGATGATCACGGCAAGGCCGCTCTCGGCAAGCTTCTTTGTCAGGTTATAGATATCGTATTTAGCTCCGATATCAACACCGACCGTAGGTCCGTTCAGGATCAGGACCTTCAGATCAAGAGCCAGCCATTTTGCCAGAACACACTTCTGGGCATTTCCGCCGGACAGCGTTCTCATGGTGTCAGCGGTATTGCCGATCTTGATGGACAGTTCTCCGACCCAGTGATCCACAAGGCTGTCGATCGCATTCTGATCCATCATCGGACCTTTCCTGCAGTCACCCCAGCGGGTAACGGAGATATTGTCAGAGATCGACTGATCCATAAACAGGCCCATGACATTTCTCTCGGGCGGCACATAGCCGATTCCATTGGCCATGGCTTCCTGGACATTTTTAAACTGGACTTCTTTTCCATCCAGGATGATCTGTCCGGAATCTGCTTTGTGGACACCAAAGATCGTCTCTGCCAGCTCAGTACGTCCGGAACCCAGAAGGCCGGTGATCCCCAGGATCTCTCCTGCCCGGAGTGAGAAGCTGCAGTCCTTGTAGCCGTCCTTCAGTGACAGATTCTTAACCTCCAGCACGGTTTTGGCGCCGTCCTTCTTCTCGTAGACAAAAGGCTCTTCTTCGATGTCTCTGCCGGTCATGTAATGCGTAAACAGAGCCTGATTGAGTTCCTTTGTCGGTCCGGAGTAGACATTGTGTCCGGAACGGAAGATGGTGAAATGGTCTGCGATCTCAAAGACCTCATCCAGCTTATGGGATACGAACAGAACCGAGATCCCTTTCTTCTGAAGGCCGCGGATCACTTCGAACAGGTTCTTGACCTCTTTCTGGGTGATGGCCGTAGTCGGCTCGTCCATAATGATCAGTTTTGCGTCATATAAAAGAGCACGAGAGATCGCGATCAGCTGCTTGTCAGCAACCGTCAGATTCTCTACATACTCGTCAAGATCAACCTTAAAATCGATGGTGGAAAGTGCCTTATGGGCGATCTCGTCAAATCTCTTCTTGCTGACGAATTTTCTTCCGCTTGACTTTTCCATCGTAATTGCAAGATTCTCTCTGACCGTAAGATTCGGGAATACAGAAAGATCCTGATAGATGACCTGCACGCCGGCCTCGATCGCCTGCTGCGTGGTAAGCTTTGTATATTCCTTGCCGTCGATCTCGATCGTTCCGGCATCCGGTGTATAGAAACCGGAGATAACATTGATAATGGTAGACTTTCCGCAGCCGTTCTCGCCTGCCAGGCAGTGTACCTCACCCTTCTTAATGACAAGATCTACTCCGTCCAGTGCCTTGACACCGCCGAAATATTTCTTGACCCCTGTTATTTTTATGATGTTCTCAGACACACTCAAACCCTCCAACTTTCAGCCATGCTGTTTTCCTTCAGAGCGCCGCCTTTTCAAAAAAAGGTTCCTGCTCCTGCATGCAACAGGAGCAGGAACCTGGTTCAGCTAACGTTATCCCTGCATTCAGCCAGGATCATCAGAAGTTGTAATCATCAACGTTCTCAGCAGTGATTGCGATAGAAGCATCTCCCATGAGAAGGTTGTCATCATCTGCGGAAACCTTCAGATTGTCATATCCTGCGATACCAAGGTCAGTTCCCTCGCCGATTTCCTTGCCGTCAAGAACCTGGGTTGCCAGATTGCACATTGCATAACCTGCATCTGCCGGATCCCACAGAGTGATGGTGTCAAGGTCGCCGGACTTCAGAAGGTTGCGGCACTCATTCGGCATACCGGTACCAACTACGAATACCTTGCCCTTCAGGCCGAGCTCGTTGATCGCACGTGCAACACCAGGAGTGTCATCAGAAGAAGAACCGGTGAATCCCTTGATGTTCGGGTTGGTCTTCAGATACTGCTTGGCAACCTCATATGCGGTCTCAGCAGAGTTCTCAGACTCAAGTCTCTTCTCAGCTGCCAGAGTCATGTTCGGATAAGCTTCTTCCTGACGCGCAACTGCACCGTCTGCCCACTCGTTATGGGAAGCGGAGGTCAGATAGCCAACCATCGTGATGTACTCGCCCTCTTCACCCATCAGCTTTGCAAGCTCGTCCATGATGAATGCGCCGTATCCGGCATTGTCGAATGCTTCTACGTCATAGTCACAGTTCTCAACAGAAGAACCTTCGTGGCAGATAACCTTGATTCCTTTTTCTCTTGCTTCTGCAAGAACATTCTCACAGGCAGCCGGATCGATCGGGACTACGCAGATTGCGTCCGGATTCTGAGAAACAACGTCCTGAAGAACCTGGATCTGCTGAGCAGAGTCTGTATCAGACGGGCCGGTCATGTAAGCATTGATTCCGGTCTCTTCTGCATAGCGCTTGATTCCCTCTTCCATTCTTACGAACCAGCCATTGGTGTTGCCCTTTACTACGACTGCGATCGTGTAATCCTTAGCTTCGGTCTCATCTGCCATAGCAGTGAAGCTGAGGCAGCTGATGGACATAACCGCTGCTGCGCCAAGAGCAAGAACTTTCTTCAGTGTCTTCTTCATGTGTTTTCCCTCCTTAGGAATACTGGTGTTCTGCCTTCCGGCAGGTTGCTGTTCACAGGCACCGTGCCTGGTGAATCCCTCTTCAGAAACCAGCCGTATTATGCATATTGACTAATGCACTTGTTTTGTAACCGGTTTCATGTTTGCATGATAACATCGGTTTCCAGGCTTCGCAATACCCTTTTTCTCTCAAAACACGATTTCGTGAAAAACCAACAGAAAACTAATGCTTTGCATTTTCCGCCAAAAAATGCCGCGAAATCGTTTTATATCTGCACAAACCAGGCTCTGTCCTGCCGGCATTAAAATGTAACCGATTACATTTTTATTTGTCAATTATGCACAAATGCCCATCACTCACAATGAGCGATGGGCATACACACCGTTTGTTCTGATTGTTTTTCATTACAGTCTACGAACGCTCTCCGGATTCGTTCACAGGGCAGATTCCGGCCAGAAGCAGATACTTTGCCTGGTTCCATTTCATAGTCATTATCCTCCTGAAATCATCCTTGTATCAATGATCCGGCCATGTCTCAACCGGATTACTTTCTGTAACAGATCGCGGCAGCAAGGCCAAGTATGAGGACCAGGAAGCTGGCTGCCAGCAGCACGTATACGGACCGGTCATAGGACAGGACCGAAGTGCCCTCTGTGATCTGCGCAGTTTCGGAAGCTGTGCTTTCCGCCTGCATCCCGGGACCTCCTCCGAACTCCTGAGGACCGTTTTGTCCTTCCGGCCTCTCACCCTGCATGGGACCGCCTTCCTGCCCGTTCTCCGCCGTACTGACGCTCTGTGCGGATGCTGTCCCATCTTCTGCCTGATGATCAGTGCTCTCCTGTTCTGTCCCCGCAGCCGCATCCGGCCTTTCCGGCATGCCGTCCATGGCCCCAATGCCGCCTGCCTGCAGCATACCACCGTGGTTCATATTACCTCCGGCCATATTGCTCTGCGCGTCACCAGCGGAAGCTGCCGTTTCAGTCAGTGTGACGCTTTCTTCCAGATCGCCTGCAGTGATCGTATATGTTTCATCCAGTGTCATCTCAGGGCAGCTGACGATCGCAGAGGAGAAACTGCAGGGGACTTCCCAGGCAAGAAGCAGGGTCCCGTCTTCTGTCTCTACAGACAGGTCAGTTCCGGCTTCTGCACCGGACGAGATGTTGTACAGGACCGAGCACTGCGTGGAAGAAGAGTCAAACCCTTCCGCCATGGAGTAGCTTCCGCAGGCGATCATCGTTCCACCGGTGATCTGCGCGCTGCCGCCATTCTCCGTGGCTGCATCGATCGCGCTGTTTGTCCCGTTATTGATCAGACTGATCCGGACGGTTCCGCCGCTGATGCAGATGTCCCCGTTGGAGTCCAGCCCGTCCGCGTCATTTCCATTCTCATTGATGATTGTGATCGTCCCGCCGCTGATATGGATCCAGGTGTCTCCCGTGCCGCCGTTGGCATTGAAGCCGTCGTCGGTCGGGTAGATCGTGATCTCGCCGCCCGACACATCGATGGTAAGCGCCTCGATTCCTTCATAGCAGCTGTTGATCAGGATCGTTCCGTCCGATATGCTGACGCCTCCGTCTGCATGGACCGCGTCATCTCCCGCGTCCAGAACCAAACCTGCCCGAGCCCGCGATCACGACATTCCCGTCATACTCATAGGCATTGCTGCCATCGATCGCCGCGTGATCTCCCTCCAGTGTAATGACCGTTGCCGAAGAGGTGTCCCAGTCTGCCGTCTGGTCATTGTCTGTAAAATAAGTATTGTCCGAATATGCCTCGCTGTCTGCGTCTGTGACCAGCTCGAGTCCCAGTGCCTGTCCGTTCATGAACAGGATCGTCAGGAGCATTGCTGCCACCGTTACGAGGACACAGATCCGGTCAAATAACCTGCTTGTAGACATGTCATTTCCCCTTATCCCATATATTCGCCGTTGTAGCTTACCAGCACCGCGCTCTTCACGCCCTCCAGCTCACTCACTTCATTGATAAAGTCGGTGTTGTCATCCTGCAGGCGCACATCCAGGTTCAGCTCAATCAGCCCGCGCTGAACGGTCTTGCTCCTGGTCACACAGCGCTTCGTGTGATTCTTCAGATATGCTGCCGCGGCCTGTTCTGATGCGTGATCCTCACACTGCAGCACCACGATGAAGGGATTCGTATGTTCCTTGCGGTTGGCAAACACCAGGATGATCAGTCCGATGATCACGCTGCCGATCACTGCAAGAGGGATCATGCCTGCCGCCAGTACGATGCCAACTGCGATTGCCCAGAACAGAAATGCGATGTCCAGGGGTTCTTTGATGGCTGCGCGGAATCGGACGATGGACAGTGCACCGACCATACCCAGTGACAGCACCACGTTCGAGGTGACTGCCAGGATGACCAGTGTCGTGATCATGGACAGCGCGACCAGCGTCACTCCGAAGCTGGAGGAGTACATGACTCCCGCATAGGTCTTCTTGTAGATATAAAAGATAAACAGTACCAGCGCGAAGGACAGTACCATCGCAAGGACCATGTCCAGCACACTTACCGCAGTCACATTGTCCAGAAAACCGGATTTGAAAATATCTGAAAAGCTCATATCGGATTCCTCTCTGTCTGCCCTGCAGACCTCTTCTTACATGTTCTGTTCTGAAACCTGCCGCTGTATTCACACAGCCTGTGTCCTCCGCCGCATCAGTCATAGATCCTGCATGCTGCATATTTCGAGAAGGCCGTCGACCTTCTGCCAGGCTCCTGCAGCAGACATCGGATCACGGAAGGCAGGTACGCGTCCCATTTCACTTCCATCAGGATGACCTGATCTCCTGCCGGGATCGTGATGCAGTCCGGATTCAGAAAGTCCGTGCACATCAGCCCGGTCCGGATGTCATAGTCGAAGGTGACACGGACATTTCCCGGACGGTAAATGAACGGCTCGCGGGTGTAATCCACGATCGTCTTCGGCCGCAGTCCCTGATACCGCATCTTTGCATACAGTTCCTGCACCAGGGGACGGTCGGCAGTTCTCATCCATCCGATGTCACGATCCAGGATCCTCTGCGTCTCCTCCAGGGTCAGCCCCGCGCTGAACTTTGTGCCCAGGCTGTTGTGCTTGCTCTTTTTCTCCAGGTGCAGGAGGGACGGGTCCCGGTTGTAATACCGGATGCGGAACTTCTCCCGCAGGTTCACGCCGTCCAGCTTCTCGCGCAGTGCCTTGTCAGAGGGATCATCGAAGTAGAGACTCCGGATCATGTACTTTCCGTCCTGCGTGTGCGGATCTTGTTCCATCACTGCCCGCAGCCGCCCCCGGATCGAATAGAGATCGGCAAGATTCAGGTAATGCTTCACTTCATGTCTGTATTGAATATCCATATATGTCACGTCCTTTTTGATTCATCGGATGAAAGATAATGCGTGAATATTAGATGAGCATTAATATATATTCGGTTCTATGTGAAAAAATGATGAAGTCTGCACGAATGTGCTGTATCGATATTGATCAGAATACATGAAATTCCCCCGGATGGTGGTGATATGCTCCCTTCCAGGTAGACAAGAGAAATAATAAAATCTTGTTCTGCCTGGAAGGGGGCATTTTATGTCCAGGGTTAGGATTGGACCAGCAGAGAAACTGCTGACAGGCTGGGAATCAGTATAGCCTCAATTCAGCAATGGATATGTATATATAAGAGCGATGGCGAAGGTGCTTTCCAGGCTACTGCGAATAAGCGCTATTCTAATGATAGAAGACCACATTGAATACTACAACACTAGACGGTTACAACGAAAACTGGGAGTTTTAACTCCATACGAGAAGCACCAACAGTATCTGGAGGCAGCATAAAAAACTGCCACCAGACCAACATTAATCTGATGGCAGCTGATTTTGTTTTTTATCTTACCTGTTTCTGTCTCTGAGATCCGCGACACTTTCCCGCTCCACAAAGACGGTACAGACCTGGGTCTTGAAATGCACATTGTCCTGGTCGTGGACCTGATCATGAATGCGCCGGACCGCCGTTCTTCCCAGCTCCAGCTTCGGCACCCGCATAGTGGTAAGTGCGGGCGATGATATGGAGGAGAAGCTCAGATCATCAAAACCGATGATCGAAACGTCCTGAGGGATCCGGTATCCCTTCTCCCTGAGGGCTTTCATCGCTCCCAGCGCGATGACATCATTGTCCGCGAAGAACGCGGTCGGAAGCTCCGCTTCCGGGTTCCGGGACAGATACTCCAGCATATCCGTGTATGCCCCGTCCATATTGGCGGTCAGTGTGATCTGGTACTTTTCATCGACCGGGATCCCGGCCTTCTGCAGTGCCTGCAGATACCCCGCGGCTCTTCCCCTGAACGGCTTGATCCGGAAGCTTCCCTGAAGATAGCCGATCTTCGTATGGCCCCGTTCGATCAGATAATTCACGGCGGTGCGGGTCGAATCCTGGTTCGTCGCCATCACCGCGTCAAAGCTCAAGTCTTCATTCCAGTAATCGATCAGCACCAGCGGTGCCTCGATCCTGTGGATCAGGTCAATATCCTCATCCAGAAGCTCCGTTCCCAGCAGGATCACACCTGCGGACTTGTCATTCTGCAGCACCTGCAGGTGATCTTCGAAGGCGGCATCCCTGCGGTCCAGATTCTGCACCGTCAGCTCATAGCCCAGACTGCGGCACTCTTCCTCGATTCCCCTGAGCATCTGCGGGAAGAACGGTGTATCTTCAACGATCGTGCCGTCCCTCTTATACATGACGAATTTCACCCTGGAGATCGATTTGGCGTCATAGTACCCCAGCTCCCTGGCTGCTTTCCGGACGATCTCTGCGGTTTCGGCATTCACACCCTTTTTATAGTTCAGAGCATTGGAAACAGTCGCAGGAGAAAAGCCTGTTTTTTCGCTGATCTGTCTTACGCTTACTTTCATAACCGCCGCCTTTTTACGGGCCGGCACCCGATCCCTGTCTGTAAATGAGTCTCTGAACATTTTAATCCACCGTTTATAGCGAAATCAAGCACCATCCGCTATTAATTCAAACTTTTGATCAATGAGTTCTTACTTTTGCGACTGCTTCCTTCCACCCTGCAAGTTTCTGTTCTCTTGTCCCGCAGTCCATCTTCGGCTCATAGCTGATCCGGTTCAGCACGGAGAATACATTTTCATCATAGATTCCCTGGGCAAGTCCCGCCGCATACGCGGCACCGATACCGGACAGCTCTTCCGAATCAGGGATCCGGACCGGGATCGCAGTCAGATCACTCTGCAGCTGCATCAGATAATCATTGCGGGTCGGGCCGCCATCCACTCTCAGCTCACCGATCGGCGCACCGCAGGCCTCTCCCATCAGGCGGACCGCATCCGCAATCTGGTAAGCAATCGAATCCACCGCTGCTCTGACCACTTCATTTTTGCCCGTAACACGGGTCATTCCGCTGATGGATGCCTTCGCCTCACTGTCCCAGTAGGGTGCTCCGAGTCCTGAGAAGGCCGGAACAAAATAGGTCGTGTCAGAAGGATTCGCCGCTTTCGCAAGCTCCCCCGTCTCCGCCGGTGAAGTAATCAGCTTCAGATCATCCTTGAGCCATGTGATCACCGCTCCTGTGTAATTGATATTGTTCTCAAGGACATAATTGACCTTCCCGCCCATGGACCAGGCAAGGCTCGTCACGATCCCCGCATCCGAGAATACCGGAGCATCCCCGATGTTCATCATGATCGAAGAGCCGGTTCCGTAGGTCGCCTTGATCATGCCTTTTTCCAGGCAGCCCTGTCCGAACAGCGCGCCATGGGAGTCTCCCAGTACAGCGCGGATCGGGATCGGAGCATCCAGCCAGCCGCCAAAATCAGTCGTACCGTAGTCTCCGTCCGAATCCGTGACCTCGGCCATGCAGCTGCGCGGAATGCCGAAGATCTTCAGCAGCTCATCATCCCACTCAAGCGTATTGATATTGAACAGCTCCGTGCGGGATGCATTGGAGTAGTCCGTCCGGAATTCCTTCCCGCCGGTCAGGTTCCATACCAGCCAGCTGTCGATGGTTCCGACCGCAAGCCTGCCATCTTCTGCCTTCTCCCTCACCTGAGGAACGTTCTCGAACATCCAGGCCCACTTGGATGCAGGAAAATACGGGCTCAGGTTGATTCCGCTCCTGCTCTTTACCGTTTCCGCATAAGGCAGGAATCTCTCTTCGCACAGATCCTTCGCCCTGGAGCACTGCCATACGATCGCGTCGCAGACCGGCTTGCCGGTATCCTTATCCCAGGCGACCGATGTCTCTCTCTGATTGCTGATGCCCAGCACACGCAGCTCATTTTTATCTATGCCGGCTTTCGCCACCAGATCCTTCACGACCTGGATCGTATTGTTCATGATCTCTTCCGGATCATGAGAGACCCATCCCTGATCATTGATGATCTGCCTGTGCGGAAGATCGCTCCTGCAGATCAGCTTCCCTCCGTCATCAAACAGAAGTGCCTTCGTTCCCTGCGTGCTCTGATCTACACTCACCACATAATCGGACATAGCATTCTCTCCTGTTCCTCTCTATAGTAGGCCTGCCGGAGCGCTGGCTCCGGCAGACAGAATTCTCTTACAGATTCTCTTCAACGGTCTTCACGATGCCTTCGCAGTCAAGTCCGTAGTACTTAAACACCTCAGGGCTGGTTCCGGTAATGACCGGAGAATCCGGGAGTGCCTTCTCGATAACTTTAACCGGGCACTTCGCGGACACCACCTGTGCAACCATGGAACCCAGTCCGCCGAAGGGGCTGTGCTCTTCCACTGTCACAACAAGCTTCGCGGCGGATGCGTACTTCACGATCGCGTCAGCATCAAGCGGTTTAATGCAGTACATATCCAGGACCGTCGCGCTGATCCCTTTTTCCTTCAGCGCATCGGCTGCCTGAACTGCCGGATATACCATCTCGCCTGCAGCGACGATCAGCACTTCGCTTCCCTCGCGGGCAACGGTTGCCTTATTCATCTCAAACGGGCAGTCCTCTTCCGTGTAGATATCCTCGACCGGATTTCTTCCGGTACGGATATATGCACACTTCTCATCCTGCAGCAGCGCCTCAAAGAGCTTCCTGGTCTGATGCCTGTCACTGGGAAGATAGACTCTCATGTTCGGGATCGCGCTCATGGAAGCGATATCCTGGGCACTGTGATGGCTCATTCCGAGCGCTCCGTAGGAGACACCGCCGGAGATGCCGATCAGCTTTACATTGGTGTCTGAATATGCGCAGTCAACCTTGCACTGCTCGTAGCTTCTTGTGGAGATAAAGGATGCCGGTGAAAATGCATATGCCTTCTTGCCGCATTTTGCCAAGCCCGCAGCCATACCGACCAGATCCTGCTCGGCAATGCCCGCTTCCACACTCTGGTCCGGGAACTGCTCAAAGAACGGGGTCATGGAAGCGGATCCTCTGGAATCGGAGCAGAGCGCAACGATATCACGGTCTCCTGCTGCAGCTTTCTCGCTAAGTACATCGCAGATGACTTTTCTGTTCGGAATCTTATTCATAGCTCTGCCTCCTTACCTGTTCTTCGCTTCTTCGATATGCGCATCGAGATCCTTCATGATCTGCTGATACTCTTCTTCATTCGGCACATGATGATGCCAGGGCGCCTTATTCTCCATAACAGGAGATCCATAGCCTTTGATCGTATTCGCGATCACGACGGTGGGCTTGCCCTTGACGCTCTGCGCGGTTTTGAATGCAGCGGTCAGCGCATCGATGTCATTGCCGTTCACGTCGATCACATTCCAGCCGAAGGCAGCAAATCTTGCTTCCAGCGGATCCTGGTGCATGACATACTCGGTTGTTCCGGAGATCTGCAGACGGTTTCTGTCAACGACCGCGCACAGGTTGTCCAGATTATACTGGGATGCGCTCATGGCACCTTCCCAGACAGAACCCTCTGCCAGCTCGCCGTCGCCCATCACGACATAGACTCTTCTGGGGGACTGATCCATCTTTCCTGCCAGCGCCATTCCGACCGCGACCGGAAGACCATGTCCCAGGGATCCGGAATTCATCTCGATGCCGGGAAGCTGGTTGTTCGGATGTCCGATAAACTCTGATCCGAACTGCGAGAACTCCTTAATGACCTGCTCAATGGGGAAATATCCTCTGTCCGCCAGCACTGCGTACAGCGCCTCCACAGAATGTCCCTTACTCATGATGAACATATCGCGGTTAGGATCATCCTGCATGTCAGGTCCCACGTTCATGATGTTGTAGTACAGCGCGATCAGGGTGTCGATCACTGACATGTCGCCACCGATATGACCGCCCTTTCCGGCAACAATCATATCGATGACATTTTTCCTGAGCTCAAATGATTTCACAGTTAAGTTGTCCATATATCTCTCCAATCTGCTCCCGCAACTGTCCGGGAGCCGGGTTCAGAATTCCAGATCCTCGCCTCTCCAGTATGCCTTCACCTGTTCCTCGATCGGATCGTACAGGTCAGCCTTGATTCCCATGTACTTGCAGGCTTCGTACAGTACCGGAACAACATCCTTGTGGATGCCCACGCAGTGGTGGATATACGGTCCTTCAACGACTTTTGCCTCAAGTCTCTTGATGTTCTCCACTTCGACCCACAGATAGGTGCCCATGCCCTTCGGGCCATCGACGCCCTTCGCGTTGCCGAGCAACAGCGAATACTCACCGCCGTCTCCGTCGAACCTGGTCAGGGTAAGCTTGCCCTCTCCATGCTTCGCCTCGGAGGTGATCGCTCCCGGATAATCGAAGGCCAGCGGCCAGGTCAGCTGCGGCTTATCCTTGCATACGCTCTCCGGCCACGGACCGCAGTGCTGCAGCAGCTCTCCGTTGGGGTTGTCCGGATGGCGGATCGTCCAGTCTGCAAAGAAGCCCCTGGTGTTGTCATTGGCAGCCGCCATGGTGATCATCTCAGTGATCGCGCCGTGGATGTCGGTCTCGCAGACCACCGGGAATCCCATCTCGTTCATCATGGCGTTGGCCGCGCAGGGCATGATCTTGATATCATGCTGCATCTGGTTCCAGCACTGGATCGCGCCGGCATTGCAGCCGTACTTGTCCTTCATGAACTCCATCGCGACCTTCATGGCTGCGACAGACTCTACCTGCTCCTCGGACATGTTCTTGTTGATGTCCATGTGAGTTCTCATATATTCCAGAGTCTCATCCACCTTATCCCTGCGGTCCTTCAGAGAGATCTTCATCTCTTCGAACAGTTCGCTCAGCGGGACCGGTGTCAGCTGGATATTGAACTTCTCGAGCAGCTCACCCTCATTGCACATGGTGGACCAGAACTCATAGGGTCTGGGACCGATCTGGAGGATCCGGATATTGCGGAAGGTCTTAACGACGTTGCATACCGCCAGGAAATCTCTCAGACCTCTCTCGAAGTAGTAATCATCGACACGGCAGTTCGTCATGTAGGTAAACGGTACGCGGAATCTGCGCAGGACCTTGCCGGTCGCGAACAGTCCGCACTGGGTGTCGCGGAGTCTGGATCCGTCCGGAGCCGGTCTCTCATCGATCGGTCCCCAGAGAAGCACCGGTACATTCAGTGCCCTTGCAAGTCTTCCGCACTCGAATTCGCAGCCGAAGTTGCAGTGAGGGAAGAACAGTCCGTCGATCTTCTCTCTGCGGAACTTCTCTTCGATCTTCACGCGGTCTTTATCATCATAGAGAAGGCCTTCTTCATTGATATCCGTGATGTCCACGAATTCGATCCCGAGCTCTTTGAGCTTGTTTGCGATCAGTCCGCGGTACTTAATCGCATCCGGCGCACTGAAGATGCTGCGTCTGGTAGGTGCATACCCAAGTTTGATATTCGCCATATTTTCCTCCTTTTTCAATGACGCCCGCTTTCATGTCAGCACATGAGTCTTCGCGGAAAGACGCTCACTTATTTTCATTTCTTGCCTGAAGCGCCATCTTTGCCTGCAGATTTCTCTGCGTCTGGTCAATGACAACTGCCAGAATGATAACTGCGCCACGGATGACCTTCTGCCAGAATTCGGAAACGCCGCACATGGTCATACCGTCATTGATCACGCCGATAACAAAGGCACCAACGATGGTTCCTACGATCGTTCCGGATCCGCCCGCCATGGAGGTTCCGCCGAGGACGGTAGCTGCGATCGCGTTCATTTCCCAGCCGTCACCGGATGCGGGATGTGCCGCGGACAGCTGCGCTGTATTGATCAGGCCTACCCATGCTGCGCAGAAGCCGGAGATCATATATACATAGATCTTGATGCGGTCTGCCTTGATACCGGACAGTCTTGCGGACTTCTCGTTGCCGCCGACAGCGGTGACATACCAGCCGAAGGGGACCTTCTTGAGAAGAACCACAGCAATGATCGCGAGTACTGCGAAGATGTAGACACCTGCCGGGATTCCGAACCAGTTGGAGCCAAGGGTCTTGAGTCCGACATTGCCAAGTCCTTCTTTTCCTGCGATGCTTGAGAAGGTCGCTCCGCCTGAGCGGAGGTTTGCGAAGCCGCGGCACATGTACATCGTACCCAGAGTCGCGATGAACGGTGCAACCTTCAGCTTCGTGATGATCAGGCCGTTGATCCATCCGGTGAACAGACCGAACAGAAGCATAAAGATGATGATCATCGGAACGGAGAAATACAGGGTGACACCAAACATCTTAAGTGTCAGGCCTTCCTGGATCAGACCGCCGGCAAGCATGCCGACCAGGCCGACCACTGATCCGACTGACAGATCGATACCACCTGTGATAATGACAAATGTCATGCCAAGTGCAAGGATTCCATACAGAGCAACGTGCTTGGCGATCATTGCGAGAGTCGTCGGATCCAGGAAGTTGCTCTTCATGATCCGGAAGAAGATGACCAGGATGATCAGAACGATAAATGTTCTTCCCTTCAGGATCGTCATCATAAGATTATTATTTGACTTTTTCTCACTCATAACTGCTCATTCTCCTCCTTCAGTCAGGCGCTATGCTTTCCGGTTCCAAGTCCGGCGTAGGAAGCACGTACCAGAGTATCTTCATTGATTGAATCCCCTTCCAGCTCTCCGGTGACTTTGCCGTTGGAAAGGACATAGATGCGGTCCGCGATTGCCATGATCTCTTTCAGTTCGGAAGAGACAACGATCAGAGACAATCCCTGTTCCGCCAGCTGATGAACGATCTCAAAGACTTCTGTCTTGGCACCGATATCAATACCTCTTGACGGTTCGTCCAGCAGCAGTACCTCCGGTTTTGTCAGAAGACCCTTGGCAATAACTACCTTCTGCTGGTTTCCGCCTGACAATGACAGGATCGGAAGCTTCTTATCCGCGACCTTGATGTGGATCTCATCAATCTCCCCGTCAACTGCCTTCTCCTCCGCTCCGCTGTTCAGGAACGGTCCGTTCGTATAGGATCTCATAGATGCGATGGACGCATTCTTGCAGATATCCAGGGTCTGGATCAGGCCGCTTGACTGACGGTCCTCAGGAACCAGGAAGAATCCCTTGTCGATCTGTCCTGCGATATTCCTGATGTTCATCTTCTTTCCCTTGTACATCACCTCACCGGTATGTTCAGGATGCATTCCCATCAGGCATTCAAACAGTTCAGATCTGCCGGCTCCCAGAAGTCCGTATACTCCGAGGACTTCTCCCTTCTTCAGATACATATTGACATGGTCAACCAGATAGCCGCCGCCCTGCTTCGGAAGGCACAGATCTTTGATCTCGAGGATATGCTCCGCCTTGTTCAGGTCGATGCTGCGCTCAAAACGATGATACTGGGTATTCTTTCCGACCATGTTCTCAACGATCCAGCTCAGTTCGATATCCTTGACGTCAGCATCTGCTACATACTTTCCGTCTCTGAGGATCGTGACATGGTCACCGATCTCCATGATCTCTTCCAGTCTGTGTGAGATATAAACGATCGAGATCCCCTGAGCCATAAGCTCTCTCATGATCTTGAAGAGGACCTTAACCTCTGCCGCAGACAAAGAGGAGGTCGGTTCGTCCATGATCAGGACTCTCAGATCATCCTGGATCAGGTTTCTTGCAATCTCAACCATCTGCTGCTGACCAACTCTGAGATCACCGACCATGGTATTGGGAGGGATCTCATGCTCCAGTCTCTTCAGGATCGTCTCAGCGCCTCTGCGGTGCTGTCCGTCATCGAGGAAAAAGCCTTTTTTGTGCTCATGGCCGATGAAGATATTCTGATAGACTGTCATATTCGGAAACAGGCTCAGTTCCTGGTGAATGATCCCGATTCCCTTTGCCCTGGCTGCGTTGGTGTCCTTAAAATGAACCTCTTCGCCATCCATATACATCTTGCCGGCGCTGGGCTGTTCGATACCGGCAATCATTTTCATCAGTGTGGACTTTCCTGCGCCATTTTCACCGATCAGAACATTGACCTTACCCTTCAGAAGATCGAAGGATACCTGATCGAGTGCCTTGGTACCGGGATAGATCTTATCGATCTTCTCACAGTGCAGGACCACATTCGGATCATCAAACATACTGCATCCTCCTTAGTTGATCTGGGCTGATACCACTGTTATCGTAATCTTTCCTGCCTTCTTCACAGCGCCGCCGACAAATGTGATCTCCTTGCCGTTCACATCGTCACTCAGACCCAGAGGCTGGACGATCTGAGAATCAGATTCCTTATTCAGGGATTTCGCGTACTCTGACCACTCTGTCTGATTCTTGAAGTCCGAGAACTTCTTCAGTGTCTGCAGATCACGGACTGCCGTGCCCGTATAAACGGATCCGGTCTGGATCACAACTTCATTCTCATATCCATCGAGAACGATATAAGTCTTCACTGCCTGCTCATGATTCCATTCCTTGATCACTGCAGTTCCGGATACGGCTACAGCGTCTGATCCGATATCGCCCTCAACCTCCTTGAGGTCCTTCGCGTTCTCAGTAATCTCGGCAACGACCTGTTCCCAGTCCTGGCCTGACTGCTGGGAAGAATCAAATTCTGTCTCACCGGTCAGGGTCCCTTCCTGGCCGATCTTTACTACCGTGACAATACCGCAGCCGGTCACTCCGGTCGCAAGCATGACTGCCGCAAGAAGCAGCGCGATCTTTTTCTTCATCGTTCCATCTCTCCTTCATCAACTGAGGAATCTGTCCTGTGAACATTCGTATACGCTCCGGGGTATCTCCGAAGTCCATACGGCTGTTCACAGCCGTCCCGGATCCTGTGATCCGGAGGCGGAGACTCTCCCTTTTGCGCAGAAGGGGCTGCCACAACAGAATCTTGCAGCTGCGGCAGCCCCTCAGGCTCATTTATTCAATTCGTGATGTCTGTCTATTACTCAGCTTCGGTCTCTGCTCCGCCCTCGGTGTATACAAATGCGGACAGGTTGTCAACGTTTTCAGCGGTGATCGCTACGCAGGGGATCAGCTGCTTTTCTTCTTCCGGAGCGGTTCCCTTCAGATATGCATCTGCTTCCTCAACTGCAGTAGTGGTGATCAGAGCGATCTGCTGAAGAGCGGTACCAACCATGTTGCCGGACTTGATGTAAGCTGCTGCTTCGTCAGAACCGTCAACGCCGATGATCTTGATGTCATCTCTGCCGGCATCGATGCACGCCTGGACTGCGCCGCAAGCCATGGTGTCATTGCCGCAGATGATTCCGGTGATCTCCGGATTGGACTGAAGGATGGACTCAGTCTTCTCATAAGCTTCGGTCTGATCCCAGTTTGCGGACTGCTGTGCGACCATCTCGAAATCCGGATACTCATCAATGATGGAGTGGAAGTTCTCGGAACGGACCTGGCAGTTCGTGTCGGACTCAAGGCCAAGGAGCTCAGCATACTTTCCTTCAAAGCCCATTGCCTCAACCCATGCTTCTGCGATCTCCTGAGCGCCCTGCGCATTGTCAGCTACCAGCTGAGCTACTGCAAGACCTTCCTGGTTGATCTCACGGTCTACAAGGAATGTCGGGATACCTGCGTCGTATGCTGCCTGAACAGCCTCGATGGAAGCGTCTGCGCCTGCGTTATCGCAGATGATTGCTGCCGCGTGGTCATTGGCCGCTGCTTCGAACAGCTCCAGCTGCTTCGCTGCGTCATCGTCATGGGACACGCACTTTACTTCGTATCCGAGTTCCTCACCCTTGGCAGTAGCCTGATCCTGAACCGTCTTGAAGTACGGATTGGATGTGGAGGGAGTGATAACATAGATGACATTGGAGCCGCCGCCCGGAAGGAGCTCGTCAGCCATAACCATTCCTGAGAATGCGGAGCAAGCCAGGACACCTGCAAGTACACCAGCGAATACTTTCTTCATAACCTTTATCCTCCTTGGATAGATGTGTGCTTTGCGAATTGCGGTCGGATGTGATTACCCGGCTCGCTTTCGCCGTTACTTGCATTATAAACGTTTATATAATCTTTTCAATAGTGTTTTTTGTATTTCCAGGCCTTTAAAAGGCATTTCGTCAGTTCTAACAATTGTTTATCCCTGTTTTTGGGCAATATGACAATATCGTCCCCTGTATTTGGGTATCGCTGATGCCGTTATCCCGCTTTTTATATATAAACATATATATGGAGATTTATATCAGCGTTAATACAAAAAGCTGCCGCACCGGTTTTTACCAGGCGGCAGCCGCTTGTTCAGGTCTTCTTCACTTCTTTTGCTCAGAATGCCACACCTGCTCTGCAGATGATGTTCGGATAGGGAGTGAACTCTCCCGTCCTGACTGCGAACTTCACATTCGCACACATCTTCTTCAGGTCATCGTGAGAGATCATCTCCTCTTCACAGCCCTCCAGCTTCTCTCTTATATATCCAAGAAGTTCCGGATTGTTTTCAACGATCTCCTCTGCGATCGTATACCCTTCCACGCAGGTATCCTCCAGGATTGCATCCGTCACCTGACGGAAGGTGGGCACTCCGCCCGTCACCACCAGGTCTACGATCGGGATCCCCCTGGGGATCGGCATTCCGGCATCTCCTATCAGAAACAGATCCTTGTGTCCAAGCGCCGCAATATGGTAAGACAGCGCCGCATTCAGTATTCCTCTCTTCTTCATCTTTTCCTCCTTCATGCTACTTTCTGGTTTTCACCGTTTTTACCTTACTCCATGCCGAATATCCCTTTCCATTATAGTACCGGACACGGACATAGTATTTTTTATTTTTCTTCAAACCCTTGATGACCGCACTTGTTCTGTTCTTACTGACCTTGACGCTCTTGACAAGTTTCCTGAAATCCTTGTCGTACGCGCACTGAACCTGGACCTTTTTAATCTTCTTCCAAAGATTCTTGTCCTTCTTCAGTTTGCGGTTAAAGTGCTTCCACTTTATATTGATCCGGTCCCTGAACGGCGCCGGCTTTTTGATGATCGGCGGTTTCGAGATGCTGTAGGGATTCTCCTTAATGGTAAATGCCCTTCTGCCGGTTCCATAGATGCCGGTCCCCTTGAGAAGCAGATAGTATGTCCCCGGATTGACCGGTGTCACCGTCTTCCCATCCCCGTCCAGACAAGATATGGAATACATCCTGCTGTTCACCTGATCTCCATTGCGCAGTTTGGCAGAAGTCACCTTCGGCACCTGCGTTTTTCCGTTATAGTTCAGAATATCCGCCGAAAGGCTGATCGATACGATATCGTTCACAATAGGAACGGAGATATCCAATTCATTGTCCGGATAAAGTCTAACATATCCATCCCCGGTCCACAATCCGCCGTTGAGATAGACCTGGAATGAGCTCAGTTCAGCGAACGGAATATACGTCTTTGTCGCTGCGATTCGGCGGAGTTCCTCAGGCCAGCCATAACCGCCCTCAAGCTGAAGATGGATGCACATATAATAATTGCGGGTCTCATCCACTGCGTGCATTCCATCGCCAACCCCCGAATAAGTGGTTATCCCGAGTCTGTACTCCAGTCCTGTATTTGTTGTATTGAGTCTGACACCTCTTGTCGGAACGATCGTCCTCTGCTTGATGTTATTGCTGACAGTCCCTTCCAGCGAGCTGGTGAACAGGCCGAAATTGTCAACATTGTACATAACTTCCACAGCCGGGACTTCCTCAACACTGTCCGCATACGCCATCACCGGCAGCATCATAAACAGCATCGCCAGCACCAGCAGCGGCATGGCAAGTCTCTTCTTCATGGCTCCCTCCTTCCAGTCAGATCATATGACCTCTTAACGCACAGCGTACCATAGTTACGAAACTTTCGCCATAGCCAATCAAAGCATATACGGTCTGCTTCAGCCTCCGGATCCGGGATTATGGGACATCAAAAAGCTCCCCAGAAGGGGGAGCTTTTTGATTATCTCTTGGAGAACTTTTTCAATGTCCTAAGTGCTGTGTTTGTGGCATTTCTAGGATTGGAAAACCTATTCCTGCTAAAACCCCTGCCTGCAGATTGTTTGCTGCTTTCTGAGATACATTACCAATGATCGCAGGCCCTACAGCTCCACCTAAATCTCCTGCCAAAGCAAGAAGAGCAAACAATCTTGTTATCTCAGAAAGCGTTTTTTCTCTTACCGATTCATCTGCAGATACATTCACATACTTTTTCGTAATAGAGAGTGAGACTGGGAGCAAGATACAAAAAGGATCGAGCCACCGATAAACTCAGCGGCCCGATCCTTTTATTGCACCCGTTGTTTCAGAAAACTTATCATCCTGTCAAAGGCGTCTTTTGCCACATCGTTTTCACGTTCCGAAGCAACAAAGCAGTGCTGCATTTGAAGATTCCGTTCAGCCAAAGGATCGACTAAAGCGTGTTTTGCGTTTGCGCTGGTTAGTGCAGCGTCCATTTCCCGCATATCTACGTAATACTCACTACCCAGCAGGAACGCATCAGGATAGTTTGAATCGACCCACAGGATGTTGTTGTATTTTTGCTTTTCCTCGCGACCCAGGAAGATAGAGCCTTTTACATAGTTGCCAACAAGTACTTTGGTTCTCAAAGAAAACTTATCATAGACGAGAGGCGCATCGTCGAGTACAACTGCCTTGACCTGTTCCGGCTTCAGCACAGGTGAAATACCCAGGGTCTTTGCATAATCCGGATTAGTAATAATGCTTCCGAGCTGACTTGTCATGATTGCACCTGCGGACGAACCCATGATCACCACCCGGTCCATATTCAGATGATACTCAGCAGCGTGATCGATCAAAAACTGAAATGCTTCGTTCGCCTGAATCAGCGGAGCGGGGAAATGGTATTCCGGAACCAGCACGTAATCAATATTAACGAGGTTGAATCCTTCGGCGCAGATGTCGTCCAGTAAGGCAGTCGCATCACTTTCGGCAAGGGGATCGCCTACACTCTTGCTGCCGCCGAAGAACCCGCCGCCATGAAAGTAGATAAGAGTGGGCCGTGGCGTTTCCCTGTTTTCATCCGGGTAAGTAATGTCCAGAAAACTGTTCGGATAGTTTTCAGAATACTTGACCTCGGTAATGATGTACTGACCATTATCCTTCACGCCTTCCATCGGCTTGCCAAGGGGCTCATAGGAGTTTTGGGTGTTCACCGTACTGGCCGACAGCTTTTGGATCGTACCTACGATGATCTGCGTGTGTGTCATAAGGATCAAAACGCCTGTCGCCAGAACGGCCAATAGGATCGCAAGGACGATCAATAAAGTATGTTTCTTTTTCCCTGCTTTTCTACTCATTTGTTCTTCTCCACATCCTGCCAATTGTTGTTATGAAGGATCTCTGCATCTACTCCAGTGAAGACTTCAGCGGCCTCTTCGTCTCCGCAGAGCTGCCACAGCATCCATGCCGTCATGTAGCCGTCACTGCGGGCAAGCATGTCTTCGTGCTCTGCGCCGGTCGCCCTGGCACGTACCTTAAGTACATCATCGCTGATCGTTTCATAATTCTCGACCAGGGAAGCAAGCGGAGCAACTCCGGCATATTCCTTGGTGATATCAGCAACTCCCTTATCATCGGTTGTGCCGGTCCCTGCTGCCATAAAGTAAGGGATCGAGATCTTGGAAACATCGTATTTCCATCCCATATTTCTTGCAAGGAACGGGTATGCTGCGCTCCCGGTGAATATCGTTTTATACGCTGTACCATTATCGTACATGGTCACCGCTGCCAATGCTCCGGCTCCGCCCTGTGAGAATACCACGATTCCGATGTTCTCTATGTCCAATCTGCCATTCAGTCTATGATCCTTCGGCAGATTCAAAAGATAGTCAAGCATAATGGAAGCTGTTTCACCGGTTCCGGCCTGCGGGTCTTCGTTTCCGACAACGATAAATCCCCAGGACGCAAGCCGCTTAAACCACGGTTCATATTTGAAGGCAGGTGTCCCGCTGGCATTCACTACTACGATCACGGGATACTGTTTATCGCTGTTTTCCAGTTCTGAAGGATACCAGAAGCGCACCATTTTGATCGTCGCATTGTCTGATGGATTATCGAAAGAGGAAACATCATACCCACCGAGCTGTGAATACTTCTGCTCAAGAGGTGCGGAAGAAGAAAACTCGGTATAATAATCCTCTTTGACGGAAGTCTTCTTTGCCTCTATCAGGCCTTTGATTACAAGTGCAGCAACTGCAGCTGCAATGATTAAGATGATCACTATAATGATTTTCATGACCTTTCTCATGATGGCCTCCTTGACAAGTTGTTGAAACACTTGTATCATAATCTTATCGATGATACAAGTGTTTCAGCAAAATGATACAACGGAGGGAGGTTTGTTTCATCGTCATGACTATGAACAACGAGCAGAAAAACACCTATGTGAAAAAGCAGATCACCGCTGCACTTCTTGATCTTTTGAAAGAGAAACCCCTTTCGGATATCTCCGTCAGCGAGCTTACAAATAAGGCGGAGATCGGCCGAGTTTCCTTCTATCGGAATTATCAGAACAAAGAGGATATTCTGAAGGAGGAGTCAGATCGGCTTATCAAGGAATGGGGAATGCTGTATGAATCAAATCCCGAATCGGCACCGGAAACCTTGTTCCCGTCATTGTTTGATTTCTACCGGGATCACAGGGACTTCTACACCACTCTCTACAATGCCGGTATGTCCTCCATCATGATGGACACGATCATCGGCACGATTCAGATCACTCCTGAAATGCAGAATCTTGAGGCGTACATGAAATCTTTCTGGGCCTATGGCATATATGGGTGGATGCTCGAATGGATAAAACGCGGCATGCAGGAGAGCGGAAAAGAACTGAGCGCTCTCTTTGCACTTGCTCACCAAAACTAATATCCTGTTTGAATTCTGTTTCCGATCATCACAGCGAAGATTCATCGTCACATCCGAACCATCATCCGGACATTTGGGGATCAGCTCCGTCGGGATCCGCATCAAAAGCGTCCCATCCTTCGGAGGCTGGAAGACATTCTCGGAATCTCTGACGAAGCCCTGGGCCTCCATCGTCTTCATGACCCATTCTTCGTTGTCATAGGTTTTCCGGTTCTTCGGATCTGCACTCTGGAATAAACCGTAGTCGCCCTGCGTGTAGAAATACCGCCCTGAAAAGAACGAACCGCCAGGATCCCCCGGTTGATAGATTCCAGATATCCGTTCGGAAGTTCATTGTAATTCTGTTTCATAATATTCCTTCGTATAGTAATTCGAAATGCTAATCGACGGCGAGCGTGTGGAAGCCATTCGCCTGTATATAACCGGAACCAAATTCCATAACATCACGGGTGACCCGGAATTGACGGACGTTCAAGTTTTGATTATTACAGAACTGTTGGATGAAATGAGCCCCAAGTCGAGAGTGAAATTCTCGGGTTTGGGGCTTTCTATTTCTGTTCTTCTGCGCTCTATTCGTGCGAACGGATCTGCTCTTTTCAGCCTGTGG
>CACXAT010000012.1 GCA_902765725.1 uncultured Lachnospiraceae bacterium | reverse complement strand
GGGCGATGATTACACGGTCTATGAACTGACGCGGAGATATGTCGATCTGAAGCAGAACGTAAAGCATACGACAAGGGCCGGATACAAGACAGTCCTGAAAATCCTGTACCAGGATCCCTTCGGAACCAAACGGATCGATAAGGTAAGGACCATGGATGCGAAGGCCTGGCTTGTGAAACTCCAGCAGGAGGAGCACAGAGGCTATTCATCCATTCAGACGATCCGCGGCGTCTTAAGACCGGCATTTGCGATGGCGGTGGAGGATGACCTGCTGGTCAAGAATCCTTTCGATTTTATGCTCTGTGATGTGATCGTAAATGACAGCGTCAGGCGGGAAGCCATCACGGCGGCCCAGATGAGAGAGTATCTCAGGTTCGTTCGGGAAGACAGGCATTTCTCCAGGTATTACGACGGCCATTTCTCCAGGTATTACGACGGCATCTACATCCTATTTCATACCGGAATGAGAATTTCGGAATTCTGTGGACTCACCATTCAGGATATTGATCTGGACAGACGTACCATCAATATCGATCATCAGCTTCAGCGCACTTCGGACATGCAATATATCATAGTTGATTCGGCGAAGACGGATGCAGGTACGCGGATCCTTCCCATGGAGGATGATGTGTACGAGTGTTTCAGCAGAATCCTTGCAGAGAGGAAAAAGCCGAAAGTTGAGCCAATGGTGGATGGAAGGATTGGCTTCCTTTACATGGATAAGAACGGGATGCCCATGGTGGCGATGCACTGGGAAAAGTATTTTCAGCACATCACTGAGAAGTACAACAAGATCTACCGGGTGCAGATGCCCAAGGTCACGCCCCATGTCTGCCGGCATACAGCGAGAAGGCCAAGAAGGGAATGAATCCGAATACCCTCAAGTATCTGATGGGCCATACGGATATCAGCGTCACCCTGAACACCTACACGCATCTGGGTCTGATCGATGCGGAGCAGGAGCTGGAACGCATGCAGAGAGAAGTCAAAATGAGCGAGAAGATCGAGCGCAGAAAGCAGCGCCAGCGCAGAAAGTCCTCAGGGGAATGAAAAGGGATGGAAAACCGGTGAAACCGCAAAAATCCAATGTTGATAAAACGCGGTTTTCGGCCTGTTTTTCGGTCCGTTTTATCAACATTTTATCAACATTGAAGTCCAGGATATGCAAGGAGATGCCAGTTTATGCCGGATTTCAATGAAATCGAAAAACGCGGAAACCCGCATAAAATAAGGCAAAACGCGGCATAAGCTGGCAAAAAATTGCATGATAAAAATTTTATTCATTTGCCACGGCAATATCTGCCGTTCTGTCATGGCGGAATATATGTTTAAGGAGAAGGTCCTCAGGCTTGGTCTGGAGGATCAGTTTTATGCGGATTCAGCGGCGACTTCGCGGGAGGAGATTGGGAATGAGATGTATCCTCCTGCGAAGAGGATGCTGACCCAGAAGGGGATTCCCTTCGGGCATCACAGGGCCAGACAGATCGTCCGGGAGGATTATGACAGGTACGATCTGCTGATCGGGATGGATGACTGGAATATGAGAAATATGGCCCGGATCCTTGGTGAGGATCCGGATGGCAAGTTCAGGAAGATGCTTACTTATATCGGCCTGGAGCGTGAGGTTGCGGATCCCTGGTACACAGGGGATTTTGCGAAGACCTATGATGATCTTGACCGCAGTCTGGATGCGCTGATTCAGAAGGAAAGGGAACGGGCATGAGATATTATACGATCGAAGTGAATGGTAAGGAGAGAGTTGCTGCGAGCGCAGATGGCAGGGAACTGTTTATTCTCTCCCGTTTTGCGGATATGAATGATCTGATCGCGCAGGGCGGGATCTGCGAGATCCCCGGGGATGCTCCAAGGACCGGAGAGGATGTGAAGATCCTCTCTCCGATCCCGAGGCCGAAGCAGGATGTGATCTGCCTGGGCATCAACTATGCGGCGCATGCGGTGGAGGCGGACCGGTTCTCCAGTGAGGCTTTTGGCGGAGAGCGTCCGTATCCGATCTTCTTCTCCAAGAGGGTGAATTATTCTCAGGGACCGGAGGCAGGTATTCCTTCTTACAGGGGACTTGTGGATTCTCTGGACTATGAGTGCGAGCTGGGCGTGATCATCGGCAGGGACGCGCGGAATGTGAAGAGGGAGGATGTACAGGACTACATCTTCGGATATACCATTGTCAATGATGTCAGCGCGAGGAATCTGCAGACCCGGCATAAGCAGTGGTATTTCGGCAAGAGTCTGGATGGCTTTACGCCGATGGGCCCGTGCATTGTAAGTGCGGATGCGATTGCATTTCCGCCGGCGCTGGGGATCAGCTGTCTGGTAAATGGTGAGACGCGCCAGGATTCCAATACCCGGAACCTTATCGCGGACATTCCTGAGATCATCTCGATGCTGTCGGAGGGGATGACTCTGCAGGCAGGAACGATTATTGCCACCGGCACTCCGGCGGGCGTAGGCATGGGCCTGACGCCTCCGACCTTCCTGAATGAAGGGGACGTGGTGGAGTGCAGGATCGAGGGAATCGGTTCGCTGAGGAATATTGTCTGCTGACCCGGCAGCTGATAGCCGGGAGATGAAAGCGGACAGATATATGCCGGGAGATGAAAGCAGACAGACAGATGCCGGCAGCTGAAAGCCGGCGGGAGATAGGTATGGAACAGGGCAGTTCATTTGACAGGATCTATGAAGTCGTGAAGCAGATTCCCTATGGCAGGGTCGCGACTTATGGGCAGATTGCCGCACTTGCGGGCAATCCCAGATGGGCGAGGGTTGTTGGATACGCGCTGCATGCGAATCCGGATCCGGACCATATTCCCTGCTTCAGGGTCGTCAACCGGGAAGGACGTCCTTCAAAGGCATTTGCATTCGGAGGGGAGAACCGGCAGGTTGCGCTCCTTGAGGCGGAAGGTGTGGAATTCAATGAGCAGGGGCTTGTCGATATGGAACGATTCCAGTGGAGGAAGAGGGTTTTCTGAGGAGGAAATGAGTATGGATATGGAGCGGTTCGAGCGCCAGGTCAGGTTCATTCTGGAGCTGGATAAAGAGAAGAACATTCTTCGGAGGACTCATCTGAGTGACAATGGCAGAAGGGAAAATGACGCGGAGCATGCCTGGCATCTGGCTGCCATGACGTGGCTTCTGAGTGAGTATGCCAATGAGAAGTTTGACGTAGCCAGGACGATGCTGATGGTGCTTCTGCACGATGTGGTGGAGATTGACGCAGGGGATTCCTATGCCTATGATCCCGAGGCGCAGAAGACAGCTCATGAGCGGGAGCTTGCTGCAGCGGAGCGCCTATACCATATCCTTCCGGAGGATCAGGGTACTTATCTTGAGGACCTGTGGAAGGAATTTGAGGAAGGGAAGACGCCGGAGGCCAGATTCGCCCACGTGATGGATAATCTACAGCCGATGCTTCTGAATGATTCCAACGAAGGTAACGACTGGAGACAGAATGGGGTCGCCCGGTCGCAGGTTGAGAAGCGCAACACCCACACTGCGGAAGGGTCGGAGCAGATCTGGGAATACATGAAGAAGATCATTGACCGGAATGTGGAGAAGGGTTCCCTCAAACCTGAGTAAGAGGATGGGCTGTTTGCCTGAGCCGTATAAGAGGAGGCAGGTATGATTCCGTTTATAGATATGCACTGCGACACACTGACGCAGGCAAATATGCATTTCCAGCATGATCTGTTTCAGCTTCCGCTGGAGATGCTGGATGTCGTAAAGTTAAAGAAGGGCGGGGCGAAGGCTCAGTTTTTCGCGATCTGCCTTCCGAAGCTCCCGACGGTGAAGACGCTGGGCGGTCTGTATGAAGGGGACTGGAAGCATATCAGGAGGCTGGCGGGTATCCTTCACAATACTTGCAGTCTGCATCCGGACCAGATCATGCTGTGCAAAGATGCAGCGGATCTGGAGAAGGCGGGTGCCGAGGGGAAGATCGGGGCCTTCCTGACGATCGAGGACGGCCGGGATATCAATGGAGATATGAAGCGGCTGGAGCTGTACCATCGTCTGGGAGTCCGGCTCATCACGCTTACCTGGAATTACGAGAATTGCTTCGGATACCCCAATACGCCCGGAGGAAAGATGGTGTCCCAGGAGAGAATGGACAGGGGGCTTACGGAATTTGGCAGGGAGGCGGTCGCGGAGATGAACCGTCTCGGGATCCTGATCGATGTGAGTCATCTTTCCGATGGAGGGTTCAGGGACGTTGCCGAGATATCGAAGAAGCCATTTGTCGCCAGCCATTCGAACTGCAGGGCGATCTGCAGCCATCCGCGCAATATGACGGATGAGATGATCCGCACCCTGGCGCAGAAGGGCGGAGTGATGGGGCTGAACCAGTACCCGCTGTTTCTGTATAACCAGGCGACGGAGAGTCGTGTCGAGGATTATCTGGCTCACATCGGACATATCAGGGATGTGGGCGGGATCGACTGCATCGCCCTGGGGTCTGATTTTGACGGGATCGGCAGGAGCTGCCGGCCGAGGATGAAGGGACCGCAGGATTATCCGAAGCTTGCGAATCTTCTTCTGGATAACGGGTACACACAGGATGAGGTGGAAAAGATCTTCTGGAAGAATGCAGAGCGCGTTATCCGTGATGTGATGTAGAGATGGAGGCTGTGGCATATGAAACACGAAGCTGTATGTGCAGCACTTGCGGCAGTGATGCTGGGTGCAGCTATGCTTCCGGCTCTCGCATGGGCAGAGCCCTCTGAAGCTGCCAGCGTCTATTCAAACCGGGTGTATCAGGAGCTGGAGGGGACGGATGGCCGGAAGATCTATGTATCGGTTCCGGAGGACTATGATCCGTCGCATGTATATCCGTCTGTTTATTTCATGCCCAAAGACGGGTTCAGTGTCATGCAGTATCTGTCGGACGGGGTCGGTGAAGAGGTGCGCCGGCTGGAGGAGGACGGAACGATCATGGATATGGTCGCTGTTTTTCCGGAGCTCACCGGTGACGGGGATCCGTGGTCGCAGATCGAATCGGCTATATCGCTGGTGGAGGAGAACTACAGTGTGAGTGCGGACTGCTCCATGAGGGGTGTTGTCGGGACCGGGACAGGCGCGTATCTTGCATTTCTTCTCGGGTATTCTGACAGAGAGGGCAGTCTTCAGAAGGAGCCGGTCCTGTTCTCTGCGATAGGAAGCCACGACGGGGATTTCACTTCGGACAATAACAGGTACCTGGAGCGCTATGGAAGTATCTATTCTCTTTTGGAGGATGAGGTGGATGCTCCCTATAAGGCCCAGACTCAGTGGGTGTCGCAGTATTACACCTACCTGGACATGAACAGTGACAGCATGGAGGCGTCTGCGGAGGGCGGCTCTTATGATATTGCGGCTCTGTTTCGAAATGACAGCCTGCTGGCCAGCCACAGTGCGAGTGCCTGGGACTACTCTGTGTTCGAGTATTCCGCCAGGACCTATGCGCATTATGGGACGTATATCGATAATCTGTCCCGTTCCCTGAACCGCTTCTCGGTTCATTTTGTTCATGCTGTCACTGAGAAGGCATCTTCCGCAGAGACGGAGGCAGAACCTGACGGGGGCCAGGCCCTTCTGGCAGAGACGGAGGCGGATCTGGGCTGGGACCAGTTTTCTTCCGCAGAGACAGAGGCCGAACCTGCGGAAGGCCAGGCTCTTTCGGCAGAGACAGAGTCGGAGGCTGCCGCGGTTCCTTCTGTTCTGACGGGTGATGGCCGGCTGATCGATCTTGAGGGGGACTGGTTCTTTAACATAGCTGCCGGAACGGATGGTATCGACGCTCTGGAGAAGGCGGACTGGACTTCGTGGGATGTGGTCCGGCCGGGGCTTGACTGGTGGAGTGCGGACTTTGCCGCCTGTCTGAAGGGCAACCCTTATTATGCGGGCTATGCCTGGTATGTGCGCACCTTTGAGGTTCCGGAGGGGTTCGATACCGCAGGTCTGCAGATTGACGCCGGGATGATCGATGAGGCGGATGAGATCTATATCAATGGCGTGCGTGTGGGCTCGACCGGAATCGAGAAAGAGGGAGGAGCCTATGACCGTTCCAATCCCTGGGATGTGGAGCGGATCTATGCGATCCCGGAGGACCTGCTGGTGCAGGGGACCAATACGATCGCGGTACGGGTGTGCAACGGAAGCGGCGCCGGCGGCTGGTACGCGGGGCCGATCCGGATCGAGGCTGTGAAGGAGAAGGCAGACCCCCAGGAGTCCGGGGAGAGATTCTACGCGACTTCATTTTCATCAGAAGCGCTCAGAGGGCAGGAGATCGAGTACAGGGTCTATCTTCCGGAAGGATATTATGAATCTTCCAGCCGCTATCCGACAGTCTACATGCTGCACGGATACGGTTCGACGGGCAAGTCCTTTGAGATTGCAGGGGTACCGGAGCTTCTTGACGAGGGGATCGCTTCCGGGCAGATCCCGCCCTGCATCGTGATCTTCCCCAATGACGGACACAGCCAGAAGGCAAGCTGGTGGACCGGGCCCTTTGCGACTATGCTGAATGAGGACCTGATCGCTGAGGTGGACGGTTCGCTGAGGACCGTGCCCGAGCGGGAATACAGGTTTATTGCCGGAGAATCCATGGGAGGTGGCGGCGCATGGCTCAATGCCATCGACCATCCGGAGCTGTATGCGGGGATCCTGGATATCTATGGCGCTCTGAATTATTCCGGCAGCATGGTGAAACTGCTCCGGATGGATGCGCAGCAGCTTCAGGCCTATAAGATCTATATGATCTGCGGCAACCACGATATGTATACCTTTGACATCGAGCATATGACAGTGGAGAAATATCTGGATAAGCTGGGCGTGCCGCATGTATTTGAGATCGATAACGGTGAACACAGTTCTTCCTTCTATCTGCCGTATCTGAAGGAAGGTTTCGCGTATCTTCTGTCGGGCGTCGGACCGGTGGATGACAACCAGTGAACGACGGACCAGTGGATGGCGGATCAGTGAGCGGCGGATCTGCGGATCAGGGTGGATGAGATGAGTTTTTCAAGCAGTTCTGAGGTTCTTTCCAGGATACAGTGCAATATATCGAAGGTGATGATCGGAAGAGAGGAGACGGTCCGGCTCCTTCTGGCGTCTCTGGCGGCGGGCGGCCATGTGCTGATCGAGGATGTGCCTGGGACGGGGAAGACGGTGCTGGCCAGGAGCCTTGCTGCTTCTGCCGGTCTTGCTTTCTCCAGGATCCAGTTTACGCCGGATCTTCTTCCCAGTGACGTGACGGGTCTGAATTATTACAACCAGGAGAAGTCCAGGTTTGTGTTCCGTCCGGGTCCGGTTTTCGCGAATATCCTGCTGGCGGATGAGATCAACCGGGCTACTCCCAGGACGCAGTCGGCTCTGCTCGAGTGTATGGCGGAGGGCCAGGTGACGGTGGACGGTGAGACCAGGAAGCTGGAAGAGCCCTTTTTCGTTATGGCGACGCAGAATCCGGCGGAGACTCTGGGGACCTATCCGCTTCCGGAAGCGCAGCTGGACCGGTTCCTTATGAAGATCGGGATGGGCAGCATGACGGAGGAAGAGGAGATCGCCATGATCGGGCGGTTTATCGAAGATCAGCCGCTGGAGCATCTGGAACGCGTGGCGCAGATGCAGGAGATCCGCACTGTCAGAGAGGACTGCCGGAAAGTGTTTGTGCATGATGACCTGCGCAGGTATGTGGCGCAGCTGGTGCACCGCACCAGGACCGGCACTTCCGGATCCATGCCGCAGGGAGTCAGCCCGAGAGGGACGCTGGCTCTTGTCCGCGCATCCCAGGGCTATGCCCTTGTGCAGGGAAGGGACTATGTGGTCCCGGAGGATATCAGGGCTGTCACGTATCCGGTCCTGGTCCACCGCTGCCTGGCAGAGGGAATCTCCTCCGTGAGAGAGAAGGAGGAGCGTGTGCGCATGGCGGTGTCCGGTGTGGAGGTTCCGACCGAAGACTGGAGAAGATGAGAAGATGATCGCTGTATTTCTGATCGGGGCAGGTCTGCTCCTTCTTCTGTATGGTTACCGGTATGCCAGAACGTGGCCGAGGGCTCTGACCGTGCGGGTTTCATTTTCAAGGCCCCATATCTTCCAGGGAGAGCAGTGCGAGCTGACAGAGGAGATCGAGAACCGCAAGAGACAGGCGGTTCCTCTGACAGAGATCGGATTCAGGCTGCCCAGGGGCGTGGCATTTGTCGATGCGGAAAACATACAGAAAAGTGACTATGTATATAAGAGAGATCTCTTTGCTGTCGAAGGGATGGAGCGGATTGTTCGGCGCTACCGGGTCGAGGGTATTAAGCGCGGATACTACTGTCCGGATCAGCTGAGTATTCACGCACCTTCCCTCCTGTTCAGAGGGGACTATATCCTGGACGAGCCGGATGTGGGAAGTCTGTCCGGGATGTATGTCTATGCAAGGCAGGTGGACCTGAGGCCTGTGCTGAGGGTTCTGGATTCGCTGCTGGGTGAGCGGGAGAGTGCCAGGCGGCTGTATGAGGATCCCTTCGTATTTTCGTCCATCCGGCAGTATGCTCCGCAGGATCCGACGAAGGCGGTCAACTGGAAGGCGACTGCCCGCACGGGGGAGCTGATGGTCAATACCTTTGCCTCCGTCACGTCGCTTGATCTGAGCATCTTTCTGGATGTGTCGATGGATGAGAACATCCCCTTCTCGGAGGATCTTCGGGAACTGGCGCTCTGCGCTGCCGCGTCCCTGGCCCGGAATCTGGCTTCGCGCCAGGAGGCTGTGAAGTTTTATGTGAACATTGCTGCAAAGGACAGAGGGTATACGTCCTTTACCATCGGCCGCAGCGCGGATGCACTGACACAGCTGGAAGAGTTCCTGGCTTCTGATTTTGAGAAAATAAATAAGATTACATTTTCAGATCTGATTGAGAAGTCATCAGAAGAGAGCAGGGGAAGGCAGACGGATCGGGTCTGTGTGTTTTTCAGTGCCTTTGATACGCCGGCGCTCCGAAACAGTATGCTTGCGCTGCTGTCCGGGCAGCAGAGCGGCCTCTTCGTGACGGCGGTCAGGTCCGCCCAGGGAAGGCGGAGGGAGCAGCAGGAGAATCTGTATATTCTGCCCTATGCTGACACACCGAGGTCCGCTTCCCCGGGGAGCTTTGCTGGTGCTGACAGTGTGCCGCCGGCATGATGCATCGCGGCGGGGATATCGACAGCGTTCCCGGATAGATAATCGGTTATGGAAAAAGACAGCGTAAAAACTATATCAGAGCTTTATACGGAGGGCTTCAGGCGGCTGCACATAATCGTGCCGCTGGCGCTTCTGATGCCTCTGTCTGCCCTGATCCCGATCTCCGGGATGGAGGCCGGGGCCGCGGCGGCAGCTGACAGGAGACTGGCTGTCATCTATCTGCTGTCGCTCCTGCTGGCCGTGCCCGGCGCGCTGATGCACCTTGCCCAGGCCAGGATCTCCCGGTTCTTTTTCTTTCTTCTGACCTGCACGGCTCTGCTTGTGTGTACCATGGTCGGCATGTACGGTCTGGGCACTCTGACCGGGCTGACGATGCAGGGGAGTGTGTATCCTCCGGCGCTTCTGGTCCTCCTGCTGTTTTTATTTGACGCGATGTCTGTGCGCTACAATGAAAACAGCCGCATCCGGTCGAAGCGGGAGGGGGACCTGTCCTGGACCCAGGAGAGCAAACTGCTCCCGGGGCCTTCCTGGTTTGTATTCGTATGCATTCTGGCTGTATATATCCTGTCGATGTTCGCCCACAGCCGCGGCCTTGGGAACGCGGCTCTGACGGCTGCGGTTCTGTACTTTTTCATGTTCATTCCCTATCTGATGTTCAGGGGAAGAGAACAGTATCTGGGGAACAGAAAGCATGTGAAGGGGGTGCCTGCGGGCAGGATCCATTCGCTTAAGAACCGGCAGCTTCTCGGCCTTCTGATTCCTGCGGGACTGTTTGCGGCCGGTGCTGTCCTGACGGCTGGCGGAAGGCAGTTTCTGGATATGCCTTCCTTCGGGGGCATGCCCGATGAGAGCGCTGTCAGCTATGGTGCCATGGGGACGCAGTATCTGATGGAGGAGCTGATGCGGATGCTGGGAGAGGATGCGGGGGCGCCGCCTCCTGCGTGGCTTGAGTATCTGCTTATATTTATAGAAAATGTAGTCTCGGTCTTCTGCATCGGACTTGCGGTTTATATTGCGCTGCGGCTGCTGATGAGCGCGGCCAGGAAGTTCAGGGGGATTGAAAAAGAGGCCGGAGAGGTGTATCGCTGGGGCGATTCGGATGAGCATATCAGTCTCAGGCCGTCTTCCTTCTCATGGTCTGTCCGCCTGTCCGGTATACGGAGGCGCTATAAGAAGACGATCCTTCAGTACCGCGGGGAGGCTCCCGGGATCAGCGAGACGCCGGCTCAGATCGAGAGACTGGCAGGCCTTCCGGATACTGAGCAGATGAAGTCCCTGCACGCTGAATATGAAAAAGCTCGCTATGGCCGGGACTGAATTTCTTATATTGTAAAAAATCTCAACAAATGCTACACTCTGTCGGTGAGATTGGAAGGTGAGAGCTATGGCAGCATTCTTTTTTTTATTGTGGATAGTATTTAACGGCCGCGTAACTACGGAACTCGTGATTCTGGGGATAGTAATCGCTGCCGTTGTTTTTTTGTTCTCCAGGTACGCATTCGGATATTCCCTGCGCATGGAGGGACTCGTATGGAGGTACCTGCCCTGGGCGGTGGTGTATTTCCTCAATCTTGTGGTTGAGATCATCAAGGCGGCCATTCAGGTCGCCTTCATCATCGTGAATCCGTCGAAGCACCCGGATCCGGTTCTGGTGGAATTTGACTCAGGCTTCCATACGATGTTCCAGAATGCGCTCCTGGCCAATTCCATCACGCTTACGCCGGGTACCTATACGGTGGAGCAGAAGGGGAATCATTTCAAGATTCACTGCCTGGTTCCTTCGATGGGAGAGGGTCTTGATTCGTCTTCATTCGTGAAGCTTCTGGAGAAAGTGCATGTTGAGAGGAGGTCCGTATGACGGTTGAGCTTGCTTATCAGTATCTGTTTACGGGTGCGCTGACGATTCTGGCGGTCCTGATCGGGATCATCCTGGTGAGGAGTATCGTCGGTCCCAGGATTATAGACCGAATCCTGTGCATCAATATGATCGGTACGCTGGTCATCTGCTCGATCGCGATCCTGTCGCAGATGCTCAAGGAGAGTTATCTGACGGATATTGCCATCATCTATGCGATGCTCAGTTTTCTGACGGTCCTGATCCTGGCATCTGTATATATCCGCAGGCTTCATCCGGAGATCGAGGACATCGAGGACATGGATCAGGAGGAGGTGCCCCATGAGTGAATGGATCCGATTCTGGATCGTTGCGGTGATCCTCGGCTTTGGTATTCTCGCGTTCATACTGGAGGTTGCAGGCCTGTTCAGGCTTGGCTTCGTCATGAACCGCATGCATGCTTCGGGTATCGGCGATTCTTTCGGACTGGGCTGTGTCGTCGCTGCGATGATCATTGCCTCCGGATTGAATCTGGACAGTCTGAAGCTGTTTCTGCTGGTCCTGTTTATGTGGCTGACGTCACCTGTCAGCACGCATTTCCTGAGCAGGATCGAGGTCAATACGAACCCGAATATCGCTCATTATGTGCGGTTCGGGGCGGAAAGAGCCAAGAAGTAAGGAAGGGACGGATAATGGAACTTCGAGAGATCATAACAATTATTCTCCTTGTTCTCCTGATCGTGTGCGCCATCGCTGTCAACCTGACAGGGAACCTGCTCCAGGCAGTGATCATATTCATGGCATACAGCTTCATGATGTCACTGGTCTGGATCCTGATGGAGAGTCCGGATCTGGGGATCACGGAGGCGGCAGTCGGCGCGGGAATCAGCGGCACGCTGTTTCTCATGACATTGAAGAAGATCCGCAGAGAGGATGAGGTGGATCCTTCAGACCGCAGGGAAGAGCAGAAGATGCACGGGGATCAGAAGCCCGGGGCGTCTTCCGGCAGGAAGAGGAGGACAGGACGATGAAGGAGAGATTCCTGACCTGGCTGTACGGGGATCAGGACGTGATGGATGAGATCCTGGACAGCTTCAATAAGCCTGACATGACCCACAGTGAGCTGAAGAAGATCACCCGGGCGGCGGAAGAGGAGTATGACAATCGTCCGGAGGTGCTGGAGACCATCGGCCGTGAGCGGGCTGCGTTCCGCAAAATGTATCTGGCGGTCGCGTTCATTTCCTGTATCGCGCTGACGCTGGTGCTTCTGTATACCATCAGCCTTCTGCCCAGATACGGTGCGGAGAACCCGCAGACGATAGAGGTGGTCAGCCGCTATGTTGAGGACGGACTGGATGAGACCGGTGCTGTCAATATCGTGTCCGGCATGATCCTGGACTACAGGGCCTTCGATACCCTCGGAGAGTCCCACGTGCTCTTTACGGCTCTGGTCTGTGTCATGATCCTCCTGAGGATAGACAATAAGAACCAGAGATCGGACTACGAGGATTATTACACGGTCCGGACAGACTCTTATTTCGATCTGTCTTCAGACCCGGTGCTGCGGCTGGTATGTGCGGTCATCATCCCCTGTATCCTGCTGTACGGAATCTACATCCTGCTGAATGGGCAGAATTCACCCGGCGGCGGCTTCTCGGGAGGCGCGGTCCTGGGAGCGGGCATGATCCTGTTCTCGGCTGCCTTCGGTTTTGACAAGGCGGACCAGTTCTTTACCCTGAAGGTCAGCAATATCATTACCTTTGTGTCTCTGGCGTTCTACAGCTTTGCGAAGGGTTATGTATTCTTCATGGGAGCCAACGGGCTGGAGAATCACATCCCCAAGGGAACGCCCGGAGCGATCTTCTCCGGAGGGATGATCCTTCCGCTGGATATCGCGGTCGGCTGTGTGGTCGGATGCACGATGTTCGGTTTCTACAGTCTGTTCCGCAGAGGAAGCATAGGAGGGCGCTTATGATACAGCATCTTCTTGCCAATTATGAGGAGGCGGCGGCGATCATACTGTTCGCGGTAGGTTTTTCCACGCTGCTGTTCCACAGAAACCTGATCAAGAAGCTGATCGGGATGAATATCATGGATACGGGAACGTTCCTGCTTCTGGCCTCCATGGGCTATATCCGCGGCCGGAAGGCCCCCATCGTCGAGAACGGGGTGAGAGAGGTATCCGCCTACATCAACCCGGTCCCGGCAGGCCTGGTGCTTACCGGCATCGTTGTCTCCGTGTCTGTAACTGCTATTATGCTTTCACTGAGTGTGCGCCTCTACAAGCGCTATCACACTCTGGATCTGGACGATATCTATGTTCTGTCCAAACATGAAAAAGAGGACAGGTAACCCAAAATGAGTGTAATCTGGAATTTTCCGCTGTTCACAGTGGTGCTGAGTCTTTTCTCGGGAGTGCTGTGCATGATGCTGCCGGCGCGCAGGGCACGGAATTATACAATTGCATATGAATCGGTTCTGATCGTGATGGTCAGCTGTGTGCTGGGATATACGATCCGTACCGGTAAAGCCTTTACGTATCCCATGGGTGAGTTTCCCGCACCCTGGGGAAATGAGATCCGGGCAGGCGTTCTCGAGGCGCTGATCGCGCTGCTGTTTCTGATCGTTCTGCTGTGCAGTGTCCTTGCAGGATACCGTTTCCTGCGCAAGGATATCGACGAGAGCAAGCAGAACCTGTATTTCAGTCTGCTGAACCTGATGACGGCGGCTCTCATGGCCATGGCCTGGACCAATGACGTCTTTACGGGATATGTGTTCCTGGAGATCCTGACACTGACCAGCTGCGGCATCCTGATCGTCCGTGAGATCGGCAGGACCACGCTGGCTGCCGTCCGGTACATGATCATGAACCTGGTGGGAAGCGGTCTGTTTCTGCTGGGCCTGGTCCTGCTGTATGATATCTCCGGGCATCTGCTGATGGTCCCGATGAGAGAGAGCCTGGCCAGGGTGGCGGCGGATCCGTCGTCGATCCCGGTCCTGTCCCTGTCTGTGGGCATCCTTACGATCGGGCTTGGGATCAAGAGCGGCATGTTCCCGTTCCATTTCTGGATGCCGGATACTTACGGCTGGGCAACGCCGACTTCCGCGTCCGTGCTCAGCTCGCTGGTGTCCAAGGCCTACCTGTTCCTGCTGTTTAAGATCTATCTTCGGGCGATCGGAATCGACGTGCTGCGTCAGACGCCGATCCTGAAGATCCTGTTCATCCTTGGGATCTGCGGCATGGTGATCGGATCTGTGTCGGCCATGAGGGCATCGACCATCAATCAGATGGTGGCCTTCTCCTCAGCGGCCCAGATCGGATACATCTATATGGGGATCGGTCTGGGGACCTTTGCCGGGTTTAACGCGGCGCTGTTTCAGATCTTCGCCCACGCGGCGACCAAGAGCCTGCTGTTCCTCACGACTCCCTGTCTTGCGGAGGTATCCGGAGACAGTCTGAAGTTCCGGGAACTGCAGGGAAGCGCGCGGAAGGACAATCTTGCGGGATTCTTCTTCACGGCTGGTTCACTGTCGATGATCGGTATTCCGATCTTTGCGGGATTCGCGGCAAAGCTGATGTTCGGCCAGGCCGCGATCATGACCTCGGCTCCCTACAAGATCCTGCTGGTCATGATCGCCCTTGCAGTCAGCTCTGTGCTGAATGCCATGTATTTTATCCGTACACTGATCCGTATCTATTCGGATCCTGCAGATGCGTCGAAGTCCCCATGGAAGAACAGATACCATGTTGACAAGAGTCGTGTGGGGTATATCGCCGCGGGTCTGATCCTGACAGCAGGCAATATCTTCCTGGGTATGTTCTCCTGGGTCGTGTCGGATCTGATCTATCGTGGTCTGGGAATGTTTTTGTGATGGAGAAGAGAGGGAGAGAGTTATGTTCATTATCCTGACGATACTGTTTCCGGTCATTGCGGGAATACTGGCGTCCTGTGTGAAGGCGGGCTCCTACAGGAGTCTGTGCGTCCGCTACGGCGTGATCTCCGCAGTCACGGCGATCCTCGGGGCGGCACTGATCCTTCGCGGCGGCGAGATCACACTGTTTTCATTTTCTGAAAATGTGACCTTTTCCTTCGCGCTGGATAATATTGGCAGGGTGTTCCTGGCAGCTGTGCTGATCCTGTATACCTGCACTGCCTTCTATGCCTTCGAGTACATGAAGATGGAGGAGGACCGTCCGGTCTTCTTTGCCTTCTTCTATGTGTCCCTCGGCGCGCTGATCGCAGTCTGCGCCTCCGCAAATCTGGTCACGGTGTATTTCTGCTTCGAGATGGCCACCCTTACGACGGTCCCGCTGGTCCTTCACGAAGGAACCAAGGAGGCGGTCGCTGCTGGTATGAAATATCTGTTTTATTCCGTCGGCGGAGCGCTCATGGGCCTGTTCGGAGTGTTCTTTGTGTATTTCTACGGTATGGCCGGAAGACAGTTTACTGCCGGCGGCTTCCTGGATAACTCGATGGCTGCAGGACATGAGACGATCCTTCTGATCGCGGTCTTTGTGGCAATCGTCGGATTCGGCACCAAGGCGGGCATGTATCCCATGCACGGCTGGCTGCCCACGGCGCATCCCATTGCGCCGGCTCCGGCTTCTGCGCTTCTGTCGGGCATCATCGCCAAGGCTGGCGTCATCGTTGTGATCCGCCTGGTCTACTATTCGGTGGGAGCGGACTTCATCCGCGGAACCTGGGTCCAGTATGCCTGGATGATCCTTGCCATGATCACCATCTTCATGGGATCCATGATGGCTTTCCTGGAAAAGAATATGAAAAAGAGGCTGGCCTATTCGACGGTCAGCCAGATCTCCTATATCATGCTGGCCCTCTCCATGCTGACGGAGGGAGGAGTGCAGGGCGCTCTGCTTCATGTGGTCAGCCACGCATCCTCCAAGGGATGCCTGTTCCTGTGCGCCGGCGTATTTATCTACAAGCTGGGCAAGAGGAAGGTAGATGACCTGGTCGGGATCGGAAAGCAGATGCCGGTGGTCATGTGCTGCTTCACTGTGGCTTCCCTCTCCCTGGTCGGTATTCCGCCGATGGGCGGCTTCCTGAGTAAATGGGTCATCGCTTCGAGTACCATCGCGAACGGGATGGGTGTTCTGAGCATCCTGCCGGTCGTGATCCTGCTGATCTCGGCGATGCTTACCGCCGGCTATCTGCTGCCGGTGGCATTCAAGTCTTTCTTCCCGGGGAAGGATGCGCAGGTGAGTACGGAGAACAGGGAACCGAATGCTCTTATGACGGTTCCGATGATCCTGCTGTGCTGCACAGCCCTTGTGATGGGAATCTTTGGCGTAACCATATTGGAATCACTCGGATTTTAAGATCTGAGTCCTGAAAGAAAGTGTCTGTCTGATGAGAAGTGTTCTTATCATAATCTCTATACTGCTTCCGATTCTCGGAGGGGTCAGGCTCCTGGTGTCCGCGCCGAAGACGGTGTCTGGAAGAAGGATCTGGTGTGAGCTGATCACATGCGTCACGTCGGTCCTTGTCTGGATCGTGATCCTGGGCGGGCCCTGTGAGATCTTTACAGTCTATTCATTTACAAGGGGATACCGTATCGCGTTCCAGCTGGATGGACTGGGCATGCTCTTTGCCGGGATGGTCTCTCTGATGTGGCCCTTCGTGACTCTGTATGCCTATGAATATATGGAGCACGCGGAGCATAAGGTCATCTTTTTTGCATTTTACGTCATGACCTACGGCGTGACCCTGGGCGTGTGCTTCGCGGGAAATATCCTGACGCTCTATGTGTTCTATGAGATGCTGTCCCTGGTCACGATCCCCCTGGTCACCCACTATCAGAACAGTGAATCCATGTACGCGGGACGTGTCTATGCCGGTTATGTGATCGGCGGAGCCGCTGCCGCGCTGATCACGGTCATGGTAACGACGATGTACGCCATACCTGCATTCACCCTTGGCGGGCATTCCTTCCATGAGCTTTCGGACAATTTCATGCTTCTGATCTACCTGATCGGTTTCTTCGGATTCGGAGTGAAGGCCGCTGTCATGCCGTTCCATATCTGGCTTCCGACTGCGTCCGTCGCGCCGACGCCGGTGACCGCGCTGCTGCATGCGGTCGCGGTGGTAAACTCCGGTGTATTTGCCATCATGAGGCTTACCTGGTACGTGTTCAGTCCCGAGACGCTTGCGGGAACCTGGGCGCAGAAGGTGGCTGTTACCGTCTCCTTCGTGACGCTGACTGCTGCGGCGGCCAGGGCGCTGAAGGAGAGGCACTTCAAGAGGAGGCTGGCTTATTCCACGGTCAGCAACCTGAGCTATATGCTGTTCGGAGTGATGCTGCTCAATCCGACAGGCTATGTGGCCGGTATGGCGCACATGCTGTTTCACGGGGTCATCAAGATGAGCCTGTTCCTGTGTGCCGGTGCCTTCATGCATCAGAGCGGGCGCAGCTATGTCTATGAGATCAACGGTGCGGGGCGGAAGATGCCCCTGACGTTTACCTTCTATACGCTGGGAGCCCTGTCTCTGACAGGTATCCCGATGTTCTGCGGCTTTATATCCAAGTGGAACCTGCTTCTGGCCGGAGCCCAGGCAGGGACGGTCTATTCCTATATCGGAACGGGCTGCCTGATCGTGGCTGCTTTCTTCTGCGCGATCTATACCCTGTCTGTATCACTGAGAGCCTTCTTCCCGGTGTCGGATGAGGACAGATGGAGAGGGAAGGAGCTGTCTGATCCGGGGTGGCGGATGCTGCTCCCCATCGGAGTCTTTACGGCTGTCAATATTCTGCTTGGAATCTTTCCGGGTCCGGTCATGGACTTCCTGGGAAGGATCGCGGCAGGTTTACTCTAACTTATCAGGGAACAGGAAAACGATATGCTGACTGCTTTATTGGTGTTTCTCCCATTCGGGTTCGGAATCACAGATTATATCATCGGGAAAAAGAGTGAGAGCGGAAGGAACTGGTTCGCTGTCATCGTGACGTTCATCGAGCTGATCCTGTCGGTCCTTCTTGTGCTGCAGGTTACGGGCGGAGGTTCTTCTTCCATGCTGAACCTGGATATCCCCCATGTCTTTGCCGGCGGGATGAGCCTGAGGGCGGATGGCTTCAGATGCGTATACAGTCTTGTGACTGCGCTGATGTGGGCCTTTACCACGCTGTTTTCGCAGGAGTATTTCAGGCATGAGCCGGAGAATCTGAACCGCTACTACCTGTTTGTGCTGCTGACTCTCGGAGCGACCCAGGGGGTCATGCTCTCCGGCGACCTGATGACGACCTTCGTCTTTTTTGAGATCCTGTCGCTGACTTCATTTACATGGGTCATGCACGAGGAGACGGAGGGAGCGATCCGGGCGGGCTACACCTACCTGTTTATCGCGATCATCGGCGGACTGGTCCTGTTCATGGGTCTGGCCCTGCTGCAGTATGAGACCGGCACTCTGATGTACGCGGAGCTTCCCGCGGCGCTCAGCCAGAGGGCAGGAGAGCTCTCCGAAAGCCGCATGCTGGCTGCCGGCATCTGCATCCTGATCGGATTCGGCTGTAAGGCCGGTATGTTCCCGGTCCATGTGTGGCTTCCCAAGGCGCATCCGGTCGCTCCGGCACCGGCTTCGGCGCTGCTGTCCGGCGTGCTGACCAAGGTCGGTATCTACGGGATCCTGATGACGACCGTGGAGGTCTTTCTGGATCACGCGCTGTACGGATGGATCATCCTGATCCTGGGGACCATCACCATGTTCCTGGGGGCGCTCCTGGCGCTGTTTTCCGTCAATCTGAAGCGGACCCTTGCGTGTTCGTCCATGTCGCAGATCGGATTCATCCTGACCGGCATCGGGATGACGGTGCTGCTGACTGCCCAGAGCGCGGGCGAAGAGGCCTCTCACGGGGCAGCTCTGGCCGGCAGCGTGGCGGGCGGATTCGCCTCGCTGGGACATCACGCGGCCATGGCCATGTCCGGCACCATGCTCCATATGGTCAATCACTCCATGCTGAAGCTGTGTCTGTTCTGCGCAGCCGGTGTGGTCGTCATGAATGCAGAGGCGCTGGATCTGAACAAGATTCGGGGCTTTGGAAGAAATAAGCTCCTGCTCAAAGCTGCGTTTTTCCTGGGACTTGTGGGAATCAGCGGCGTTCCGCTGTTCAATGGATATGCCAGCAAGACGCTTCTTCACGAAGCGATCACCGCGGGCATCCACGAGGCAGGAGAGGGAGCTGCCATCACCCTTGCGGGGGCGCAGGTGCTGCATGTGATCGAATGGATCTTCCTGATCTCGGGAGGATGCACCTTCGCCTACATGCTGAAGCTGTTCATCTGCGTGTTTGTGGAAAAGAATAAGGATCAGAAGCTGCAGGAGACCTATGACAGGGCCGGGAAGTCCTACATGAATGCCGGAAGCAGTCTGGTGGTATTCGGCACCTCCATCCTGTTTATCCTGCTGGGGCAGAAGCCGGTATTCGGCGCCCTGGCTTCCCTGATGACCGGACATGAGGGCGTGCTGGATGAATTCCGGCCGCTGAGCATGGAATGCATATCCGGAGGAGCGATCTCGCTGGGGATCGGACTTGCGCTGTATCTTGTTCTGATCAGAATGGGACTGATGACCAGAGACGGGGCCTATGCGGACCGCTGGCCGAAGTGGCTGGATCTGGAAGAACTGCTGTACCGTCCCATGCTTACGAAGTGGCTGCCGTCCATCTTCGGTACGATCCTCTCCATCCCCGGAGAGAATAAGATCCTGAGCAGAATATGCTCGGGCTTCATGATGGTGATGACAAACACGGTGCCTGAGATCGGAGAGGACAAGCCCCTTAAGAAGGCGGCCTTTGCAGTGTTCTATTTCTTTGCGGCCGTGCTCAAGGTGCTGAGCATGGGGACCGATGCCCTGATCATGCTGAGCCGCAGGACCGTTCTTCGGGAACGGGTCGTGACCGGCCAGGAACAGAGCAGCCTCAGCTATATCCACAAGAAGAGGAATGAGCTCAGAGAGGGATATGGAACGATCACGACAAACTTCTCATTTGCCATGATGTTCGCCTGCATCGGCATGCTCCTGATCCTCGGGGTCATCGTAATCTACATCGCGAAGGGATGAGAACGCCGGAGGCGTCTCATTCATCATTCATAAGAGAAGCGGATCGCGGCCTTCCTGTCTTTCCAGTCAAGATGGGCCATCGCCCCGTTTACCATCGTAAAGTGGGGATCGGTATGGCCGATGTCCAGATTCCGGATCACCGGGATATCCGGGAATGCCATGCGGACCGCGTCATCGTAGCTCATCTCAGCATCTACCGTCTCAAAGCAGGTGCGCCCGACCAGTACGGCCCGGGTGTTCTCCGGGCTCAGCCAGCCTGCGTAGCGCAGCTGCAGAAGCGTTCTGTACAGGACGGCGGAGGAGAGAGCAAAATTATCAAAGTACCAGATGAATCCGTCGGACTCGTACCGGCGGATGAATTCTTTTGTCTGGTCATAGGGAGTCCCGATCAGGTCCTTCAGTACGTCGATACAGCCGCCGATGCAGCGTCCGGTGACGTGTAGCTCGTCGGTGTCTGACTCGCAGACCGTGGGTTCGTCGAAGACCAGCGGCCCGTCCGGCGCCAGGAACGAAGCCGTTCCAAGGTGCAGATCGGAGGATTCCTGCAGCACATCTTCTCCCTTCAGGATACGAAGGGCATTCTCAAGGTAGTCCGGAAGGACTGCTTCTCCAGAGGCAGAGGGCACGGTGGTGTCGAAGCTGCCCGCATTTACTCCATAAACCGTTGCAATATCACAGATCGTGGTCAGCGGATAGAGGATCCCCGTGGGATCGGACGCGCCGCAGAGGAACTTGGGATGTTCTCTGAGCATCTCCCAGTCCAGGTGCGGAAGGATCTCACTGAGGAAATCGCCTCCGGCTGCCGCGAATACCGCATCGACTGCAGGGTGCAGGAAGAGGGCGGTCAGTTCCTGCGCTCTCTCGAGGGCAGTTCCGCCCCGGAGGTCGTTGACGCGGACGTGTTCCGTCTCCCAGGTCTTCCAGCCCTGCTGTTTCAGGACCTTCAGGCTCTGATCGAAGCTGTCGATCTTATGGCCGACTCCCGCGCTGGGAGCGCTGATGCCGATGGTGCTGTGATCTGTGAGAAATCGCGGATAGATCATGATATAGTCCTCCTGAAGCATGCATGTTTTATGATCTCAGACGGCTCTGGTCCGGTCTCTCAGATTCTGGGTGCAGAGGATCTGCCGGATCTGGGATGTGACCGGGCTGTAGTACAGAAGGCATACCAGCACGCTGTAGACCGGAGCCTGCAGAACGGTCTGGACTGCTCTGGTGGGAAGGATCGTATAGAGACTCAGTCCGTTAAACAGGACAAGGCCTGCGGTGGTCAGACAGAGGGTGCAGACCAGGCAGGAGATGAGTGTCCCGGCGCAGAGCCTGAGGATCCCGGACTTTCTTGAAACTGGAGTACGGCTGCAGATCCCTTCAGGGAAAAAGAGAGCGGGGATGAAGCCCCAGAGGATCGCGGCGAAGGTGATCAGCGGATTGACGGCGTAGCCCTGGATCAGGCAGCCCAGCAGATCGCTGACAAGGCCGCAAAGGCCTCCGGCGAGAGGGCCGAACCACAGCCCCGCCATGATGCGGGCGATGGATCCCAGCTGGATCCTGCCGAATCCTCCGATATTGATGGCCAGAAACCTGGACAGGATCAGATTGATGGCGGTCAGGGCGCCCAGAGAGACAAGGGTGTAGGTACACCACACAGTTCTGTAACGGTTTCTCTGCATAAAAAACACCTCCTTAAGGTGACAAACAGGAATCCGTCTACACATAAAGGAGATGCAATATTATTCGGAATATAAATACAACTATCCTGTATATGCAGCAACGGGTGCGGATACGGCACCGCGAATGACAAGCCGTCATTCTTCGTTTCAGGGCAACTCCCCATCCACTGACCACTTAACGCGCCATATCCTACTTCGCTTCATTTTCCTCCTATTATAGAGGTCCTGATCGTAAATGCAATATCTGGCCGGAGGATCATTGTCTTATTTTTTTGATTCAACAGACGGTATCTATGCTATAATCTGACCAACATGTACGGTGGGGCAGACTGAAAAGAACAGAAAGGAGAATGCGATAAGTGAAGTGGGAACCATGCATTAAGTCAGTAGATATCCTTAAGATCGCAGGTTTTATCCCTCACGCAGACATCAGAGCGGACGGTATTCTGTTTTCAGTTGTGGTGCCGGAGGAGGAAAAGGCGTCCCTGCTTCTGTATGAGAAGGGGAGCGATCAGGTGAAGATGGAAATCCCATTTCCAGAAAGTCCGGTGATCGGACGGGTCTTTGCCATGATGGTCTCCGGTCTCCCTGCGGATAGCCTGGAATACAATTACCGGATCGGCGACCGGATCGTGACAGACCCCTCGGCACAGATCGTATCGGGAAGAGAGAAGTTCGGAGAATCCGGGGTGCTTGAGGAGCACCGCATCCGGGGCGGGTTTGCCACGATTCCCTTCGACTGGGACGGGGACAGGCCTCTCCGCATCCCCTACAGTGAGTCTGTATTCTATGAGCTTCATGTGAGAGGATTCACGAAGAGTCCCTCCTCGAAGGTGAAGAACCGGGGGACATTCTCCGGGATCATCGAGAAGATCCCCTATCTGAAGAGTCTGGGGATCACAGCACTGATGCTGATGCCCTGCTATGAGTTTGACGAGGTTACGGCCAGGGAACGCGAGGCCTGGAGGCCCGAGGGACTGGGACGCCTGATGGCGGGCAGCTCCCTTCCCGAGTCTGCCGTGCTGATGCCCGAGGGCGAGCGGAAGGCGGACAGGCACCTGAATTACTGGGGATTCGGACCGGGCTGGTTCTTTGCTCCGAAGCGCTCCTACTGTGCGACCTCGGACCCTTCGGTTGAGTTCAGGACCATGGTTCGGGAGCTTCACAGGGCCGGGATCGAGGTCCTCATGGAGATCAACTGGCCCGAGGGCACGGATCCTGCCTATATGCAGGCATGTCTTCTGTGGTGGACGGAGTTCTACCATGTGGACGGCTTTTTGATGATGTCCTCCCAGGATGATATGAACGCGGTCGCGAAGAGCCCGGCGCTGAGCTCCGTGAAGCTGATCTCGGATTATTTTGATACCACAAGGATGTATCCGAAGGGACGGCCCTACCGTTTCCGCAATCTTGCGGAGTACAATGTGGGCTTCCGCTACGACGCGAGGAAGTTCCTGAAGGGCGATTCCGACAGTCTGAAGGACTTCGTCTCCCGGTGCAGGTACAATCCGAAGGACGCGGGCGTGATCAACGCGATCACCGGCCATGACGGCTTCACCCTCTATGATCTTGTGTCTTACAACGATAAGCACAACGAGGAGAACGGGGAAAATAACCACGACGGCGCTGCCTGTGAGTTCTCCTGGAACTGCGGTGTCGAGGGACCCACCAGGAAGAAGGAGGTCTGCAGGCTGCGCATGAAGCAGATGAAAAATGCGCTGGCCCTGATGATGCTCTCCCAGGGAACGCCCATGATCACTGCCGGCGATGAGATGCTGAACTCCCAGATGGGGAATTCCAATCCCTACTGCCTGGACAGCGAGAAGACCTGGGTCAGATGGTCTGAGACGAAGGATGCGCAGGAGCTGTCTGAGTATGTCCGGATGCTGATCGCCTTCAGGGCATCCCATCCGCTCCTTCATCAGAAGGCGGAGCTGACCGGCGCGAGCCTGGGCGGATTCTTCCCGGATTTCTCCTGTCATGGTTCCAATGCGTGGTTTGCCTCCTTCGACCAGCAGGAGAGAAGCGTGGGTATGATGTACTGCGCCCAGGAGCCTGACGGCGATGTCCTGAAGGAGATGAAGAGTGCTGAAAAGGGCTCCTATGTGTATGTCGCCTACAACTTCCACTGGGAGGAGAGAGACCTGGCGCTGCCCTATCTTCCGGGCGGAAGAGAGTGGCATGTGATGATCGATACTTCGGTCGACCGCTTCAGCCGTGCTCCGGAGGACAAAGGCGGCTGCGGATGTCCGTCATCAGAAGAAGTAAAATGTGTAAGAGTACCGGCGCGGTCGATCCGTGTGCTGGTAGGGTAATGGAATTACAGAATGGATATAGAAGTCAAAGAGTATCAGAATGAAACGCCCGGCAGATATGAAGGGCTGCCCACGGACGGGCAGATCACATTCTCAAAAGCAGCGGGACATCTGCGGACGGTGCTCCATCATAAGAAACTGGTGGCGGAGGGCTGCTTTGCGGTCGGACTCTACAGACAGGGACTGCTGCATGACCTGTCCAAGTTCCAGCCCTCGGAGCTGATGAACGGTTTTCGCTATTTCCAGGGCGGCAGACAGAGCCCGAACAATGGAGAGCGGGTGGTGAAGGGACATTCGGAGGCCTGGATCCACCACAAGGGAAGAAACAGGCACCATTATGAGTACTGGACGGACTATAACATCGAAGCTGCCAGGAGCGGCGGCTATCCGATCCGTCCTGTCCAGATGCCCAGACGCTTCGTGGCGGAGATGCTGATGGACCGCATCGCCGCCTCCAAGACCTATATGAAGGACGCGTACACGGACGCGGAGCCTCTGAAGTATTACGAGAGAGGCAAGGCGGGGGATCTGATGCACCCGCAGACAGCAAAAGAACTGGAGTGCATGCTCAGGATCCTTGCCAGGAAGGGAGAGAAGGAGTGCTTCCGCTTCGTCAGGGATTATTACCTGAAGGGCGGGAAGATGTAAGCATCTGCGGCGGCTCCGAGAGCATGATCACACCCTCGCCGCTTTTCTGCCCGATGATTTTCAACTGATTGATATAATTTCTGCCCAGGTCGGTCAATTCGACCCGGGCTTTTTTTATGTATCCGATGGTCATGCGGTTGTCTCCCGCAAGGGGCACCGCGATGTATTCGGATCCGTTCAGGTCTTCCGTGATGATGCCGGAGCACAGGGTGAAGGCATTCATGCCGACCATGAGGTTCAGAAGCGTAGCCCGGTCGTCTGCCTTGATGATCTTCCGGTAGTCATAGGTGCTGAGGACCTCCTCGGCAAAGTAGAAGGAGCTGTTGTCTCCCTGCTCAAAGGACAGGCAGGGGTAGGGACGCAGCTCTTCTATGGAGATATCCTCCCGGCCCGCGAGGGGATGGTTCTTCCACAGATAGACGCAGACGCTGCATGCGAAGAGGGGGTGGAACTCCAGCCCGTATTCGCGGAAGAGCTTAGTGAGGGCCTCACGGTTAAAGTCGTTCAGATAAAGGACCCCCAGCTCGCTTCTCATATTGCGCACATGGTTCATGACGGTATGGGTCTGGGTCTCGTGGATCGCAAACTCATAATTATCCATGCCGAATTCATTTACCGTCTCGATAAAGGCTTTGACGGCGAAAGAATAGTGCTGGGTGGAAATGGAGAATTTGGTCCTTCTGGACGCCCGGTCGATAAAACGCTCCTCCAGGATCCCGTACTGGTCGATGATCTGTCTGGCGTACCCCAGGAACTCCTGGCCCTCCTGGGTGATCCGTATGCCCCGGTTGGAGCGGATGAAGAGGGGCGTGCCCAGTTCTTTTTCCAGCTCCTTGATGGTGGAAGAGAGCGAGGGCTGTGTGATGAACAGCTGATGCGCGGCTTCATTCATACTGCCGCAGTCAGCGATCGTTATGGCGTAGCGCATCTGCTGAAGGGTCATGGAGGACCTCCTTGTTGTGGACTGAAATTATACTCCTACTACTGCATCGTATCATAAGCCCAGGCCGGATACCATAGAAATAGGCGAAAAATGACTGGCGAGGCAGGACTGGTTCACTTCACAGTGGGAATCTGCTATAATACTTTGGTCTGCTGACTGCAGACCGAATGAAGCAGTGAAAGGGAACTTGAAAGATGAGTGAGATCGAAGTCAGGAATCTATCCAAAACATTTACGCAGAAGGACCTGAAAGTCGATGCCCTGAAGGATATCAACATCAATATCGAGAAGGGCGATATCTACGGTATCATCGGCATGTCGGGCGCCGGCAAGTCTACGCTTGTGCGCTGCCTGAACTATCTGGAGAAGCCGTCCGACGGTCAGGTCTTCGTGGAGGGACAGGAGCTGGGCGCTCTGTCTGAGAAGGAACTGAGGGCTGCCAGGATGAAGATCGCCATGATCTTCCAGTCCTTCAATCTGCTCCAGCAGAAGAATGCGGTGGACAATATCACATTTCCCCTGCTGATCCAGGGAAAGAAGAAGAAAGAGGCCAGGGAGAGAGCGAAGGAGCTGCTCCAGACCGTAGGCCTGTCGGATAAGGCGAAGAGCTATCCCAGCCAGCTGTCCGGCGGACAGCAGCAGAGAGTCGCGATTGCCAGGGCGCTGGCCTGCGATCCCCACATCCTGCTCTGCGACGAGGCGACGTCTGCTCTGGATCCCCAGACGACGGAACAGATCCTGGGACTGCTGAAGCAGATCAACCAGGAGATGGGCATCACGATCGTGATCATCACGCACCAGATGTCCGTCATACAGAAGATCTGCAACAGGGTCGCGATCATCGAGAACGGCGTGCTGGTGGAAGAGGGCCAGGTGGTGGATATCTTCAACCATCCGAAGTCCCGCGCCGCAAGGGAGCTGATCCTGCGCGATGCTCAGGGCGGCCTGCCGGGCGAGAGCGCCATGGTGGATGAGATCACGGAGGGCAAGAAGATCCGTATCGTCTTCAGTGAGAACTCGGCCTTTGAGCCGGTCATCGCCAACATGATCCTGCAGTTCGGACAGCCGGTCAACATCCTCCGCGCCGATACCAGAAATGTCGGCGGCGTCGCGAAGGGCGCGATGATCCTCCAGCTTCCCACAGACAGGGAGGTCCGTCTGAAGATGGAGGATTATCTGAGAGAGCGCGGACTTGAGATCGAGGAGGTGTACTGATCATGGATAGTAAGACAATTATGCTCCTTGCGGGAGGACTGCGGGAGACAATCTATATGACGCTGGTATCTACCTGCATCGGGTATCTGATCGGCCTGCCTGTAGGGATCCTGCTGACGGTCACCGACAAGGACGGAATCCGGCCCAACGCATTTATCTACCGGATCATGGACGTGATCATCAATATCATGAGGAGTATCCCCTTCCTGATCCTGCTGATCCTGCTGATTCCATTTACCAGATTCCTGGTGGGCAAGAGCTACGGAACCACCGCGACGATCGTTCCGCTGGTCGTCTCCGCCGCGCCCTACATCGCGCGTATGGTGGAGTCCTCCCTGAAGGAGGTGGACGCGGGCGTCATCGAGGCGGCAAGATCCATGGGCGCCAGCAATCTGACGATCGTGTTCAGGGTCCTGCTGGTGGAGGCGAAGACTTCCCTGATCGTGGGTGCCACGATCACTCTGGGAACGATACTGGGCTATTCCGCCATGGCGGGTACTGTTGCCGGAGGAGGACTTGGCGATATCGCGATCCAGTACGGCTACTACCGCTGGCAGACGGATATCATGCTGATCACGGTCGCCCTTCTGGTCATTCTGTTCCAGATCTTCCAGATGATCGGAATGAAGCTGGCCAGCGTGCTTGATCACAGAAAATAAACACAGGGAGCCTGCTATAGATAAAACCTATAACAGGCTCTAATTTTCCTGTATTATCTTTTTTAAACAGTCTGTGGTATCATCCTTCCATAAACCGATACAGGGAGCGCCCGCAGGGCCCCCCGCAGATTACAGTAAAGTTTAACACGAGGAGGAGTCAGTTATGAAAAAGCAGATTTTAGCAGCTGTTCTTACAGGTACGGTAGTTCTGGGCACGCTGCCGATGTGTGCTTTTGCAGGTGAGAAGATCACGGTCGCAGCTACACCGGCGCCGCACGCGGAGATCCTGGAATTCGCGAAGCCGCTCCTGGAGGAGAAGGGGTATGACCTTGAGGTCCAGGTATTTGAAGATTACGTACAGCCGAACAACGTAGTCGAGTCAGGCGAGCTGGATGCGAACTATTTCCAGCATATCAATTACCTGAACGCATTCAATGAAGAGAAGGGAACCTCCCTGGTCAACGCAGGCGAGATCCATTATGAGCCCTTCGGCATCTATGCCGGCAAGAAGGCTTCTCTGGATGAGATCGCAGATGGCGACAGCGTAGGCGTTCCGAACGATACCACCAATGAGGCAAGAGCACTTCTGCTCCTTGAGGCTCAGGGATGGATCACTCTGGATCCGGAAGCAGGCATCACCGCGACTCCGGAAGATATCACTGAGAATCCCTACAACCTCGAGATCGAGCCCTTTGAGGCAGCTTCCGTAGCACGCCACATCGACGAAGTATCCTATGTTGTCCTGAACGGCAACTACGCTCTTGAGGCAGGCCTCAACGCAGGAACAGACGCTCTGGCAGTCGAGTCTGCAGACTCTGACGCGATCCAGCAGTATGTCAATGTCATCGCGGTCGCTGACGGCAATGAGAACGAGCCGAAGATCCAGGCACTGGTCGAGGTCCTGAAGAGTGACGAAGTCAAGGCATTCATCGAAGAGACCTACAGCGGAGCGGTTGTTCCCTACGAAGTAGAGGCAGCTGAGACCGAGGCTGAGACCGAAGCTGAGTGATCTCTGAGATCCGGCAGGAACAGGGAACTGTTCGATGGCGCGGATCCGCGGAACTTCTGAAACATAGTAAGGGTGGGAATACAGAGAAGGACCGGCAGCAGTGCCGGTCCTTTTGCGGAGGAAATGAATATGGCAGGATCATCATTTGGAAGCTTGTTCCGGGTTACGACCTGGGGAGAGAGTCATGGCAGAGGCCTGGGGGTTACCGTGGACGGATGCCCCGCAGGCCTTGCGCTGTGTGAGGAGGATATCCAGGCATATCTGGACCGCAGAAAGCCGGGACAGAGCCGCTATACCACGAAGCGCTCCGAGTCGGACAGCGTAGAGATCTGGTCCGGCGTGTTTGAGGGAAAGACCACCGGCACTCCCATTTCCCTGGTGATCAGGAACAGCGATCAGCATTCGAAAGACTACAGCAATCTGAAGGATGTATACAGGCCGGGGCATGCGGATCTTGGATTTGAAGAGAAGTACGGCATTCGGGATTACAGGGGCGGCGGGCGCTCTTCCGGCAGGGAGACGGCGGCCAGAGTCGCTGCCGGCGCCATCGCGGCCAAGATCCTCAGAGAGCTCGGGGTCGAGGTGATGGCCTATACGGCATCCATAGGACCGGTGGTCTGTGATCCCTCCGCCTTTGACGAGGAGTACATGAGAAGCAGCGCACTGTATATGCCGGATGCGGATGCGGAGGAGAAGGCCAGGGAATACCTGGAGGACTGCATGGCGCAGAAGGATTCCTCCGGCGGGACGGTTCACTGCGTCGTAAAGGGACTTCCGGCCGGCATCGGCGAGCCTGTGTTCGACAAGCTGGACGCGCTGCTGTCACAGGCACTGTTTTCCATCGGGGCTGTCAAGGGAGTTGAGATCGGAGACGGACTGTTTGCCGCCATGTCCAGAGGCTCTGAGAACAATGATCAGTATCAGGAGACGGAAGAGGGGCCGAAGAAGATGAGCAATCACGCGGGCGGCATCCTGGGCGGCATGAGCGACGGCAGTTCTGTCCTGATCCGGGCAGCCTTCAAGCCCACCCCCTCGATCGGTCAGGCGCAGACGATGCTGGGAAGGGACGGTGAGGTGCACGCGATGGAGATCACGGGCCGGCATGACCCGGTGATCGTTCCGAGAGCTGTCGTGGTCGTGGAATGCATGACCGCCATCACGGTGCTGGATCTGATGATGCGCAATATGACGGCGAGGATGGATCATCTCCGGAAGATCTACTGCTGACACAAAAGCGCGCGGATGTCCTCAGGAAGAGGCGCCTCAAATGACATGATCCGGCGGCTGATGGGATGCATGAACTCCAGCTTCCAGGAGTGGAGCGCCTGTCTGTCCGCCAGATCCGGAGCGGGCCTTCCGTAGAGGGAGTCGCCCACCACGGGATGTCCGATATAGGACATGTGGACACGGATCTGGTGGGTCCGGCCCGTCTCAAGGGTGACGGACAGGGCGGAGGTGTCATTTTCCTGCTGATAGGACAGCTCTGTGAAATGAGTGACGGCCCTCTGGCCGTTCTCCATATCGACGCATCTCTCCATCAGGGATGGAGTCTTTCTTGCGATCGGAAGATCGATCACCCCGCCGGGGACATCCGGGCGGCCGTGCACCACGGTGAAGTAGGTGCGGTGGATCCTGCGGCCCTTCATCTCATCGTAGAGGATCGCGGAGCTTGCCATGTTTTTGGCGATGATGACAAGACCGCTGGTATTGCGGTCGAGGCGGTTAACGCAGCGATAGACAAATGGGATGCCCTGCGCCTGGTAGTAGGCGACGACTCCGTTGCCGAGGGTATTTTCGTAATGGCCCAGGGAAGGCTGGATCGGGAGGTAGGGAGGCTTGTTGATGACAAGGATGTCCTCGTCCTCATGAACGATATTCAGCTCCATGGGCGTGGGGACTACCGTCACGGCCGGGATCTCATCCGTAAAGAGTACGGTCAGGGTATCACCCGGAAATATGGGATGATTGGTAAAGACCGCTTCATTGTTCAGCAGAAGCGTGTTATTATGATGGCGTAGGTAAGTGAGCAGATGGCGTGAGAAGCCCCGTCTGCGCAGAAACTCACCGGCAGTGGATCTGTGTCCTGCCGTCCATTCGTCCTGTTCAATTGTATAGATAATCTCGCGTGTCATGAGGGTATTCTAACAGAAACGGGATCTGAATGGAACCGGAACGTTCACCGGCAGAAAGGGATCGTATATCTTATGGATAAGAAAAAGTATGTAGCGTATATCGGAACCTATACCCACGGGAGCAGCATCGGGATCCATGTCTATGATATGGACAGTGAGACCCGGACGCTGAAGGAGCGCGATGTCGTTCCTGTCCACAATTCCTCCTATGTCACGAAGTCCAGGAGCGGCAAGTTCCTGTATTCCATCGCCGACGAGGGCGTGGAGGTGCTGAAGATCGAGGCGGACGGCGGACTGACTCCCATCAACAAGGTCAACATAGACGGCATGAGAGGGTGCTATCTGTCCACGGACGTTTCGGGCAAGTTCCTCTTTGTGGGCGGCTATCATGACGGGAAGGTAACGGTCGTCCATACCCACAGGGACGGACGTCTGGGATCGGTCCTGGACGGTGTGTTCCACCAGGGGATCGGCTCGGTCGCCGAGCGCAATTTCAGACCCCATGTCAGCTGTGTGATTCCGACTCCGGATGACAAGTATCTGTGCGCCGTGGACAACGGAGTCGACCAGGTCAAGATCTACAAGGTCACGCCGGTCACGGGGAAGCTGCATCTGTACAGCATCCTCCGGCTCCCGCTGGAATCCGCGCCAAGGCTGATGGTGTTCTCGAAGGACGGCAGGTACGCCTACATCAACTGCGAGATCACCAACAAGATCATCGCCTACCGCTACGACGGATCGGGAAAAGAGCCGACCTTTGAGAAGATTCAGGAAGTGCAGAGCATGTACGATGACAAGGATGTGTCCTCCGCAAGCTGCGCCCTGAAGATCTCCCCCAGCGGGAAGTATCTGTACTGCTCCAGCGCCGGAGAGAATTCGGTAGGCATCTTTAAGATCGATCCGGAGACAGGCCTTCTGACCAAGGTCCTGATCCTGCCTATCAGCGGAGGCTACCCGAAGGACATCGATGTGTTCCCGGACGAGAAGACCATGATCGTCCTGTGCCATGAATCCGGCTACATGCGTTTCTTCACCATCGACTATGAGAAGGGAACGCTGGTCATGAAGGGGAAGCAGCAGTACGTGGAGACCCCTAACTGCATCATGATCTCGGAGGTTCCGGGAAGCGGAGAATAACCACCATCGGTCATTGAAAAAGCGCAATTGCAAAGAGACGGTGTATACCGTCTCTTTTTTGTTGTCTGCGCGGATATTATTTCATCAAGATGCATGAAATCTATTGACACTGCTGTGTAAAGGGATATAATCGATACGGTGCATGGTTTAGTAAAACTGTATTTTTTGTTTATTTTTACTTTATAAAGTAAGATTGAATTTTCAGTTTATTTTTACTGAATTCAGAGGAGTTCCCATGGAGATAGGACTTAAGATCAGAAGGCTTCGCCTTGCGCTCAATCTGACTCAGGAAGAGCTGGCAGACAGGACAGAGCTTTCGAAGAGTTTCATATCACAGGTGGAGAGGGATCTGACCTCTCCGTCGATCGCCACGCTGGTGGATATTCTCCAGGCACTGGGGACGGACCTGAAGGATTTTTTCGGGGATGTGACCGACAGCCAGGTGGTATTCCACGACGCGGATTATTTCGAAAAGATAGATGAAGAGCTGGGCAATAAGACGGAGTGGATCATCCCCAATGCCCAGAAGAATAAGATGGAACCGATCCGGGTGACCATCTCGCCGGGCGGAAAGACCTATATAGACGATCCCCACGAGGGAGAAGAGTTCGGCTATGTGCTGAGCGGACAGATCACGATCCATGTCGGTCAGCAGTCCTACAGGGCGAAAAAGGGCGAGAGTTTTTATTTCAAGTCAGCCTCGCGCCATTACATAGAGGCAGCCGGCAAGTCCGGCGCCACCATCATATGGGTGAGTACGCCGCCCAACTTCTGATTGATAAGACCTAGAATCTGAGAAAACACAGAGGAATCCTGATATGAGTACCAAACTGATCGATCTTCAGCACATTACCAAGTCATTTGACGGACAGATGGTCCTGGATGACCTGAACCTGTATATCCGCGAAAATGAATTCCTGACCCTTCTGGGTCCCTCCGGCTGCGGCAAGACGACCACGCTCCGGATCCTGGGCGGATTCGAGACGCCGGATGCCGGACGGGTGATCTTCGACGGCGAGGACATCACCGGTCTTGCGCCCAACAAGCGCCAGCTCAATACGGTTTTCCAGAAATATGCTCTGTTTACGCATATGACCATCGCGGAGAACATCGCCTTCGGCCTGCGCATCCGCAAGAAGCCGGAGTCCTATATCAAGGACAAGATCAGCTACGCGCTGAAGCTGGTCAACCTGGACGGATATGAGAACCGCATGCCGGATTCCCTGTCCGGCGGACAGCAGCAGAGAATCGCCATCGCCCGCGCCATCGTCAATGAGCCGAAGGTGCTGCTTCTGGACGAGCCCCTGGGAGCCCTTGACCTCAAGCTTCGGCAGGACATGCAGTATGAGCTGATCCGCCTGAAAAATGAGCTGGGCATCACATTTATCTACGTGACCCACGACCAGGAGGAAGCCCTGACCATGTCTGACACCATCGTTGTCATGAACCAGGGCTACATCCAGCAGATCGGGACCCCCGAGGATATCTACAATGAGCCGGAGAACGCCTTTGTCGCGGACTTTATCGGCGATTCCAATATTCTGAACGGCATCATGCTGCAGGATAAGCTGGTCTCCATGCAGGGCGTGAAGTTTGCCTGCGTCGATACGGGATTCGGCATCAATAAGCCGGTGGACGTTGTCATCCGTCCGGAGGACCTGGAGCTGACCGCGATCCCCGAGCATGCGGATGAATCCAGCGAGGAGTATCAGAGGGCAGTCCGGCGCATCACGAAGTTCAATCCGGGCTTCATGACCGGGACGGTGTCCCACCTGATCTTCAAGGGCGTTCATTACGAGATGGAAGTGCAGAGCGGAGGCTTTGAATGGCTGGTCCATTCGACCAGGATGTTCCCGGTGGGAACCAAAGTCCTGATGAGTGTGGATCCCTTCAACATCCAGATCATGAACAAGCCTGCTTCAGAGGATGAGGAAGCTGTGGGCGTGGAGGATATCTGATGAAACGACGCAATCTTGCGCTGAGCGGACCGTATCTGGTCTGGACGGCGGCATTTATCATCATCCCGCTGCTGATGATCGTCTATTACGGTCTCACGGACAGCACGGGGGCGTTTACCTGGAGCAACATTGCCCAGATGGGAACGCCGGAGAGGATGAAGGCTCTGGTCCTGTCTCTGATCCTGTCGCTGATCGCGACGGCGATCTGCCTGATCATGGCCTATCCGCTGGCACTGATCCTGAGCCATATGAAGGCCGGGGCTACGGGCTTTATCGTGACGATCTTTATCATCCCCATGTGGATGAATTCCCTGCTCCGCATCCTGGCGTGGCAGACTCTGCTTGAGCGAAACGGCGTCATCAACCAGATCCTGACGTTCCTTCATCTGCCCAAGCTGTACCTGATCAATACGCCCTACGCCATCGCGCTGGGCATGATCTATGATTTTCTGCCCTTCATGCTGCTGCCGATCTACAATGCGCTGGAGAAGATTGACCAGAATGTAGTGAACGCAGCCTATGATCTGGGGGCCAACCGGTTTCAGACCTTCTGGAAGGTGATTTTCCCGCTGACGATCCCCGGTGTCATATCCGGCATCACCATGGTGTTCGTGCCTGCGCTGACGACCTTTGTCATCAGTGATTTCCTCGGCGGCTCCAAGGTACTCCTGATCGGCAACGTGATCGAGCGCCAGTTCACCCAGGTGGGAGACTGGAACGTAGGCAGCGGACTGTCGCTTGTCCTGATGGTGTTTATCCTGATCTCGATGGCTGTCATGCAGCATTACGACAAGGGCATCGGAGAGGGAGTCGTTCTCTGAGAAACCCCGGCGGAGGAGAGAGAGTTGAAAAAAGTTCTTTCCAGAATCTATCTGGCTTTCATTTTCATATTACTGTATGCGCCGATCGCGGTCCTGATCCTGTTCAGCTTCAACAATTCCAGGACCAGGGCGAAATGGGGCGGCTTTACGCTCAAGTGGTATGTTGAGATGTTTCAGAATGAGTCCATCATGTCGGCGCTCCGCAACACACTGCTGGTGGCGGTGCTGTCTGCGCTGATCGCGACGCTGCTTGGACTGATGGCTGCTGTGAGTCTCAATTCCATGAAGAGAAGAAGGCGGACGGTGATCCTGAGCGCGATCAATATCCCCATGCTGAACGCGGAGATCGTCACAGGTATCTCGCTGATGCTGATCTTCATCGGCCTGGGACAGTTTCTGTCCAGGTGGGGATACGGCGTGGAGTTCGGGTTCGGGACGGTCCTGATCGGACATGTCACCTTCAACCTGCCCTATACGGTCCTGTCGATCATGCCGAAGCTCCGGCAGGTCAATGTCAGTACCTACGAGGCTGCAATGGATCTCGGGGCGACCAGGATGCTTGCCTTCCGCAAGGTCGTGCTTCCGGATATCATGTCCGGGATCCTGTCCGGATTCATGCTAGCCTTCACTCTGTCGCTGGATGACTTTGTCATCACTCATTTTACCAAGGGACCTGGGTTTGATACCCTCTCGACCAAGATCTACACAGAGGTCAGAAAAGGAATCAAGCCTGAAATGTATGCACTGTCCACCCTGCTCTTTGTCAGCGTCCTGGTACTGCTGATCATATTCGGAAGAGGGAAGGGCAAGGAAACCGCAAAGTAACCAATCGCAAAGAGGAGACCCAAGAGAATGAAAAAAGTCATTGCATCTGTCATGATCGCTTCCATGATCCCCTGCCTTCTTACGGGCTGTATCAAGAAGGTCGAGACAGCACCCGAAACTACCAGTGACACCACCGCGCAGACCACTGCCCAGACGCAGGCGGCGGAGGAGACAGCAGCCCAGACTGAAGAAGTGAAGGCATCCCAGACTGAGGCTGAGGTGATCGCCGTCACAGAGGCTGAAGTGAGCGCCGAGACAGAGGCTGAGAATGCCGCAATGACGGAAGCAGAGGCTGCCGCAGAGGCAAAGACCGCAGACACCGCTTCATCCAAGGGAAGCGGCAAGGTTGTCGTATACAACTGGGGCGAGTACATCGATCCGGATGTGCTGGACCAGTTCGAGGAAGAGACCGGCATCAAGGTGGTCTATGAAGAGTTCGAGACCAATGAGATCATGTATCCGAAGGTTGCTGCCGGCGCTGCGACCTATGACCTGATCTGCCCGTCAGACTATATGATCGCCAAGATGATCGAGAATGACATGCTTCAGCCGATCAACTTCGACCATATCCCGAATTACAAGAATATCGACGAGACCTACATCGAGCAGTCGAAGGGATTCGATCCGGAAAATAAGTATTCCATCCCCTACTGCTGGGGAACGGTCGGCATCCTGTACAATACCAGCATGATCGAAGAGGGCGACACGGTCGATTCCTGGGAGATCCTGTGGGATGAGAAGTACAAGGATAACATTCTGATGCAGGATTCTGTCCGCGACGCGTTCATGGTCACCGAGAAACTCCTTGGCTATGACATCAATACGACAGACGAAGAGGAGCTGAAGGCTTGCACCGACAAGCTGATCGAGCAGAAGCCGCTCGTACAGGCCTATGTCATCGACCAGGTCCGCGACAAGATGATCGGCGGCGAGGCAGCTCTCGGCGTGATCTACTCCGGCGAGGCGATCTACACGAAGCGTGAGAACGAGGATCTGGAATATGTGATCCCGAAGGAAGGCACCAACGTATGGATCGACAGCTGGGTCATCCCGAAGGATGCGCAGAATGTCGAGAACGCGGAGAAGTTCCTGGACTTCCTGTGCAGAGGCGACATCGCGTATAAGAACTTCGACTACATTACCTACTCAACGCCGAACAAGGCAGCGAGAGAGCTCATCGAGGATGAGGATATCAGGAATTCCACAGTCGCGTTCCCGACTGCCAAGATGCTGGAGAACAGCGATGTCTTCACCTATATCGGTGAGGAAGGCGACGCTCTGTACGCGAAGTACTGGGATAAGGTGAAATCAAACTGATCCGGATGTGATCCGGACAGAGCCGGCAAGGGGGCCGGGGCAGGTGTTATCTCTGCCCGGCCCCCTTTTCATGCACCTCCTGCCATCCGATCCTGCGCGCCAAAGATGCGCCATCAGGTTACAGTTCCCAGGTCAGAGGGCATCATCTGCATAGAGTTCTGTGGGCACAGATGAAAACCATAGGCAGCCGACTGATGCAAGTTGCTGCAGCCGCGGAAGCGACCACGCTTCTATAGGAGCTGGGAGCGGCTGCAATGCAACCGCCGCAAAGCGAAGGAAGGCAACGTGTTTTCACTGTGCCCACAAACTCGAAGCAGTGCCCTCTGACCTGGGAGCTGTAACGCCCTCTGTATGTATTTTCTGTGACACTTCTGTACATTTCATGAATAGTTGTGTAAAATATTCAGGTTATAAAGGTGAATAGAAAGGAACTGACATTCATGAAATTACTCAGTAAGTTGGAACGGCGTTTCGGGCGCTATGCGATCAGAGAACTTCCTGTGCTCATGATCGCTTTTCAGGTTGTGGGATATACATTGAGCGTTCTTTCACCAAATGCACTGACCTGGATCTGCTTTGATCCGGTGCTCATCTGCAGAGGTCAGATCTGGCGTCTGCTGACCTGGGTGCTGATGCCGCCCTCAGAGCTGTCGATCTTCACGGTCATCATGCTGTTTTTCTATTACTGGATCGCGAGGACACTCGCCAATACATGGGGGGATTTTTATTTCAACATCTACATCCTGGGCGGAATTCTGATCACGGATATCGGGATGATGATCGCCTATCCGATCCTTCTGTCCATGGATACTCCGTCGGCCCTGATCAATATCCAGCTTATGCAGATGTTCGTGAATACCTATTACATTCAGACATCGATTCTGCTGGCTTTCGCGTTTACCTATCCCAACGCGCAGGTGCTGCTGTATTTCGTGATCCCGATCAAGATGAGCTGGCTTGGGATCTTTGAAGCCATCATGCTGGTATACGAGTTCTACAATGCCGCCATGGTGACACCGCGCCTGGTCATCGCCCTGTCGGTGGTGAACTTCGTCATCTATTTCCTGTCGACCCAGAACCTGCGCAGGATCAGCCTGAAGGATGCGGCCAGAAGGGCCGGCTTTGGAAGGGCAGGTCAGCAGGGCAGGACGGCCCTGTATTCCGGCGGACAGAAACAGCCCGGTTCCCAGTCGGGGAGCCAGACGCCCTCCGGCAGCACCAGCAGGCGGAGCGCCGCGGGCTATACGAAGATCTATCCCAACGGAGCCAGGCACAAATGCACGATCTGCGGAAGGACGGAGCTCGATGATGAGAAGCTGGAGTTTCGTTACTGCACAAAATGTGAGGGCAACCACGAATACTGCCAGGATCACCTGTTCACGCACCAGCATATCAGGAATGGTGTGCCCGGCGGCCAGTCATGACAGGGCCGCTGGTTGAAACAGCACAGAAAGAAGGCATCTTTTGAACACCACACAGACACAGCTGCCGCAAGACAGTGAGAAACGTGAATCGTACAGACCCCGTAGAGTGCGCCCTCTGTGGCTTGCGGCGTCGCTGATCGTGACGGCACTGATGATCCTGCTGACAGTTCTTGCGATCCGGGGCGGATCATCTTACCCCGGGCAGGCGCCGCAGTACAGATATGTCCTGGATGACCTGGTGGACTGGATCGCGCCGCGCAGGCAGACGATCTGCTTCATTCTGAGTATCCTCGCGGGTGTGTTCCTGTATGTGAGGATCGGAAACGGTATGTTTTCGAAGATCTATACGGGGGCTGCCGCTGTACTGATCCCGCCGCTGGCTTTTATGCTGGTGGAGGCGTATAACCGCGGATTCTGGCATGTGGGAGCGCCGCTGTCCTATAAGATCGCGGAGCCCTTCAGCTCCATGTTTCTGCTGAATCTGCTGCTGTACTACCTGTTCTATCTGGCTCTGGCATTCCTGTGCGGGAGCTTCCGGATCGGATACAGCATTGTCTCGGTGCTGCTGATGCTGGTGGCGGTGGTCAATTCCTATGTGGTCAAGTTCCGCGGCAGCCCGATCGTTCCCTGGGACCTGCTGTCTGTGCGCACGGCGGGCAACGTGGCCGGCAACTACGACTATACCGTAACCTGGCAGATGGCGCTTGCCACCTTCGGATTCATTTTCCTGATCCTGGTGTCGGTGAAAATGAACGCAAGGCTGCGCATCTTCCCGGTGCGCCTTGCCGGCGCGGCGCTGGCGCTGGGAGCACTGCTTTTTGTGGTCAGCGGGCTTCAGGAAGACGAGATGAAGACCTTCTGGGGAGTCGACACCACGCTGTTCACCCCCAACGTGCGCTATACGAAGAACGGCTTCTGGCCTGCATTTCTGTCTAATCTTTCATTTCTGAACGTGGAAAAGCCCGAAGGATACAGCGCCGGGAAGGCCCGGGAGATCGGGCAGGAGGCGCAGGATTCCTACGAGGCCGGAGAGGGCGCGGCAGCGGCATCCGTTCAGAAGCCCAACATCATCGTCATCATGAACGAGGCGTTCTCGGATCTGTCGGTGCTTGGCGACTTTTCGACCAGTGAGGATTACATGCCGGGCTTCCGGGCCCTGATGGAGGAGTATACCTCCGGGCATCTGATGGTATCCGTCAAGGGCGGCAACACGGCCAATACCGAATACGAGTGCCTGAGCAGTGATTCGATGGCGTTCCTTCCGCCCGGATGCGTCGTGTTCCAGCAGTATATCCATTCATCAGTTCCGACCATTGCCACGCATCTGAAGAGTCTGGGATACAGGACCACGGGCATGCATCCCTACAATGGAAGCGGATGGGAGAGAGACCGGGTCTATCCGCTCATGGGATTTGACGAGTTCCTGGACATCAATGACTTCCAGGGAGCGGACAAGCTTCGCAACTATGTCAGTGACAAGGGGGCCTATGACAAGATCATAGACATCTTTGAGAACAAGCCTGAGGACGAGAGTGAATTCATCTTCCTTGTCACCATGCAGAATCACTCCGGCTACACGCCGAAGAACACGGACAACGGATTCACCGAAGAGGTCATGCTGACGGACGCGCCGCTGCAGACGGGCGATGTGGTGGCAGCGGAGCGCTACCTGACTCTGATCAAATACTCTGACCAGGCGTTCACGGATCTGATCGATTATTTTGAGAAGAATGTGGACGAGCCCACGGTGATCGCCATGTTCGGAGATCATGAACCCGGAGACTATATCACCGATGTGATCGACAGGCTGGTGGGAAATGAATCCTTCGACACGGCTTCCGATAACAGCGGCGCCGCGGGAACCACCCAGGAGTCCCTGGAGGGCGTGCAGAAGCATTACATGGTCCCCTATGTGATCTGGAACAACTTCGGGGCCTCGAAGCGGGAGGACGCGGAGCTGATCAGCGCCAATTATCTGTGTCCGATGATACTCGAGGACGCGGGCGTGGAGCTGAATGCCTACCAGAAGTTCCTGCTTGAGATGAGAGAACAGGTTCCGGCCATCGCGGCCGGTGCCTATGTGGATGCCGACGGAGTCTTCCACAGCTGGGCAGGCGAGGACGAGGACAAGGACAGGGCCGATGTCCTTACCAATTACAATATCCTTCAGTATAACCATCTGAATGATACAGAAAACAGGGTTGAGGATCTGTTTAGTATCCGTATTGAGGAGTAAGAATTATGAAAGAGACCTTTGTAACACTTGATGAGGTTCGTGAGATCACCAAAACCTACCCGACCCCGTTCTATCTCTATGACGAGAAGGGAATCCGCGAGAACGCGAAACGTGTGAATGACGCATTTTCCTGGAACCCCGGGTTTCGCGAGTATTTTGCGGTGAAAGCTACCCCCAATCCATTTCTGATCAATATCCTGCATGAGTATGGCTGCGGCTGTGACTGCTCCTCCATGACGGAGCTGATGTTGTCCGAGGCCTGCGGGATCACGGGAGAGGAGATCATGTTCTCCTCCAATGACACGCCGGTGGAGGAGTTCCGCAAGGCGGCTGACCTTGGTGCCATCATCAATCTGGATGACATCAGCCATATCGAGATCGTGGAGAAGGAGCTGGGCGCTCTGCCGGAGACCATGAGCTGCAGGTTCAATCCGGGCGGATTCTACAAGCTGTCCAACGGCATCATGGACAACCCCGGTGATTCCAAGTACGGCATGACGGAGGAGCAGATCTTCGAGGCATTCCGGATCATGAAGAGCAAGGGCGTGAAGCATTTCGGCATCCATGCCTTCCTGGTATCCAATACCGTCGGAAATGACTATTATCCGACGCTGGCCACGACTCTGTTCAAGCTGGCCGTGCGCCTGAAGAACACCTGCGGCGTGCACATTTCCTTCATCAATCTGTCGGGCGGCGTGGGGATCCCCTACACACCGGAGGCGGTCGCCGCGGACATCGCGAAGATCGGAGCGGGCGTGCATGAGGCCTATGACAAGATCCTGGGCAGAAACGGGATGGATGACGTGAAGATCTTCACGGAGATGGGCCGCTTCATGATGGGCCCCTATGGATGCCTCGTTACAAAGGCGATCAATGAGAAGCATATCTACAAGGAGTACATCGGTGTGGATGCCTGTGCGGCCAACCTGATGAGGCCTGCCATGTACGGCTCCTACCATCACATCACGGTGCTGGGCAAGGAGAATGCCCCCTGTGATCACAGGTATGACGTGACCGGTTCCCTGTGCGAGAACAATGACAAGTTCGCCATCGACCGGAATCTTCCGAAGATCGATCTGGGAGACTACCTGGTGATCCACGACACAGGGGCGCATGGCTTCTCCATGGGATATAACTACAACGGCAGGCTGTGGTCTTCCGAACTTCTGAAGAAGGAAGACGGAAGAGTGGAGCTGATCCGCAGGGCGCAGGAGCCGAAGGATTATTTCGCAACCTTTGACTGCTTCCCCATCTACAGCAAACTGGTGTAAATGACACAACGCAGAAGGGAGCTTGATTATGATCAGAAAGTATCTGAATGAGGATGGAAAGAAGAGAATTCCGGCAGCGGCGCTGATGCTGCTTCTGGCAGGGAGCCTGGCATGCCCTCTGCAGGCTGCGGAGACGGAAAATGCGGCCGAGACAGAGGCGGAAGCTGTCTTGGAGACGGAGGCGGAGGTCTTCACTGAGGCCGAGACAGAGGCGGAGACCGCAGCCCCGGAGGAAGCAAAGGTTAAGTACACCAGCGTCAAGAAGTTCCTGGGCGATGTCGGGGCTGCCGTCAATGACCGCAATGCCCTGGCCAGCGCCTACACTGAGGCTGAGCTGAGCATGATGACCAACGACGAGATCGCCCAGGCCAACCAGGACTGCTGTGAATCCGAGCGCTGGCTCATGGACAGGTACAGCGACGCGCAGTTTGAGAGCCGCAATCTCCAGTATCTGTGCGAGCAGTATCTGACAGGCCTTCAGAACCAGTATGACGCCTATGATTCCTGGCAGGAGAAGCAGGACATCGACGCCTACAATGAGCTCTGGGAGGCAGGCTTTGCCAAGAGGGCTGTGGTGGTCGTAGAGCTTCAGAAGTTCTATGGTGTGGAATTTGCCGATATCGCTGACATGCAGGCCAAGGCCAAGGAACTGGAGAGCCTGGATGAGCTGAAGAGCACGAAGGCATCTGAGTCCGCCATCCGGACCGTGCAGGAGCATCTTAACACCCTGAAGTTCCCGGTGGGCACCGTGGACGGATACTGCGGCTACCGCACGGTACAGATGATCCGCCGTTTCCAGAATCTGTACGGATATCTGCCTGCGGATGGAGTGATCGACGAGGAGCTGATCGGACAGCTGACCGAGGAAGTCCAGAAGATCACAGGAACCACTGAGGAGACTGAAACTGAGACAGAAGAGAGTGCAGAATAAGGAATCCATATGAAAAAACTACGTGTTATTATCCTGGCCCTGCTCGCCTGCGCGGCCCTGGCCCATCCGGTCTGTGCCCAGGATCTGAAGAGCATCATGGAATCGCACAAGGATGAGATCATTACGCAGTGCAGGGAGTATGGAATCTGGCCGTCAACGGTAGTGGGCATGGCCGGCGTTGAATCCGGATATGCCTCCGTCTCCGATCTGGCGGCGTCTTATAACAACTACTGGGGAATCTCCTATTCTTCGATCATAGCCCGCATCGTCCCCTGCGGGAGTGTGTACGGCGGGTTCGCCTCCTTCCCGACCTTCTCGGACGGCCTTCACGCCTTCCTGATCTGGTTCTGGCAGGGCAATTACCCGGGGGTCGCGTCGGTGATCCGGAACCTGAATTCCACGCCGGAGGCCATGTACAGCGCAGTGATCGCCAGCGGATACATGACCGGAACGGCGGGATACTATGAGGGCATCGTGGCCCACGCTACCGCGGTCGGCGCCTACGAGTGGAACAAGCTGGCCTTCCCTGACGGGAGAAAATATGTCCCCTACGTGGAGGGCATGCCGGATTCCGTCGAGGTCGGCAAATATGACTATCCGCATGACAAATACAATCCGCACTTTGAACTGCGCAGACTGCTGACCGAGACTCCTATGGAGTCTGACAAGCGGATCTCCTACGAGGAGCTGTCGGCAGGCGGCGATCTGGATGAGAGCGCGCTGAAGAAGATCCAGTCAGAGCAGCGGACACAGGAGATCGACCCGGAGCAGGCACAGAGAGTGTCTGTACAGATGAAATAAGGAAAGTTTAAAGACATGAAAAACCTCAGAACCCCTTATTCACAAGGCTGTTCTGAGGTTTTATTCTGCCGGTGGTGGGACTCGAACCCACACGTAGTTGCCTACAAAAGATTTTGAGTCTTCCTCGTCTGCCATTCCGACACACCGGCTGATCTGTCTGTATTCCGCCCGAAGCGGAAACATCAGAATCATACCACAGATTCGGCAGTGAGACAATAATGAATCATAATCCGTCCCTGTCGGAGCGCCTCTGCTGGGTCATGTTCAGTAGGGCATCCTGCAGGATCCGCGAGAAGTTCACATGATGTGCCTCACCGTAGGCATTGAGCCACGAGGGAATCGTAATGTTCTTGCGGACGGATTTCTGCGCGTGGGCATCGGAATAAGCGCCCATGTCAAGTACGATGTAATTGACAAAATCATCCGGATCCTCGACCTCAATATCGCTGTAATCTGAAGCGGGAGGTACGTCCATTCCTTTTTCCATCAGTGAGAGAATGCACCTGCTGGCTTCATCTGCCGCATTGTCAAGGGCTTCCTCCAGGTCATCTCCCGAAGCGGTGCAGGAAGGCAGATCGGGAAATGTGACGTCATAGCCCCCTTCATCAAAATAAGGTGTGAATACAGCCGGATAGATCAGTTTCATAGCAAACCCTCCTCAACGAATCTCCTACTATTAATGCACATGGTACACATAAAATCAAGCCCATTTCGTTTGGGAAGGATTCATGTTATACTTGGCAGACAGAAACTATACCAAGGACAGGAGAGGTGGATTATGAAGGCAGTCAGCTGGAATGTAAATGGTCTCAGAGCCTGCGTCGGCAAGGGATTTGAGGAGATCTTCGCCCAGATGGACGCGGATCTTTTTGCGCTGCAGGAAACGAAGCTCCAGGAGGGACAGATCGAACTTCACCTTCCGGAGGGGTATCATCAGTACTGGAACTATGCCGAGAAGAAGGGATATTCCGGGACTGCCGTCTTTGCGAAGAGAGAGCCCCTCGCGGTGACGCGCGGCATAGGCATGGAGGAGCATGACCATGAGGGGCGTGTCATCACGCTGGAGTATCCGGAGTTTTATTTCGTCACCTGTTATACGCCGAACTCCCAGGACGGCCTGAAACGGCTGGATTACAGGATGACCTGGGAGGATGATTTCCAGGCTTACATCCGGGGACTTGATGCGAAGAAGCCCGTCATCCTGTGCGGTGATCTGAACGTGGCCCATGAAGAGATCGATCTGAAGAATCCGAAGACGAACCACAAGAACGCAGGTTTCTCCGACGAGGAGAGAGCAAAGATGACGCAGTTTCTCGGCTCCGGGTTTACGGATACCTGGAGGTACTTCTATCCGGATCTGGAAGGGGTCTATTCCTGGTGGAGCTACCGCTTCCGCGCAAGAGAAAAGAACGCCGGATGGCGGATCGATTATTTCATCACTTCGAAGTCCATTGATGAGAAGCTGAGAGCGGCAAAGATCCACACAGAGGTCTTCGGATCGGATCACTGCCCGGTGGAACTTGAGGTGGACCTGTAAAGACAGCGATGCCTGTCGTGTCAGGCATCAAGGCAGAAGAAAGCCCCGGCGAAGGCCGGGGCTTATGTCAGCTCAGAAGCGGCATGGTGATGGTGGCAAGGCCCAGGAAGAAGAAGAATCCCAGACAGTCGGTGACGGTGGTCACGAAGACGCTGGAGGCCAGCGCCGGATCGATGTGCAGCATCTCCAGAACGATCGGGATCAGGAAGCCTGCCAGCGCGGCGCAGACCATGTTCATAACCATGGCCAGCCCTGCGATCAGCCCGAACCACGGGTTGAAGTTGTAGAAGAGGGCGATGGCTGCCACCAGGGTTCCGATCACGATCCCGTTCAGCAATCCTGCGAGGATCTCCTTGAGCAGGATGGTCTTCGCGTTGCCTTCATCGATCTCATCCAGGGAGAGGGCGCGCACGACCATGGTCAGGGACTGGGTGCCGGCGTTGCCGCCCATTCCGGAGATGATGGTCATGACGGCGGAGAGGGCAACGATCTTCTCGATGGTCCCGTCGAATCTCGCGATGACGGAAGAGGCCAGTATGGCCGTGAACAGATTGACGATCAGCCAGGGCAGACGGCTCTTGACCGACTCCAGGACGGTGCCGTCAATCTTCTCTTCCTTGTTGACACCACCCATGTGGTGGATGTCTTCGGTTGCCTCTTCATTGATGACATCGATGACATCATCAACGGTGACGATACCGATCATCTTCCCCTTATCATCTACGACGGGAAGCGCGGGATAGCCGTACTTGGAGAACTCATCCGCAACATCCTCCTGATCCATGCTGGCATTGACGGAGATGACATTGGTATTCATGATCTCCTCGATGCGGGTGTCAAAGGGGGCCATGACCAGGTCGCGCAGGGATACGACGCCCAGCAGCGTGTAGTCTTCTTTATTAACGACATACATATAGTAGCTGGTCTCTGCATCCACCTCCGTCTTGAGGTAGTTCAGTGCCTTCATGACCGTGTTCGAGGCGTAGATCGCGATGAACTGTGTGGTCATGATGCCGCCGGCGGTATCTTCTTCGTACTTCAGCAGCTTGGTAACGTCTGTTTTGGTACGGCCGCGCAGCAGGGACTTGATGACGGCTTCCTTGTTGTCGTCCTCCAGCTCCTGGATCAGGTCCGCGATCTCGTCGACGCTCATCCGGTTCAGGACGGATCTGGTACGGTCCGGATCCATAACCTTCAGGATGTCATATTTCTCATCATCCTCTGCCTCATCGATAACGTCTGCCAGAAAGTCATCCGGCAGAGCCAGCAGATATTTGTAATCTCCTCCGGCCTCTTCCTGAACGGCTTCCAGTATATCGGCGGGATGGGTCTCATCCACGAGACGCTGAATACTGTCCGGAACACCGCTCGTCAGTAATCTGGTAATATCCTTGAAATCGGCCATGGGGGATTCCTCCTTATCGCAGAAGATCTTCCTATTATAGCATGCATAAAAGGAAATGACATCCCAAACTAACTGCTGTTTTTCGGGGGAAGGATGCTATATAATAGGGTCTCAGGGGCGAAGGCCCGAACCTGCTCACCGCATACACAGAAGGGATACGGAAAATGAATTGTGTTACTGCACAGCAGCTGATCCGCGCGTACCTGGACGGTTATCTGTCAGACAGAGAGCTGGAGGATTTTCTGAATCATGTACAGACCTGTCCGGACTGTTTTGACGAACTGGAAGTCTATTATTCCATCTACAGGACCCTGAATGATGTGGACGAGAAGGGGGACTATAATTTCAAGAAGAAGCTGCACCGGAAGCTGGAAGGATCCAGGGCGTACCTGAGAAGACGCAATCAGAGCAAGGCCTTCAAGGTCGCGCTGATCTTTTCGGCAGAGTTTGCCCTTGCGGCCGCATGGTGGGGGATCGTCACATTTTCAGACATGAACCTGACCTGGGATCTGTGGCACAAGGCTGGCGGCGGGGCCGCTGTTATGCAGGAGTATATGACAGAGTCCGAGGCGGCCGCAGAGGAGAGTGAAGCGCAGGCCGTGGCAGCTGTGGCGGAGAGTGAAGCGCAGGCCGGAGCAGCTGCAGCGGAGAATGAGTCGCAGGCCGGAGCGGCCGCAGGAGAGGCAGACAGCGGGAAGGAGACAGCCGCAGATGAGGGATAAGATCGTACTGCTGGACGGACACAGCATATTGAACAGAGCATTCTACGGAATCCCCCTGCTGACAAACAGCGAGGGAGTCCATACGAATGCTGTCTACGGATTTCTGAACATTCTGTTCAAGATCCTGGATGAAGAGCAGGCGCAGTATCTTGCGGTTGCCTTTGATCTGCATGCGCCCACCTTCCGCCATAAGCGGTATGAGGCCTATAAGGGCACCCGGCACGCCATGCCGGAGGAGCTCCGGGAGCAGGTGCCGGTCATGAAGAGCATGCTGACTGCCATGGGCGTGCCGCTCATGATGCTGGAGGGCTATGAGGCAGATGACCTGATCGGAACGGTCTCAAGGCAGGCGGAGGAGAAGGATCTGGATGTGAGGATCATATCCGGAGACCGCGATCTTCTGCAGCTGGCATCCGACAGGACCATGGTGCGGATCCCGAAGACGAAAAAGAGCGGGACTGAGGTGGAGGACTATTATGCCAGGGATGTGCAGGAGAGATATCTTGTAACCCCTGAGGAGTTCATCCAGGTCAAGGCCCTGATGGGAGATGCCTCCGACAATATCCCGGGGATCCCCGGCGTCGGAGAGAAGACTGCCACGAAGATCATTGCCCAGTATCACAGCATCGACAATGCCCACGAGCATCTGGATGAGATCAAGCCAGCCAGGGCCAAGGCGTCCCTCCGGGATTACTGGGAGGACGCGAAGCTGTCGGAGTGGCTTGCGAGAATTGACAGGTTTGCCCCCTTTGAACTGGACTTTGAGAAGGCAAGGCTTGACAGGGACCATGCGGCGCTGTATACGTCCCAGGCACTTGACCTGTGCAGGGAGCTGGAGCTTCGGACCATGATAAGCCGCTTCCTTGCAAATATGGAGGAGGTCCCAGCTGCTCCTGCCGACAGGAAGGAGAGATCCTGCAGGATTCTGCCTGAGGAGGAGGCTCTTGCGAAGGTCTCCGGGGCAGAGCGCATCGGACTGCAGATCCTGTATGAAGACGGGATCCTGGCCGGAGCCGCGATCGCTCTTCAGGAAGAGGACTTGTTTATCGCAAGGCCGGTTGCGTCCTCTCTTGCAGGTCTTGTACAGAAAGTCTCCCATATAGCCATGATCGATATGAAGGAGCAGCTGGCCCTGCTGGATCCGGGGGACGGCTTCAGCGTGGAGGCGCAGGAGAAGTTCTTTGACGCGGCGATCGGCGCCTATCTGCTGAATCCGCTTCAGGGAGACTATTCCTATGACGCTGTGATGAAGACCTACGCGGGACAGTTCGTTCCCTCCAGGACGGAGCTTCTTGGCAAGAAGGGGATCGCGGAGACGGCGGCCCTTGCCTATGACGATCCGTTCCTTCTGGGCACGGGTGTTAAGAAGACAAGAGATTCATCGGGACCCCAGGACAGGGATTCGGCCCTGGATGCACTCACTAAGCTTGCCTGTCTTCAGGCACAGACCGCCCTCAGAACAGAGGACGCGATCCTGGAGGCGCTGGAGCAGGAGGGGATGCGGGAGCTCTTCCACAGAGTAGAGATGCCTCTGGTCTTCGTTCTGTATCACATGCAGCAGGAAGGGATCCTGGTCCGGGCGGATGAATTGAAGCAGTACGGCGAGAAGCTGACCGGGCGGATCGCAGAGCTTGAGGCAGACATCTACAGGCAGGCCGGGCAGGAGTTCAACATCAATTCTCCGAAGCAGCTGGGGCAGGTTTTATTTGAAGACCTGCATCTTCCCTATGGCAAGAAGACGAAGACGGGTTACTCCACTGCCGCGGACGTACTGGAAAAACTGGCCCAGGAGCACCCGATCGTAGCGGATATCCTGGAGTACCGCCAGCTGACGAAGCTCAAGTCCACCTACGCGGACGGACTGTCTGCATACATCCGGGAGGACGGCAGGATCCACGGCAGGTTCAACCAGACGATCACTGCCACCGGACGCATCAGCTCGACGGATCCGAACCTCCAGAATATTCCGGTCCGGACAGAGCTGGGAAGAGAGCTTCGCAAGGTATTTGTCCCGAAGGCGGGATCAAAGTTTGTGGACGCGGACTATTCCCAGATCGAGCTGCGGGTGCTGGCCCATGTATCGGGGGATGAGAACCTGATCAGAGCCTATAACTCCGCGGAGGACATCCACGCCATCACGGCCAGCGAGGTCTTCCATGTCCCGCTGGAGGAGGTGACGCCCCAGCTGAGGCGCAATGCGAAGGCAGTCAACTTCGGCATCGTGTACGGGATCAGCTCCTTCGGACTGAGCCAGGGCCTGTCCATCACCAGGAAGGAAGCCTCGGAGTTCATCGAACAGTACTTCAGAACCTTCCCGGGGATCAAGGCATTCCTGGACAATGCCGTGGAGACAGCGAAGGAGAAGGGATATTCCGTAACGCTGTACGGCCGCCGGAGGCCGATCCCGGAGCTGAAGGAGTCCAACTTCATGCGCAGGTCCTTCGGAGAGAGGGTCGCCATGAACGCGCCGATCCAGGGAACTGCCGCGGATATCATCAAGATCGCCATGGTCGGCGTGGACCGGAGCCTTCGCGCGGAGAATCTCAGAAGCCGTCTTGTGCTGCAGGTCCATGACGAGCTGCTGGTTGAAGCGGACGAGCAGGAGATTGACCGGGTGCGTGAGATCGTGCGCCGGGAGATGGAAGGCGCGAGCGATATGAGTGTGCGGCTGGAGATCGACATGCATGACGGGGACAGCTGGTTCGAGGCTCACTGACGGGGACGGCTGGTTCGAAGCGCTGCGACGGAAGGGCCCTGCAGCCTGGCAGGACGTGAGTATGAAGGAAATGAAATGATGAAAGTACTGGGAATCACAGGGGGCGTCGGCTCGGGGAAGAGCACGGTGCTGGAGTACCTCAGACAGGCCTACGGGGCGTATCTGATCGAGTGCGACGAGGTCGCCAGAGACCTTCAGGATCCGGGGGAGGCGTGCTATGAGCCGATGATCCGGCTGTTCGGGCAGCAGGCGGTTGCCGCGGATGGTTCGATCGACCGCGGGGCAGTCGCCCGGCTGGTATTTGGAGACAGCGATCTTCGCTCGAAACTCAATGCTATCGTGCATCCGGCCGTAAAAGCCCGGGTCCTTCAGCTGATCCGGGAGCACGAAGACAGCCCTCTGATCGTGGTGGAGGCGGCTCTTCTTCTGGATGACGGCTATGACGCGGTCTGTGATGAGATCTGGTACGTCTATGCGGATGAAGAGACCCGCAGAGAGCGTTTGAAGAGCAGCAGGGGCTATACGGATGAGAGGATCACGCAGATGTTCCGGAGCCAGAGGCCGGATGAGAGCTTCCGCGCCCTGACTTCACTGACGATTGACAATTCCTCCCAAAACATAGAGAATACGTTCTTGCAGGTGGATCAGGCACTTGCCTTGAGAAAGATCGGGAAGATCTCCTGACCGTACAGGAAGGAAGACAGAATATTGGACTTTTACAGCATCGCCAGCGGGAGCAGCGGAAACTGCATATACATCGGATCTGACAAGGCAGCTGTGCTGATCGATGCGGGGATCTCCTGCAAACGCATCACCGACGCGCTCAGGAGTATCGGCCGCAAGCCGGAGGATCTTTCAGCGATCCTTATCACCCATGAGCACAGCGACCATATATCCGGGCTGGGAGTCCTGAGCCGGAAGGCCCACATACCCATCTACGCGACGGCGCCTACGATCCGCCAGATCATGCGCTACTCGCCCCTGGGCAAGGTGGACGAGAGCCTGTTCCGCACCATCGATGCGGATCTTCCATTTACCATCGGTGATCTCAGAATCGAAGCCTTCCACGTCTCCCATGACGCCGCGGATCCTGTGGCATACCGGGTGGAGACCGGGGGCCGGGCGGCTGCGGTCGCGACCGACATGGGATGTTACAGCAGGTACACCCTGTCGCATCTGAAGGATCTGGACACGGTGCTGGTGGAATCCAACCATGACGAGAACATGCTTCAGGTGGGACCCTATCCCTATCCGCTCAAGCAGAGGATCCTGTCAGAGAAGGGACATCTGTCCAACGTCTCCGCGGGCATGCTGCTGGCGCAGATCCTGAATGACCATATGGAGAAGGCCTATCTGGGCCATCTGAGCAAGACCAACAACTATGACGAACTGGCCTACGCGACGGTGATGGCCGAGCTTGCCCTGGATCAGCAGTGCCCCTACAAAGAGGGCGATATACCGGTCGAGGTCGCAAGCCGCAGTCATCCGATGGAGCTGCTGCATATCTGAAACACAAGGGAGAAAATCATGAAGAGAGTAATCATAACCGTAGTCGGCAAGGACGCAGTAGGGATCATCGCCAGAGTCTGCACCTATCTTGCGGAGAACCAGATCAACATCCTGGACATCTCACAGACCATCGTCGGCGGGTATTTCAATATGATGATGGTCACGGATCCCTCCAAATCCCCCAGGGAGACCGGCGTGATCGCCGATGAGCTGGACGAGATGGGCAGGAGCATGGGACTGTCGATCCGGGTCATGGGCGAAGATATCTTTAACGCGATGCACCGGATCTGAGCATCCGGCATTCAGACAGGCGGTATAACTATGATTAATATTCTGGAAGCGACCGAGACAGTCAAGATGATCACCCAGGAGAACCTGGACGTGCGTACGATCACCATGGGCATCAGCCTTCTGGACTGCATCTCCTCGGATCTTACTCAGTTAAATGAAAACATCTACAGCAAGATCACGACCTGTGCCAGGGACCTGGTCCGGGTCGGACATGAGATCGAGAGGGAATACGGCATCCCGATCGTCAACAAGCGGATCTCTGTAACCCCCATCGGCCTTGTCGGGGCCTCTGCCTGCAAGACGCCGGAGGACTTCGTCAGCATAGCCAGGACACTGGACCGGGCGGCGAAGAGTGTGGGAGTCAATTTCCTGGGCGGCTTCTCCGCTGTTGTATCGAAGGGTATGACCCCGGCAGAGGAGAACCTGATCCGGGCCATCCCCGAGGCACTGGCCTGCACGGATTATGTCTGCTCCTCCGTCAATGTGGGCTCCACCAAGACAGGGATCGACATGGATGCGATCCGTCTGCTCGGAGAGATCATCCTCCAGACAGCCGAGCTTACGAAGGAGAAGGATTCCCTGGGCTGCGCGAAGCTGGTCGTATTCTGCAACGCTCCGGATGACAATCCCTTCATGGCAGGCGCATTTCACGGCGTGACCGAAGGAGATACGGTGATCAATGTCGGCGTCTCCGGTCCCGGCGTTGTAAAGACCGCGCTGGAATCAGTGAGAGGGGAGAGCTTCGAGGTTCTCTGTGAGACCATCAAGAAGACTGCCTTCAAGGTGACCCGTGTGGGACAGCTGGTGGCGCAGGAGGCGTCCAGACGGCTGGGCGTTCCCTTCGGAATTATAGACCTGTCCCTGGCTCCGACTCCGGCAATGGGAGATTCGGTGGCGGATATTCTCTGCGAGATCGGCCTGGAGTACGCCGGCGCACCGGGAACCACCGCGGCACTGGCACTGCTCAATGACCAGGTCAAGAAGGGCGGCGTCATGGCATCCAGCTATGTGGGCGGACTGTCCGGCGCATTTATCCCCGTGTCAGAGGACCAGGGGATGATCGACGCGGTGGAGGCAGGAGCGCTTCACCTGGAGAAGCTGGAGGCAATGACCTGCGTCTGCTCGGTGGGCCTTGACATGATCGCCATCCCGGGAGACACCAAGGCATCCACAATCTCAGGCATTATCGCCGATGAGATGGCGATCGGCATGGTGAACGCGAAGACGACAGCGGTCAGGCTGATCCCGGTGATCGGCAAGGGCGTGGGAGAGAGCGTAGAGTTCGGCGGACTGCTGGGACATGCGCCGATCATGGCCGTGAACGGCTTCTCCTGTGAGGACTTCATCCGCAGGAAGGGCAGGATCCCGGCTCCGATCCACTCGTTCAAAAACTGATTGTGAATATATATGACAATATCGATTATAATATGCATCTTTTGGCCGAAAAACGCCTAAAGATGCATTATTAATACTTGTGTTCTGTACAAGATTGCCATATAATGCTTGAGAACTACAGGTTTGCATCATATAGGCATAACAAAAGTGAGAAGGAGTCGATTATGAAAAAGTTCAGGAAGATCGCAGCTCTCCTTGCCGTGACTGCTCTGGTCCTTACCGGATGCAGCGGCCAGAAGAAGGAAACCGAGAAAGCTACTGAGAAGGCGACGACCGTGGAGACCCAGGCAGCCGCTGAGACTCAGGCAGTGGAAGAGACCGCCGCTCAGGCAGTCGAGACAGAAGCAGCCGTTGCTGAGACGGAAGCAGCTGCTGTAGTCGCCGAGACCGAGGCAGAGGCAGCTGTTGTTGCTGAGACCGAGGCAGAGGCAGCTGTTGTTGCTGAGACTGAGGCAGAGGCAGCTGTTGTTGCTGAGACCGAGGCAGAGGCAGTTGTAGTTGCTGAGACCGAGGCAGAGGCAGCTGTAGTCGCTGAGACCGAGGCAGAGGCAGTTGTAGCTGCTGAGACTGAGGCAGAGGCAGTTGTAGCTGCTGAGACCGAGGCAGAGGTCGTTGTTGCTGAGACCGAGGCAGAGGTCGTTGTTGCTGAGACTGAGGCAGAGGCTGTTGAGACCGAAGCTGCTGCCGCTGAGACTGAGGCTGAGGAAGTTGACTTCAGCGCAGTGACCACCGTATCTGACGGCAAGCTGATCGTCGGAACCGAGGCAGGATTTGCTCCTTATGAATATCTCGTAGGCGAGGATGTAGAGGGTATCGACATGGATATCGCGCAGGCGATCGCAGATGCTCTTGGCGTAGAGCTCGTAGTTCAGAACATGGACTTCGACGGAGCGCTTCTGGCAGTTCAGCAGGGCAAGGTCGATATCGTAGCTGCAGGCGTGTCTGTCAGCGAAGAGCGTGAGAACGTCATGGACTTCTCCGTCAAGTATGTGGATTCCAAGGATGTGATCGTTGTCAACAAGGCAGATCCGAAGGTTGAGGAGTCTGCCGCTGAGGCTCTGGAAGGCAAGGTCGTCGGCGTGCAGCAGGGCAACATCGCGGACCTGTGGGTCAGCGAGAACGCGGCTCCGAAGTCTGTACAGCGCTACACCAAGTTTGTCCAGGCAGCGCAGGATCTTCTGAACGGCAAGATTGACTGCATCGTTATGGATGAGGCTCCGGCTCTTGAGCTGGTCGCATCCAGTGACGGACTTGCGATCCTCTCCGGAGACGCTCTGTTCGAGGACTCCTACGCAGTAGCGATCAAGAAGGGCAATGACCAGATGAAGGCTGCTGTGGACGCAGTCATCACCCAGCTGCAGGAGAGCGGCGAGATGGATGAGATCATCGCTTCTCATTCCACCGCTTCTGAAGGCGCAGCCGAGACAGAAGCAGAAGCAGCTGAGACGGAGGCTGAGTGATTCACTCCCTGTCTCATATGATATGAACCGATTGAAGGGGCACCCTTTGCAGGGTGCCCTGTTTCTAAACAGAAAGTTGGATTATGGAAGTATTAAAATCAATCGGCCAGGGCTTCTATAATGCCTGGGTCCCTGAACAGAGGTATCTCGCATATCTGAGCGGCCTTCGCATGACTCTGCTGATCTCATTGTTCGCAGTGATCATCGGTATCGCGATCGGCATTATCCTCGCGGTGATCCGTGTCTCCTCGAGACATTCCAGGAACCCGCTGGTCCATGCCCTCAATGCATTCGCCAGGTTCTATGTCACGGTCATCCGCGGCACACCCATGATCGTCCAGATCATGATCATCTACAACCTGATCTTCACGGCTCCGGACACGAATCCGATCGTTGTCGGCGCTGTGTGCTGCGGCATCAACTCCGGAGCCTACGTATCCGAGATCATCCGCGCGGGCATCGAATCGATCCCGGTGGGACAGATGGAGGCCGGCCGTTCCCTCGGCCTGACCTATTCCATGACGATGCGTATGATCATCCTTCCGCAGGCCATCAAGAACATCCTTCCCGCACTGGGCAATGAATTCATTTCCCTGGTCAAGGAGACCTCCGTTATCTCCGTCATCGCTGTCAATGACCTGATGAAGATGGCAGGCTATGTCGGATCCAGGACCTGGGATGTGATCCCGCCGTATGTGATCGCGGCTGCGATCTACCTTGTTATGACGCTCGGCCTGTCTTCCCTGATGGGATTCTTCGAGCGCAGGATGGGAAAGGGGGACCGGAAATGATCATTACAAAGAATCTTCAGAAGACATTTGGTGACCATCAGGTCCTTCGCGGAATCGACCAGCATATCGAGAAGGGCGAGAAGGTGGTCGTGATCGGACCCTCCGGCTCCGGCAAGTCGACCTTCCTGCGCTGCCTGAACCTGCTGGAAGAGCCGACGGGAGGAGAGATCATCTTCGAGGGAGTCACCCTGACCGATCCGAAGACGGACATCGACAAGATCCGCCAGAGGATGGGCATGGTGTTCCAGCAGTTCAATCTCTTCCCCATGAAGACGGTGCGCCAGAACATCACCCTTGCCCCGGTCCTTCTCAAGAAAATGAGCCAGGAAGAAGCGGATGCCAAGGCGGAGGATCTGCTGAAGCGGATCGGACTTCCGGATAAGGCGGATGCCTACCCGGGCATGCTCTCCGGAGGACAGCAGCAGCGAATCGCGATCGCCAGGGCCCTTGCCATGGATCCGGATGTGATGCTCTTCGATGAACCCACCAGCGCTCTTGACCCGGAGATGGTCGGCGAGGTACTGGAGATCATGAAGGAGTTGGCGGATGACGGCATGACCATGGTCGTTGTCACCCATGAGATGGGATTCGCCAGAGAAGTCGGCAGCAGGATCCTGTTTATCGATGAAGGAGTTGTGGCCGAAGAGAACACGCCCTATGAGTTTTTCAATAACCCGAAGAACCCGAGACTTCAGGATTTCCTGTCGAAAGTCCTGTAATATCCTGCAAAGCTCCCTGGGGAGAGACTATCTGAACAAAACAGAAACTGTAAAGAAGGCGGAATCGCACGGTTCCGTCTTTTTATTTTGCCAATAGAGCAAGAAATCAAAACACGATAGCAATTCTGAGCAATGAAATGAATCATACCTTTTGCTACTTTATAGAAGAGAAGAGAGGGTCAAAACCGACAAAATGACGGTAAACAGATCCGGATACGGAACAAAACGAGTGATATTTACAACAGGAGGAACCGGAATGGGAACTGTTCTCGAGTTTCAGCACATTTCGAAATACTTCCCGGGTGTCAAGGCGCTGGACGATGTCAGTTTTCAGGCCTTTGGCGGTGAAGTCCTTGCCTTTCTGGGTGAGAACGGAGCAGGAAAGTCGACTCTGCTGAAGACTCTCAACGGAGACTACCAGCCTACCAGCGGCACTTACCTGCTGGATGGCCAGGAGAAGCATTTCAAATCTCCCCATCAGGCAATCGAAGAGGGCGTCAGCATTATCTACCAGGAAAGACAGATTCTCCTGGAGCTGAGCGTCGCAGAGAATATCTATCTCGGAAGAATGCCTTCGAACAGCCTGGGAGTGATCAATACTGCGCAGGCGAACAGAATGGCCCAGGAGATCATCGATGATTTCGGTCTTCCGATCCGTCCCACGGAGAAGGTCAAGAATCTGTCGATCGCCTACCAGCAGATGGTTGAGATCATGAAGGCTTACAGCAGAGAGAACCTGAAGGTCATCGCATTTGATGAACCGACTGCGTCACTCTCGGATGCGGAGATCAAGAGCCTGTTTGATATCATCCGCAAGCTGAGGGATGCGGGCAAGATCGTTCTGTATGTCTCGCATCGTATGAGTGAGATCCGGCAGATCACGGACAAGGTGGCGATCTTCAAGGACGGCAGGCATATAGGCGTGTACGAGACATCGAAGGTCACGGATGCTGAACTGATTAAACTGATGGTCGGCAGAGACCTGGGTGACATCTACGGATCTCTGGATAAGGACAAGCAGATCGGCGATGTGTTGCTGGATGTGGAGAATGTCTCATCCGATTATGTGAAGCCTGTTTCCTTCCAGCTGCACAGAGGAGAGGTTCTCGGGTTCTCCGGACTGGTCGGAGCCGGACGGACAGAGCTCATGAGAGCGATCATCGGAGCAGACAAGCGCAAATCCGGTACGATCCGTCTCAATGGAAAGAAGATTGAGAACCGGTCGCCGAAGGAGGCGATGAGAAACGGCATCATGCTGGTGCCGGAGGACCGCAAGCTGCAGGGACTGCTCGGCAACCTGGATGTCGCCGGCAACATCGATATCGCTTCCCTGAAACAGAACTCGAATACTCTGGGAATCATCGACACGAAGAAAGAGAAGGAGATGGCTCTGAAGGGAATCGAGGAATTCTCGATCAAGACACCGTCCATGAACAAGAAGGTCCTGGAACTGTCAGGCGGCAATCAGCAGAAATGCATCGTCGCAAGGGCAGTTGCGACAAGCCCTCAGGTACTGATCCTGGATGAACCGACCAAGGGAATTGACGTCGGTGCGAAGAGCGAGTTCTATGAGATGATCTGCCGGTTTGCCAAACAGGGACTCGGAGTGATCCTGATCTCCTCGGAACTTCCGGAAGTAATCGGACTCAGTGACAGGATCATCGTGATGAGATCACTGCAGCAGTCCGGCGAGATGCCAGCCAGTGAGGCGACAGAAGATAAACTGCTTGCTTTGGGGATGGAGGAATAACGACATGAATGAGAAGAAGAAAATCACATCGATCATAGGAGGGGACAAGATCGTTCTGATCGTTGCGATCATCGCCGTGTTCACCCTGTTTACCGCACTGAACAAGAATTTCATGACGATGCAGAATATGATCAATCTTCTGGTCGCATCCTCCCTGGTCGGAATGGTTGCGATCGGACACACCTACCTGATCATTGCCAAAGAGAACGACCTGTCTCCGGGTTCGCTGGCCGCATTCTGCGGTGTCACCTGTGCGATCCTGCTGAACAAAGGCCTGCCGATCGTAGTAGCGATGGTCATCACGCTGTGCGCGGGAGCTGTGGTCGGACTGTTCAATTCCTGGATGGTCAACCAGATCAAGATCGAGGCGTTCATTGCAACCCTGGTCTCCCAGACGATCATCAGAGGATTCGCCTACATCATCTGCGGAGGAAAACCGGTTGCGATCAAGAATCAGGCATTCAACAAGCTGGGAACCTTCCGGATCCTGCGGCTTCCGGTTCCGGTCTGGGTCATGATCCTCTGTGTTCTGTTCTTCGGCTTCATCCTGGCAAGGACCAGGTTCGGCCGCAGTGTATATGCCATCGGCGGAAGCGCGGAAGCAGCCCGCCTGGCCGGCCTGAACCCGAAACGGATCGTCACGACCTGCTTCATCATGATCGGGATGCTCACTTCCATGGGCGGCATGCTCTTTGCGGCACGCATGAATGCCGGACAGCCTGCGGCAAATGTGAACCTTGAGTTCGATGCCATCACGGCAGTTATCCTGGGCGGAACTTCCTTCTCCGGCGGCGTTGGCTCCATGGCGGGTACCGCGCTCGGGATCATCCTGATCCAGTCCTTCAATACAGGACTGATCATGGTCAACGTCGACTCCTTCTGGCAGTACGTTGCAAGAGGCGCCCTTCTTCTGTTCGCGCTCACATCCGACTACATCCGTGAGACCAGAAGACAGAAGGCACTGCTGGAAGCATCCATGAGAAATGCCTGAGCGTATGTACCGCTCAAAGGCTGAACTGATTAAGGAAATACCTGTGCCGGAGCAGTTCCGGCACAGTGGAGAAAGGTAACCCATATTCATTTCCAAGGAGGAAAAAAGCAATGAAGAAAACAGCAATGAAGGTAATGGCACTGGCAATGGCATCCCTGATGGCGATGAGCATGACTGCATTCGCCGGAGAGACCGAGAATGAAGTCTCCTACGACTTCGCAGGCGGCACCGTATACGGCATCTACAAAGCCGGTGACCAGACCTGGTTCATCGACGAAGGCGACGCTGCTAAGGCTAAGGTCGAGGCTGACGGCGGAGAGTTCATCTATGTTGACGCTAAGATGAGCCCGGAAGAGTACCTGAAAGATATCGACAATGCGATCGCCAACAATGCAGCAGGTATTGTCACCTGTATCCCGGACCAGACCCTGTCACAGGCAACCGTTGACAAATGTAAGGAAGCCGGAATTCCGGTTGTTGCAGGCGACGATGCTCTGGAAGTTGACGGCGAGAAGATCGCTCCGTGGGTAGGTATCGATGCATACAATATCGGTGCTGCAAACGGCGAGTGGATCGCAAACTATGCGATCGACAACGGACTGCTTGAGAAGGAAGACACCGGTCTCCTGATCATGACCATGGATACTGTTTCCAGCTGCGTACCGCGTGCAGAAGGCGAACTGGACAAGTGGCATGAGCTGTGCCCGGATTTCCCGGAAGACAGAATTTTCAAGGCTGACTATGATGGAACCACTGAGAAGGGCAACACCGCATCCGCAGCTATCTTCACCGCGAATCCCCAGATCACAACCTGGCTTGTAACCGGTGCAAACGAAGAAGGAACGATCGGTGCATGCCGTGCTCTGGAAGACGCAGGACTGGACGCAAATGCATGCGTCGTCGGACTTGGCGGATACATGGCTAAAGATGAGTGGAACAACAAAGGCGCAGAAGGCACCTGCATGAAGGCAGCTGCATACTTCTCCTCCCTGCAGGTTGGCGAAGGCACCGTCATCGTTCTGGAGCAGATCCTCGCAGGCGAAGAGCCGACCATGGAGACTGCAGTTCCGGCAACGATCGTGACTCCGGAGAACTATAAGGAAGTCATGGGCAAGGATGCAGAGCCGGCAGAGTGATCCGCTTGAGCGTCCGCACAGGAGAATCTGTATTCTGACAAAACAGGGCGACAGCCCTGACGGATAAAACAGTATAACTGTGTTGTATGAAAAGAGACTGCCGTTTCAAGGGTTTCTCTCTTGGCGGCAGTCTCTGTCTGTCTGAAATGTGCAGATCCGCATCACGAATCATCGGAATACAGCCTGCTCTGGCGGTATACGGTAGGCGTTACACCTGCGCTCTTCCGGAAGGCCGTGCAGAACGTGCTCTCCGAATTCCAGCCGGTCCGGATCGCGATATCCTTGACCGAATCCTCGGTGGTACGCAGAAGAAACTTTGCGTTTGCGATGCGTGTATTGACAATATACTGATGCGGTGTATATCCTGTCTCCTGACGGAATACACGAGTGAAATAAAACGGGCTTATGGCAGCATGCTCCGCGAGCTCGTGCAGTGAGATAGGGTAGCGGAATCGTTCGCCTATGTAGGCAACGGCAGATGCCACGGCCTCCGTTGCAGGAATATCCTTGGTGATTTGTGGTGCACGGCGCAGGATCGAGTTCAGAATGGACGTGATCTGGGACGAGATCCCCGCCTCGTCGATCGGACGGGAGAGCCTGAAGCACTCATAGATGTTCATGAGGTGCAGAAAAGCCGGGCTGTACTGATCCAGGTCAAACAGGAAGCTGTCATAGGCTTCCATGATCCTGCGGTAGAAGGCCCTTGCCACCTGTCCGTCAAAATGAAGCCAGTAACAGGCCCAGCCGTCTTTGCTGTAATAGCTGTGGGGGCTGTAGCAGTCAAGAAGTACGAGCTGCCCGGCAGTGGCAGTGAGGGTCCTGGAATGATTCCGCAGTTCCACGGAACCTTCTTCGATATAGAACAATTCAAAAGAATCAAAACTGCGTCTTGCGTTCCGGTAGCCGCCCGTGTAGCGGAAATGTCCGGACGAGAGCGGATAGAGATAAACGTCCCGGGCGAGGGTGCTCGGCTCGTAGACGTAATAATCCGAATCGGGAGTAACGTGTCTCTCGGATGAGTGCATGGTTACCTCCTTTACAGAGAACACAACGGCAGCACAGTAGAAGATACCGGCTGCATGTATATAAAGAGTATTCAGTATAACAAGACTGATTATAACAGGTAACACAGAGTATGTCATATGCATATGGATGGAGAAGACTATGAGTGAAGTGAGAATCTGGGAAGAGGATGTTGTGATCCCGACTTACGAAGCGGGAAAGGCCGACAGGAATCCGATGTTCCTTGAGAAACGGGTCTATCAGGGATCCAGCGGAAAACTGTATCCGTATCCGACAACTGAGGAGATCAGCTTCACCAGGACGGACAAAATATGGCACGCTGTCTGGCTGGAAAATGACTATCTCAAGGTCATGATCCTTCCAGAACTGGGCGGCCGCATCCAGCGCGCTCTGGATAAGACCAATAACTATGACTTTGTATACTACAACCGTGTGATCAAGCCGGCACTTGTAGGACTGGCGGGACCGTGGATCTCGGGCGGCATTGAATTCAACTGGCCGCAGCATCACCGTCCCACGACCTATATGCCCGTGGACCATGTGATCAGTGAACATGCAGATGGAAGCAAGACCCTCCTGTGCAATGACATCGACCAGATGTACGGGACCAAGGGGATCACGTCCTTTACCCTGTATCCGGACAAGGCCTACATCGAGATCCGCGGGCAGCTCTACAACCGGACGAATCTCCCCCAGACCTTCCTGTGGTGGGCAAACCCGGCCGTCCCGGTCAATGACAACACCCAGTCGGTCTTCCCGACGGATGTTCATTTCGTCATGGATCATGGCAAGAGGGATGTATCCCGGTTCCCGATCGCGAGAGGCGTCTACTACAAGCACGACTACAGTGAAGGCGTGGACATCTCCAGGTATAAGAATATTCCTGTTCCCACCAGCTACATGGCCGAGAAGTCGTCCTATGACTTCGTAGGCGGCTATGACTATGGCGTGGAGGCAGGCCTGCTCCATGTCGCGGACCATCACGTATCGCCGGGCAAGAAGCAGTGGACCTGGGGCTGCGGCGACTTCGGCAAGGCCTGGGACCGCAATCTGACCGATGAGGACGGCCCGTACATCGAGCTGATGTGCGGTGTCTTTACCGATAACCAGCCCGACTTCTCCTGGCTCAAACCCTTTGAGGAGAAGACATTTACGCAGTACTTCATGCCCTACAAGAAGGTGGGGCAGGTGAAGAACGCGACCATCGACGCGGCTGTGAACCTGGAACTGGAAGAGGGCGGCAGAGCCCATGTGATCGCATACGCGACCGCTCCTCATGAAGCGGCCACGGTGGAACTGTATGTGGATGGCTGCCTGGCATTCTCCCGGCAGACACAGCTGTCTCCGGTGAACATTTTCGAAGAGACGTTTGCGACAGATGCGCAGAAGGATACACAGCTGCGTGTCATAGTGCGGGACGCTGAGAAGGTGCTGGTGGAGTACCAGCCTGTGGAACAGGGGATCCCGGAGATGGCAAAACCGGCCGAGAAGGCGAAGAAGCCCGAGGAGATCCTGACCAATGAAGAACTCCTTCTGACGGCAGAGCATATCGAGCAGTACCGCCATGCCACCTTCCTTCCGGATCCCTATTATCTGGAAGCGCTCAAGCGCGATTCGGGCGACATGCGTGTGAACAATGCCTACGGCCTGCTCCTGATGAGGCGCGGGAACTTCGAGGCGGCGGTGCCTTATTTCGAGGCATCCATCAGGCGCGCCACCATGATGACGCCCAACCCCTACAACAGCGAGGCCATGTATAACCTCGGACTGTGCCTTCTGTATCTGGGCCGGGAGGAGGAAGCCTATGACCGCTTCTACAAGGCCTGCTGGAGCAATGAGATGCAGGAGATGGGCTTCTACTATCTTGCGGCGATCGCCATGAGAAGAGGCCAGTGGGAGGCGGCTCTGGACTTTGCAGACAAGAGCCTGGTGAAAAATGCACACAACATCAAGGCAAGAGGACTCAAGGCCTCCGCGCTCAGAAAGCTCGGAAGGGAGCAGGAGGCGCTGGAGTGGATCGCGTCCAGCCTTGAGGTAGATCCCTTTGACTATGTATCGCGCTTCGTAGAGGTTGAGATCACGAAGGATGCTGCCAGACTGGAGCAGATGCAGGAGCTGATGCGCGGCTTCAGCGGCAATTATCTGGCGGCGGCAAGAGACTTCCTGGAAGCGGGACTGTCTGAGGAGGCCGGCGGGATCCTGGATCTGTTTACAGGCACGCATCCGCTGGCGGATTACTACCGCGGCTATGCGGCAGGGGGAAGTGAAGAAACTCTTGATGCCTACAGGAGAGCGGAGAGCGACGACTCGCTGTACTGCTTCCCGAACAAGCTGGAGGATATCCTCGTGCTCGAGGATGCGATCCGCACGCTCAGAGAGCATGATCTTCCCTGCGCGAAGGCTTCCTACTATCTGGGCTGCCTGCTCTATGACAAGCTTCAGTACGAGAGAGCCATGAAGCTGTGGGAGGACTCCGCGAGGGAGGACGACAGCTTCCCGACGGTGCACCGCAACCTGGCGCTTGTATATTTCAACAAAATGAACAGGGCTCAGGACGCTGTCAGAGAGATGGAGAAGGCCTTCTCCCTGGACGAGAGCGATGCGAGAGTCTTCCTGGAGCTGGATCAGCTCTACAAGAAGATGGATGTTCCGGTGGAACAGAGACTGGAGGGCTTTGGCAGGCATGAGGAGCTTCCGCTCAAGAGAGACGATCTCCTGGTAGAGGAGCTGACGCTGAAGAACACGGCAGGAAAGTACGCCGAGGTTTACGATGCCATCATGAGCCATTCCTTCCGCCCCTGGGAAGGCGGAGAGGGCAAGGTTCCTGCTCAGTACAAGACCAGTCTGATCCAGATGGCGATCCGCAGCCTCAAGGCAGGAGACGCCGCCCACGCAAGGGAGCTTCTGGAAAAGGCGCTCATTTACCCGGAAAATCTTGGCGAGGGCCGGCTGGAAGGCACCAAGGACAACCATGTATGGTACTGGCTCGGCAGGGCGCTCGAGGCTCTGGGAGAGTGCGAGGCGGCAAAGAGCGCCTATGAGCACGCAGAGCTTGGAGAAGATGAGCCGGCAGGCGTTCTGTACTACTACGACCAGCCTGCGGACATGATCCTGTTCAAGGGCCTGGCTAAGCAGAAGCTTGGAAAGACCAGGGAAGCCTGCGCCTGCTTCAATAAGCTGATGGACTATGGCGAGAGGCATGTGAAGGACGTGGTGGAGCATGATTACTTCGCAGTATCCATGCCCGACTTCCTGATCTTCGAGACGGACCTTACCAGGAAGAATACGGCCCACTGCTGGTACCTGATGGGACTGTCCCATCTGGGAGCGGGAGAGCGGAAACAGGCACGTGAGTGCTTCGGGAAGGCTCTGGAGTATGAGTATGACCATCAGAACGCGATCCTGTATGACAGGATGATCGAAGAGGATCTGTTCTGATCAGGATGTGAAAAACCGGTAAGAGAGGAGGCAATGGAAATGGGCGTACAGCTGGAGAGTGTAACCGTGAATGCGTTCAGGCCGTTTGGGACGGTCCTGGAGTTTCTCCCGGGCGATACGAGCAACTTCTATATCGTGGACACGGAGCAGGAGCAGCCGTGGCGGGTGGCCGTGTTCCGCTATTCCAACAAGGAGATCACGAAGATCGAATGCCATCCGACATCGAAGGAATCCTTCGAACCGCTGAGCGGGATCACGGTCCTGCTGGTGGCGGAGCATGACACGCCCGAGGACTGCCATGCCTTCATACTGGACAAGCCGGTGGTACTGGCGAAGGGGATCTGGCACCAGACACTGGCGCTGACCCCGGAGGCCAGCGTGAAGATCACAGAGAACCTGGAGGTGGAATCTGTCTTCTACACCTATGACAGTCCGAAGAAAGTGTATCTGGGCTGACGTTACACTATAACGATCTGCCTCTGGTATTCGTTGCGGACCGGCTGCCCTGTCTTGTGGCAGACGACCATCTCCCACAGACGGGCCGCGAACAGGTCCTCCCTGAGCGCCTGAGGGGGATCCTGGGGGAGCTTGGTGATCAGCGGGATGGAAGAGCGCTCTGAGATCTGGTGGAGGAGCTCTCCTGCGGATCTCCTGAAACCCAGGACGCGGGCGTACTGCGCCTCCCCATCCCCCTGCCGCAGATCCAGAAGGATGTGCATCAGAGAGCGTTTGATCCGGGTCAGCGTCACCTGGCGGGTCTTGAGCCGGGCCGCAAAGGATTCAAAACCGGTGTATTCGCCAAGCTGCGCCCGGATGCGGTTGGCAAGATCAGGACTTACATCCAGATACTCCTCAAGATGGTCTGCATTGCGAAGCAGCGCGTCATGGAGCGGCAGATCGAGATCGGATGGGACGAGGGCGCGCCGGGCCCGGATCTCCTCCGTCATCAGGCGGAGGGCTGTGCCTGGCATGTGGGCGGAGACGTCCTCCTGGCGGGCGATGGCTGCGCGGATCGCAGAAGCCGAAGCCGGAAGAACTGCCGAAGTCGAAGCCAGAGCCGATGCCGGATCATCTGCGGAGGCTGAAGCCGGATGCTCTGCCGCAGAGTGCCCCGGAAGCTTCATATCATGATAACCTGCCCCGGTCCTTGGGACCGGGATTACTTCCATGGAAGAGTTCAGCCGGATCAGCGCCTTGAGATATTCAATGGCCAGGATGTTGTTGGGGGAACTGAGAAGCTCTGCCGGAACTTCATTTCCCGACATATTCAGGTAGGCATCCATGCGGGCCTTCGCATAGGTCAGGCCGCTGCCCAGGCGCTTTTTGAGCTGTTCTCTGTATTCCTTTGTCTCCTCACGGCTGAAGAAGGCGGCAGCCTCCTGAAGGGGGCGAAGGTCTGTCTGTATGAGCGATCCCAGATCGACTCCGCCCTGCAAAGCGATGGATTCATATCCAAATGAGATCGCGTCGACGGCTCCAAGCGAAGAGAGCATGGATACGCCTGTCTGGGCGAAATACTCGGCGCTTGCGCAGGCCGAGCGCACCGGCAGCTCCAGGACCAGGTCCGCGCCGGCGTCCAGGGCCATACGTGCCCGGACCCATTTATCCAGCAGCGCGGGATCACCTCTCTGCACAAAGTCTCCGCTCATGACGACCACCACATAGTCAGCCTCCGCGCGTTTTCGCGCCTCGAGCATCTGGTAGAGGTGTCCGTTGTGGAACGGATTGTATTCTGCGATGATTCCGACTGTCTTCATATTCTCTGCGCAGCCCCTTTCTGAAGCTTCCCGCCCAGGCGGCGAAGCTCTTTTTATCCCTTCCTGACTTCTTTGAGCCCATCATGCCACAGGGCAGAAAGATTTGCCATTGTTTTCTTATTTTTCCTTGTGAGAAACACGGCCAAAGGCTATAATGAGAACGGTGTGACATTCAGCCGGAGGATAGACCGGCAGATTCATTTCTGAAAGGAGCAATCGGGTTATGAGTTTCATTGATGATATTAAGGCACAGGCTAAATCAGACAAGAAGAGGATCGTTCTTCCGGAATATATGGACAGCAGAACTTATGAGGCAGCTGTCAAGATCGCGCAGGAAGGCATCGCGGACATCGTTCTGATCGGAACTCCGGAAGAGATCGCTGCCAATAAGGGTGACTATGATCTGACCGGTATCACCGTGATCGATCCGACGACTGATCCCAACCGCCAGAAGTATATTGATAAGTTTGTTGAACTGCGCGCGAAGAAGGGTGTGACCCCGGAGCAGGCAGAAGAGCAGATGATGAAGGACTACATGTACTATGCATGCCTGATGTGCAAGTGCGGTGACGCAGACGGTGCAGTCTCCGGTGCCTGCCATTCCACCGGCAACACCATCCGCCCGGCGCTCCAGCTGCTCAAGACCAAGCCCGGCATCCACAGCGTATCCGGTTTCTTCGTAATGGATGTACCGGACTGCGAATTCGGCGAGAACGGCCGTTTTGTCTTTGCAGACTGTGCAGTCAACGTTGACTTCGATTCCGAGAAGCTTGCCGAGATCGCGATCCTCTCCGCGGATTCCTTCAAGGCATTCATCGGCGCAGAGCCGAAGGTTGCAATGCTTTCCTACTCCACCAAGGGCAGCGCGAAGCATGATGATGTCACGAAGGTCGCAGAGGCTGTCAAGCTCGTCAAGGAGCAGCGCCCGGACATCAAGGTAGACGGCGAGCTGCAGTTTGACGCAGCCATCGTAGGCTCTGTCGCGAAGCTGAAGGCTCCGGACAGCGAGGTGGCAGGAGCAGCCAACACCATCATCTTCCCGAGCCTGGAAGCCGGCAACATCGGCTACAAGCTGGTTCAGAGACTTGCCAAGGCAGGCGCTTACGGCCCGGTGCTTCAGGGTCTGTCCATGCCGGTCAACGATCTGTCCAGAGGATGCTTCGCGGATGATATCGTAGGCGTCGTCGCCATGACAGCAGTACAGGCACAGAAGCAATGATAATAGTCGGATGATCTGAAGACTGCTGGCATGTCCGAAGGATATGCCGGGCAGGCGGAGGATCAGACGACGTAACAAGGCACGAGCGCGGCTGTACGAAGTACAGTAAGAGCGCGAGTGGCCTTGTAGCGGATGCGGGAGCTTCGAAGAAGCGGAGCATACGCGTATTATCAGATTAGATTATAAGATATTAACAAAGAAGGAGAACCAACATGAAAGTACTTGTAGTCAACTGCGGAAGCTCTTCCCTGAAGTATCAGATCATTGATTCCGATACAGAGAAGGTCGAGGCGAAGGGCCTGTGTGAGAGAATCGGTATCGACGGAAGACTGGTATACCAGCCGGAAGGCGGAGAGAAGGAGATCACCGAAGCTCCGATGCCGACTCACAGCGAAGCGATCCAGATGGTCCTGGATGCACTTGTGAATCCGAAGACCGGCGTCCTCAAGAGCCTGGACGAGATCGAAGCCATCGGACACCGCGTCCTGCACGGCGGCGCATTCCTGACCGAGTCCAAGATCGTCGATGATTCCGTCATCGAGGCGATCGAAGGCGCTGTTGACCTGGGCCCGCTGCACAACCCGGCAAACCTGATGGGCATCCATGCCTGCCAGAAGCTGATGCCCGGCAAGCCCAACGTCGCAGTATTTGATACTTCCTTCGGCATGACCCTTCCGGCAAAGGCATACCGCTATGCCATCCCGACCGAATACTATGAGAAGTATCATATCCGCCGCTACGGCTTCCACGGAACCAGCCACAGCTTCGTCTCCAAGGAGACCATCAAGTACCTCGGTCTGGATCCGGAGAACTCCAAGGTCATCGTCGCTCATCTGGGCAACGGCGCCAGCATCACAGCTGTCAAGAACAGCAAGTGCGTAGATACCTCCATGGGCGTTACGCCACTGGAAGGCCTCATCATGGGAACCCGCTCCGGCGATCTGGATCCGGCGATCATCGACTATCTGTGCAGCCATGAGAACCTGACTGCAGCAGAGATGAACACGATCCTGAACAAGAAGTCCGGCGTTATGGCTCTGTCCAACAACCTGAGCTCCGACTTCCGTGATCTGGAAGACGCGATGAATGAAGGAAATGAAGCAGCCGGCCTGGCAATCGAAGCCTTCTCCTACAGAGTCGCGAAGTACATCGGCTCCTATGCGGCAGCCATGAACGGCGTAGACGCCATCGCATTTACCGGCGGCATCGGCGAGAACGCAGGCATCGTCCGCAAGAAGGTCCTCGAGTATCTTGGCTTCTTGGGCATCGCCATGGACGAAGAGGCGAACAAGAAGAGAGGCGAGACCTTTGTTCTGTCCACTCCGGATTCCAAGGTGAAGGTGATCGTTCTTCCGACCAATGAAGAGCTGTCTATCTGCCGTGAGACCGTACGTCTTGTCAAAGGCTGAGACATATAAGCTTTCCTGAATATGGAAGCATGAAGCTGTATACAGCAGGCGGGCCGCCAGTGCGACCCGCCTGTTTTGTGTGGTAACAGTTCACAGGTCAGCCCTCATCGCTTCGAGTTTGTGGGCACAATGAAAACACGTTGCCTTCCTTCGCTTTGCTGCGGTTGCATTGCAGCCGCTCTCAGCTCCTATAGAAGCGTGGTCGCTTCCGCGGCTGCAGCAACTTGCAAAGCTCAGTCGTCTTCCTATGGTTTTCATCTGTGCCCACAGAACTCTACGCTGATGATGCCGGCTGACCGGTGAACTGTATCGCTGAATCGGAAACTACAGGTTGTTTTGAACCCTGCCGGGCGATATAATTGAACAAGGCGAAAGCCTGAGAGAACAGAGGGAGGTGGGAGACATATGGCTGCTCATTCTGTGACACTTGAGAATACGCTGGACAAGCTTCTGCAGGAGAAGAGGTATGCCGCGATCCGGGATGTCCTTGTCACCATGAATCCGGCGGATATTGCCGCAGTCTTCAATGGCGTGCAGAAGGAGCATCTTCCGCTGCTGTTCAGGCTTCTGCCCAAGGAGCTGGCTGCGGAGACCTTCGTTGAGATGGAACCCGAGACCCAGGAACTCCTGATCCACGGCTTCTCGGACAGTGAGCTGCACGAAGTGGTCGACGAGCTGTACGTGGACGACGCGGTCGACCTGGTGGAAGAGATGCCGGCCAATGTGGTCAAGCGCATCCTGGCGCAGGCAAGCCCGGACATGCGCAAGGAGATCAACGAGATCCTCCGGTATCCGGAGAACTCCACCGGCTCTATCATGACGACAGAGTATATCTCCCTTCGTCCTGACATGACCGTCACCCAGGCCTTTGAGCGCATCCGGCGGACCGGCGTGGACAAGGAGACCATCTATACCTGCTATGTCACGAAGGAGCGGCAGCTCCTGGGACTTGTGACGGTGAAGGATCTGCTGCTGTGCGCGGACAGAGACACGAAGGTCGAGGAACTGATGAATCCGAATGTGATCACTGTCTCGACCCTGACAGACCAGGAGGAGACCTCCCGGATGCTGTCCAAGTATGACTTCCTCGCCATGCCGGTAGTGGACAGCGGCGGACGGATGGTCGGTATCGTTACATTCGACGACGCCATGGACGTCCTGCAGGAAGAGGTCACGGAAGATATCGAGATCATGGGTGGTATGACGCCATCCGACAAGACTTATATGCGTTCAACTCCTCTGGACCTGTTCAAGCACCGCATCCCCTGGCTGCTCCTTCTCATGGTATCGGCAACCTTCACGGGGATGATCATCACCGGCTTTGAGAACGCGCTTGCGGCGCAGGTGGTGCTGACCGCCTTTATCCCCATGCTGATGGATACCGGAGGCAACTCCGGATCCCAGTCCTCGGTAACCGTGATCCGTGCGATCTCTCTGGGAGAGGTCGACTTCATGGATCTGGCGGCGGTGGTGTGGAAGGAGATCCGCTCCTCCGTCATGTGCGGAGCGGCCCTGGCCTGTGCCTGCTTCGGGAAGATCATGCTGATCGACCGTCTGCTGCTGCACAATGCGGACGTCACAGTCATGGTAGCGCTGGTGGTGTGCTTCACCATGGTGCTCACGGTGATGGTGGCGGAGATGATCGGCTGCATCCTGCCGATCATAGCCAAGCGGCTCGGTTTCGATCCGGCTGTCATGGCAAGTCCGTTCATCACGACCATCGTCGATGCGGTGTCGCTGCTCCTGTATTTCGGGATTGCCAATCTGCTCCTGTTCAAGTAGCAGGCTCCTGAGTGCAGGCACCGGCGTGAGATGAGGAAAAGACTGAAAAAGTCATGTAAAGGTGCTTGACACTTCACCATAGCTTGCTTATAATAACAAAGTGCGTTTTGAAGGAGATTCTGTACAATGAAGCTGAATCTTACTGATGTATTACTGGAAGATAAGAGGTTCGACCAGGAAGTACCGATCGACATCGACCGACTGGAGTACTCATTCGGGACCTATCCGATCACGGAGAAGTCAGGGATGAAGATCACGGTCGTCAAGGATGGAAAGAGGGACCTGAGAATCCATGGAACCGCCTCGATCACAGTGAGCATTCCGTGTGACAGATGTCTGGAAGACGTACAGGTACCGCTGGAACTCGACTTTGACGAGAGAGTTCAGACAGGCGGCGCCGACAGTCCGGAAGCGGCCGAGAGTGAGCCTGAGGATGCTGCCAGAGATGATGAATCAGCATTCGAGCCGGACTACTATTTTCAAGGATATTACCTGGACGTGGATAAGCTGCTCTTTGGTGAGGCTCTGCTGAACTGGCCGTCCCGTGTTCTCTGCAAGGAGGACTGTAAGGGACTGTGTCCTGTGTGCGGTCAGAACTTAAACCACGGTGACTGTGGCTGCGTGCGCAAGGCACTTGATCCGCAAATGTCCAAAGTCCTGGATGTTTTCAGCAAGTTCAAGGAGGTGTAACCCATGTCGATTTGCCCGAAGAATAAGCACAGCAAGTCAAGAAGAGATATGAAGCATGCTCAGTGGAAGATGGCTGCTCCGACTCTCGTTAAGTGCAGCAAGTGCGGCGCCCTTATGAGACCGCATACCGTCTGCAAGGCTTGCGGCAGCTACAACAAGAGGGAGATCATCAAGGTTGGCGAAGAAGCTTAAACCGGATCTTACGATTGTGCATGACAGGGGATCGCGTCAGGCGGTCCCCTTTTTCTTGCTTTTTACCCCTCAATATAGTAATATTTTTCAGATATGGAGGGCTGTGCGAGATGGAAGAAAAGATCAGAATCGCAGTTGACGCTATGGGCGGAGACAACGCGCCCGGAGAGATCATCAAGGGTGTGATCGCCGCAGTCAATAAGACGAAGGGATTGTCGGTCGTGCTGGTCGGACGGCAGCAGGAGATTGCCGCGTGCCTGAACGGCCAGTCGTATCCGCAGGGTTCGATCACTGTGCAGGATGCCCAGGAGGTGATCGGAACGGCAGACCATCCGGTCGAGTCGATCCGCCGCAAGAAGGATTCCTCGCTGGTGGTCGCGCTTCAGATGGTGAAAAAGGGAGAGGCGGACGCGTGCATATCCGCGGGCAATTCCGGCGCCGTACTGGTCGGCGGCCAGGCGATCGTCGGCAGGATCAGAGGCGTGCAGAGACCGCCCTTTGCATCCGTCATGCCCACGCAGAACGGCGCCATGATGCTTCTGGACTGCGGTGCCAATGTCGATGTGAGGCCGGAGCACCTTGCCCAGTGGGCGATGCTCGGGAGCATCTACATGCAGCACGTGGAAGGCGTGAAGAACCCGAGAGTCGGCATCGTGAACATCGGCGCGGAAGAGGAGAAGGGCAATGCACTGGTCAAGGAAGCATTCCCGCTCCTGAAGCAGATGGACGCGGAGGGCAGGATCACATTTACCGGAAGCTGCGAGGCGAGAGATATCCCGCTGGGCGTATGCGACGTGGCCGTGTGCGACGGATTTACCGGCAATGTGGTCATCAAGATGTATGAAGGCGTTGCCAAGGTCCTTCTCTCCGAGATCAAGGCGGGGATCTACTCGACTCTGAAGAGCAAGATCGGAGGCCTTCTGATCAAGGACGCGCTCAAGGGCACACTTAAAAAGTTCGACGTGACCCGCTACGGCGGAGCGCCGCTGCTGGGCCTCAAGAGCCTGGTAGTCAAGATGCACGGCAGCGCGAAGGCAGTTGAAGTAGAAAATGCAATCTATCAGTGTATACAGTTCCACAGGGAGGACATCACCGGCAAGACTCAGGTGTTTGCGCAGGAGCAGAGCACGGTGAAGCCAGAGAGGAGTCAGAATGGAGTTTGAAAAGCTGCAGCAGATCATCGCGGATGTACTGAGTGTTGACGCAGACGAGATCACGGAAGAGACCACCTTCAAGGATGATCTTGGCGCGGACAGCCTGGACGTGTTCCAGATCATCATGGCCGTGGAGGAGGAGTTCAATATCCAGATCCCGACGGAAGAGGCCGAGAAGATCGTAACGGTCGGAGACGCCGCGCAGGCCATCAAGGGCGCTGTCGGCTGACACCTGACAGAAGGCGGACAAGGTGAAGAAGAATACAGAACAGCTGGAGCAGACCATCGGGTACTGCTTCAGCGATAAGACATTGCTCACGCAGGCGCTCAGCCACAGCTCCTATGCCAATGAACACAAGCAGGACGGGGCAAAGGACAATGAGCGCCTGGAGTTTCTGGGGGATTCTGTGCTGGAGGTAATCAGCTCTGAATTCCTCTATTTGACGTTCCCAAGTATGCCGGAGGGTGAACTGACCAAGCTGCGCGCGAGCCTGGTATGTGAGGCTACGCTTGCCTTCTGTGCCAGACAGTTCGGTCTTCCGGACTATCTGCTGCTGGGCAGGGGAGAGGAACTGACCGGGGGAAGGAGCCGCAATTCCATCGTATCGGATGCGCTGGAGGCACTGATCGGCGCCATCTTCCTGGACGGCGGGATCGAGCGCGCCGGAGACTTTATCAGGCGCTTCATCCTGACAGATTATGAACATAAGAAGATGTTCACGGACAGCAAGACCATCCTGCAGGAAGTGATCCAGAGAGACTTTAAGAGCTGCGAGGTGAAGTACTGCGTGACCGATGAGACGGGGCCGGATCATAACAAGAGCTTCACGGTGGCGCTGAACATGGACGGTGAGGAGCTGGGACGCGGAAGCGGCAGCACCAAGAAGGCCGCGGAGCAGGAAGCTGCCTACCGGACACTGATCGAACTCAAGAAAAGGGGTGTACGCGTCTAGATGTATCTGAAGAGTCTGGAACTGCATGGATTCAAGTCATTTGCAAATAAGATCGTCCTGCAGTTTCACAACGGGATCACCGGCGTCGTAGGCCCGAACGGCTCCGGCAAGTCCAATGTTTCGGACGCGATCCGCTGGGTCCTGGGAGAGCAGTCTGCCAAGCAGCTGCGCGGAGGATCCATGCAGGACGTCATCTTTGCCGGCACGCAGTCGCGCCGGCCTCTTAGCTATGCCTACGTGGCGATCACACTGGACAACGCGGATCACGCGCTTCCGATCGACTACGAAGAGGTAACCGTCGCAAGACGGCTGTACCGTTCGGGAGAGTCGGAGTACCTGATCAACGGCACGGCAGTGCGCATGCGCGATATCCAGGAGATGTTCTTCGACACAGGTATCGGCAAGGAGGGGTATTCCCTGATCGGTCAGGGACAGGTTGAGAAGATCCTGAACGGCAAGCCCGAGGAGAGAAGAGAGCTCTTCGACGAGGCGGCCGGTATTGTGAAATACAAACACCGCAAGGCGACCGCGGTCAAGAAGCTGGAGAGCGAACAGGCAAACCTGGTACGCGTTAACGACATCCTGTCCGAGCTGAACCGGCAGGTGGGGCCTCTGAAGCAGCAGTCTGAGACGGCGAAGATCTATCTGGCCAAGAGGGACGAGCTGAAGACCTGCGATGTCAATCTGTACCTGATCGACAACGACCAGTATGAGCAGAACCTGCAGGCGGCGAATGAACGTCTGGAGACGGCCAGAAATCAGCAGCAGGAGACCGCTCAGAAGCTGTCCAAGGCCAAGGACCAGTACGAGCAGACCTCCGAGGAGATCCGGCAGGCCGAGGACTCGATCCGCCAGGCCAACGAGGGACTGTCCCAGGCGAAGCTGGAGAGGCAGAATCACGCGGGCAGGATCGACCTTGCCAATGAACAGATCCAGACGCTGGACCGCAATGACGAGGAGCTGAGAGTCCGCTCATCCAGATTGAAGAGCGAGATCACCCAGCGAAAGACCCAGCTGGAGTCGTCCGGAAAGAGAAAAGCAGATCTCGACGCAGAGACTAATGCGTGTAATGCGCATATTCAGGAGGCGCAGGAGGCTTCAACGGCCCTGGCAGGGCAGATTGCAGAAGTCACGTCAGAGATTGATAAGAATAAAGAACAGATCATACAGATCCTGAATGAGCGTACAGATATCCAGACAGGGCGCCAGAGAGCCTCCACCATGATGGAGCAGATCGCGCTGCGGGAATCTGAACTCAGCAGCCGTGAGCTGACCCTCAGAAGCGACGAGAAGGATCAGAGCCGCAGCAAGGATGACCTGGAGGGGCAGGTCCAGGATGCCAGGAAGGAGACTGAGACGCTCCAGGAGCGCTCAGAGCGCCTGAACAGTGAGCTGGAGAATGTCCACAGACAGTTTCTGGAGGGCAGTGACAAGCTCGCAAAGATCCGGGAGGACTATCAGAGAGAATCCTCCAGACTGGACACACTGCGCTCCATGACCGAGCGCTATGAGGGGTACGGAGTCTCCATCAAGAGGGTCATGGAACAGAAGGACCGCGTTCCCGGGATCCTGGGGGTGGTCGCGGATCTGATCCGGACCTCGAAGCGGTATGAGCTGGCCGTAGAGACAGCTCTTGGCGGAAGCATACAGAATATCGTCACCTCCGATGAGCAGACAGCCAAGAGGATGATCGCCTTCCTCAAGGAGAATCGGTTCGGCCGGGCTACATTCCTGCCGCTGACGGCTATGAAGAACAGCCGGGAGCTTCGGGAGAAAAGCGTTCTCAATGAGAGCGGCGTGATCGGCCTGGCTTCGGAGATAGTTGAGTGCGATGCGCATTATGCGGATCTCGCAAAGAACCTGCTGGGCAGGACCGTGGTCGTGGAGAGCATCGATCACGCGATCCGGATCGCCAGGCAGTACCATTATTCCCTGCGTCTGGTAACACTGGACGGAGAACTCCTGAGCCCTGGCGGATCCATGACCGGCGGTGCATTTAAGAATAACAGCAACCTGCTGGGAAGACGCCGTGAGATCGATGAGGAGACCAAAAAGCTCTCCAGACTCAGGCAGCAGATCGATACGCTGTCGCAGGAGGTCGAGGATAACCATACCAGGAGGAACCGGCTCCGCGATGAGATCGCGGCTGTATCCGGACTTCTGCAGAAGAACCGGTTCGACCTGAGTTCTTTGGATCAGAGGATGACAGACCTTCAGGGGCGGATCATGGAGACCCGTACCGCCCAGGAGAAGATCGAGCAGGAGCGTGCCCAGATCGCGGAAGAGAAGAAAAAGCTTCTCAGCGAACAGGAACTGAGCGGAGAATCCCTGGAGAAGAGCGATGCCTTCGAGAAGGAGACAAACCTCAGGATCGCAGAGCTTCAGAAGCAGCTTGAAGAACTGACGGCCAGACAGTCTCAGACTGATGAGGAACTGTCCAGAGAACGCGTCAAGATCGCGGGATTTGGCCAGGAGCAGAACTTTATCGCCCAGAACTTAAGGCGCCTTGAGGAGGAGATCCGCAGCCGCAGTGAGGAATCAGAGGGCATAGAGGCAAGGCTTCTTGGCAATGAAGAGGCGAGACAGAAGAAGCGTGAAGAGATCGCGTACCTGACCTCACAGATCAGCGGTACGAAGAAGACAGAGGAAGAACTGACAGCGAAGCTGGAGGAGCTGAATCTTCAGAAAGAGGAGAAAACAGCACAGCAGAAGTCATTTTTCGAATTCCGGGAAGAGCTGAATGAACAGGTCATGCAGCTTGACCGGGAGATCTTCCGTCTGGAGGAACAGCTGAAAAAACTGGAGGAGAGCCGTGAGAAGAGCACGGAGTACCTCTGGGAGGAATATGAGCTGACACCGGTCCAGTGCAGAGAGCTTCGAAGAGACGACCTGGGTTCCAGGACGGCCATTCAGAAGAGGCTGTCGATCCTCAAGCGGGAGATCAAGGCTCTGGGCAATGTAAATGTCAATGCCATAGAGGAGTACAAGGAGCTGTCGGAGCGCCATGAGTTCCTGACCACGCAGCATGAAGACCTGGTCAAGTCGGCGGAGGACCTGCAGAAGATCATCAACCAGCTTGACGAGGGGATGCGGACCCAGTTCAGAGAGCAGTTTGAGCGCATCCGCACGGAATTCGACCAGACCTTCCGAGAGCTGTTCGGAGGCGGCAAAGGCACACTGGAGCTGGTAGAGGATGAGGATATCCTGGATGCCGGTATCCGCGTGATCGCGCAGCCCCCGGGCAAGAAGCTCCAGAACATGCTGCAGCTGTCCGGAGGCGAGAAGAGCCTGACAGCCATCGCGCTGCTCTTCGCGATCCAGAACCTGAAGCCCTCGCCCTTCTGCCTGCTCGACGAGATCGAGTCAGCGCTGGATGAGGCCAACGTAGACCGGTTTGCCAAGTATCTGCACAAGCTTACGAAGCATACACAGTTTATCATCATTACACACCGCAGAGGCTCCATGTCCGCCTGCGACCGCCTGTACGGCATCACCATGCAGGAGAAGGGCGTATCCGCCCTGGTATCGGTGGACCTTGTGGAAAGCTCACTAACCTGAAAGGAATCAGCAAACCATGGCAGAAGAGAAAAAAGGATTCTTCCGGCGTCTGGTGGACGGCCTGTCGAAGACAAGAAACAGCATCGTATCCGGATTTGATTCGATCTTTACCGGGTTTTCATCCATCGATGATGACTTCTATGACGAGATAGAAGAGACTCTGGTGATGGGAGACATCGGGATCAAGGCGACCACCAGTATCATCGATGATCTCAAGGAGAAGGTGAAAGAGCAGCACATCAAGGATCCCCGGGAGTGCAGGGATCTTCTGATGGAATCCATCAAGGCACAGATGAATGTGTGTGATGCGGATTATGCGTTCGAGAATCAGAAGAGCGTGGTCCTGGTAGTGGGTGTCAACGGCGTCGGTAAGACGACCAGCATCGGCAAGCTGGCGGGACGTCTGCAGGAGAGCGGGAAGAAGGTGATCCTGGCCGCGGCAGATACCTTCCGGGCAGCTGCCGGCGAGCAGCTCACCGAGTGGGCGAACCGCGCGGGAGTCGCCATCGTGTCCGGGCAGGAGGGCTCGGATCCGGGCTCTGTGGTCTATGACGCCATCGCTTCAGCAAAGGCGAAGGATGCGGATATCCTGATCGTGGATACTGCCGGGAGACTTCACAATAAGAAGAACCTCATGAATGAGCTGGGCAAGATCAACCGCATCATCGACCGGGAGTATCCGGAAGCATACCGCGAGACTCTGGTCGTACTGGACGGCACCACCGGACAGAACGCACTTGCCCAGGCCAGAGAATTCCAGGCTGTCACGCCGGTGAGCGGCATTATCCTCACCAAGCTGGACGGAACGGCCAAGGGCGGCATCGCTGTGGCAATCCATTCGGAGCTGGGCATCCCGGTGAAATACATCGGTGTCGGAGAGCATATCGACGACCTGCAGAAGTTCGACGCAGACGCTTTTGTCAATGCGCTGTTTGACATACAGAAGGAAGATTAAACAATAGTACGTATCATGCGCATATGGAGGCGCGGCGGCAATGAAGAAGATGCTTACACTGGAAACCTTCGAACAGGCTTCCGAGATCGTGAGAAAGGTAACCAATGACACATCCCTGATCTACAGTGACTACTTCAGCAGCATATCCGGCAACAAGGTGTATCTGAAGCCGGAGAACATGCAGGTTACAGGGGCTTACAAGATCCGTGGCGCCTACTACAAGATCAGCACCATGAGCAAGGAAGAACGGTCCAGGGGCCTGATTACTGCATCTGCAGGGAACCATGCGCAGGGTGTGGCCTATGCTGCCAAGAAATACGGCTGCAAGGCGACCATCGTCATGCCGACCACTACGCCGCTGATCAAGGTCAACCGTACCAGAGGCTATGGCGCGGAGGTGATCCTGAAAGGCGATGTGTATGATGAGTCCTGCCAGTTCGCCCTGGAGATGGCCAGAGAGCAGGGACTTACCTTTGTACATCCCTTTGACGATCCGACGGTTGCCACCGGACAGGGTACGATCATGATGGAGATCTTCAAGGACCTGCCTCTGGTGGAATACGTACTGGTTCCCGTGGGCGGAGGCGGCCTTGCCACCGGCGTATCCACGCTCGCCAAGCTACTGAATCCGAACATCAAGGTGATCGCCGTAGAACCTGCCGGAGCCGCCTGCCTGAAGGCCTCCATGGAACAGGGGAAGGTAGTCACGCTTCCCACTGTCAGCACGATCGCGGACGGCACTGCTGTCAAGACGCCGGGAGACCAGGTCTTTCCTTATTTAATGAAGAACGTGGATGAGATCATCACAGTGGAAGACGATGAACTGATCGTAGCCTTCCTGGACATGGTCGAGAACCACAAGATGATCGTTGAAAACTCGGGCCTTCTTACAGTAGCTGCCCTCAAACACCTGAAGTGCAGAGGGAAAAGGGTCGTATCCGTGCTCTCGGGCGGCAATATGGACGTGATTACCATGTCCTCCGTCGTACAACATGGACTGATCCAGAGAGACCGTATCTTTACCTTCTCCGTGATGCTTCCGGACAAGCCGGGCGAGCTGGTGCGCGTGGCTTCGCTGATCGCGGAGAACCAGGGCAATGTCATCCGCCTGGATCACAACCAGTTCGTAAGTACCAACCGCAACGCGGCCGTGAAGCTGACGATCACCCTGGAAGCATTCGGCACAGAACACAAGGAGAAGATCATGCGGGCCGTACAGGATGCAGGGTACGTGACATCGATCGAAAATGCGATACTGTAATGTGTAAAGCGCCTATACCAATTTGGTATATCCAGGAACATACAATACACACATTGATCCGGCTTTCTGCCAAGAAAGCCGGATTTTTTTACTTATATGACTAATTCTTCACTTCAGGCAATTGACATAATTATGGAAAGTAAATAAAAATTAAAGTAGTATGCACCAAAACCCCTTACTAGTTTAAATTTTTTATTTCGAGGTGATCTAAATGAAGAAACATCAGCTAGCAAACAAAGCGTTATCGGTTCTTCTTGCAGCCGTAATGTGCTTTAGTAACGTGCAGCCGTACGCTACTATGGCTTATGGCGAAGAAGTTCTGGAACAGCAGTCAGACGCTGAACCGGTCCCGGAGACCGCTGCGCCTGAAACGTCAGCGCCGGAGACGAGTGCGCCTGAAACAGCCGCACCGGAGACCGCTGCGCCTGAAACAGCCGCGCCGGAAACAGCTGCGCCTGAAACGGCAGCACCGGAAACCGCTGCGCCTGAAACGGCAGCACCGGAAACCGCTGCGCCTGGTACAGAGGCTGTAACCGAAGCACCTGCCACTGAGCAGACTCCGGCTACAGAAGTTCAGCCTGCCACGGAGACTGTCCCCCAGACAGAAGCTCAGAGCGAGTCCGAGTCTGAGAGTGAGTCAGAGACAGAGATCCTTATGCCGGCAGTTGTACTGACACAGACCATGGAAGACGGAACTGTGATCACAGTCGACGCTCCGGAAGATGCATTTCCTGAGGGCGTACAGATGCAGGTCACTGTCATCAATCCCTGGGATGTGCTTGCTGCACTGCTGCGCGAAAAAGGATACAGTGCCGGTGATGCTCAGCAGCTGGCTTCTGAACTTATCGCAAGCAAGGACGTAAGAGTAAGGGATTACGTCGCTGCATACGATATCAGCTTCTACCTGCCGAAAGAAGGCAACAAAGAGATCGAGCCTGCGAAGAAGGTTGAGGTCACCTTCTCCAATGTCGATGTCGAGGCAAAAAAGAAATCTCAGATTGAAACCTTCCATATCGAAGACAATGGTGAGGCAACCAAGGTCGATGCGCATAACCCGTCTATCGATGCGGCAGGAAATGTGGAGGCAACCGTTAAGACGGACTCCTTTTCGATCTATGTCGTAGACGGTGATGTCGATGCGATGCTCGGAATGCTGTATGCCGCAGACGGAGAGTCTAGTGCGACATTTTATGAAGATCTTTCTGTATTTGACAAAGGTACTTTTACAATCACAGATGCAGATGGAAATGTAACAGAGAATTTCGGTAAGCCTGGCGACAAGATTAGTGTTTCTTTGGATTTCAGGGAAACTCCGGAAAAACAGTTTCATATTGCAGACTTCAATGATGATGGTACAGTTGATCTTCAGACAATGTATTTTAACCTGCCGTCTGGAATGAACTGGAACTGGCTTTCGACACAGACATATACGTGGAATATTCAAGACCCGTCTACGGGAACAACATTTCCTGTCATATGTAATCTTACACCATCATTTGATACAAATCCCCCAAGAGTTGAGCTGAAGTTCCAATGTGATACCTCAGATCCTGCTTCTGTGGAAAATCTGAGAAAAGCTTCAGAAGCAAGTAATATGCATCTGACTTTTTCAGCTTCAGGAACCTTGCTGAAGGATAGTGATGCAATTCCGTTTGGTGATGACATGACTTTCTTTGTTGATAATACGTCTACATTGAAGGTTGGAAAAACTTTTGAGCCTGATGCGGTTAGAGCACTGGTAGATGCTGATCCTTCACTGAGGAATGCAACTGCCTTCACAGCGCATGTTATGCAGGCAACAGAGAGCGATGATAAGACTAAGTGGCCGGATTTTATCAGAAATGATTCTACAAAGGAAATCGTATATACCCCAAAGGATATTTCATTTACATATCAGAATATTCTTGATGGTAATGGTGTGTTTGAGATTCCCTATCTGCAGGCGACTTCTGATGAATTTAAACATACTATTTCAGAGGAGAGTGTCCCGACGATCAGCGGATATCATTTCATCTCTGTAAATACTTCTGTTGATGGAAATTCATCTACATCATTCCCTGTTAAGAAAGATGTGGATCTAGAGCTAGGTGATACGAAGAGTATCAGTTTTGCAAATATTTATGCAAAGGATGTCGGCAATCTTAAAATCAAGAAAGTAATCACAGGCGATATAGATCCTGCTGCTGATATCTCGGCAGGTAACAAAACACATATATTATTCCATGTCACAAGCAATAAAGGCTATGACAAAACATATAAATATGCTGAGTTTACTAATAATGAACTTACATTGACTGGTCTTGAACCAGCAATCTATACAGTCACAGAGACTGTTGAAACACAAGGCGAGATTCCGGGATTTACACGGACCACAACCTATGAGGTAAATGGCTCTGAAGGACAATCTGACGAAATCAAATCAGATGGACAGACTATCGAGATCACTGTTAAGAATGATTACAAAGAAAAAGTTGGGGATCTCGAAATCAAGAAGGATGTCCAGGCAGACGATAAAGTTTTAGCTGCATTAAATGAGCAATACCCTGATTGGAAAGATATATTAAAATTCACGCTTAAAGATTCAAAAGGAAATGGAGTTAAGGTCGTTAAGGCATCTGATGCCGTTTATCATGCTGTCAAAGAAGTCAGTGAAGGCGGAGAAACGAAGTATGTTTATACTTCAAAAGACGGACGGACCATTGAGTATGATGGTGATGTCGTTAAGGATGCTGTCTTCAAGTACAGCGATATGGTTGGTGATAAAGTCACTGTTTTAGGACTTCGTTGCGTTACATATCAGGTACTTGAATCGGGGATGAAGTTTACCGGTTTTAATCGTACTTCAACTGCTACAACTGATGCAACAAAACCGGGAACCTATAACTCAGTAGCCAATAGCGTTGATCCTATTGTTGCAAAGGCAACTGTTGTTGATAATGCAACCCGTTATGCTGGCTTTACAAATCTCTATAAAATAGCTGGTAAACTGAAGGTTACAAAATCAATTGCTGGTGAGCGTACATACAATAACCTTACAGAGGATCAGAGGAAGGCAATTACCTTTGCTCTATATAAAAAGGGTGAAAATGTTGATGGCGTGCAGCAAGAGGATCAGCTGATTGATACAAAAACCTTAGCTCAATTTAATTCAAGTTCAAAGCCTTCTTCATATGAATGGACCGGACTTGAATTTGGCGACTACTACGTTGTAGAAACCTGCCCAGGAATTGACGATTACGAAGTTGTATCATCATTTAAAGTCGGCAGTGGATCTTCGAAGGAAGGCAAAAGTACAATCGATGATCCTACTACGGTTGGAACAGCATCACAATCCACTGCTCCGGTAATAGCTTTTACTAATACTTATACGCATCATAAGGGTAAACTGACTGTTTCTAAAACGTTAGATGTTTCCAAAATGAATGCGGATGATCAGGATAAGCCTGGTAATACAACGGTATTTACCATCAAAAATGGAAATTCAACTGTTGTTGAAATTAAGTATAAAGATGTTGTTAGTGCTGTAGGTGATGGTACCACGGGATCTTTCACAAAGAGTGGACACACGATTACTGTCACTAAGAATGGAGATAATTCATATTCCTTTACTATCGATAATCTCGATATTGGCGAAAACTACTCTGTTTTAGAGCAACATGCAGATGTTGATACCTATCATCGTGATACGAAAGTATCTGTTGATGGTGCTGAATCAACAATAGCTGATAAAGCAGAGAACATCGAGGTTATGTGGGAAGGCAAGGCTGATGAAGAGGGCTATATAATTCATGATGTTGCCTTTGACAATGCGTATAAGCCTCTTGGCAAAATTAGTGTTACTAAGACATGGGGACCGATTCTTTCCCAGGACTACTATGACAATGTGCTTCTTGGGAAACTTATCTTTGATGTATACAGAGTTGGTACGGGTGAAGGCGGTTCTGATGAGCTGATTGGTTCGTATACATATGCTCAACTGACTGCTGGAATTAGCGTGGCTGCAAATGAGCAGTACTACGTAATCGAGCAGAACGCAGGCGTTGAAGGCTATACCCATGTTCCTTTTGTCTGGATTACTGATGAAACAATGACAACTCCAGCCCAGCATAAAGCGGCTGAGGAAGCAGGCGTTGGGAATGTTCATTCTGCTAATGCCGATGTCAATCATGAAGGGCATACAGTATTCCACTACAGGAATTCTTATGAGACCGTTGGACCTGGCGAAGGGACTGTATTTTACAAGTCTTATGCCGGCGAGATATCGCAGAGTGATATTGATGAATATATTGCACCTAATATTCTGTTAGCAATTAGACAGTATACCGATAAAAACAAAACACAGTTAGTTGGCGTTCAGTACAAGCTTCTTAAAGACTGCTTAGGAGAACAGGGTATAAAGCTTGCCAAGGGTCACTATTATATTTCAGAACTTCCAGAATACTGGAAAAATGGTTCTGGTGATTCTGTTGCGTATTCGCCTACTAAAGTTGACGGTTGGGAGCATGTAGCGATAGCGAATGGTGATGACCTGTGTTATTCCTGGTCAGTAATTGTTGAAACTATTGGTGTAGAACCAAAAACTGTTGAGAGTTTTGATGTATCAAATGCTGCAAATAATGAGATTTACCTCGAAATAACTCGTGATACTGTTAAGGGACTTTCATACACAAATAGATATGATCCGTATGGGGCCCTGACTGTTATCAAGAACTTCGAGGGACTTACAGAAGCTCAGATCAATAGTATTAAAAACAATGTAACATTTACGATTGATCATTGGGGTTCGCCAGAGGGCGGAACTCCTGGTTGGTATACTTATAAATCCAATTTAACAATAGATGATTTTACAGAGAAGACAGGAAGTGGCACTTCATTCTCCTGGAAACTCGTACTTGAAAAGATTCCGCTTGGAAATTATAGAGTCACTGAAACTATTGGTAAAGAGGTTACGAGTTATACAAGGACATCATATATTTCTGTTTCAAGTCCAAATGCTGGCCTCAATATTCATCACATACGGGCAGTTGGAAAGACTGCAACTGGTTCTGATGGCACTACAGCAACAGTAATTAGCACGGATGATGAAGGCATAGGCAATCCGACTGTTGTAAAGGGTAAGCCTGAAGATAATCCAACTGTAACATTTGATAATGAATATGTGGGTTACAAGGGGCATCTTAAAGTTATTAAGAACTTTACAGGTGCGCAGATCCCGCCGGAAAAGAAGAATATTGTTACATTTACTGTTACTCGTGATAAAAAGCAGATTAAACAGTTTACTTATGCTGACTTCACAGATGGTGCTTATACGATCGATGATCTTCCGGTTGGAACATATACTGTAACGGAGACTAATACAGAAGTACCTGGGTACAAATGTGTTTCAACAGTTACAATACCTGGAAATACAACACCGGGAACCAAGGCAAGTCAGACTATAACAAGCGATGGACAGACTATCACATTTACGTTCAACAATGAGTATAAAGCGTATGGAAAGCTTTGGATTACTAAAGCGTTCGTACCGACGGATGTTGCTGGTCTGGACAAGGCTAAAAATGACGTTAAGTTTACCGTAAAGAAGAAAGATGGAACCATAGCTAGAGATATTAATGGTAAGGAAATCACTTTCACCTACAAGAATATTCTTGCTGAAGCTCAGACTGTGGATGGAGTAGCAGGTCTTTCCTTTGATGTTACTCCGGATGAATATGTTGTAACAGAACAAGGTCAGGACTTTGCCGATAGTGGCTTTGCATTTATTCATGCGTACGCAGGAGTAACAAATCCGAGTACGGATCCTGTTGAAGATCCAATGGTTAGTGTTACTGTTGAGCAGGCGACACAGAATGATGCCAATAAAGTAATTGCTGCGTTTAAGAATGAATATGCAGAAACTGGTTCTCTGAAGATCACGAAGCAGCTTATTCCTTCGACATATTCAGAAGAACAGGCAAACGCAATCCAGTTCACTATCTTTAATGTTGAAAATGCTGACAATCCTGTACAGGTTACATGGAACCAGGTTACTAAAGACAACGTTACGACAAATAACTATGCAGTCGATGGCCAGGGAACAAAGAAGAGTTTCACATTTGCAGAAATGAAAGGTACGCCTGCGGCGTATGAGATACTGGATCTTCCGGCTGGCAAGTATATGGTCAAGGAAGAAGTTATCGGAGAATCAGCAGATGTCTATGCTCCTGACAACCCATTCCCTGGACTTACCAGGACTACAACATACGTTGTAAATACAGGTTCCGCTAAAACCGGAACAGAAGCTCAGGTTACAGTTGACCATAATGGATCAACGGTTGCTTATACGAACAAGTATGAGAATGTAACCCCGATGGTAGCCGACAAGGGCGTAGGAGGCCCTCCGACAGATTATCTGACTATTGATGGCGTAAGGTATCCGTATTGGACATTTACGCTGACAGTATCAGACCTCAGAGCTGACGCTGAAATCGTTGATACTTTTGATGTCAGTAGTAATAATAAGGGCAGCTGGTTCGATCTTGTAACGGATGCTAATACATTGGAGCAGATAACAGGTACTGAAGTATCGGGAGATGAATACCCGTTCGTTCAGCTTGTTTCCGGAACAAAACCGAAGGTAACCATTGATAAATCTGAGGATAATAAAGCCACATTCAATATCACCGAAGTGGACCATACAAAAGCATCCAAGATCATTATCACATATTACTTTATCGCGAAGGATCTGGAGGCCATTAAGGGTCTGCATTCAAACAATAGTACAACCAGTTCACTGGAGTGGACATTTACTAACCAGATCGCGTACAAGCCTACACCGACAGCAACAGAACCTGTTACTGATACGGTAGACTACACTTATGTCTGTGCACCGGTACAGAAACAGATTGATGAAGAGCATAATATGATCATTTCTGACGATAGTACTGGTAACACGATCATAATTGATAAGGCAACTGGTCAAGAAACTACAAATGTGTGGTTTAAACTGACCCTTAACCCGGATGGGCAGTCACTGGGTGAAGATCCGACTGCTCTGTTAACAGCATATGATACACTGTCTCCGAATCTTAGCGTTAATCTGAGAGACATTACCTGTGATGTTGAAGGCGTTAAGTGGGATAGATGCGACTGCACAACTGAACCCAAACACACCCTGCATTTCTGGGATATCCCGAATGCAACGCCGGTCCATATCACTTACAGAGCAACAATTATTGAAGAAGGACCGATTACTATAAGCAATACCGTAACAATGGTCGGATATCAGGCTGTTGTTAGCCAGCATATTGTTGTCACTCAGACCGGATCCGGTGAGGCTTCATTGGCATGCCTGAATCTTACTAAGTATGGAGACAATGCAGCTGTCGCAATTAGCGGTGTAGAGTTTGAGATGTGGGACGATGAAGCAGATAAACGGCTTTATAAGTTCAAGACTCAAGAGAACGGCTACTATAACATCTGGTATGGTGCAGGTGATGGAGAGCATCCATCTGGTGTAAACATTACTCCGGATCATCGTTACCATATTCATGAGATTGTTCCAGTTGGATACACTCTTCCTGCAGGTGAAACAGGTGACTACTACTTCATTGTCACTGAGGATATGAACCTCGTTGGTAATGTTGTTACAGTAGACGGTAAAAAATATATCTATTATATGCCAGGCGGTGAGTTGGAGATTCATAATACTCCATTTTCTACGACTGTTGATCTTGGCGCCAAGAAGACACTTGTTGGACGTGATCTTAATGAAGGTGACTTCACATTCAGACTGACCCAGGATGGTAATATTCCGACGACTCCTACTCATGAAGTATCAAACGATGGAGATGGAAAGGCTAATTTTGGGACGATCACATACAAGACTAGTGACCTTACCCCCATCACCGAAACGGTGGATGGCCATACATACATCACAGGGTATGGGCCTAAAGAATTTACGTATCATGTAAAAGAGGTTATCCCGGATGATGCTGTGAATCCGTCAGGAACAAGACATGGTGACGATCCTGATGCTGATGGCCCGTGGGTATACAATGGTGTTACGTATGACTCCGAGGTTAAAGACGTTGTAGTTAAGGTTTCTTTGAATGCGGATAAGACTGGCCTTGTTACTGAAGTTACCGGAGCAACAAAGGAAAAGGGTGGTACCATTTACTTTGTTGGTGCTTCCAATGAGTATAATGCTGAGGGCGAGAAGCAGTTCAGCGGTAATAAGACCCTTGAAGGTAGAAATATCAAGGCTGGCGACTTTACATTTGAACTTGATCTGCAGGATGCAAATAAAACGAAGATCGAGGTGTCCAATCCGGCTCCGAGTGCAGCAAACGGGTATACAGTTGACTTTGACTTCCCGCTGATTAAGTATGTTACAGATGATGGTACAAATAAAACTTCTGCAGTTCGGAATAACGATGGTACTTATACGGTTACCATTGACCCGGATCTGTTCAACAAGAACCATTATATTCAGTACACTTACAAAGTAACTGAGAAACAGGGCAACCAGGGCGGCGTTACCTATAATATCGGTACAAAGACTTATGACATTACGGTTCGTGTTACTGATAATCTGGATGGTACGCTGACAGTGAAAGCCTTTGACTCGACTGACGCTGAGATCACAGATTTCAAGAGCCTGATTAAGTTCGAGAACAAGTACAATGCTGAGGGTGAGAATAAACCTGAAGGAAAGAAGAGCCTGAAGATCGAGGATCAGGAACTTCCGGTAGAGGCAGGTCAGTTTGAATTCAATGTATTGTACGGAAATAAGGAGATTGGAAAGGTTACCAACACAGCGGGAACCTCCCAGAATCCGAAGGGTACCATTAATTACCCGACAATCAAAGCGATTGTAAATCCGGATGCGGATGCAACCGGCATGAGTTTTGAGAAATCAGGTGATTATCTCAGCACCATAGTCATTACCTGTAAGAATATTGAAGACTTCGAAAAGGCTGGATATACCTTCAAGTTCAATGAGGTAAATGGCGGTGAGACGAAAGAAGGCATCCTCTATGGTAATGAGGAGTATACCGTTAAAGCAACAATTGCGGCGAATCCGAAAGATGAGTCCAACTTGATTGTATCACTCGATAAAGCAACAGGACTTGACTTCGTTAATACGACGTTTGGTGCTGAAGGTGAAGATACTCCGAGTGGTACTAAGAAGCTTAATAAAGATGCGCCTGAAACTGCTTACGACTTTACGGTCTCCTATAAAGGTACTGTACTTGCTACGGTTCACAACATCATTTCAGGACAGAACCAGGGCAACATTAATTATCCGAAGTTTAAGGTTGTTCTTGATGCCAAGGTCAGTGCGGATTCAGTAGTCTATGACAGTGTACAGAACATTGTTACGATTACTTCGAATAAGCTTGATAATCTGAGAGCCGGTTATGACTTTGTCATTGCTGAAGTGAATGGTGGCAAGAAGATTAATGGCGTAGATTATGATGATGAAACCTATACGCTGAATGTCAAGGCAGACCTGAATGCCAAGGATGCTACTAAACTTGATGTAACTCTGAGTGATAATTCAGAGGCACTGAATTTCGTTAACACAACTTATGGAGCAGAAGGCCAGGATACTCCGGCTGGTTTCAAGTCGGTACCGAAGAGCGTCACACTGAAGGATGGTGCATTTACCTTCCTGATCTACAACGGGGAGATTGAACCTGAAGAAGATCCGATCGGAAAAGTTACGAATAACGCCGATGGAACAATCAAGTATCCGGTCATCAAGTTTGTACTTGATAAGACGGTGACAGCAACTACTGTTACTGCAGACAGTGAAGAGGAAACAGGTACAATCACAATCAAGGCCAACAACCTGGAGGATCTTGGTAATACATATACCTTTACGATCGTCGAGGAAAATGGCGGAGAAGAGATTGATGGTTTCGTTTACGCAGATAAAAAATATGTTCTGACTGCAAGCGCAGCCGAAGATCCTGCTGATCAGGAAAAACTGATCGTTACGCTGAGTGACAATGCTAAGTCGCTTAACTTCGTCAATACAACCTACCGTGCTGTAGGCGAAGATACTCCTGAAGGAACAAAGTCCGTTCCGGATGGTGTCACAATGCGGACGTTTACCTTCCTTATCTCTTATAACAAGAAGCAGATTGGAAAGGTAACAAACAGTGCAGATGGCAAGATCAATTATCCGACCATCAAGTTTGTGCTTGATAAGACAGCGGGTGATACTGCAGAAGTAACTGTAGATGATGCTGACAATACGAAACTGATCACTGTCACTGCAAATAATCTGGCAGCGCTTGGAGAAACATTTACGTTTGACATCACCGAAGAAAACGGTGGTGAGAAGATCGATGGTATTCTCTACTATGAGGGCACAGTAACGCTTGAAGCATCTGCGACCGAGAATAGTTCGAATAACAAGAAGCTTGATGTTAAACTGAGCGACAATGCTAAGAAACTTGACTTCGTCAATACCGATTATAAGGCAGAAGGCGAGGATACCCCGAAGGGTAAGAAGACACTGAAGGGCAAACTTCTGAAAGCTGGGGAGTTCATCTTTGAGATTAAGTATGGTACTACCACACTCGGTACTTTCTCACATGAACAGGATGGAACGATTAACTATCCGACCATCAAGTTTGTGCTGGATCCTGCAGGTACAGAAGGAGTTGTAGTTACAAAGAAATCAGGAACTTATGTGACTGAGATTACTGTGACAGGAAGATCTTTGGCGAAACTTGCTAAAGAATACAGCTTCGAAGTAAGTGAACAGAATACCGGAGAAAGCGGCATCAGCTACTATGATCCGCATCACTTGTCATTTACTGCTACAGCTGCTGAAAACCCGGACGTTCCGACGGAACTGAAGGTTACACTGAGTGATGCGGCAAATCTTGACTTCCTCAATAAGGCTACCAGCGGAGGCGGATCAGACAGGCCGCATGGAACAAAGGAACTGCTTGGACGTAATCTGAAGGATGAGGAGTTCACATTCGTGCTAAAGAGCGGAAATGATGTTCTTGGCTCCTTCAGAAATAAACGTACAGGCGAGATCCTCTATCCGGAATTCAAATATGTAGTTGATCCGGATAGGGAAGCATCAAGAACCACAGGATATGATACTGATGGCAACCTCGCTGTTGTCACTGTGACAGTCAAAGAAGCAACTGATCTGAAGGCGGCGACCTATACCGTTTCAGAGAGAAAGGGTAATGCAGATGGCATTACATACGATGAGACAACTGTCCAGAAGATCACTGTAACTCCGACTGTCGATCCTAATGACGATGCTAAGATTAACGTAAAAGCAGTTGCTGAAGAAGGTAAGAAATTTGTTAACTACTACCGCGCAGAAGGTGAGAAGTCGATCAGCGGTACGAAGGCACTTAAGAACAGACTTCCGAAGGATGGCGAGTTCCAGTTTGAAATCTATGAAGTTACTGTAAAAGATGATGTTGAGACTAGGACTCTCATCGGAACTGTTCAGAATACAGGAACAACGATCAACTATCCGACCTTCAAGTATGTTGTAGACCCTGAAGCAACTGCAACAAGCACTGTCATGAGCCAGGATGGCAAGACGATTGTAGTCACGGTCAAAAATGTTGAAGATCTTGCAAATGGATTCAAGTATTCAATCAATGAGGTTGACGGTAAACTTTCCTATATCGGGTATTCCACTAAGATCTGGGATCTTGATGTGACCGTAGAGCCGAGCGGAACTAATGCAGCGATCCTGAACGTTTCGATTAGCAAGACTGCTGACCTAGATTTCATTAATGACTATTCTGCCGAGGGTTCAATGGTACTCGAGGCAAAGAAGACTCTGGTTGGAAGACTGCTGAATACGGATGATTTCGAGTATGAGCTGAAGGATTCTACCGGCAAGGTACTGCAGAGGAAGAAGAATGCAGCAGACACCTCCATCGTATTCGACAAGATTACGTATACTCTTGCCGATATGGAAAAGGATGAGAATGGTTATGTAATTGACACTGAACTCACCTATACCGTGAAGGAAGTTGTTCCGGAAGGCGGCAAGAAAGACGGCGTACTTTATGACGACAATGAGTATAAGATTACAGTAACCCTTCATGATATGGAGGATGGAAATATCAATGTTACTGTGGGAGAAGATCTTGAAAATGTAGTAAAAGCTATCAACGCGAAGTACACCTTCCGCAACGCCTTTGAAAACTACTATGATGCTGTAGGCGAAGATACGATCAGTGGTACAAAGGTTCTCAGAGGCCGCACCATCAAAGAGGATGAGTTCAGTTTCGAGATCAAGGACAGCGATGGTAACGTTCTTGCTACAGTGAAGAATCGTGCTGACGGATCAATCAAATATCCGACATTCAAATTCGCAGTTAAGCCGAATGATGATGAGGGCTACACATATAATAAAGCCGACAATGTCATCATTTACAGTGTGAAGAATCTGGAGAAGATGGTTAATGCGGAAGGCATTGATATTGTTGACGGCGTAAGACATGTAACGTATTCACCTAAGGAATACACATTCACTGTCACTGAGGTGCCGGAAGATGAGAATGGCGTAACCTACAACGAGAATCAGGATTCCTATACTCTGACGGCAAAAGTTGGTGTGAATGCAGAAGATGCAGGCATACTGGATGTTACGATCGCTCCGACGACGAAGATTGACTTCACCAATACCTACAGGGCGAAGGGCAGTTCCGGTAACGAAGTTGGTAACAAGAAACTCAAAGGCCGCAGGATCGTGGAGAAGGAATTCGTCTTCGAGATCAAAGACAGCGAAGGAACAGTCCTTGGAACTGTAACAAATGACGCATTTGGCAAGATTACCTATCCGATCTTTACATATATTGTAGATCCGGATCTGGAGGAAGGAACATCTGTCAAGAAAGATGATGACGGTAATCTTTCCGAAGTAATCGTAACCTACAATAAAGTTGAATCTCTGCCGACCGGTAATGTTACATATACAGTTGTAGAGGTGATAGGCGACAAAGGAGGTGTCACCTACGATAACGAATTCAATGATACTGTTAATGTAACTGTGAAAGTGGCAGGAAAGCCTGAAGAGACAGACAAGAAATACGAAAAGCTGGATGTGAATGCAAAACGTGCTACCGATCCAGACGCAGCATTCAAGAACTACTACGATGCAGAAGGCGAGAATACCGTCAGCGGCACCAAGACTCTGAGAGGCCGCAAGATCAAAGAGGGTGAATACAAGTTCACCATCAGCGATGACGAAGGCGAAGTGATTGCAACTGTATCCAATAAGGCAGACGGAACTATCAACTATCCTACATTCAAGTATGTAGTAGACCATGCGGCAGCTGAAGACACTGTGGTATTTGATGACAAGAGCAACACCATCATCAAGACTGTGGATGAGTTGGAAGAAATGCTGACACCGGTAGGCGAGCCGGGCACTGATATTCCGGTTTCCTGGGATCCGATGAAATACACCTACACCGTAGCGGAAGTGATTCCGGACGATGCAGTGGATGCGAACGGTACCAGATATGCTGACAGGAAGGAAGACGACAAGGGACCGTACACTCTGAGTGGTGTCACCTACAACACTGAGGCCAATAAGTACGATCTGACCGTTACGGTTTCTCTGAATGAGAAGGATCAGGGCATCCTGGATGTAGCGATCGAGCCGAACGAGAAACTTGATTTCGTCAACCTGTATAAGGCAAAGGGCGAAGCTACCGTCAGCGGCAAGAAGATTCTGGAGTGCGCGGATATCGCGAATTACGAAGGAGCATTCCAGTTCACGATCACAGACAGCGATGGCAATGTCATCACGACAGTGAAGAATGACATCCAGGGCGTGATTCAGTATCCGACCTTCCGCTATATCGTGGATCCGGATCTGACAGCAGGCGCGGTCTATGATGCAGACACCAACGTTTACACAGTTACTGTGAACGCATACGAAGACCTGAAGGCTGTTTACACCTACAAGGTTGACGAAGTGCAGCTCGAAGATGAGACCATGGCATACAATGTCTATGAAGACAGCTATGAGCTCAAGGTAACTGTTAAGGCCAACGAGAAAGATGCAGCGATCCTGGATGTAACGATCCCGGACAGCGATGATCTCAGCTTCACGAACAGGCAGTACTACTTCGCAGGTGTTGCGAAGATCGACGCTGCGACGAAGAAGGATCTGAAGGGAGCAGTGCTCCAGCTGGTTGCATCCAACGGCAAGGTCGTTGAAGAGTGGACAACAGATGGAAGCACACATTTGATCAATCTGCTCAGCATTGAACCTGGCACCTATTCCTTCAGAGAGAAATCCGCTCCGAAGGGATACAAGCTGGCCGAGACCATCACCTTCACAGTGGATAAGGAAGGTAATGTCTCCTCGAAGACGAAGTTCAAGGTCGACAAGGAGAACAACTCGATCTTCACCATGAAGGATGAGAGAGAGACACCGAGGATTCCGAAGACCGGTGATACATCGAATGTATTCGAATGGATGCTGACGATGATCCTGGCTCTGGCAGCTGCGATCGTACTGGTGATCGCTCGCAGGAGAAGAAGAGCAGTCCGTTAAGGATGGTATTCTGAAACTGCACTGCCGGGAGGAAAACCGGAAGCAGCAACACAGTGGGGACGGCAGGAGAACTGCCGTCCCCATTTTTACCCGGGTTCAGATGTCAAGAAAAAATACTTGACACTTCCTCTGTCTTCGTGTATCTTAAGCGGGTGGCGGTATATGACTATGGAAAAGATCGTAGAACAGACGCTGCTGTATGATTTCTACGGCGAGCTTCTGACAGTACATCAGAGAGAAGTTTACGAGGATGTGGTCCTGGGAGACCTGGGATACAGCGAGGCTGCGGAAGAGCTGGGTGTGTCCAGGCAGGGGATCCATGATCTGGTGAAGCGGGTCGACCGGCAGCTTGCAGGATATGAAGAGAAGCTGCACCTGGTGGAACGATTCCTGAAGATCCAGGAGGACGTTACGCAGATCAGGGAACTTGCTGCAGGCAGTTCATTTGGCGCACAGCAGGCGGCTGCGGTGACTCAGATCTGTGACCGGATCCTGAGTGAACTGTAAGGGTTATATATGGCATTTGAGAGCTTATCAGATAAACTTCAGAATATATTCAAGAATATGCGCCGCAAGGGCCGTCTTACGGAGGAGGATGTCAAGGCATCCCTGAAGGAAGTCAAGATGGCGCTGCTTGAGGCGGATGTATCATTCAAGGTCGTGAAGACCTTCATGAAGAGTGTGCAGGAGAAGGCGATCGGACAGGACGTGATGAACGGCCTGAATCCCGGCCAGATGGTCATCAAGATCGTCAATGATGAACTGACACAGCTGATGGGATCCGAGACCACGCAGCTTGCGCTGAAGAACGGATCACAGGTGACGGTTCTCATGATGATGGGCCTTCAGGGTGCCGGTAAGACGACCACCTGTGCCAAGCTGGCAGCCCAGCTCAAGAGCAAGGGCCGCAGGCCGCTCCTGGTTGCGTGTGATATCTACCGGCCGGCAGCGATCAAACAGCTGCAGATCAGCGGCGAGAAGGTCGGCGTACCGGTCTTTGAGAGAGGAACCGACGTCAGGCCTCCCCAGATCGCCAAAGAGGCAGTCGAATATGCGAACGCCAATGGCTATAACGTGGTGATCCTGGATACTGCGGGACGTCTGCAGATCGATGAATCCATGATGGAGGAGCTGCAGGAGATCCGCCAGGTTGTGGATGTGGATCAGGCGATTCTTGTCACGGATGCCATGACCGGCCAGGACGCAGTCAATGTTGCGGCTGCCTTCGAGGAGAAGATCGGGATCGACGGTGTCATCCTGACCAAGCTTGACGGCGATACCAGAGGCGGTGCAGCGCTGTCCATCCGGGCGACCTGCGGCAAGCCGATCCTGTATGTCGGCATGGGCGAGAAGCCGGAGGATCTCGAACAGTTCTATCCGGACCGTATGGCCTCCAGGATCCTCGGTATGGGCGATGTCATGAGCCTCATCGAGAAGGCGACGGCCAACATAGATGAGCAGCGGGCCAGGGAGATGGAATCCAGATTCCGCAAGGCTTCCTTCGGCTTCGATGATTATCTTGAGTCCATGGCCCAGATGAAGCAGATGGGCGGCATGAGTTCCATCCTCAAGATGATGCCCGGTATGGGCGGATCCCAGCTCAGCCAGCTGGAGGATCAGATCGATGAAGGCCAGATGGCCAGGACAGAAGCGATCATCCTCTCCATGACACCCCAGGAGCGGTCCAATCCGGACATACTCAATCAGTCCAGAAAGATCCGCATTGCCAGGGGCGCGGGCGTGGACATCAGCGAGGTAAATAAGCTGGTGAAGCAGTTTGACCAGGCACGCAAGCTGATGAAACAGTTCGGCGGCCAGCTTAAGGGTAAGAAGAGGGGCGGTTTCAGACTTCCCTTCGGAGGCGGCGGCCTGGGTGGCGGCCTCTTCTAAAACAGATTGAACCTGTCACAGACAGTTCAAATAGATAATAGTATTATTCAATATATTTCAGGAGGAATTACAAACATGGCTGTTAAGATCAGACTTAGAAGAACCGGTAAGAAGAAGGCTCCGTTCTATCGCATCGTCGTTGCGGACTCCAGATCTCCGCGTGACGGACGCTGCATCGCTGAGCTGGGAAGCTACGATCCGAAGCAGGAGCCGAGTGTCTTCAAGATCAATGAGGAGGAGGCCAGAAAGTGGCTCGCTAACGGCGCTCAGCCGACCGCTGTTGTTGGCAAGCTCTTCAAGATTGCCGGCATTGAGAAATAATCAAAGGGGAATCGAATGAGAGAGTTAGTTGAGACTATTGCAAAAGCTCTTGTCGAACACCCTGAGGAAGTTGAAGTCACAGAAAAAGCAAGCGGGAGATCCATCCTGATCGAGCTGAAAGTTGCCCCCTCGGATATGGGGAAGGTCATTGGCAAGCAGGGCCGTATCGCGAAAGCGATCCGCTCCGTGGTGAAAGCCGCCGCTTCCAGGGACGACAAGAAAGTGATCATCGATATATTAGAGTAAGATGACCCGGGATCCGCCGAGTCCGGACATACCGGACACGCGGATCCTTTGCTTCATTAAGAAGGATCTGTGTATGTTAGATTATCTGAAGATTGGCGGTATCATATCCACACACGGCCTGCGCGGGGAAGTGAAGGTATTTCCAACCACGGAGGACGTGCGCAGGTACGATGACCTGGATACCGTGTATATAGAGATGCCCCTTGGCAGGATCGAGGCTCATGTGGAGCGGGTCCGCTATTTTAAGAATCTTGTGATCGTCAAGTTCCGCGGTCTGGACAGGATCGAGGACGTGGAGCCCTATCTGAAGCATGACCTCTATGTCTCCAGAGAGGACGCGATTGAGCTTGAGGAAGGGGAGTATTTTGTCGGTGACGTGATCGGCCTGAAGGTGATCACGGACGACGGGCGTGTTCTCGGCGTCCTGGATGACGTGATGGAGACGGGGGCAAATGACGTGTATGTCATCGCTTCTGCCCAGGAGCCCGGCAAGGAGATCCTGCTTCCCGTGATCAGGGACGTGATCCTTGAGACCGATCTGGAGGAAGGCTATATCAAGGTCCATATGCTTCCGGGACTTGAATAGACAGTAATGGCAGAGAGATGAGACAGAAACGCAAACTTGCAGGCACCGTGATCCTGCTGATCCTGGGCGTGCTGTTCCTGCTCCTGGGAAGGAGCGCGCAGTGGGCGCTGGATGAGTGGGGCGGTCTGAACCTGGATGAGATCCTTTTTACGCTGACCCAGCCTCTGAAAGGCACGGATGCGGGGATCATTCGCAACTACATAGTGTACGCGGTCCTGCCGGCAGCGGCAGTTCTGTTTGTTGTTGTCACGGTATCCGCATTCCTGAAGAAACGCCTTCGCAAGATCCCGGTCATCCCGGTATTCTTTCTGATCGCGGCAGTGTTCTGCGCATTTCAGACGGCGCGGCTGTGCCTGGAGCTCGAGGTCCTGGACTATCTGAAGCATCGGGGAGAGCGGTCTGAATACATCGAAGAGAACTATGTGGATCCGGAGGATGTCACCCTCACCTTCCCGGAGAAGAAGAGGAACCTGATCTATCTGTATCTGGAATCGATGGAGGTCGCATACAGCGATACGCAGGACGGCGGGCTCTTTGAGGACAATTACATCCCCGAGCTGACGAAGATCGCAAAGCAGGCGGAGGATTTCTCCGGATCTGCTTCAACGGTCCTGAACGGGGCGTATTCCTGGAAATACACGACCTGGACCATGGGCGGCATGTTTGCCGCGACCACGGGACTGCCGCTGAAGATTCCGATCGAGATGCAGGGAGTCGACACCAATTATATGAGTACCCAGGATTCATTTTTCCCGGGTATCACGTCTCTGGGGGATATCCTGAAGAGAGAAGGGTATGTCAATGACCTTCTGATCGGGTCGGACGCGACCTTCGGCGGGCGCAGACTGTATTTCTCAACCCACGGGGACTATGAGTTTCACGACTATCTCTACTATAAGGAGCATGCGCTTCCGGTGGGCTACAAGGCCTTCTGGGGATACGAGGATGAGAAGCTCTTTGCCTATGCCAAAGAGCGCCTGGAGGAACTGGCTTCCTCGGAGGATCCATTTAACTTGACCATCCTCACGGTGGATACCCACTACCCGAACGGCTATGTCTGCAGATTGTGCGACGATGTGTATGATACGCAGTATGCAAATGTAATCGCCTGCTCGGACCGCCAGGTATCGGAATTCCTGACCTGGTGTTCACAGCAGGACTGGTATGAGGATACCGCGATCGTGGTGTCGGGTGACCATCCCACCATGGCCACCTTCTGCGACGGTGCGCCGGAGGACTACACCAGGAAGGTGTATACGGCCTATATCAACAGTGCGGTGAGTCCGGTACGGGATGAGATGCGTACGTATTCCACGGTGGACAATTTCCCGACGACGCTGGCTGCCATGGGTGTTGAGATCGAGGGAGACCGTCTGGGGATGGGGACAAACCTGTTTTCAGATCTGGATACTCTTGATGAGAGGGACGGCAGTGCCCGGATCGAGGAGGAGCTGTCCAGGACCTCTTCCTGGATGAATGCCCAGGCGGATATTGAGCCTGTCACGGCTGATATCACCTACGATCCTGTCGATGAGGAGGCACATACCCTGTCCTTTACCATCCGCGATGTATCCAGCGACCGGATCGACGGCTTCCGCTGCTGCATGCGCATGTACGGATATAAGACCGCTGCCGGCTCTGACTACATTCAGTGGATCAGTGCCGAGCCGGATGGCGAGGGAGGATGGCACGCGGAGTGGACCTTCCCGACCGAGAAGGCCTATTCCGGCATCATCAAGCTGCAGGCCACCTGTATGGTGGACGGAGCGCGCAGCCATGTCCTGGACCTGCATTATGTGCATGTGTCCTTTGACGAAGGCGGCGGCAATGTTGAGTGGTATGAGTGCGACACCTCCGGCCGCAGGCTGGAGTCTTGATGAGGTATAGAATTGAACTTTCATGTACTGACGTTGTTTCCCGAGATGATCGGGACAGCATTTTCCACCAGCATCACCGGCAGGGCGATGGCTTCGGGACTGATCACGCTCAATGCGGTGAATATCAGGGACTACGCTGAAGAGAAGCGCAAGGGCCGGATCGACGACTATTCCTATGGCGGCGGCGCGGGGATGATCATGCAGGCAGAGCCTGTGTACTGCGCGTGGAAGGCGGTCACGGAGAATCTTCAAAGACCGCGGGTCCTGTTCATGACACCCCAGGGAAGGACCTTTGACCAGGGCTTTGCCCAGGAGCTGGCCATGGAGGAGAATCTTGTCTTCCTGTGCGGCCACTACGAAGGGATCGACCAGAGGGTGCTGGATGAGATCGTGACGGATGAGGTTTCCATAGGAGATTATGTTCTCACAGGCGGCGAGCTTCCGGCGCTGGTGATGATGGACGCGATCGCGAGACTGGTTCCCGGCGTACTGAGCAATGAAGACTCGGCGCAGACGGAGACCTTCATGGGAGACGGGCTTCTGGAATATCCACAGTATTCCCGCCCGGAGGAGTGGCACGGCCAGCTGGTTCCGCCCATCCTTCTGTCCGGAGATCACGGGAAGGTGGACCGGTGGAGGAGGGAGCAGTCCCTGCTGCGTACAGCCATGAAGCGCCCGGACCTGTGCGGCGGAGCCGTCCTTGACAAAAAGGACAGGAAATATCTTCGCGAGGCAGGCCTGGAGGAATATTATAAAGACGCTTTATAACAAGATTCAGAAAGAAGGTACATTATGCTGAGGCAGCTGTCCGTGTATGCGGAAAACAAGAAGGGAACACTGGAACACATCACGTCGATCCTGCTGGAGCACAATATAAATATTCTTGGCTCCATGACGGACGACGGTGCGGAATACGGCGTGAACCGAATGGTCGTATCCGATCCGGAGGTGGCCATGAGCTCCCTGGAGGAGGCCGGCTATCTGTGTTCTGTGAAGGATGTGATCGGAGTTGAGATCGAGGATAAGGTCGGCAACCTGAACAGTCTGCTGAAGACCCTGATCCAGATGAACATCAATGTCTATTATCTGTATCTCTCATTTGACCGTAAGAGCGGCCTTCCGATCATGGTCTTCCGCACCGATGATATCTGGGAAGTGGAAGAAGGCCTGCGTGAGAAAGGATACAGGGTGGTGGAAGAATCCGCCATGTACTGATCACTGTGACCCGTTACAGTTTCAGGCCAGCTGACATTGCTTCGAGTTTGCGGGCACAATGAAAACACGTTGCCTGCCTTCGCTTTGCGGCGGTTGCATTGCAGCCGCTCGCTAAACGAACGTCCACTGGACGTTCAGCACCCGCGGCTGCAGCAACTTGCAAAGCTCAGTCGGCTTCCTATGGTTTTCATCTGTGCCCGCAGAACTCTGTGCAGATAATGCTGGCTGATCAGTGGACAGTAACGATGCCCCTCCCGTTTTTTCAGGAGATGATCGTTCCCGCTTCGCCATGAAGCGCTTCCACTGCGTGATCGATGGAGGTAATGACTGCCTGACGGCCGGCCTTCTGTGAGACGAAGTTTACGCTGGCTTCCATCTTCGGGAGCATGCCCTTCTCGTCAAACTCGCCGTCGTCGATATAGGTGCGCGCCTGAGCGGCTGATATATGGCCCAGGGGCTGTCTGTTTTCGGTGTTATAGTGGATGCACACCTGCTCCTCAGAGGTCAGGATCATGAGAAGATCCGCGTCTGTGAGGTCTGCCAGCTTGCCCGCTGTGAGATCCTTCTCCACGATGGCGCTGGCGCTCTTGAGACGGTGGGGCTGTTTGAGGACCGGGATACCGCCTCCGCCGCCGGCGATGACGATCTGGCCTGCCTTGACAAGGGCGTTGATCGCGTCGATCTCGACGATGTCAACGGGTCTGGGGCTGGCGACGATGCGTCTGAATCCCTTTCCGGGCTCTTCCACGACATAATTGCCCTTTGCCTCTTCAGCGTCCGCCTCTTCCCGGGTGAGATAGCGTCCGATCACCTTGATGGGGTGATAGAAGGCGTCGTCATAGGGATCCACCACCACCTGGGTGATGATCGTTGAGACGGTGCGGTAGATGCCGCGGGAGATGAGCTCCGTGCGGAGCATGTTCTGGATGTCATATCCGATGAAGCCCTGGCTCATGGAGGAGCAGATCGACATCGGGGCATTGCTGGACTCGTGATTCTTCGCGTATTCATTGAGCGCAGCGTGGATGAGACCGACCTGCGGCGCGTTGCTGTGTGTGATGATCAGCTGGCAGCCTTCTTCGATCAGGTCCGCAAGGACTCTGACGGATGAATGCACCGCTTTATACTGTCCGGGGAAATCTGTTCCCAGAGCCTGGTGGCCAAGGGCAACTACTACGCGTTTTTCGCTCATATTCCATCTCCTCTGTGCGATCAGACCGGCCGCGGCACATCCCGGGCACTGTATTTCGATCCAGATTATTATACCTAAAGTAATGACATCTGACAACTTGGGAAGAATTGACACTGATCCGAAGGATTGGTAAGATAAGTCGTTATATCAGATGAAGCAATCAGACAGGAGCAGCGGCATTGAGCAATCTAAGAGAAGAGATAGAGAAGAGAAGAACATTTGCGATCATATCCCACCCGGACGCAGGCAAGACGACTCTGACGGAGAAGTTCCTGCTGTACGGAGGCGCCATCAACCTGGCCGGTTCGGTCAAGGGCAAGGCGACCGCCAGACACGCAGTCTCAGACTGGATGGAGATCGAGAAGGAGAGAGGTATCTCTGTCACCAGTTCGGTGCTGCAGTTCAACTATGACGGATACTGCATCAACATTCTGGATACGCCGGGACATCAGGATTTCTCGGAGGATACCTACCGTACCCTTATGGCCGCAGATTCCGCTGTCATGGTCATAGACGCGTCGAAGGGTGTCGAGGCGCAGACCAGGAAGCTGTTCAAGGTCTGTGTCATGCGCCATATCCCGATCTTTACATTTATCAATAAGCTGGACCGGGACGCGAACGATACCTTTGACCTTCTGGATGACATCGAGAAGGAGCTGGGCATCGCCACCTGTCCCATGAACTGGCCCATCGGTTCGGGCAAGGAGTTCAGGGGCGTCTACGACCGCAGGAGCGGCCAGGTGGTGACCTACCAGGATACCCAGAAGGGTACGAAGGAAGGTGTCGCGACCCATATCGGCATCGACGATCCTGCTCTGAGTGAGTTTATCGGGGAGGATGCCAGGGAGAATCTGCTCTCTGAGATCGAGCTGCTGGACGGCGCGTCCGCGGAGTTCGACCAGGAGAAGGTCTCCGCCGGTCAGCTTTCGCCGGTATTCTTTGGCTCCGCGCTGACCAACTTCGGCGTTGAGATCTTCCTGAAGTATTTCCTCGAGATGACCACGCCTCCTCTGGCACGCACGGCGGACTGCGGTGTGGTGGATCCGGTGGAGGAGCCGTTCTCGGCCTTTGTCTTCAAGATCCAGGCGAATATGAATAAGATGCACCGTGACAGGATCGCTTTCATGCGGATCTGTTCGGGCAAGTTTGAGGCGGAGAAGGAGGTCTTCCATGTCCAGGGCGGCAGGAAGATGCGTCTCAGCCAGCCCCAGCAGATGATGGCAGAGCAGAGGCATGTGGTCTCTGAGGCCTACGCCGGGGACATCATAGGTGTCTTTGACCCGGGCGTATTCTCCATCGGTGATACGGTCTGCATGCCGGGCAGGAAGTTCGCCTACGAGGGAATCCCGACCTTTGCGCCGGAGCATTTCTCCAGAGTGCGTCCCATGGATACCATGAAGAGGAAGCAGTTCGTCAAGGGCATGACCCAGATCGCCCAGGAGGGCGCGATCCAGATCTTCGAGGAGCCGAACGGGAGCCTGGAGGAGACGATCGTGGGCGTGGTCGGAGTGCTGCAGTTCGATGTCCTGAAGTACCGCCTGGAAAATGAATACAATGTGGAGATCCGCATGGATCAGCTTCCTTATGAGTACATCCGCTGGATCGGCAATCCGGATGAGGTGGATGTGGAGTCGATCACGGGAACGTCCGACATGAAGAGGATCGTCGACCTGAAGATGAGGCCGCTCCTGTTGTTCGTCAACAGCTGGTCCGTCGGCATGGTGGAGGACCGCAATCCGGGCCTTATACTGCAGGAGTTTGCGCGGTAACTTGATTTACAGGCATTGATGCTGTAAGATGAATAGAGTCCCGGGGCCTGGCCCCGGTTTGAAGAGATTAGCAGGAGGATATCACTCATGGCAGGAGAAGCAACGCATGTGAACACCCTCAAGGCAGGGGATAAGGGCGAAGTGAAGATCGCGGATGATGTTGTATCCGTTATTGCGGGACTGGCTGCTTCTGATGTCAAAGGCGTGGCATCGCTGGCAGGCAACACAACGCGCGAGCTGATCGGACGGCTCGGATTCAAGAGCCTCAACAAGGCGATCCGTCTGACGGTCGAAGAAGGACAGGTTCACGTATGGCTGAAGGTCAATATCCGCTATGGATACAATGTACCGGAGACCAGCGCCGCGGTTCAGGACAGGGTCGCTACAGCGATCGAGACCATGACCGGCCTGACGGTATCGGAAGTAAATGTCAGGGTCAACAGCGTGGTCATGGACGGTGCCGACGCACAGGCTGACAAGTAATCAAAGCACATTCATACGTACCTTTTCAACCGTTTATATGGAGCACACAGCTGCCGCAATGCCGAGAATATGTGAATACAGGATCGGTCTTCGCGGCAGCTTTTTGCATATGTGAAGCAATCATACAGACAGGGGCAGTTATGACCAGGAGAGAATTAAGAGAACACATCTTCAACGAGTTATTTACAAGTGATTTCTACCTCGCCTCAGAGGAAGATCTGATGGCGCAGCTGGATCTTTATTTTACCCATGCAGGCGGGGACGGCCTGGAGTATTCACCCCAGGATATTCCCGAGCAGGAGCGGGAGGAAGTCAAGGCGAAGGCCATGGCAGTCTGCGAGAAGCGCGATGAAATCGACAAGATCCTGGACAGCGCCTCCGTAGGCTGGAAGACCGACCGCATGAGCCGGGCGGATCTGGCGGTCCTGAGGCTGGGCGTCTATGAACTGCTCTTTGACGAGAACATACCGGCCGGGGTCGCCATCAATGAGGCGGTCCTGCTGGCCAAGAAGTTCGGGGGAGATGAGTCCTTCTCCTTTGTAAACGGGATCCTGGGCAAGGTCCAGCGGCAGGCGGAAGCCGGCAGGCAGTGATCTGAAGACCGGGGAGGAGGTATTATGGTGAACCGGACAAGGCCGCCGGTCTATACGGTGACGGCCGTCAATCATCATATCAGCTCGCTCTTTTCGGAAGATCCTGTGCTGAACCATATCTATGTCAGAGGCGAGCTGTCCAATGTGAAATATGCCAGCAGCGGACATCTGTACTTCTCCCTCAAGGATGAGAAGAGCCAGATCCGCTGTGTGATGTGGGCCTCCAGTGTCCGCAGCCTGAAGAGCACGCTGAAGGACGGAGACAGTGTGATCGTGTTTGGTCAGGTCAGCGTCTTTGAGAGGGACGGGACCTACCAGCTCTATGTCACGGCCGTCCGGCTGGAGTCGGGCGTCGGCAGGCTCTATGAGCAGTATGAGGCGCTCAAGGCCAGGCTTCTGGAGATGGGGATGTTCGATCCCTCCTACAAGAAGCCGATCCCGGAATACGTCCGGACGCTGGGAGTCGTGACGGCTGCGACCGGCGCGGCTGTCAGGGACATCATCAATGTGGCCAGAAGAAGGAACCCCGGGATCTCGATCATCCTGTATCCGGCCAGGGTGCAGGGAGAAGGTGCGGCGGATTCCGTGGCCGCGGGGATCGAGGCGCTGGACAGACTGGGATATGTGGATGTGATCATCGCGGGAAGAGGCGGCGGATCCATAGAGGATCTGTGGGCCTTCAATGAAGAGAAGGTCGCCTATGCCATCTGGAACTGCAATACACCCGTGATCTCTGCCGTAGGCCATGAGACAGACACGACCATCGCGGACTATGTGGCGGATCTTCGGGCGCCGACGCCCTCTGCGGGCGCGGAGCTGGCGGTCGCAGACATGGAGGAGACGCTGCTGCGTCTGCAGGAGAAGCGGCTGAGGCTGTCGCGCCTCATGAAGCACCGGCTTGACGGCAGCCGCCAGCTGGCGGAGCGCTACGCCCTGAAGCTTCAGCTGAAGGGACCTGAAGGAAAACTGAGAGAGGGGATCCATGCCATCGCCAAGACCCGCGACCGGATGGATCATCTAATGAATCTGCGTCTGAGGGATGTGTCCGGTGAGCTGGAGCGCAGGCAGAGCGTGCTGGAAGCCTCGATGACGGATCAGCTGACGCGTGCCATGCACCGCGCGGCGCTGCTGGAGGGTCGGCTGAAGGCACTGTCTCCCCAGGCGAAGCTCGACGCGGGATTTGCCTATGTGGAAGGCCCGGGCGGCGGAGGCATCCATTCTGTCGGAGAGATTGCGCCGGGAGATCTGCTGACGGTCCGTCTGCGGGACGGATCTGTGGCGGCCAGGGCCGAGGAGATAAGGAGTCTGTATGGAGAAGGATAAAAACGCGCAGGAGATGACGCTGGAGCAGATCTTTGCAAGGCTCGATGAGATCACAGCCTCCCTGGAGGAGGCATCCACCGGGCTGGAGGCTTCATTTGCCCTGTATAAGGAGGGAAGCGAGCTTCTTGCCAGCGCGAATGAGCGGATCGATCTGGTCCGCAGGCAGGTGCAGGTACTGCAAATGGCCGGTAACGGGGAAGAGTATACGCTCTCTCCCTTTGATGAGAGCCAGGCGGGTACGGAATAACGATAAAACAGGATACGGTTATGAATTACACGGATGAATTACGGGCCAGGACGGTCCATGTAAATGCGGTTCTGAAGGACTATATGCCCAGGGCGGAGGGCTTTCAGAAGACCGTCATAGAAGCGGTGAATTACAGTATGGAAGGAAGCGGGAAGCGGCTTCGCCCGATGATGATGGAGTGCACCTACCAGATGTACGGGGGCAGAGGCCCGGTGATCGGTCCCTTCATGGCAGCCATGGAGATGATCCACAATTCCTCTCTGATCCATGACGACCTTCCGGCGCTTGACAATGACGCTCTGAGAAGGGGCAGGAAGACGACCCATATCGAATATGGAGAGCCTCTGGCGATTATGGCGGGGGACGTTCTTCTCAACTATGCCTACGAGACCGCGGTCCGGGCCTTTGAACAGGTCCCCCGCAACGAGGATCCGGCCCAGGGCTATGCCAGGGTGGCGCAGGCCCTCTGGGTGCTGGCCACCAAGAGCGGGATCAACGGTATGCTGGGCGGTCAGTCCTGTGACGTGGAATATGAAGGACAGGCGCTGACGGAGACTCAGGTGGAGTTCATCAATAAGAACAAGACCGGGGCGCTGATCGAGGGAAGCCTGATGATCGGTGCCATCCTGGCGGGAGCCGGCAGCGATCAGGTACAGAAGCTGGAATCGATCGGCAGTGACATAGGCCTGGCCTTCCAGATCAGGGATGACATCCTGGATGTGACCGGCAACGCGCAGGAGATCGGCAAACCGATCGGCTCTGACGTGAGAAATAAAAAGACGACCTATATCTCGCTGTTCGGGGTACAGGCCGGCCGGCAGAGGGTCGAGCAGCTGTCGGAGCGGGCACTTGAGACCTTTGATTCCCTGGACGCTGAACACGGATTCCTGCGCCAGCTTCTGGAAGAGCTGGCGACAAGGCGGAGATGACATGATCCTGGACAGAATCAATCAACCTAATGACATTAAGAATATCCCGGAGGAGCAGCTCCCGGAGCTGGCCGATGAGATCCGTTCCTTTCTGATCGAGAAGATCTCCAGGAGCGGAGGCCATCTTGCGTCCAATCTGGGCGCGGTGGAGCTGACCATGGCGCTGCACCTGGCGTTTACGCTTCCTCAGGACAGACTGATCTGGGACGTGGGGCATCAGTCCTACACCCATAAGATCCTCACAGGCCGCAAGGAAGGGTTTGATACCCTGCGCAGGTACGGAGGACTCTCGGGATTCCCGAAGCGCTCGGAGAGCGACTGCGACGTATTTGACACAGGCCACAGCTCCACCTCCATCTCGGCAGGCCTGGGGATGGCCAGGGCAAGAGATCTGACAGGCGGCACCTGGTCGGTGGTCTCGATCATCGGAGACGGCTCATTTACCGGCGGCATGGTCTATGAGGCTCTGAACAATGCCTTCGGCATGAAGACGAACTTTATCATCGTGCTGAATGACAACGGGATGTCCATCTCAGAGAATGTGGGCGGCTTTGCCTCCTACCTCTCGTCCCTGCGCACCAGCGAGGCCTATACCGGTCTCAAGAAGGCGGCGGAGGACACCCTGCGCCAGCTGCCGGGCGGCGGCGAGAATATGATCAGCCGCATCCGGGGCGTGAAGCAGAATCTCAAGGCGATGCTGATCCCCGGCGCGTTTTTTGAGCAGCTGGGCATCACCTATTTCGGTCCGGTGGACGGCTCCAATATCAGCCGGATGGTGACGGTATTCAGGAACGCGAAGAAGGTCAGGGGCCCGGTGGTGGTCCATGTGATCACCCACAAGGGGAAGGGATATGTCCCTGCGGAGCGCCTGCCTGCAAGGTTCCACGGGACCGGCCCCTTTGACATCGAAACGGGCCTTGCGAGCGTGAAGAAGGAGAAGGCGGACTGGAGCGACATCTTCAGCACGGTCATGTGCAAGGAGGGCAAAAAGGTCGACAACCTGATCGCCGTCACGGCAGCGATGCCGGACGGAACCGGGCTTCGGCGGTTCAGAAGCATGTATCCGGACCGTTTCTTTGACGTGGGGATCGCGGAGGAACATGCCGTGACCTTCTGCGCAGGGCTTGCGGCCGGCGGGATGATCCCGGTCTTTGCTGTGTATTCTTCATTTCTGCAAAGAGGGTTTGACCAGATCGTTCATGACGTATGTCTGCAGAACCTTCATGTGGTGTTTGCCATCGACCGCGCGGGACTGGTCGGAGCGGACGGAGAGACCCACCAGGGGATCTTCGATCTGTCCTACCTGAGCCTGATCCCCAACATGACGATCCTGGCGCCCAAGAACAAGTGGGAGCTTGCGGATATGCTCCGGTGGGCGATCCATACCTGGGAAGGCCCTGCGGCGATCCGGTATCCCAGAGGCACGGCCTATGACGGGCTGAAGGAATTCCGCGCGCCCGTGGAGTACGGCAGATGGGAGATCCTCTACGATGAGAGTGATATCTGCCTGCTGGCAGCCGGAAGCATGGTACAGACCGGGTATGAAGTGCGCGAGATGCTCAAGAAGAACGGGGCGAACTGCACTTTGATCAACTGCAGGTTCGTGAAGCCTCTGGACGAGGAAGTGCTGGCGGCCGCAGCCAGGGAGCATTTACTTCTGGTGACTCTTGAGGAAAATGTGATCTCCGGAGGCTTTGGACAGAGCGTAGTGTCTTATCTGAAGCAGACCGGATGCGATGTTGAAGTGGAGCTGATCGCGCTTGAGGACGAATATATCGAAGAAGGATGTGTCAGTGAGCTGAAAGAAGAGACCGGAATCGGTGAGGAGAGCATCTTCCGCCGGATCCAGACAAGAATGATCGGACTTATCCTATGAAAGAGAGACTTGATGTACTCCTGGTAAGGAACGGATTCTTCAGTTCCAGGGAGAAGGCAAAGGCAACCATAATGGCCGGCTGCGTCTACGTGGATGGACAGAAAGAGGACAAAGCCGGCACGATGTTTGACAGCGAGGTGCCTATCGAAGTCAGAGGAAACACTCTGAAATATGTGAGCCGCGGCGGGCTGAAGCTGGAAAAAGCGATGCAGTGCTTTGGCGTTAAGCTGGAAAATAAGATCTGTATGGATGTGGGAGCTTCCACCGGAGGTTTCACAGACTGCATGCTGCAAAATGGAGCAGTCAAAGTATATTCGGTGGATGTAGGCCACGGGCAGTTGGACTGGAAGCTGCGCAATGATCCAAGAGTGGTCTGCATGGAAAAGACAAATATCCGCTATGTGACGCCGCCGGATCTGCAGGATGTGCCGCAGTTTTCTTCTATCGATGTTTCCTTTATCTCCCTTACCAAAGTTTTGAGACCGGTCCGGGAACTTTTGACGCAGGACG
>CACXAT010000011.1 GCA_902765725.1 uncultured Lachnospiraceae bacterium | reverse complement strand
TGGTCTTGATCTTTCTCTGACCATCCTTGACTTCGATGACGTTCTCCGTAGGTACTACGACTTCAAGAATGAGATTCTGCATGTTACGGTTCTCGACCATCTTCTCGATATTCACTTTTACTTTGTTCTCGTGACCGGAATACGTATGTACTACATACCATTTTGCTTCGTTTTCCGACATACAATATTCCCTCCGAATCGTGATGAATTAGTTTCCGGCGAGGTTCATAACAAGACCGAACAAATAATGCAGTCCTGTATCTACGCCGAAAATAACGATCCCTACCACCAGCATGGCTACCAATACGATACCCGTATTTTTGAAAGTAGACTTTGGTGTAGGCCAAGTGATCTTCTTGATCTCGATGAAGACTTCACGGAAGTAGTTACCGATACGCTTAAAGATATTGGGCTTTTTGTTTTTAGCCGCCTTATCCTTTGCCATAATACCCCTCCGTTCTCTTACTTGGTTTCCTTATGCAGAGTATGTTTCCTGCAGAATCTGCAGTACTTGTTCATCTCAAGCCTATCCGGATCGTTCTTCTTGTTTTTCATTGTGTTGTAGTTGCGCTGTTTGCACTCTGTGCAGGCTAGTGTTACTTTTACTCTCATGACGGCACCTCCCGGTATTTCGGAATAATTTAGCCTCCCTCAAAAAAAGGCACAAAAAAATAACCTCTGATGAGGTAAATATACTATACCACATCAGAGCTTATTTGTCAAGGCTTTTCAAAGGAACTTTTCACTCTTTTCATTCTGAGAAAAATCCCCCTGACAGCACATTCCTGCGATCATGCATTTCTTTGGCTGCTCCCTGCAGGAATGCTGCTCACTTTCTTTTCTGCTGCGCATTCAAAGCGTCCAGTCTGTCCGCAATGTATTTCTTCGGCTTTTTGGGTTTTTCGGGCTTGATCTTTTTTCCGAGAATTCGATATTAAAATTTATTATGCAGGCACTCCCACCCGCTTTAATGCTAAAGCTAAATATTGATCAAAAGTAATTTCGTGGTTCAACAGCTGTTCACACCACACTTTACTCTGTACGCTGATTGTAAAACCCTCCATCTCTATGGAGGGGATGCGGACAAAAAGTTGGACTCTCTAAGGGCTCCGAAAGGAGCATGAGATGTATTCAAAAGAACAACGAGAAAAAGCCTTGGCATTGTATGACAAATGCCATTCCGTCACAAAAGTTATTCAAGTGGATAAGGGGGAGCACCGTCTGTCCGGAGCAGATGGGCGGTCTTCCGACACCGCGTGTCCCCTCCGAGGTCAGGGATGGTGTGGTCATAGCCAGAGATGGACGGATTGTAGATAAGGAATTCCGTGCCGGTGCAGCGAAGTGTCTGGAGATTGCCATGCGGGAGAAGCCGGACCTGATTGTTCTGCAGTCACTTCCGTGCGCGGTGCGCGAGGAGCTTGCGGACGCGGTGCGCGCGCGACACAAACAGAAGTCCCAGCTGCGGGGTAAAACAGCGGTACGACGGCACATTTTCCGGAACATTGACGGATGGTCCCGGAGTGACCGCGCAGCTGCTGATGGAGCATGGATTTCAGTGTATTGATGTGGAAGATCTGAGATAAACTGCTCCTGCCGCTGATCAGGCTGCAGTCGAAGGCTTCGGATAGGAGGTATGAGATGGCAAAGAAAGAGAATAGATTCAAAGTCATTTATAAAGACGGGGGACAGCTTTCAGAAGATGGCGTGCGCCAGATTCTTGTAGATACACAGACTGGTGTGAATTACCTGGCCTGGAAGTCCGGCTACGCGGGTGGGATTACCCCGCTGCTTGATTCTGAGGGAAAAGTGGTTGTTACGGATGTGACGGATGTCTGAAAGACGCGGTAATAAAACGGGAGAACGGGAGTGTGTGTTCGTCCGGGAATGGAAGAGTAAGAGCTTGGCGGAGTATGGTATGACTATGGATCAGGTATTATGGACCAGAACGAAGGATGAACTTGTGAGATCGGTGGAGCAGCTGGGCTTTCCGGCTCAGCTGGGTGAGGCCGTGGCGAAGCATCTGGGCAGTCCGAAGGCGATGGAGCGCATGATCGCGTATCTGGAAAATGTGAAACCGAGGAGAGAGGATCTGCTCGTGGACGAGATGCTGGCGATCCGCAGCGAGATGGATGCCTGGAGAGAGAAGAAGGCCAGTGAAGAGGCCAATGCACGGTATAATGAGATACTGAACTACGGACTGGGAACGGAGGATGATTCATACAGGTAAGAGGGGAGGGGATACAATGAGCAGAACCAAACCGATGATCCATTATGAGAATACAGTGCCTGCCACCTTTGTGCGGCGGGTGAACCGTTTTGTCGCGGAAGTCCTGATCGATGGAAAGCTGGAGCAGGTACATGTGAAGAATACCGGCCGCCTGAAGGAACTGCTGGTCCCGAAGGCGAGGGTTATGCTGCAAAGATCGGAGGAGAAAAATCGGAAGACGGCCTATGACCTGATTTCTGTCTATAAGAAGAGGCTGAGATGGGTCAATGTCGACAGTCTTGCGCCGAATGAACTGATGAAGCAGCAGCTTCTGAGGATGCGTTACGATGTAGTGAAACCGGAGTATACCTATGGCGATTCCAGATTCGATTTTTACATGGAGCGCCGGGGAGAGAGATACCTTACGGAGGTGAAGGGCTGCACCCTGGCGGCGGATCTGAAACGCGGGATCGGCCTGTTTCCGGATGCCCCGACGCAGCGTGGGGTTAAGCATCTGGACGAACTGGCCGCGGCGGCCAGGGAGGGATACCACTGCCAGATTGCCTTTGTGATCCAGATGAACAGGATCCGCACGGTTTTTCCGAATGTTGAAACGCAGCCGGAGTTCGGACAGGCGCTGGTCCGTGCTGCTCAGTCCGGCGTAGAGGTTGCCTATTATCGATGTCATGTGGATGCGGACAGTATCAAGATTACGGGTGTTGTCCGTGATACGGACAGATACGCGAACAGCAGCTCTGTACTGATTCTGTAGGACGCAGCAGGGCTGTGAAATGAAATCATTATCATTTCCTATTAATCCATCAGTCTGATTTATAAAAACAATTAGTTTAATCTCCTGACAAAAGGTATAATTGGATTCGGGACGCAGCATGGTATTACTTCATATGCTTCGTCCCGGTTACTATTTTATGAGTGGGAGGTTTTTAGTATGAGTAAAAGTGGCAAGTTTGACATCATCATTGCCGGTCTGATCATTGGGGTGATCGCTTCACTCCTGGTGCTGTTCGGCAATCCGGCGAACATGGGGTTCTGCATCGCGTGCTTTATCCGTGATACGGCTGGCGCGCTGGGACTGCATCAGGCGCCTCCGGTACAGTACATCCGTCCGGAGATCATCGGCATCATCCTGGGAAGCTTTGCGATCGCCCTTGCGAAGGGTGAGTTCTCGCCGAAGGGCGGAAGCGCTCCGCTGACCAGATTTGCGATCGGCTTCTGTGTCATGATCGGCTGCCTTATGTTCCTCGGCTGCCCGTTCCGTATGATCATCCGTCTGGGCGGCGGTGATCTGAATGCGCTTCTGGGTATTGCGGGATTCGTGCTTGGTATCCTGACGGGTGTGTTCTTCCTGAATAAGGGCTATTCCCTGAAGAGGACCTACAAGCTCGCGGCAACAGAGGGCGGCATCATGCCGGCGGTTTCCGTAGTGCTTCTGGTACTTCTGATCGCGGCACCTGCGTTCATTCATTTTACCCAGCCTGAAGGAGGCCCGGGTGCAAAGCACGCGGCCATCGCCATCAGCCTGATCGCCGGCGCGATCGTCGGCATCCTGGCACAGAGGACCAGACTGTGCATGGCCGGCGGACTTCGTGATGTGGTCCTGTTCCATGATTTCCGTCTGATCTCCGGCTTCTGTGCGATCTTCTGCGCATGCCTGGTGATGAATCTGATCCTGACTGCCGCAACTTCCGGAACGTATTTCCATCTTGGATTTACGGGACAGGCGATCGCGCATACGGATGGTCTGTGGAACCTGCTTGGCATGTATGTGGTCGGCTTTGGCGCGATCCTTCTGGGCGGCTGCCCGCTGCGTCAGCTGGTCCTGTCCGGCGAGGGCAATACCGACAGTGCCATGGCGGTTCTTGGACTGCTTGTCGGAGCTGCGTTCTGCCATAATTTCGGACTGGCATCCAGCGGCGAGGGCCCGACGGCCAACGGCAAGATCGCTGTAGTGATCTGCATCTGCGTACTGGCAGTGATCGCCAGCGTGAACACATTTGCTAAGAATGATTCATAACGACTGGATCGATCAATAGATTGATCAATGAATATACAGGAGGCATAATATGGAGAGAGTAGACGCGAGAGGGCTGTCCTGCCCGGAACCGGTCATTCTGACCAGAAAGGCACTTCTTGGAGGTGCAAAGGAGTATGAGGTCCTTGTTGATAACGTGACCTCCAGGGAGAATGTGACCCGCTTTGCGGAGCATGCCGGCTATACGGTGCGCGTATCCGAGAAAGACGGCGAGTACACCCTGTCTTTGAAGAAATAAGAGAGCTTTATGAAGTGTGTGATTACATTTTTTAATCATTTCGGAGCGGTCCGCTACAAGAAAGAGGCGGAGCGCTCCGGCTGGAAGGTTCAGCTTTCCCCGGTGCCGCGTTCGCTCAGCTCGAGCTGCGGCACCTGTGTGTTCTGTGATACACTGGACGCGGATCCGCGGGAGCGCATCACGGATGAGATGGAGCAGATTGCCGTGGAGGAGCAGTCCGGGGATGGGTACCGGACGATCTGGAGAGCGGAGGAGAGCTGACGCCGGCGCAGATTGAGATAGTTGACGGGGAGTTTTGAAGATGGAGACACAGGTTAGACTTACGAAGCTTGCAAGCTGCGCGGGCTGCGGCGCCAAGGTTGGGGCGGGCACGCTGTGCCAGCTGCTGGAAGGGTTCCAGACCCACACGGATCCGAACCTGATCGTGGGATATGACCGCAGTGATGACGCCAGTGTGTATGCGGTCAGCGAGCATCAGGCGATCGTGCAGACGACGGATTTCTTCCCGCCCATCGTGGATGATCCGTTCCTGTTCGGCCAGATCGCGGCTGCGAATGCGATCAGCGATGTCTACGCCATGGGCGGCGAGCCGAAGCTGGCCCTCAATCTGATGTGCGTGGCGGACAGCATGGATGACCATACGGTCCGGGAGATCCTGAGGGGCGGATACGCGAAGGCCTACGAGGCCGGAGTGATCATATCCGGCGGCCATACGATCCATGGCTCGGAGCCGATCTACGGTCTGGCGGTGACCGGATTCGTCGATCCCGCGAAGGTCCTGACCAATGCCGGGGCAAAGCCGGGGGATGTCCTGATCCTGACCAAGAAGCTGGGCGTCGGGATCCTCACAACAGCTGGCAAGGCGGATATCGGTCTTGTCGGGGAGGATCTGATGGAGCGGCTGCAGCTTCAGATGGCGACCCTCAACAAGGCGGCGAGGGATGTCATGGTGAAGTATCCGGTCCATGGATGCACGGATGTGACCGGATTCAGCCTGATGGGACACAGCTATGAGATGGCGCAGGGCAGCGGATGCACCCTGCACATCCAGACCGATAAGGTGCCCTTCCATCCGGAGGCTACCGAGATGGCGGAGATGGGCTTCATTCCCGCAGGCGCGTACCGCAACCGTGAGTACGCCGGCGCAAATGTGCGTGTTGCAGGGGATGTCTCCCGGGCGATGCAGGATATCCTCTATGATCCCCAGACCAGCGGCGGCCTGCTGATCAGCGTTCCGAGGGAGGACGGACTGAGGATGCTGGAGGAGATGCATACGACGGTTCCGGATGCAGCCCTGATCGGGTATGTGACCCAGAAGGAAGACGCGGACATCGTGCTTGAGTAAAGGGTTTGTTACAGTTCACAGGTCAGCCAGCATCATCTGCATAGAGTTCTGTGCCCACAAACTCAAGGCAATGCTGGCTGACCTGTTATTGTATAATAAGGACAGTCAGAATCAGGCAGAAGATGCATCTGCAGCATAGGAGGACATTTTCAATGGACAGGACCTGCGACAGGATCTACATGGACTACGCCTGTACCTCATTTCCAAAACCAGGTGAGGTGATCCGGGCGATGACGGATTATATGACCCGGATCGGGAGCAATGTGTCGAGAAGCTCCTACGAAACAGCCTACGAGGCGGAGGAGATCGTCTACGATACGAGAGCTTTGCTCTGCGAACTGTTTCATGGTCCGGATGCCCGCAATGTGATCTTCACGAAGAATATCACGGAGAGCCTGAATGTCCTGCTGAAGGGACTCCTGATCCCGGGAGATCATGTGCTGGTCTCTGCCATGGAGCACAATGCGGTGATGCGCCCGCTCAATCAGATTGCGGTGGAACTTTCTGATACGGCTCAGGGCAGCCGGGAGAAGGAGATCATCTACACCCGGATCCCCTGTGACGCAGAAGGGCATCTTCAGATTCAGGAGATGGAGAAGCTGCTTCGCCCCTCCACCAGGGCTGTGGTCATGATGACTGCCAGCAATGTCAGCGGCACGCTGATGCCGGTGGAAGAGGCCGGTGCTTTCTGCAGGAAGCACGGACTGATCTTTATCGTGGACAGCGCGCAGACGGCGGGGGCATTTCCCATTGATATGGAGAAGCTTGGGATCGACGCTCTGGCTTTCACAGGGCACAAGGGCCTGCTGGGACCGCAGGGGATCGGGGGATTTATCCTTACTGATGCGCTGGCAGGGCAGATCGATCCGCTCATCTCCGGAGGAACGGGCAGCTTCAGTCATACGGAGCAGGTGCCGCAGATCCTTCCGGACCGGTTTGAAGCCGGGACTTTGAACCTGCCGGGGATCGCCGGCCTCGGGGCTTCCCTGAAGTTTCTTAAGGAGAGAGGGATGGACAGCATCCTTGTCCATGAGAGGCAGATGACACAGGAGTTTCTCGACCGGATCCAGCCTCTGGTACAGGATGGGATGCTGAAGATCGCAGGGCCAGAGAGTGCCCTGGAGCGAAGCGCTGTGGTCTCTGTCTGCCCGACGGCCCTGGATCCTTCGGATCTGGCCTTCCGGCTGGAGAGTGAGTACGGGATCATGACCAGGGTCGGCCTTCACTGTGCTCCGTCCGCCCACAGGAGCCTCGGGACATACCCGTCCGGAACCGTGCGGTTTTCATTTGGCTGGGCAACGAGGGAGGATGAGATCGAGACAGCTGCGCAGGCACTCGGTGAGATATGCGGCCATTGTTGAGAATGGTAAGAATGATACGGAAGATAAGAAAGAGGAAGAAGCCCGGGTCAGGTCTTCTTCCTCAGTTCTTTTGTAAGGATAACGATGAACAGTACCGAGCTCAGCGTCCAGGTTACCGGATACAGCCAGTAGGATAGCTCGACTCTGTGCCAGATCTGCCCGATGGTCAGCACGCTTGCCACACGCACCGCGCACCAGCAGACCATCATGATGACGGTCGGGGTGACCGGCTTGTCGATGCCCCGCAGTACTGCGGAGGAGATGTGGGAGAAGCCCAGCAGGCAGTAGAACAGGCAGCACACATGGGCACGTCCCACGCCGTAGACGATGACGGATGGGTCGCTGCTGAAGGCGCCCACCAGCTGCGGAGCCAGAAGGAACATCACGACGCCGATGGCCTCGATCATGATGACCACACAGGCGATGGAGAAGAAGGAGCCCTTCCGGACACGGTCCCTGCGCCCGGCGCCGTAGTTCTGGCTGACGAAGGTCGTGACTGCGGTCGAAAATGAAGTGACCGGCAGGAAGCAGAATCCCTCTATCTTGGTGTAGGCGCCGATGCCCGCCATGGCGAGGGCGCCGAAGGAATTGATATAGGACTGGATCAGGATATTGCCTATATCGATAACGGTCGACTGGAAGGCGGTCGGCAGACCCTGATGGATGATCTGCTGTACGCACCTTTTGTCGAAATGAATCTTCCGAAGGTCGACCCGGTAGGTATCCTGCGCCCTCAGCAGGCGCTGGAGACAGAGCAGCATGCTCAGGCACTCCGAGAGGATCGTGGCCAGCGCAGCGCCCTCCACCCCCATCCGGAAGACCGTGATAAAGACGATGTCGAGGACGATATTGGTCAGGGAGCTGATGACCAGATAGTAGAGCGGATGACGGCTGTCTCCTGCAGCCTGCAGGATCGCGACCATCATGTTGTACATGACCAGGAAGAAGGAGCCGGCGAAATAGATCGTCAGGTAGGTCTTGGCTTCCACGTACACGCTCTGGGGCGTCTGCATGATGCGCAGCAGGATAGGAGAGATGATCACGCCGAGGATCGTCATGGCGATGCCGCAGACCAGCCCCACGCCCATCGCCGTATGGACCGCGTGAAAGGTCCGGTCTTCATTTCTTGCCCCGATGAAACGGGCTACGATCACGCCCGCTCCGTTGGAGAATCCCCAGAAGAAACCGACCAGCAGAAAGGTCAGAGAGCCGGTGGAGCTGACAGCCGCCAGGGCATCGTGCCCCAGATAATTGCCGACGATCAGTGAGTCCGCCGTGTTGTACATCTGCTGAAACAGTGCGCCGATAAATACAGGGATCGCGAAGAAGATGATCTCCTTCCTGTAATCCCCCTCTGTCATAATTGTAGTTCCGCCTGAATGAGCCATCCCGGTAAGTCACCTCTTTTGTCCATAATCAAAACGGCCCATGGCAGAAAAAATCCGCATCTGCCACAGCCCCCAAGAGTTATATCACAGATGCGGAAAAATAAACAGTATGATCAGAGATTCTTCATCAGAGCTGCATATTCAGAAGGGTTGCGGCGTTGCCGCCCAGGATCGCGGTCTGTTCCTCCTTGGTGAAGGGGAGGCTTCGGAAGGCGTCCACATAGGCCTTCTGATCCGCCCAGGGGCAGTCTGTTCCGAAGAGGATGCGGTCTGTGCCGTGCTTCCTGCACAGGGCAAGGAAGGCATCGGATGTCATATTGTAGCGATCGTCCGTATCCGGATCCCAGCTGCCGGAAGGGACCGGGAACTGCGTCCACTGGTCGATGTCCGGACCGGGCGATGCGGTGCCTTTCGTATCGATCCTTCCCATGACAAAGGCGGTGTCGAGCCAGACATCGGCTCCGGCCAGATACTGTCCGACCGCTTTCCAGTTCTTCCATCCGCCCATGTGGGCCAGGACCAGCTTCTGCGGGCGCACCTCCTCGAGGATGCGCAGGATCATGGGGATGGAGGAATAGTCATGTCCCGGGATCCCGATGTCGAGTCCTGCGTGAAGAAGGGTGATCAGGCCGTATTCGCTGGCGGCGTCGATGATCCTCATCATGGCCGGCTCGTCCAGATCGGTCCTCTGATAGGCCGGATGCAGTTTGATCCCTTTCACGCCTTCAGACGCGAGCATGCCAAGCTTCTCCCGGTACTGCCCGTAGCCCGGGTGCATACCGCCAAAGGAGAGGATTCCCATCTCCATGTCCCTCTCCCGGCTGCGGATCAGGCTGTCATTGACCTTGTCTGCCTGCTCCGGCCGCGTGAGGACCGGGAGGTTGACGCTCAGGCCGATCCCGGCACGGGCCATGGACTGTGAGAGGCCCTCTGCCGTTCCGTCGGACGCGGGGCGGATGCTGGAGACACCGGACAGGGCTTCTATGGTCTTGTCAGCGATCCTGTCCGGGAATATATGGGTGTGAAAATCGATGATCATGGGATATATCCTTTCTAAAAAAACCAGAGACCAGTATAGCATAAAATGAGATGAATTCACCCGGAAATCAGAGGTATGCACAAACTGGTATAGGAGGGCTGTTCGTGGTAAGATATCCTGAGAACAGGCATTATGAGACCATGCAGAAAAATGAATATGGCAGCTCATACAAAGGAGGCGGAGACATGAAAGCATTGGGACTTGATATCGGAACAACAACCATCAGCGCGGCGGTGCTGGACCGGGAGGACGGTTCTGTCTGCGACGCGAAAACGGTCGAGAATCAGTGCTTTATCGACCGTGGCAATGAGTGGGAGCGGATCCAGGATGTGGACAGGATCATGGAGAAGGCCCTCGCGGTCGCCGATGAGATGATCGACACCTGGGAGGACATAGGGACCATCGGGCTTACCGGACAGATGCACGGAATCCTGTATTTCGATGAGGAGGGAAACTGTGTCAGCCCGCTTTACACCTGGCAGGATGGCCGAGGAAACCTGAAGGAAGACGGCGGACGCAGCGTGGTGGAGGAGATCCGTGATGTCTGCGGCATCTGGGCCGCCAGCGGCTACGGTCTTGTGACGCATATCTACAACCGCAGGCACGGACTGGTCCCGGAGAGCGCCGTCGGGTTCTGCACCATCGGTGATTATCTGGGGATGAAGCTGACCGGCAGAAAGAAGCCGCTGATGCATGCCGGCATGGCAGACAGCACCGGGCTGTTTGACGCGCAGAAGGCCTGCTACCGGACGGATGCGCTTGAGAAGCTGGGGATGAGCGCGGATCTTTGCATGCTTCCCGAGGTCCGTGAGGATTTCGCAAAGCTTGGCGAATTCCGTGGCAGACCGGTCACTGCAGCGATCGGGGACAATCAGGCGGCCTTCCTGGGCTCTGCCGGTTTCACCCCGAACGCGGTCCTGGTCAATATGGGGACCGGCGGACAGATCTCCATCCTGTCGGATCAGTACTTTACGGCGCCCGGGATCGAGGCACGGCCTTTCACTCCCGGCAGATATCTGCTGGCCGGTTCTGCGCTGTGCGGAGGCAGGGCCTATGCGATCCTGGAGAAGTTCTTCCGCGCCTTTGCCCAGAAGATCGGCGCAGGCTCCGAGCCGCTGTATGATGTCCTGGGCAGTCTTGCCGAGGAGGGAATGCAGCTGGAGGATCCGATGCGCGCGGTCACCACATTTGCCGGAACGAGGGTAGACCCGTCTCTTCGCGGGAGCATCAGCAATATCAGTGAAGACAACTTCACGCCGGCATCCCTGACCTGGGCGATCATGGACGGAATGGCGCAGGAGCTGTATCAGATGTACGAGACCATCCATGAGGGGACCGGCATCACGGCGGATCACCTGATCGCCTCCGGAAATGGGCTCCGCATGAACCCCATGCTGCAGGAGATGTTCAGGAAGAAGTTCGGCGTCGACCTCTCGATGAGCCGCTACAAAGAGGAGGCTGCCTGCGGCGCAGCGGTCAGCAGCTATACGGAAATGTGAAAATTCAATAAAAAAACTGTGAAAACAGTTGCCGGAATCTGACAGGATATACTAAAATCGGCTATATCATAATTCTTCATACATAAATTGTCATTTCGTAGTACATACAGCATCTCATGCGAAAGGGTGGTGGAACATGAGTATACTGCAGGGCCTTCTTGACAATTGTATCAGGGATATCGACCAGGTGCTGTCGGCCCTCGGGATTACCGGGGAAGAGGCGGATACACTGAGAAAGGTCGCAAAGAGATATCCTGTCAGCATTCCTCCGTATTATCTGAATCTGATCGATCCTTCCGATCCGGAAGATCCGATCCGCAGGCTGAGTGTCCCGTCCGCGGTGGAGGACAGTGTCCACGGACATGAGGATACGAGTGGTGAATCGCATAATACTGTACTGACCGGTGTGCAGCACAAGTACGCCCAGACGGCGCTGGTGCTGACGACCAGCCAGTGCTCCATGTACTGCCGCCACTGCTTCCGCAAGCGTATGGTCGGCTATACCCATGATGAGGTGACGAAGCAGATCCTGGGTATGGCAGAGTATGTGAAGGCCCATCCCGAGATCAACAATATCCTCCTGTCGGGCGGGGATGCCTTCATCAATGAGAATGATGTGATCCGGGAGTATCTGGATCATCTGGTGGACCTTCCGCAGCTGGATTACATCCGCTTTGGTACGCGCACCCCGGTGGTCCTTCCGATGCGCATCTATGACGATCCGGAGCTTCTTGACATTCTCAGGGAGTACGGAAGCCACAAGCAGATCTATATCGTCACCCACTTTGATCATCCCCATGAGATCACGGAGGAATCAAAGAGGGCTGTGCGGGCGCTGATCGAGGCAGGCTGTCCGGTACGAAACCAGGCGGTTCTCCTGAAGGGGGTCAATGATGATCCCGAGGTCCTGGCGCAGCTTCTGAACTCTCTTACCTCCATCGGGGCTCTGCCTTACTACGTGTTCCAGTGCAGGCCGGCAAAGGGTGTCCTGACCCAGTTCCAGGTCCCGCTGGAGAGAGGATATGAGATCGTTTCAAAGGCCAGGACCCTGTGCAGCGGCCAGGCCAAGGCGTTCCGGTACGTGCTGTCCCATGTGACGGGCAAGATCGAGATCCTGGGAAGACTGGGAGAGGAGATGGTGTTCAGGTATCACCAGTCCAAGTACCGGGAGAATGACGAGCGGCTCTTTACCATGAAGCTCCGGGAGGATCAGTGCTGGCTGGAGAACATCCCTGGCTGGGAGAAGCACAGCTGACTGGACCGCAGCTGACTGGACTGCAGCTGATAGGAAATGGATATAAAATATGGTATGCTTCCTGCAAAGGCGGCGCGCATAACTGTGCGCCGGAAGAGCAGGGAGCATTTTTATTATTATGAGACGGATTCATTTTCAGGATGTAAATAAGCTGATCGGGATGGTCACGTCGCTGGACGAGAGCCTGAGCCGCATGCCGCAGGAGGCATCCCTTCGGGAGGAGGAGATCCGGAACGCGGCAGCTGACCTGCTGTCGCTGGAGGCAATGGAGTCTCTTGCGCAGATCCCGGTGGAGGAGCTTCGCAATTCCAAGGCGGGTATCCGGGTCACGGCCCTGAAGGATGCGGGATATCTGACGCTCAGGGATCTGGCGGCGGCCGAAGACAGCGATCTGCATGCGATTGACGGGATCGGGGAGAAGCAGGTTATCTCTATCCGGGCGATCCTTGCGGTATTTGGCAGGCAGATCGCGGGGAAGAAGACGGTCCGGCTGTCCATTGAAGATGATTCAGAGAGGAATCTGCGGCTGATCCGTGCCGTTGCCGTCTGCAGGATCGGCAGTGAACTGCTGTCGGATGCGGAGCCGGTGCGCACTGCATTTCATGCCTGCACAGAGCAGATCCTGCCCCGGATCACGGTCAGGGGGAATCTCAGGTGGCTGTTTACCGGCAGGAAGAAGAAGGAGGCAGTTACCGCCGCGATCAGTGACCTGACGGAGTTTGCGGCCTCTTCTGTGTATGAGCGGGCAGGAAGGCTGACCGCACGCTGGAGTGATCTTGTCCGGATCAGCAGCGATGAGGCGAAGCGGGACTTTGAACAGCACGGTGCCCAGTATTATGTGATCCTGGAGAAGGTGTGCGGACAGGCCGCTTCAGGCTCCGCGTCCGTCAGCAGCATTCCCGCGGAGCTTGCCGCGAAGATCGATTCTTATTCCCTGGATCTGAGCTGCTTTACCGGAACCCTTCGTGCCTATCAGGAATTCGGAGTAAAGTACATCCTTCACCAGAAGCGGGTGCTCCTGGGGGATGACATGGGCCTTGGCAAGACGATCCAGGCGATCTGTGCCATGGCGCATCTGCATGCATCGTCAGGGGGCGGTCATTTTCTGGTAGTCTGCCCTGCCGGCGTGCTTGTCAACTGGTGCAGGGAGATCGGGAAGTTCAGCACCCTGAGCGCGTTTCTTCTTCACGGCCCGGAACTGGAGGAGGGGCTTCAGAACTGGAGCCTGCAGGGCGGCGTGGCTGTCACCAATTATGAGAGCATGGTCAAGGTGATCGGAAGGATCAACAATAAGATTACCCTTCGGATGATGGTCATTGACGAGGCGCATTATATCAAGAATCCGGAGGCCATGAGGACCCGGTATGTGCACATGCTGGAGGATGAATCCGAGAATATCCTTCTGATGACCGGCACCCCGCTGGAGAACAGGGTCAGTGAGATGTGTTCGCTGATCGGTTTTCTGAGGCCGGATCTGCGCAGTCAGGTGCAGGAGGCTGCGGCGCTGAGCCGGACGAGGGAGTTCAGGGAGATGATATCGCCGGTCTATCTGAGGCGCCAGAGGGAGGAGGTCCTGCAGGAACTTCCTCCTGTGGAGGTGAAGGAAGAGTGGTGCCGCATGAGCGAGGAGGACCGCAGGGAGTATGGGAATCAGATCCTGGCGGGGAACTTCATGGGGGCCAGGCGTGTCGGCTTTCTTCAGTCAGATCTTTCGACCTCTTCCAAGGCGCAGCGGCTGGCTGAGCTGTGTGCGGAGGCGGAGAGGGCCGGAAGGAAGACCATTCTCTATTCTTATTTCCGGGATACTATTGCGAAGGCGGAGAAGCTCCTGGCAGGCCGCTGCGTAGGGACGATCACCGGCAGTACGGCAGTGGCGGAGCGGCAGCTGATCGTGGACCGGTTTACCGAGGCAGCGCCCGGAAGCATCCTGATAAGTCAGGTGCAGGCAGGAGGAACCGGGCTTAACATACAGGCCGCCAGCATCGTGATCTTCTGCGAGCCCCAGATCAAGCCTTCCCTGATCCATCAGGCAGTTGCCCGGGCATGGCGGATGGGGCAGGTGCGCAATGTGCAGGTCCATCACCTTCTGTGCGAGGACTGCGTGGATGAGGCGGTGATGCAGTGGCTGGATGAAAAGCAGCTGGAATTCGATCTCTATGCGGATGACTCCACCGTCGCCATGGCGGCGGACGAGGTGCTGGACAGTGAATGGATCCGCCATTTCATGGAGAAGGAGCACAGTCGGTATCTTCCTGCGGTGGTGCCGGTTGTGGAAACGAAAGAGGATCCGTCAGCGTAACGCTGCCGGATCCCTGAGAAGATACTCTGCCATATCGTGTTCATTTGAAAAGACAAGGTCCGGAGCGGGGCCCTCGAAGGGTTCATTTCTCCGGTTGATCCAGACAGAGTGCCAGCCGCAGCGGCTGGCTCCTGTTATATCGCTCTCGTAGGAATCTCCGATCATCCACAGATCCCCGGGATCCATCGCGAGCCGCGCCCGGGCGATCTCGAAGATCGCAGGATCGGGCTTGGTGAAGCCCACTTCTCCGGATATGATCATCCGGTCTCTCGGGATCCACCGGTCCAGCTGCAGTACATCGTATTTGTGCCACTGGTGGGCGGTCTCTCCGTTAGTCAGCACCGCGAGGGGGCAGCCCTGGGCATGCAGATGATCCAGCAGCCCGGCGAGGGGCCGGGACACGGTGATGCGGCTCTGCAGGTCTTCGTACAGGGTGGCGGCATCTGCGGCCGCCTTCGCGCTTTCGGGAATCCCATAGAGCCGGAAGCATTCTTCAAAGCGCCAGATGTTGGATTCCTGGGCCGTGATCTCTCCTCTCTCCACCATGGAGAGGTTCTTCTCTGACAGTTCGTAGAACTGGTGGATGAACTGATTTCTGTCTGAAAGGATATATCCGGTGGCTTCATTTACTGCCTTCCAGAGCAGATCCTCACGGCAGTAGAGTGTGTCATCGATATCAAAGACATATCCTGTCATGCATTTTCTCCGTTTCAAAATCTGTTATTCTTTGAACTTTACGATGGTGACGCCGGCGTCTCCTTCGCCGAATTCGCCCAGGCGGAAGGATGCGACCTTCTTCTGCCTGCGCAGGTAGTCGTGCACGCCCTTTCGGAGGGCCCCCGTGCCCTTGCCGTGCACGATGCGGACGCTCGGAAGATGGGCCATGTAGGCATCGTCCAGGTATTTATCCAGCTCTGAGACTGCCTCGTCCACGGTCTTGCCCAGCAGATTGATCTCTGTGGATACGGCGGCGGATTTGGACATCCGGACCTTGCCGGAGCCTGTCCTTGCCATGTTGGGGGCCTTGATGGTCACCTCGTCGATCAGCTCCAGGTCATTGACGTTGACTTTGGTATTCAGGATGCCCATCCGAACCTGCAGGGTGCCTCTCTGATCCGGGAGGGTCAGGACCGTCCCCTTCAGATTCATCGACTTGACGAATACGCTGTCCCCGACATGGAGCCTTGCCGGATCCAGGACCTTGCGCTCCTGTCCGATCGTGGAGACATCTTTGGCGTTCTTGTCTTTTTTGCCTTTCTTGTCCAGGGCATTCATCCGCTCGCGAAGCTGGGTGCGCTCGCGCTCCATCTGGCGGGCTGCGTTGGCGTCGCTTCCGTATTTGTTGTAATTGCGGATCGTCTCGTCGGCGTAGGCTTTTGTATCTCTGAGGATCTGGGCCGCCTCCTCGCGGGCCTTGGCCAGGATCTTCTCCCGGGATTCTTCCAGACTGCGGCTGCGCCTCTCCAGGGAGGCTCTGAGGGAGCGGATCTCATCCCGGTTTCGGGTCATCTCATTTTCCGCCTTCTCCATGGAGATCCTGCGGTCCTCCAGGTCGGAGATGACGTCTTCAAAGTCCTCCTCCGCGTCGGACAGATGCAGTTTTGCGCTCTCGATCACATCGTCCGGAAGACCGAGTTTCCTGGAGATCGCAAACGCGTTGGACTTGCCGGGGACGCCGATCAGCAGGCGGTAGGTGGGACGAAGGGTCGCCACGTCGAATTCGCAGCATCCATTTTCCACGCCGGGTGTTGAGAGGGCGTAGATCTTCAGCTCAGAATAATGAGTGGTCGCCACGGTCCGGATCCCCCGCTCGTGCAGAGAGGAGAGGAGGGCGATGGCCAGGGCTGCGCCTTCCTCGGGGTCCGTGCCTGCGCCCAGCTCGTCAAAGAGGACGAGGGACTTCTCATCCGCCTTGCCCCAGAAGGATACGATATTGGTCATATGGCTGGAGAAGGTACTCAGGCTCTGCTCGATAGACTGCTCGTCACCGATGTCCGCGTAGACTTCGGTGAACAGGGAGAGCCTGGAGTGCTCTGCCGCCGGTATGTGAAGACCTGCCTGTCCCATGAGGGTCAGCAGTCCCACGGTCTTCAGGCTGACGGTCTTGCCGCCGGTGTTGGGACCGGAGATGATCAGCAGGTCATAGGTATTCCCGAGACCGATGTCCACCGGGACGACGCTCTTGCGGTCGATCAGGGGATGGCGGGCTCTGCGAAGCTCTATGATGCCCTCTTCATTGAATTCCGGGATCGTGGCATTCATTTTCTTAGCCAGCTGGGCGCGGGCAAAGATGAAGTCCAGGGCTGTGAGGATCTGCACGTTCGTGATCAGATTCTCGCTGTATCCGGCAGCCTCTTCGCTGAGGGAGGCAAGGATCTTCTGGATCTCTGCCTTCTCGTCGGCCTCCAGCTGGCGGATGTCGTTGTTCAGCTTGACGATCGTCATGGGCTCGACGAACAGTGTGGAGCCGGAGGCGGACTGGTCGTGGATCATGCCCGGCACCTGGGAGCGGTGTTCCGCGCGCACCGGGATGCAGTAGCGGCCGTCTCTCTGGGTGATCAGCGCATCCTGCAGATACTGCCTGGCGGAGCCGTTGACGATCTGAGCCAGCTGGGAATGGATCCTCTCCTGGGACAGATGGATCTGACGGCGGATCCGGCGAAGCTCGGGGGAGGCGTCGTCTGCGATCTCCTCCTCGGACAGGATGCAGCGGCGGATCTCCCGGCACAGGGAGACCAGGGGCTCGATGCCGCGGAACATCTCTGTCAGAGAATCTTCCATGAGCTCATCCTCCTGGCGGGAGGTTTCGACCTTCTCGTACTGGCGCGCTCTCTGCGCGGCCTCCAGGAGCTTGGCGATGTCCAGAAGCTCCGTGATGCCAAGGCTGCTTCCGATCTCAAGCCTCCGCACGTCGCCTCGGATGTCTCTGACGCCGGAGAAGGAGAGACTTCCCTTCGCATAGATCCGGCGCAGGGCGTCTGCGGTCTCCTGCTGCGTGCGCACGATCTCGGGCAGGTTATCCGAGGGCTCCAGGGCACGGCACAGCGCCTTGCCGGGCTGTGAGGTGGCACATTCTGTCAGCTGCTGTATGATCTTCGGGTATTCAAGGACCCGCAATGCTTTTTCATTCATAATGATAGACTTCCTCTGTCTGATCCGGTCCGTGGGTCTTCTGGCGGGCAGGCCGCCTGTCTCTGTTATCTTACAGGATGAGGGGATTCTTTACAACTCCGGCTGGATTAGGCTTGACAAACAGATGCTTTGTGCATCTTCGCCAAGTGCAGATGAAAAATATCTCTGTTTTTCCTCTTGCGATTCCTGTGCATCGGGATTATCATTGGCTGGTACCACATCTTGTGGGCTTTTCTATTCTTATTTCCAGATGTTGAGTGTAACGTATCTATGGGATGTACAGCTTCGGTCGGTAAGAGGTCCGGGGCTGATCGGAGGGGGCAAATGAGTACAGAAATCAAGGCAAATGTTATAAAGAGGAACGGCCAGGAAGTGCCGTTCGAGATCGATAAGATCGCCAACGCGATCCGCAAGGCCAATGCGGAAGTCGACCGGCTTCATCAGCTCAATGAATACCAGATCGTGGCGGTCTCCGACAAGATCGCAGGCGAGATCGGAGCCATGCCGCATGCGGCCGGCGTTGAAGAGATCCAGGATATGGTAGAGAAGGGCATCATGGAGATGCGCGGCTACGAGGTTGCGCAGAAGTATGTCCGCTACCGTTACAAGAGGGAGATCGCTCGTAAGTCCAACACGACGGACAACGGCATCCTGGCCCTGATCGACCAGGTCAATGAGGAGGTCAATCAGGAGAATTCCAATAAGAACCCGGCCATCAACTCCACGCAGCGTGACTACATGGCAGGCGAGGTCTCGAAGGACCTTACCCGCAGAGTCCTGCTTCCGGAGGAGATCGTGCGGGCGCACGAAGAAGGCATCATTCATTTCCATGATTCCGATTACTTCGCGCAGAAGGAGCATAACTGCGACCTGGTCAATCTGGAGGACATGCTGCAGAATGGCACGGTCATCTCGGAGACCATGATCACCAAGCCGCACAGCTTCCTGACGGCCTGCAACATTGCGACCCAGATCATCGCGCAGGTGGCCTCCAACCAGTATGGCGGCCAGACCTTCACGCTGGCGCACCTGTCACCCTTTGTAAATGAGAGCCGCATCCGCCTTCGCAAGCAGGTGGAGGAGAATCTGAAGGATGCAGGTCTCGAGGCGACCCAGGAGCAGATCAACCGGATCGCCGAGGAGCGCCTGAAGAAGGAGATCACCTCCGGCGTACAGACGATCCAGTACCAGCTGATCACTCTGATGACCTGCAACGGACAGGCGCCCTTCGTCTCCATGACCATGTATCTGGACGAGGTTCCGGAGGGGCCGCAGAGAAAAGACCTGGCGATGGTCATCGAGGAAGTCCTGAACCAGAGGATCAAGGGGACCCAGAATGAGAAGGGTGTCTGGATCACGCCGGCCTTCCCGAAGCTCCTGTATGTGCTGGATGAGGACAATATCAGAGAGGATTCTCCGTATTTCTACCTGACTGAGCTTGCGGCGAAGTGCACCGCGAAGCGCATGGTGCCGGACTACATCTCCGCGAAGAAGATGAAGGAGCTCAAGGGCGACGTATATCCCTGCATGGGATGCCGTTCCTTCCTGACTCCGGACCGCAGCTGGTCGAAGGGCAACCTGGCCAATGCCGGAAACTATAAAGAGGGTGAGCACCGCTACTACGGCCGCTTCAACCAGGGCGTTGTCACGATCAATCTGGTGGATGCAGCCCTGTCCTCCGGCAAGGACATGGATAAGTTCTGGGAGATCCTCGAGGAGCGTCTGGAGCTGTGCCACAGGGCACTGCGCTGCAGACATGAGCGCCTGAAGGGGACGAGCTCCAACGTTGCGCCGATCCTGTGGCAGTACGGAGCCCTGGCAAGGCTCAAGAGCGGCGAGAAGATCGACCGCCTTCTGTACGACGGATACTCCACCATCTCCCTGGGCTATGCCGGCCTGTATGAGATGTGCTACTACATGACGGGCAAGTCCCACACGGATCCGGAAGCGAAGCCCTTCGCTCTTGCAGTGATGCAGAAGCTCAATGACAAGTGCGCCGAGTGGAAGAAGGCCGAGAATATCGACTATTCCGTCTACGGAACTCCGCTGGAGTCCACCACCTACAAGTTCGCGAAGTGCCTGCAGAGACGCTTTGGCGAGATCGAGGGCGTGACGGACCACAACTACATCACCAACAGCTATCATGTGAACGTCCGCGAGAACATCGACGCGTTCAAGAAGCTGAAGTTCGAGGCCGAGTTCCAGGCGCTGAGCCCGGGCGGAGCGATCTCCTATATCGAAGTCCCGAACATGCAGCAGAACATACCCGCTGTCCTGACGGTCATCCGCTACATCTACGACAACATCATGTACGCGGAGCTCAATACCAAGAGCGACTACTGCATGTGCTGCGGCTATGACGGGGAGATCCGCATCATCGAGGATGAGAGCGGCAAGCTGGTCTGGGAGTGCCCGAACTGCGGCAATCGGGACCAGACAAAGATGAGCGTGGCGAGACGCACCTGCGGCTATATCGGAACCCAGTACTGGAACCAGGGAAGGACCCAGGAGATCAGAGACAGGGTCATGCATCTGTAAAGACCACAGGAGCCAGGCAGCCCCGAAGGGGGACGCGGCAGGAGACAACAAGGGGAATTGGATATAGACGGAGGGCTGCTGCATGACGCGGCAGCCCTCTTTGTAAAATCTCAGCCAGGAACAGGCACGGGACCGGGTCAGGGACCAGGGCCGGGATCAGTGCCGGGAGCAGAACTCAGGAAGGGACGGACATGAATTATTCAGTGATTAAGGAATTTGATATCGCGAACGGACCCGGCTGCAGGACGACACTTTTTGTTTCCGGCTGCCGGAACCACTGTGAGGGCTGCTTTCAGCCGGAGACATGGAGTTTTTCCTACGGACAGCCCTTCGACGATCAGACGCAGCAGTATATCCTGGATTCTCTGGAGCCGGACTATGTGTCCGGCCTGACCCTGCTGGGCGGGGATCCCTTCGAGGAGGAGAATCAGGAGGCTCTGCTGCCGCTTCTCGAGCAGATCGCTCAGCGGTACGGAGGAAAGAAGAGTATCTGGGCCTACACCGGATACATATTTGACCGGGATCTGATCCCGGGCGGGGGAAAGCATACGGTTGTGACAGACCGGATGCTTGCCTGCCTGGACGTGCTTGTGGATGGTCCTTTTATCCTGGCTAAGAAGAATATCATGCTTGCCTTCAGGGGCTCCTCCAACCAGCGCATCCTGGATATGCGCCGGACTCTTGAAGAAAAGGCGCCGGTCTGGGTTGAGGAGTACCGTGAATGACTCTGCCCTGGTGAGAATTGTGATCTGCAGCTATTGCAATTCGGGGAAAGATGGGGCAGAATAGGCGGGATGCTGGTTTAGATATAGTTTTCCGGAGGTTTATACAGAGTGCAGAAAGAAAACAAGATGGGCGTTCTGCCGGTGAAGCGGCTGATCGTCACCATGTCTCTTCCCATGATGGTGTCCATGCTGGTACAGGCACTGTACAACATCGTGGACAGTATATTTGTATCACAGATCAATGAGCAGGCGCTGACTGCGGTCACGCTGGCATTCCCGATGCAGACACTGATGATTGCGGTGGGTTCGGGAACCGGCGTCGGTATCAATGCGCTTTTGTCCAGATCTCTGGGCGAGAAGCGTTTTGACCGTTCTGACGCGGCGGCAAATACGGGACTGCTCCTGATGTTCTTCTCTTATCTGGGATTCCTGCTGCTGGGACTGTTCGCAGTGAAGCCGTTTCTGCGCACCCAGACCTCTGATCAGCAGATCTTCGGCTATGGAGTGACCTACCTGACCATCGTCCTGTGTCTGTCCTTCGGCCTGCTGTACCAGATGACCTTCGAGCGTCTGCTTCAGTCGACGGGCATGACCGTCTACTCCATGATCTCCCAGATGACCGGAGCCATCTTCAACATCATCTTTGACCCGATCCTGATCTTCGGATACTTCGGGTTCCCGAAGCTGGGGGTGGCCGGCGCGGCCTATGCGACCGTGCTCGGACAGATGATCGCTGCCGTGATCGGTCTGATCTGCAATCTTAAGAAGAATAAGGAGATTCATTTCAGCTTCGGAAAGATCCTCAGACCGGACGGGGAGACAGTCAGGAAGATCTATTTTGTCGGCGTCCCGTCGATCCTGATGATGTCCATCGGCTCTGTCATGAGCTACCTCATGAACCGGATCCTGAATGGCTTCTCCTCGACCGCGACCGCAGTGTTCGGCGTGTATTTCAAGCTCCAGAGCTTCTTCTTCATGCCGGTCTTCGGACTGAACAACGGACTGATCCCGGTGCTCGCCTACAACTACGGCGCCAGGAAGAAGGACAGGATCGACGAGGCACTGAAGTTCTCCTTCGTGCTTGCCTTCACCATCATGGTGTGCGGGATGCTGGTCTTCCTTCTGTTCCCGCAGCAGCTGCTGTCTCTGTTCAATGCCTCGGACAATATGCGGAGCATGGGCGTGGTGGCTCTGCGGACGGTATGTCTGCATTTCCCCATCGCTGCGCTGGGAATCGTACTCGGTTCGGTGTTCCAGGCATTTTCCAAGAGCTATTACTCTCTTGTGATCTCCCTCACCCGTCAGCTGATCGCGCTGATCCCTGCGGCCTGGCTGATCGCGCGCCTGACAGGCAACGTGAACCTGGTGTGGTGGAGCTTTATTATCGCAGAGATTGTGTCAGGGACCCTGTCGGTCCTGTTCTTCCGCAAGGTCTATCGTGATGTGGTGGCCCCACTGTAAGTGATGAATGGTATTGTGAGATTTATTTTTAATAGTGTGCTGCTCGGTGCGGGCCTGGCCATGGACGCGTTCTCGGTGTCCTGCGCAAATGGCCTGAAGGAGCCGGGCATGAGGCCCGGGCGGATGAGTCTGATCGCAGGCACCTATGCCTGGTTTCAGTTCATGATGCCGATGATCGGCTGGTTCTGCGTCCGGAAGGTGGCGGAGTATTTCGAGGTCTTCCGGAGGTTTATCCCCTGGATCGCGCTCATCATCCTGCTGTTTATCGGCGGGAAGATGCTTTTGGAGGGCATACGGGGAGGCGAAGTGAGTGAGAGTGAGATGCTCTCTCCCGGCGCGCTGCTGCTGCAGGCGGTGGCGACTTCCATCGATGCCCTGTCGGTGGGATTCACGATCGCTGAATACAATACGGCCATGGCGCTGGCGGCATGTCTTCTGATCGCGGCTGTCACCTATGTCATCTGCATGGGCGGCCTGGTGATCGGCCGGAAGATCGGGACAAAACTGACAGGCAGGGCTTCGATCCTGGGCGGCGTCATCCTGATTGTGATCGGGATCGAGATCTTCATCGGCGGGATCTGAGAGCAGCAATTATACAGCTCTGGCAAACAATGCGGGCCAGGCAGGAATATCTTCCTGTCTGGTCATTTTTCATATATACTGTCTGTATCGGTGACAGACAGAAGGAGGGATTCGATTATGTTTGAGAGACCACACAGCAGAAAAGTGAAGATCGCAGAGGGAACTGTCGAAGTGAAGAAGGGCGAGAAGATAGAAGGCGGCCCTGCAGGAGGAGGCAGCGACGCCCCGCTTCGCGGAAATGAGAAGGACGCCGGAGAGGATGAAGAGAAGAAGGACTGAGCCGACCGAAGGAGAAGGATTATGAGGATTCTGAAGAGGATAATACGCCCGGCGCTGATCGCCGCGGCCATGTGCGCGCTGCTTTGCCAGGGAGTCCAGGCCAGGGGCGTTGATACCAACTATACCCAGGTAAACGGTGAGGTCGCCAAGGGAGCGAGGAAAAAATACACGAAGCTCAGGGGCAAGGGCAAGGATTCGGTCACAATGATGGTCTACATGCTCGGAACCGACCTGGAGAGCCAGAGCGGCATGGCGACGGCGGACCTGAATGAGATGCTCTACGCAGGTCTTGATAACCGGAACGTCAATGTGGTGGTTCAGACCGGCGGCTGCAGGAGATGGAGAAACTCTGTCATCTCCGCGGGAAAGACCCAGAGATGGTCCATCAGCGGCAAAGGGATCGGACTTCTGGAAGAGAAGAAGACGAAGGCCAGCATGACGGACGAGGACGAGCTGTCCGACTTCATCAGATACTGTGCGAAGAAGGCTCCCGCGGACCGCTATATCCTGGTCTTCTGGGATCACGGCGGAGGCTCTGTCAGCGGCTATGGGTATGACGAGACCCATCCCAATGATTCCATGAATCTCGGGGAGATTGCCAGAGGTCTGAAGGACGGCGGAGTGAAGTTCGACTTTGTCGGGTTTGACTGCTGCCTCATGGGAACGCTGGAGACTGCCATCGCGGTGGAGCCCTATGCGGACTACATGATCGCCAGTGAGGAGACGGAGCCCGGCACCGGCTGGTACTATACCAACTGGCTGAAGCTTCTCAATGAGAATTCTTCCACCAACACACTGAATCTGGGACGCCAGATCTGTGATGACTTTACCGCGAAGAATGCCATGTATGCTTCCAGTACGGGAACGACCCTGTCGGTGGTGGACCTTGCGGAGCTGGGCGGAACGGTCGAGGGAAAGCTTGGCGCCTTCGGATCCGATCTGACCTCGCAGCTTAAAGGCAACAATTATCAGCAGGTGGCCACTGCCAGGAACGGCAGCCGTGAGTTCTCGCCTTCGGCCCGGCTGGACCAGGTCGACCTGGTCGACTTCTGCACGAACCTGAATACGAAGGAGAGCAAGAGCCTTGCATCGGCGATCAAGTCGGCCGTCAAGTACAACCGGGTCAACGGGATCAGCAATGCATACGGCCTGAGCATTTATTTCCCCAATTCCAGCCTGAAATCGGTGAACTCCATGATCCAGATCTGTGAGGACATCGGAGTGGATTCGGGATGGACAGACGGGATCCGTACCTACGCCACGCTGGAGCAGTCCGGTCAGATCGTTGCCAACCAGGGCTACAGCTACGGCAGCGGCTCCGGCAGCCTTCTGGATATCCTCCTTGGCTCCGGCAGCTCGGGCAGCGGCTCCTACAATTACACCACAGGCTCCGGCGCATCGGGCGGGGGCGGAAGCTTCCTCGGCTCCCTCTTCCAGGATGCCTCTTCGGGATCCTACAGCACAAGCTCCGATACGGGAAGCCTGCTGGAGACTCTGTTTGGCGGATCTGCAGCTTCCACCCAGAGCCAGAGCTCAGGATCGAGCCTGCTGGAAGCCCTGTTTGGAGGTTCGGGAAGCTCCTCCCAGTCCTATAACACTTATGATTCCTATGGTTCTATGAGCGAGCAGGACATCTACAATATGCTCATGCAGGCATACAGCCAGGGCAGCGGCTCCGGATACAGCAACGCGTACAGCAATGCGGGAAGCTACGGGAGCAGCTCATCGAGCCTTCTGGATCTGCTTACCGGCGGATACGCCTCCACCAGCGGATCCTACTACGGTGTAAATGACTATTCGTCGATCTACGGCAATTCCGGATATGATACCTCTTCCGGATCGGATCTTCTGAGCCTGGCCGCCCAGATGCTGTTCGGCCGCGCCATCGTCGGATCCCAGACCCTGGAGCTTACCGAGAAGAACGGCCGGAAGGTGCTGGAGCTGGACGAGGATATGTGGGACCAGATCACGGATGTGGAGCTGAATGTATTTGTCGATGACGGGGAAGGCTACATCGATCTGGGACTTGACAATGTGATGCAATACGATGAAGAGACGGGGGACCTGATCGACGAATGGAACGGGACCTGGCTGACCGTGGAGGACCGCCCGGTGGCGCTCTATCCGATCAGTGACGAGGATCAGGATGGCAACGGCCTCTACATCACCACCAAGTTCACACCGGTCCTGATAAATGGAGAGCGCATGAACCTCGTGATCGAGTTCAACGAGGAGACAGGCGAGGATACTGTGCTCGGTGCCCAGGACGTGACTCCCACAGGTGTCCAGGGCAAGGGATACCGCGAACTGGAGGAAGGCGATATCATCCAGCCGGTCTGCGACTACTTCGGGTATGACGGCACCTTCATGTCCGCCTATGAGCTGGGCGATCCCTTCATCGTTCCGGAGGACGGACAGCTGACCGTAGTCAACAAGAAGGTTACCGGCAGGGAGCGTATGCTCTTCACCGCCCGTCTGACGGACTACTATCAGGCCAGCTACTGGCTTCCGATGACGGAGTGGACGCCGGAGAGTGAGTAAGGGGCAATGTAAGTTTAAGTTGCCTAACGGCAGCCTGATGTACTAATATATACGCGAGCTCTGACGGCAAGGTGATCTCCGAGCCGGAATAGCGGTGAATAAGTGAGACAGAGGGTCTCTGCGCCGGAGCGCAGGGACCCTTGTTTATTTTCAGAAGGGAATGAATATGCTCAGACTGGCATTATACGGAAAAGGCGGAATCGGGAAATCCACCATGACAGCGAACCTGGCGGCGGCATTTGCCAGCCTCGGAAAGCGGGTGATCCAGATCGGGTGCGACCCGAAGGCGGACTCGACCATCAATCTTCTCGGAGGAAAGGCAGTAGAGCCTGTCATGGATTATCTGAGAAGTCATGATGACTATCCGACGCAGATCAGCCAGATCTCGAAGGAAGGCTTCGGAGGCGTTCTGTGCATCGAGACCGGTGGTCCGACGCCGGGCCTTGGGTGCGCCGGCCGCGGGATCATCGCTACCTTCCAGCTTCTGGAGGAACTGGAGCTGTTTGAGACCTGGAAGCCGGACGTGGTCCTGTACGATGTTCTGGGCGACGTGGTCTGCGGCGGCTTCGCCGCGCCGATCCGCGAAGGGTACGCGCAGCAGGTGCTGATCGTAACCAGCGGGGAGAAGATGGCGCTCTATGCGGCGAACAATATACAGACCGCGGTGAAGAACTTTGAGGACCGCAGCTACGCCAAGGTGCTGGGGCTGATCCTCAATCACCGCAACGTGGAAAATGAAACCGAGAAGGTCGCTTCATTTGCGAAGGAACACGGACTGTCCATCATCGGAGAGATTCCGAGAAGTGACGATATCATCCGGTTCGAGGAAGAGGGCAAGACGGTCATAGAGGGGGACAGGGATCTCCCGGTGAGTCAGATCTTCCTGGATCTGGCGAAGAGGCTTCTGGAAAACGCGCAGTGAACGGAAGGGTTGACGGATGGAGAACAGGAAAGCGCAGTATTATACGGCACAGCAGCTGAGTGAGCTGGGTGAGGACAGGATCCCGGAGCTGTTCCAGGTGACCAGCCATCTGGTATACAGTTCTCCCGCCACGCTGGCCTACAATTCCCCCGGCGCCGAGGGATTCGGCGTAAAACGGGCAGGACTTGCAATCCCGGATTCGGTCATGCTGATCGTATCCCCGCCCTGCTGCGGGCGCAATACCTCCCAAATCAGCAGCATGCCTCAGTATAAGAACCGGTTCTTTTACCTGGAAATGAATGAGACGGACCTGGTGACCGGCCGTCATCTGAAGATGATCCCGGAGGCGGTGTGCTCGATCGTGGACAGTCTGGAGAAGAAGCCTTCTCTGGTGATGATCTGCGCGACCTGTGTGGACGCGCTGCTGGGAACGGACTGGGACAGGGTCGCGAAGGCATCCCAGGAAAAAAGCGGTGTCAGGGTCCGCCCCTGCTACATGTATGCCCTGACCAGAGAGGGAAGAAAGCCCCCCATGGTCCATGTGCGCCAGTCGCTGTACTCTCTGCTGGAGAAGACGAAGCGGGTGAGGGGCCATGTGAATCTTCTGGGTTTCTTCGCGCCGCTTGCAGATGACACAGAGCTGTATGGGTATCTTCGCCAGGCGGGCGTGAGCCGGATCCGCGAGCTGTCTCGATGTGAGAACTACGAGGCCTTCGAGAAGATGGCGGACGCTCATTTCAATCTGGTACTGAACCCGGAATGCAGAGCCGCGGCGGATGACCTGTCCCAGAGGCTGGGCATGCCCTACATGGAGCTGAATCGTTTCTATGATACCGACCGCATCCACCGCCAGTATCAGGCATTCTTCAAGGTGCTGGGGATCCGGGAGGAGGACGCAGCGGAAGATGCTGCGAAAGATGCGGCGAAGAAAGATGCTGAGAAAAACACAAGAGCCCGGATGCTGCTTGAGCAGGAGCGGGCGGACTTTGACGAGACAGTCCGGGCAGCGGAACAGTTCCACAGGGACTATCCCGGCTTAAAGGTGTCGATCGGTGAGACCCTCAACGCGGATCCCTTCGAGCTTGCCCTGACGCTGGCATCCCGGGGAGCGGATGTCCGGGAGGTCTTCGGCACCGTGACCGCGCAGAGCCTGCCTTATATCGCAAGGCTTGCGCAGATTTCTCCCGGGACCCGGTTCTACTGCAACCAGGATCCCTCGATGATGTTCTACAGGGACGATGAATATGAGATCGATCTTGCGCTGGGCAAGGACGCGGCCCACTATCATCCGGACGTGAAGAGCGTCATGTGGAATGAGGACCGACAGCCCTTTGGCTATGCGGGCGTGCGGGGGCTGTACACCCGGATGCGGGAGGTCCTGGAGGGGAACGAACCTGTCGAAAAGGCCAGCGCCCCGGCTGCGTGTGCCCCGGCTCTGGAGGGGATGAAACCCATAGAGGGGCAGAGCGTCAGAGGATTCCGCAGATTCCTGACACCCTTTGCGCCGGATCAGTCCGGAGCGGTCTCGGTTCTGTACGCCCTTGGCGGCATGACGGTGATCGTGGACGCGGGCGGATGCGCCGGCAATATCTGCGGATTTGACGAGCCCAGATGGCTTACGGGAGACGAGAGAGGCGCCGTGTTCAGCGCGGGGCTCAGGGATATGGACGCGATCCTGGGGCGTGATGACCTGCTGGTGAAAAAGCTGGAGGAAGCCTCCGGGACGATCCGTCCGGAATTCATCGCGCTGGTCGGGACCCCGGTCCCGGCGGTAATCGCGACGGATTACCAGGCGATCAGGCGGATGGCAGAGAAAAAGACCTCCCTCCCCCTCATCCCGGTTCCGACCAACGGCATGAATCTCTATGACAAGGGAATCGAGGATGCGCTGCTGGCGCTGATGAAGACCTATGCGGCTTCTTCTCTGCAGCCTGAGGGCGAAGATGCGGACGAGAGTGTATGCGCGGATAAGAAGGCTCCGTACATAGGCGTTCTCGGCTTCACTCCGATGGACTTTCGGATCGAGGAAGACGGCAAGGCCCTGAAAGAGGCTCTGCACAGCCAGGGCTGGGAGGAAGTGCTCCTGTATGGGGCGCAGGGCGGACTGGACGCAGTCAGGAGAGCTTCAGGCGCCGCAAGGAACCTGGTGGTGTCCCCGGCCGGCCTGGCAGCCGCAAGATATCTGGAGAAGACCTTCGGTATTCCCTATGAGACCGGATATCCGGCAGAGCTTGAAGAGATGGCGGAGCTTGATCCTTCATCGCGCAGGATCCTGGTTGTCCATCAGCAGGTGCGGGCCAATGCCCTGCGCTCCCGGATCCGATGCCTCTATGAAAGCAGACAGCAGGCTGCCCCGTTTGTTACGGCGGCATCCTGGTTCATGATGAATCCCGGACTGACGGAGGAGGGAGACGTAAGCCTTCGCGAGGAGGCGGACTTTGCCGCCCTGGTCAGAGACGGCGGATACGATACGATCATCGCCGATCCGGTGCTCAGGAGCCTGGCACCGCAGTTTGAAGGAAAATGGATCGATTCGGTTCATTTCGCAGTATCCGGACAGGCGCCGCAGACAGGAAATATATGAAACAGATTGAAACAAAAAGAATACGGGTCTACGGGATCGTGCAGGGCGTCGGATTCAGGCCGACTGTGAGCCGGCATGCGGACGAGGCCGGGATCGCCGGCTCCGTCAGCAACCGCGGCTCCTATGTCGAGATCATCGCCCAGGGAGAGAGGGAGAAAATCGCGCATTTCCTGGAGCTTCTGAAGAAAAAGCCTCCCAGGCGCTCCGCGATCCTCAAGATCGACGTGAAGAGGGCCAATGACGCAGAACTGCTCCCTGAACGGTTCGAGATCGTGGAGAGCATCAAGGAGAAGGGTGAGGTCTTCGTTTCTCCGGATATCGCGACCTGCGAGGACTGCCGGAGGGAGCTGTTCGATCCGTCGGACAGACGCTATCTTCACCCATTTATCAACTGCACGTCCTGCGGGCCGAGACTGACGATCCTGGACGCGCTTCCCTACGACCGCAGCCGGACCTCCATGAAGGAATTCCCGATGTGTCCCGAGTGCGAGAGGGAGTATTACGACCCGGCTTCCAGGCGCTATGATGCCCAGCCGGTCTGCTGCAATGACTGCGGGCCGGAGGTCTATATCGTCGGACGCTCCGAGAGGGGCGCTGACGCGATCCGGTATGTGCGCCGTCTTCTGGCAGCGGGCGGGATCGCCGCAGTCAAGGGCATCGGCGGCTATCATCTTTGCTGCGATGCGTCGAATGAGCGGGCGGTCATGAGACTGCGGGAGCTGAAGAGACGGCCTGTGAAGCCATTTGCCGTCATGATGAAGGATGAAGAGGCAGTTCTCAGAGAGTGCTTTGTCAATGAGGAACAGCAGCAGATCCTGACCGGCCACCAGAAGCCCATCCTGCTTCTGGAGCGCAGGGCGGCGCAGGAAGAGGGCGGACCGAAGCTGTGCGACGCAGTGGCGCCGGGCAATCCGAAGGTAGGCGTGATGCTTCCCTACGCACCGGTCCAGATGCTGCTTTTCGACTATCCCGATGACAGCCATGTGCCGGATATGCTGGTCATGACCAGCGGCAATGTATCCGGCGCGCCGATCTGCAGGGATGACGAGGAGGCGCTGAGGGAGATCTCGGGATTCTGTGACTGCATCCTGTCCCATAACCGGAAGATCCGGATACGGTGCGACGATTCTGTCATGGACTTTACGAAAGACGGACCCTACATGATCCGCCGCTCCCGCGGCTACGCGCCCCTTCCTGTGATGCTGGGAAATGTTCCCGGAGCAGATGCGCAGCCGGATCCGGCCGCAGGCAGCGCCCCGGCTGTCCTTGCGGTGGGCGGAGAGCTGAAGAATACCTTCTGCATAGGGAAGAACACGCTGTTCTATCCATCCTCCTACATAGGGGACCTTGCAGATGTGCGCTCCGTCAGGGCGCTGCGCGAGACCATCGGAAGGATGGAGACATTGCTGGAGATACAGCCGCAGGTGATCGCCTGTGACCTTCATCCGGGCTACCAGTCCACCCAGCTGGCCAGAGAGCTGGCAAAGGAGAAGGAAGAGCAGCTGCACAGGGAGATCCCGGTCATCGAGATCCAGCATCACTACGCCCACATCGTATCCTGCATGGCGGAAAATGACTTCGACGGCAAGGTCCTCGGGGCTTCCTTTGACGGTACCGGATACGGAACCGACGGAACGATCTGGGGCGGAGAGATCCTCCTTGCGGACCATTACGGATTCGAGCGGCTGGGGAGCATACAGCCCTTCCTGCACGTTGGCGGTGATATCGCCTCCAGGGAGGGATGGCGCATCGCAGTGTCCATGCTCCATTCCCTGGGACTGGACGGTCTGGCCACGGAGCTTGGGCTGTGCAGCGAGCAGGAAGCGCGGGTGATCTGCAGGATGGCAGACAAGGGGATCAATACCACGAAGTCGACCAGCGCCGGGCGCCTCTTTGACGCAGTGAGCGCATTGCTTGGCATCTGCAGAGCGTCCACCTTTGAAGGAGAGGCCTCCTGCAGCCTGCAGTTCGCGGCCCAGAGCTGGCTTGGGGAAAATCCGCAGCCCGATACAGAGGGCTGGGAAGAGCTTTCCGGCGTCAGCCGGATGGAAAATGAAAGAATGATACTGCCCACCGATCTTTTATTTGCAAGGATTGCAGAGGAGAAGAAGAGAGGGACGGACAGCGGGTATCTTGCCTGGATGTTCCATGAGGTGCTCGCGCGACAGATCGCGCAGGCCCTGGAGGAGGGAAGCAGGCAGAGCGGCGTGCGGACCTGCGCGCTGAGCGGAGGAGTGTACCAGAATACACTTCTTCTGGAGAGAACAAAGGAGCTTCTGGAGAAGAAGGGATTCGCCGTGCTGACGCATCACCTGATCCCGCCCAATGACGGAGGAATCTGTCTGGGACAGGCTGTGGCGGCGATGGCAAGGATAAGGAGGAACTGATATGTGTGTCGGTCTGTCGGCAAAGGTTGTGAGTGTGAGCAGGGGAACGGCCCTGGTGGACGCGTCCGGTGCAAGGCGAGAGGTATCCGCGGCGCTGCTGTCGGATCTGGAACCGGGCGACTATGTGATGGTGCATGCCGGTGCTGCGATCGCGAAGATCGCGGGAAGTGACACAGACGAAGCAGATGATCTGATGGAGGATTTCCTGTTATGAACGCTATAGAGAAAGCCCGTTCTGTCATAGAGAGCTATGACGGCCCGCCGATCCGTATCATGGAGGTGTGCGGGACCCATACCCATGAGATCTTCCGTCAGGGAATCCGGAACCTGCTTCCGGAAAACATCCGCCTGATCTCCGGGCCCGGATGTCCGGTGTGCGTGACGCCGGTCTCATTTATCGACGAAGCGGTCATGCTGGCCCTGGAAAAGGGCTGCACGGTCTGTACCTTCGGGGACCTGGTGCGGGTACCCGGCTCCTCCCAGAGTCTTCAGACGGCCAGGGGGAAAGGCGCCGCTGTCAAGGTGGTCTACTCCCCGGCGGACGCGGAGCAGTATGCCAGAGAGCATCCGCAGGAGCAGGTGGTATTCCTGTCCGTGGGCTTTGAGACCACGACGCCGTCCTCCTGCATAGCCCTGCAGTCGGCGATGGAAGACGGACTTGACAACTTCTCCCTGCTGACGGCCAACAAGACCATGCCCGCCGCCTACAGAGCCATGATGCATACCACGGATGCCTACCTGTATCCGGGACATGTCTGCGCCGTGGTCGGGACCGGGGACTGTCTGGAGATGCTCAGGATGGGCATGAGCGGAGTCGTCTGCGGCTTCACTCCCGCAGAGCTTCTCACAGCGATCGCCGTGATCGTGAAGAAGACCCGGGAGGGAAAACCGTTCTTCGTGAACTGCTATCCGAGAGTGGTCACGGACGCGGGAAGCCCCCAGGCCGTCGCCCTGGTGGAGAAATACATGGAGCCCTGCGATTCCAGATGGAGAGGGATCGGAGAGCTTGCCGGATCCGGCATGAAGCTGCGAGGGGAGTTCGCGGCATATGATGCCCGCGTCAAGTACTCCCTTCCGAAGATCGAGGGCAGGGAGAACAAGGCCTGCCGCTGCGGAGAAGTCCTGCAGGGAAAGTGCACGCCCCAGCAGTGTCCGGTCTACGGAAAGGCATGTACGCCGGAGCACCCGGTGGGAGCCTGCATGGTATCCTCGGAGGGCGCATGCTCTGCCTGGTATCTGTACAAACGCTCCTGAACCGAAGTCTGTCACTCGTGCAGTATGCACGACCAAACTGAAATAGAGAGAGGATAGAACAATGAGCCTTGAGGGAAAAACCGTTACGCTTGCCCACGGCGCGGGAGGAAAGCAGACCGCGGAGCTGATCGGACAGGTTTTTAAGAAGCATTTCTCAAACCCGTATTTTACTGCGGATGACGCGGCGGTGCTGCCGGCTCCGGAGGGGAAGATCGCCATGACGACGGACGGGTTTATCGTATCGCCGCAGTTTTTCAACGGCGGCAATATCGGCAAGCTGTCGATCTGCGGCACGGTCAATGACCTGGCCTGCATGGGGGCAGAGCCGCTCTACATGACCTGCGGATTTGTCATCGAAGAGGGTTTTCCGATGGACAGGCTGGAGGAAGTGGCCGCTGCCATGGAGAAGACGGCTGCGGAGGTCGGCGTGCGGATCGTGGCCGGCGATACGAAGGTTGCCGGGAAGGGGCAGGTGGACGGCCTCTTCATTACCACCACCGGTGTGGGCCAGATCATGGAAGGCGTGACCACCTCCGGCGCTCTTGCAAAGAGCGGAGACAGCGTCCTGGTCACCGGTGACATCGGCAGACACGGCTGCTGCATCCTTCTGGAGAGAGATGAGTACGGGATCGAGGCGGACGTAAAGAGCGACTGCGCTCCTCTGTGGAACGCGGTGCAGGCAGTGCTCAGCGAGGTTCCGGACGTTCACGTGATCCGGGATGCCACCAGAGGCGGTGTCGGAACGGTCCTCTATGAGATCGCCCAGGAGAGCGGCGTAGGCTTCCTTCTGGACGCGGAGTCGATTCCGGTGCAGGATCAGGTACGGGGCGTTACCGGGATGCTGGGCCTTGACCCCATGTATCTTGCCTGCGAGGGAACCCTGGTCATGATCGTTCCCGGAGACAAGACTGAGAAAGTTCTGGAGATCCTCCGGCAGCAGCCCCACACAGAAGGCGCGAAGGTGATCGGAACGGTCACAGAGGAAGAGGCGGGAAAGGTAGTCCTGCGCACCCAGATCGGAACCCAGACCTATCTGCCCCAGCCGGGAAATGAACTGCTTCCCAGGATCTGCTGAGGAGCACACTGCAGACAGTGCCGCGCAAGCGGCAGAAGGAGGACATGAGCTATGGAGACCAGAGTTGCGATCCTGTCCATCATCGTGTCAGACATGGACGCGGTCCCGAAACTGAATGAATATCTGCATGAGGCAGCGCCTTACATCATCGGACGTATGGGCATTCCGTACCGCAGATGCGGTGTCAGCATCATCAGCGTCGCCATGGACGCGCCGCAGGATTTCATTTCCGCCCTCTCCGGCAGGATCGGAAGGCTGAAGGGCGTGTCCGGCAAGGTCGTGTATTCCAACGTGATCACACCCGCTGAGCAAGGCAGGGAAGTATGTATAGAGTAGAGGTAAAAGAAGCGCAGTATCCGCTGCCGTTTCCGCAGAGGCTGGAGTACAATGCCCCGGTCCACGGAACCTGGAATATCGTTCATATCAGCATGCTGGTCCCGGGGGCCCACAGCATCTATGTGTGCTCGGACAACTGCATGCGCGGAGTCGTCATGACCGCTGCGGAGATGGGCTGCCAGGACCGGTTTTCCTGTGTCACCCTCAGTGAGATGGACGTGATGACGGATAATCTGGAGACCATCACCATCGAAGGAACGGCCAATGTCATAGACCATCTGGAGAAGCATCCGCCGGTGGTGTTCCTGTTTCTGGTCTGCCTGCATGTGTTCGTGTCAAGCGACGAGGAGTATATCCTGAAAAAGCTCAGGGAGCGCTATCCGGATATCTGCTTCGTGCGCTGCTATATGGACTGTGTGCGCCAGAAGACCGGCCCCACGCCGGATATGAAGCTCAGGGGCTTCGAGTATGAGCCCATCGTGCCCCGCCGGCAGGTCCCGGGCAGGGTCAATGTCCTTGGCTGCGATGTCCCCTATCCGGAGGGCAGTGAACTTCTGGAAGTGCTGGGCAGGAGCGGCTGCGACGCAAGACAGCTGCAGGACTGCAAAACCTATGAAGAGTATCAGGCGCTTGGCGAGGCGCAGCTGAATATCTGCACCTACATGAACGCCCAAAGCGGGATCAGTGAACTGTCCGGGCGTATGGACTGCGGTTATCTGTACCTTCCGCCGGCAGTGGATTATGAAGAGATCCGTGAGGAATACCGGCAGCTGGAGGAAGCGCTTGCAAAGATCGGCCTGAAGGCCGGAATGAACTGCCGGATGGATGAGGAGGAGCGCCTGTGCGAGGAGGCCCTGTCCCATCTGAAGGACAGACTGGGAGACACCCCCGTGGTGATCGATTATACCTGCCACCAGAGACCCCTCGGGATCGCGAAGCTGTTTCTTGAGCACGGGATCTGCGTGGAGCGGATCTATCTGGACTCGGTCCTGGAAGAAGAGAAGCCGGCCCTCGCGTGGCTTCAGGAGCATGCCCCGCAGCTGGAGATCACTGCGACCATGAGGCCCCAGGCCATCCGGAGGGAGCTTCTTACAGGCTCCGCGCCCCGGGACAGGGTTCTGGCGCTTGGCCAGAAGGCTGCGTGGTTCGAGCAGACAGGATACTTCGTGAACATGATCGAGAGCGGCGGATTGTGGGGATATGACGGGATCCGGAAGCTCTGCCGCATGGCAGAGGAGGCGCTGGATGCGGAGAAGGACATGAGGGACATCGTACCCCGGAAGGGAATGGGATGGCCGAGCCTGTGTGACGTTCCGTCAGGATGCAGCCTGCCGGGAGCTGATCAGGCGCAGAGAAGAGAGGAGCATGGCATATGATGAGAGAAAACTGGAAGCGTCAGACCTTCTGGTCTCTGCCGGTCTTCACCGGCGACGTATCCGGCGTGTGCTCGGCTCTGTATGAGCTTGGCGGGATGGTTATCATGCATGATCCCTCTGGCTGCAACTCCACCTACAATACCCACGATGAGATCCGCTGGATGGATATGGAGAGCCTGATCTTTCTCTCCGGCCTCAGGGACATAGACGCCATCACCGGCAATGATCAGAAACTGATCGACGACATCGCCGAGTCGGCGGCCCTCTATCATCCTAGGTTCATCGCCATCGCCAACTCGCCGGTTCCCTGGCTGATCGGAACCGATTTTCGCGCTGTCTGCAGCAAGGTAACCCGGGTGACCGGAATACCCGCATTTCACGTCGAGACGAATGCGATGCATGATTACACCTACGGCGCGGGCCAGGCCTTCCTGGAGCTTGCGAAGATGCTGTGGGAAGAGAGCGGCAGTCCGAAGGAAGATCTGGCCGGCCCGGCAGAAGATGCCGGCCTGGCAGAAGATGTCTGTCCGGCAGAGGGCTCCGGAGACAGCAGCAGACGGATCCGCGTCAATATTCTCGGTGCGACCCCTCTGGATTTTACCGTCCGGGAGCAGATATGGACTCTGAAAAAGATCCTTGCGGACAACGGCTTTGAGACGGTCTCCGTCTGGGGAATGGGAGATGGTCTGGAGGCGCTTCGGCGCGCTCCTGTGGCGGACGTGAATCTGGTCATCTCCTCCGCGGGGATCTATGCCGCCAGGTTCATGAAGGAGAAGTACAATATTCCATTTGCCGCCGGCATACCGGTCGGGGCCTTCCGTGACACTCTGCTTGGCGCGCTTGCCGAGGCTGCAAAGACCGGGCAGGACAGGGTTCCGTACCTGGAAGTGCTGGGAGAGATGGGCGGCAGCAGCACAAGGGCTGTCTGCGGGGAACCCGTAACCATGGGATCTGTCGCGGCGGACCGGGCGCTCAGGGGGCAGGCAGGATGTAACATCGTCTGTCTGACAGAGACCTGGGAAGGTCTGATTTCAGATGCAGACCACAGGCCCCAGGGAGAAGAAGAGATCCGGCAGGTTCTTGCAGGATACCAGGATGTGACGGCAGATCCCATGCTGCGCATCGCGTGCGGACAGGGAACCGAGTTTCACGAGCTTCCTCATTTCGCGTATTCAGGCAGACTGTACCTGAATCAGATCAAGCCGCTGATCGGGTAAACGGATCTGCAAACGGATCGGGTGATCACAGGCTTTCCGTTCAGGGAAAGCAGTCAGGAGCACAGATATGAGCATGAATGACACTCCGCGCTCAGAGCGGGTACACATCGCCTTTTTCGGCAGAAGAAATGCCGGCAAATCCAGCCTGGTCAATGCCGTCACCAACCAGCAGATGTCCATCGTATCTGACATCAGGGGGACGACGACGGATCCGGTGGTAAAGTCCATGGAGCTGCTCCCCCTGGGACCGGTGGTCATCACGGACACGCCAGGATTTGATGATGAGGGCACCCTGGGACAGCTGCGCGTGCAGAAGACCCGGGAGATATTGCAAAGGACCGATGTCGCGGTCCTTGTGGCAGACATCAGCCAGGGACTCACCGGGTGCGACAGAGAACTTCTGAAGCTTTTTGAAGAACAGGGAACGCCCTGCATCCTCGCGTGGAACAAGAGCGACCTGGTGAAGGCGGAAGGCCCGGAGGCGGGAAGCGCGCCGAAAACGGAGGAGGATCTCTCCATAAAGCAGATATCGGTCAGCGCCCTGACCGGGGAAAATGTGCCAGAGCTGAAGGAGGAGATCGCCCGGATCGGAAAGGCTGCCGAAGAGAGCAGGGAGCGTCCTCTTCTCTCAGACCTGGTCCGCCCGATGGACCTGATCATCCTGGTGATCCCGATCGATTTCGCGGCACCGAAGGGGAGGCTGATCCTTCCCCAGGTGCAGGTGATCCGGGATGCCCTGGACCACGGGGTCAGGGTCATGTGCGTGCGGGAATCGGAGCTGGCGCAGACCCTGGAAAAGCTGGAGGAGAAACCGGCACTGGTCATCACAGACAGCCAGGCATTCAAGGAAGTGGGCCGGATCGTTCCGGAAGACATCCCTCTCACATCCTTCTCGATCCTGATGGCAAGATACAAGGGCGCCCTGAAGATCCAGCTGCGGGGCATACGCGCTCTGAAGGAGCTCAGGGATCAGGACAGGGTGCTGATCTCAGAAGGCTGCACCCACCACAGGCAGTGCGGGGATATCGGGACCGTGAAGCTGCCGGCATGGATCCGCGCCTACAGCGGAAAACAGCTGACCTTTGAGACCTCGTCGGGGCTTTCATTTCCGGAAGACCTGAAGAAATATGCGGTGATCATCCACTGCGGCTCCTGCATGCTGAATGAGCGGGAGGTGGCGGCCAGGAACCGGCGCGCCGTGCAGCAGCAGGTCCCGATCACGAATTACGGGATGGCGATCGCGGAAGTAAACGGCATCCTGGACAGGGCGCTTCAGGTGATCCCTGAGAAGGACAAGTGGGGATAAATGAGATGAACAATACAGAGCGGATCGGACAGCTGAAGAAGGATGGAATTCTGGACCCGCAGGATCTTGGCATCCTGCTGACGTCCCTGACGGGCGAGGAGGAGCAGTACCTGTACGACGCGGCCTGTGAGGTGCGCCGGGAGAACTACGGGACAGACGTATATCTGCGCGGCCTGATCGAGTTCAGCAGCTATTGCAGGAACAACTGCCTCTACTGCGGCCTTCGCAGGGGAAATGAGCACTGTGAGCGCTACCGCCTCCAGACAGACGAGATCCTGGAGTGCGCCGAGCAGGGTTATGCGCTGGGATTTCGCACGATCGTTCTGCAGAGCGGCGAGGATCTGTGGTATTCCGATGAGAAGATCTGCAGTATAGTCTCGAAGATCAAGGATAGACATCCGGATATCGCGGTGACGCTGTCGATCGGAGAGAAGAGCAGGGCAAGCTACCAGGCCTATTACGATGCAGGGGCGGACCGCTATCTGCTTCGCCACGAGACGATCAACGCGCAGCACTACGCCCTTCTCCATCCGCAGGAGATGTCCCGGGACAACCGGATCAGGTGCCTGTATGATCTGAAGGAGATCGGCTACCAGGTGGGCTGCGGGATCATGGTGGGATCCCCCTTCCAGACAGTGGAGCACGTGGTCGAAGATCTTCTGTTCATGAAGGAATTCGGCCCCCAGATGGTGGGGATCGGGCCCTTCATCCCGCACAAAGACACTCCCTTCAGAGACAGGGCAAGAGGGACCCTCGAGGATACCCTCCACCTTCTGGCGATCACAAGGCTCATGCTGCCGGATGTGCTCCTGCCTGCAACTACTGCTCTTGGTACGATCGATCCGAGAGGACGGGAAAAAGGGATCCTGGCCGGGGCCAATGTCGTCATGCCGAACCTGTCTCCTGCCCCTGTGCGGGAGAAATACATGCTGTATGACGGCAAGATCTGCACCGGGGACGAGGCGGCTGAGTGCAGAAGATGCATGGAACAGAGGATCCGCAGCGTAGGGTACCAGGTGGTGGTCAGCAGAGGCGACTGGGCGGGCGCCGGAACAGAGTGATCGGCAGATGTAAAAAAACACTTGCAATTTATCTCTGTCTGTGGCATAGTATTCAAGTACGCGAAACGTACAGTTCGAATATGGAGACGTAGCTCAGCTGGGAGAGCAACTGCTTGACGTGTAGTAGGTCACAGGTTCAAGTCCTGCCGTCTCCAGACAGGAAGGAGTCGCATCAGCGGCTCCTTTTTTTATGTCATGTCAGAGGGGAAAAAATCCTGTGATCCGCTTTCGAAAAATCTTCTTCTTTCTTGAATGTATGTTTATTCTGTGGTAGCATAGACTTAGATTCTGTAACTGTTCTATACATTTTTCACAAAGAACCAAGTAAGTAAAGGAGGAACACATAATGAGGAAATTTATCTCTGTACTTCTTGCAGGTGCCATGATCGCCAGCACGATGCTCGGCACAACGATCGTTGCTCATGCAGATGACGATGTAAGAGTTGCCATGATCACGGACTACGGCGACATCACAGACCAGTCCTTCAACCAGACCACCTATGAAGCATGCCAGGCATGGTGCGATGAGAATGGCGTAGACTTCACCTACAAGAAACCGGCGACCGACGCGGACGCAGACCGTGAGTCTTCCATGGAAGAGGCGATTGAGGACGGCTACAACGTAATCGTCATGCCGGGTTATGCATTTGCGGCAGCCATCGTAAACGTTGCTCCGATCTATCCGGATGTCAAGTTTGTCGCTCTTGATGTTTCCGAGTATGATCTGAATACCGCAGCAGGCGGCGAGTTCGCTGAAGAGAATGTTTATTCCGCAGTTTACCAGGAAGAGCTGGCCGGCTACATGGCAGGCTACGCTGCTGTCAAGCTTGGCTACAAGAAGCTCGGCTTCCTGGGCGGCATGGCTGTTCCGGCAGTTATCCGCTATGGCTATGGCTTCGTACAGGGTGCAGATGACGCTGCTGCAGAGCTTGGTCTGGATGATGTGGAACTGAAGTATGTCTATGGCGGACAGTTCTTCGGCGATGCCGACATCACTTCCGTTATGGATACCTGGTATCAGGGCGGCACAGAGGTCGTCTTCGCATGCGGCGGCGGCATCTACAGCTCCGCGGCTGAGGCAGCTGCAAAGATCAACGGCAAGGTTATCGGTGTTGACGTTGACCAGGCAGCAACGATCGATGATGCATACGGCGAAGGCATGACCGTCACCAGTGCTATGAAGGGCCTTGCGGCAACCGTTAAGACTCTGCTTACCGCAATCAAGGATGGCAACTGGGATGATTACAAGGGACAGGTTCAGAATCTTGGCCTCGTTTCCGAGAATCCGGATGAGAACTATGTACAGCTTCCTGCATCCACACAGTGGGCGGACGGCTTCACCGAGGATGACTACAAGGCACTCGTTGCCAAGATGTTCAGCGGCGAGATCGAGGTCGATGCGAATACAGAGACCATGCCGGCAGTGGAAGCAATCACGGTTGACGATCAGGGTGCGATCAAGGGCTGATGAGATGTCGGCACAGGTGCTTCACAGAGCGCCTGAATACAGCTGCCCTGTAAGAATACCATAGACAGGTGGTAATCTCAGGATCCGGGGCGCAGGTGCCCCCCGGATCCTTTTTTGTAACAGGAAGGAGGGTGTGAGTATCGCTATGCAGGAACCATATTCAGCTCAGGAGCCGTATGCGATTGAGATGCTTCATATCACGAAGCGGTTTCCCGGTATCATAGCCAATGATGATGTCACGATCCAGCTTCGCAAGGGTGAGATCCATGCGCTGCTGGGAGAGAATGGCGCCGGGAAATCAACCCTGATGAGCGTTCTCTTCGGTCTGTACCAGGCGGAAGAGGGAGAGATCAGAAAAGATGGAAAGACAGTACATATTAACAATCCGAACGATGCCAACGAGCTTGGGATCGGAATGGTCCATCAGCATTTCAAGCTGGTGCAGTGCTTCTCAGTCCTTGACAACATTATCCTCGGGGCGGAGACCGTGAAGAACGGATTCCTTCAGAAGGATGAGGCGAGAAAGAAGGTTCTGGCTCTGTCGGAGAAGTATGGTCTGCAGATTGATCCGGATGCGAAGATCTCTGATATTACCGTAGGTATGCAGCAGAGGACAGAGATCCTGAAGATGCTGTACCGGGACAATGAGATCCTGATCTTCGATGAGCCGACGGCAGTCCTGACGCCGCAGGAGATCGAGGAACTGATGCAGATCATGAAGAACCTGATCGCAGAAGGCAAGTCGATCCTGTTCATTTCCCATAAGCTCAATGAGATTATGGAAGTTGCTGACCGTGTATCGGTCCTTCGCAAAGGCAAATACATCGGCACCGTCAATGTCGCGGATGTCGATGAAGCGGAGCTGTCCCGCATGATGGTCGGCCGTGACGTCCAGCTGAAGGTAGACAAGGATGAGGCGAAGCCGGGCGAAGTGATCCTGGATGTACAGGGTCTGACCCTTGCTTCGAAGGAACATAAGAAGAATGCGGTCAACAATGTCAGCTTCAATGTCAGAGCCGGTGAGATCGTCTGTATCGCAGGTATCGACGGCAACGGACAGACCGAACTGGTCTACGGCCTGACCGGACTTGAGAATCCGACTTCCGGAAGCGTCAAGGTCTGCGGAAGGGATATCACCCATGCCTCGATCCGGAAGAGAGCGGACCTTGTGGCGCACATTCCGGAGGACCGCCATAAACACGGACTCGTCCTGGATTATCCGCTGGAGTACAACATGATCCTGCAGCGTTACTATGAGCCGCAGTTCACCTCCAAGTTCGGCTTCCTGAAGAGGAAGGAGATCAGAGAATACTCTGACAGGCTGATCGAGGAGTACGATGTCCGCTCCGGCCAGGGTTCCATCACGACGACCCGCGCAATGTCCGGCGGCAACCAGCAGAAGGCGATCATCGCAAGAGAGATCGACCGCGGACTGAAGTTCCTGATCGCGGTCCAGCCTACCAGAGGTCTGGATGTCGGCGCCATCGAGAACATCCACGCACAGCTGGTCGCAGAGAGAGACAAGGGCTGCGCGATCCTTCTGGTATCCCTGGAACTGTCGGAGGTCATGAACGTATCCGACCGTATCCTGGTGATGTATGAAGGCGAGATCGTCGGTGAACTGGATCCGAAGAAGACAACGACTGAGGAACTGGGCCTGTACATGGCAGGCGCCAAGAGAGATCCGCAGTTCCAGAAGGGAAGGGGGTGACAGGAATGAAAGAAAACAAAGGTTTTTTCGGTAAACCTGGTGTACAGACGATCATGGCATCTCTGATCTGTATCGTGATCGGTCTGTTCTTCGGATTCCTGGTACTTCTGCTGATCCATCCGCAGGGCGCATGGGATTCGATCGTAACGATCATTCTGAATTTCATAACCCGCTCGAGCGGTCCTGCCAAGATCAAAGCACTGGGCAATACGCTGGTCAAGACCTCACCGCTGCTGATGTGTGCGCTGTCTGTATGCTTCTGCTACAAGGTCGGCCTGTTCAACATCGGGGCTGCCGGACAGTATGAAGCAGGCGCTGGAATCGCACTCTTCGCGGCTCTCGGCTGGGGACTTCCCTGGTGGGTCTGCCTGATCCTTGCAGGACTTGCAGGCGCGCTCCTTGGATGCATCTCCGGAGCCCTGAAGGCATACCGGAATGTTAATGAAGTTATCTCCGGCATCATGCTGAACTGGATCACACTGTATCTTGTCAACATGATCCTGACGAAGGTGAAGGATCCCGCAAGCCCCTACACGCTTCCGCTTGCTGCCACGAATCCGAAGGCAGTGATCCCGGGGGCTGGCCTTCCGGCATTCTTTGCAAACAACCGCTATGTGACACTGGCAATCCCGCTGGCTGTCATCATCGCGATCGCGATCTGGGTCGTCCTCAATAAGACGGTATTCGGCTATGAGCTGCGTGCGACCGGTTTTAACAAAGAAGCGGCCAGATATGCCGGCATGGCTGAGAAGAAGAATATCATCGTGACGCTGGCGATCGGCGGCGCCCTTGCAGGTGTCGGCGCGGCATTCCTGTTCCTGACAGGATATCAGCAGTGGACAACGACGCAGACGTCGGTTCCGGGCATGGGCTTCAACGGCATCGCTGCCACATTCCTCGGAGGCCTGAACCCGATTGGAACCATCTTCTCTTCGTTCTTCATTCAGCAGATCACGGATGGCGGCGCATTGATCGACAAGGCGGTTTATCCGTCCCAGATCTCTGACCTGATCTCGGCTCTGATCGTTTATCTGTGCGGATTTACCATGTTCTTCCGCCTGATCATTGCGAACAAGCTGGCTCGGAAAGGAGGTAGCAAGTAATGCTGTTACTGATTCAGTATACATTGATGTTTGCCTCCGTCCTGTCGTTGGTGGCACTGGGCGGCTGCTATTCGGAGCATTCCGGTGTGATTAACCTGGGACTCGAGGGAATTATGGTCATGGGCGCCCTGGGCGGTGCCATGGCAATGCAGTTTCTGGGCAATGCGCCCGCAATCGTAACGATCTTCGTGGTTATGCTTGCCGCAGTCGCAGTCGGCATGATCTATTCCTGCCTGCTGGGCTTTGCAAGTATCCAGTTCAATGCAGACCAGACGCTGGTCGGCACTGCCATGAACATGCTTGCTACGGCAGCTGCAACGATCATTGCCCGTTCCTTCAACACCATGAAGGACCCGAACAATGTCTCCAACACGCTGCAGTATATCAAGCAGAAGAGAGCATTCCTGGTCTACTTCGGACGCTTCGAGTTCAACTGGTTCATGGTGGTCGCAGTCGTGCTGCTGATCGTAGGATACATCGTACTGTACAAGACCCGCTTTGGTCTGCGCCTGATGGCCTGCGGTGAGAATCCCCAGGCAGCGGACGCCGTCAGTATCAATGTCTACAAGATGCGCTGGGCAGGCGTCCTGATCTCCGGATTCCTCGGCGGACTGGGCGGCATCGTTTACATCACGGCAGGCGTATCCGAGTGGAAGTTTGAAGTCGGTGTTGCCGGCTTCGGTTTCCTGGCACTGGCTGTTATGATCTTCGGACAGTGGAAACCGCAGTACATCGCGCTCACAGCGCTGATGTTCGGATTCTTCCGCGCGCTGTCCAACGTCTACACCGGCATCCCGTTCCTGAAGGCCCTGAATCTTGATTCCAAGGTCTACAACATGATGCCGTACATCATCTCCCTGATCGTTCTTGCGTTCACCTCTAAGAATTCGGCAGCGCCGAAGGCAGAGGGCATACCGTACGACAAGAGTACCAGGTAAGATCGAACAACAAACAGGCGCATGACGCCTGAATAGCAGTGGGGCAGCCGCTCTGTGCGCGTGACGAGGAGGTCACGGCATGGAGCGGCTGTTTTTTGCGGTCTGCAAAAGATTTTATACAAGGTAATTGCGCTCTGTCTATAATTCGTGTATGATAGCGGGTGCTGGCTGTGGTGTCCATGCCGCAGTGCAGACAGAGTGTTAAGAGGCAGATGGATGAGTGAACGACTGATCGGAATATTGATAGATTCCTTTACAAAGATCCTGGTTCCGGGACTGCTGTATACGATCCCGCTGACCGCGATCTCTTTTGCTGTTGCGCTGGTGATCGCCGTGTTCATGGCACTGGTCCAGTTTATGGACATCAAAGGCCTGAAGCAGTTTGCCAGGTTTTATATCTGGGTGATCCGCGGAACACCGCTGCTGGTGCAGCTGTATGTAGTCTTTTACGGACTGGGCCAGCTGGGCCTGCTTCTGCCGCCCTTCCTGGCCGGCATCATTGCGCTCAGCGTCAATGAAGGCGCATACTGTGCGGAGACGGTCCGGGCAGCCCTCGAATCAGTCCCGAAGGGACAGATGGAGGCAGGTGAGTGTGTGGGAATGAGCTATCTGCAGACGATGAGGCGCATCGTTCTTCCCCAGGCCATGCGGACTGCATTTCCGCCCCTGTCCAACTCGCTGATCAGTATGCTGAAGGACACCTCCCTTGTCGCGAACATTACAGTGGCAGAGATGTTCATGGCAGCGCAGAGGATCGTCGCGCGCACCTATGAGCCGCTGGCGGTTTATATCGAGGTCGGCGCGATCTATCTGCTCTTCTCCACGGTACTGACGTACTTCCAGAGGAAGGGTGAGAAGGCGCTGGGTACCTACGAATTCCGATGAGCAGGATGGTAAAGCTATGAAGATACTGGAAGCAGCACATGTGAGCAAGAGCTTCGACGGGCAGCAGGTACTGAAGGATGTCAGCCTGAGCGTGAACAGCGGAGATGTGATCGCGATCCTGGGCCCGAGCGGATCCGGCAAGACCACTTTTCTTCGCTGTATCAATTTCCTCGAGAGGGCGGATGCCGGGACGATCTGGTTCGACGGACGGGAATACGATCTGCACAGCATGCGCGGGAGCGACATCTCACGCATCCGCATGCGGACCGGGTTTGTGTTTCAGAATTACAACCTGTTCCGCAACAAGACGGCGCTGCAGAATGTGACAGAAGGGCTGATCGTGGCAAGGCACATGCCGAAGGAGCAGGCGGAGCAGATCGCCATTGAACAGCTTCGGCGGGTGGACATGCAGGACCGCAGAGACCATTTTCCCAGCCAGCTGTCCGGCGGACAGCAGCAGAGAGTCGCCATTGCCAGAGCCATGGCGACAGACCCGGAGGTCATTTATTTTGACGAGCCCACCAGCGCACTGGATCCGGAACTGATCGGTGAGGTACTGAGCGTCATGCGGGATCTCGCGTCCCAGGGCATGACCATGGTCGTAGTCACACACGAGATGACCTTCGCCAGGAATGTCTCCAGCCGGACGATCCTGATGGAGCAGGGCGTGATCGCAGAGGAAGCGCCGACACAGGAATTCTTTGAGAACCCGAAGACCGAGCGGACGAAAGCATTCATCCGCACGTTTATGAACCGATAACAGACCGGTAACAGATTGTACAGGTGTTTTGCACAGGAAACAAAGAGGAGGAGCAGATTATGATGAGAAGATGGATGGCAGCAGCCCTTGCGGCGGCGATGGTAAGCGGCGCCTTCGGACCGGCAGCGGTTCTGGCGGCGGAGACAGAGGGGGAGGCATTTGACTATGCTTCTCTGACGGACGGCGAGGATCAGCTTGGCAGGATCCTGGAGGCCGGAAAGATCTCGATTGCAATGGAAGGGACCTGGGAGCCCTGGACGTATCATGATGAGGATGACAAGCTGGTCGGCTATGACGTTGAGGTCGGACAGGCGATTGCGGATGCGCTCGGCGTTGAGGCGGAGTTTGTCGAGGGTAAATGGGACGGCCTGTTCGCAGGTCTGGATGCCGGCAGATATGACATGGTCATCAATGGCGTGGACGTTACCGAGGAGAGGTCTGAGAAGTATGATTTCTCGGATCCCTATGTCTACATCCACACAGCGATCATCGTTGCCCAGGACAATGACAGCATCAAATCCTTCGAGGATCTGAAGGGAGTCAACACGGCTAATACGATCTCCAGCTACTATGCGATCCTGGCTGAGGAGTACGGCGCGAAGGTCACCGGCGTGGACGATCTGAACCAGACGATCGAGCTGCTGATCCAGGGCCGCATCGAAGCCACACTGAACGCAGAGGTTACCTATTCGGATTATATGAGAGAGCATCCGGATGCGAAGATCAAGATCGCGGCACTGTCTGACGACGCGAACCTGGTGGCGATCCCGCTTCGCAAGGGCGATGACTCCGCGTCCCTCAGAGAGGCAGTCAACCATATCCTCGCGGATCTGAAGGAGTCGGGAAAACTGGCAGAGATGTCCGAGAAGTATTTTGGAAATGACATGACCCAGGGTGAGTGATCCCCTGCGGAGAACTCATGGGAAATGAATTGACTGCACAAACGTGCGGTCTGCAGTCCCCAGTGTATGATACCAGGCCTGCCTGAGGCAGGCCTGATCTATATGTTTATGACCAATACATTCACAGAATGGTCAGAGTGGTAAGAAGATGACACAGTCGAATTCACAACTGAGATACCGGGATCTGCTCAGAAAGATGATCATGCTGGCGATTCCTACGATGGTGGAACAGATCCTGTCCACCCTTCTTCAGTATGTGGATACCGCCATGGTGGGCCGCCTTGGAGAACAGGCGACTGCATCGGTCAGTGTCACGACCACCATCGGATGGCTTGTGGGAAGCATGTCCTACGCCCTGGGCACTGCGGTGCTGGCGCTGGTGTCCCGCGCCTACGGGGCGAATGACCGACAAAAAGGACACAGGATCGCCAATCAGGCACTGCTGCTGACACTGGTCTGCGGAATTGTCCTGGGAGGCGTCAGTATCTTGCTGAGTCCCTTCATACCCGTATGGATGCAGGCGGAAGAGTCGATCCGCCATCAGGCGAGCGTATACTTCACGATCATCAGCATCCCCATGGTCTTCCGGGTCTCCACCGCGATCCTCGGATCCGCGGTCCGTGCGACGCAGAACACGAAGACGCCGATGCTCATCACCCTGTTCTCCAATCTGCTCAATATCGTGCTGAACTATCTGCTGATCTATCCGGCAGGCCTGGGTGTCACGGGCGCCGCGATCGCATCGGCGATCTCATTTACCATCGGCGGAGCTCTGATGTTCGTGCTGTTCATCCGGACATCCTTCCTGTACCCGGACGGCAGGAACCCGGGGAATGTGCACAGTACAGAGGACTGGAAGAGAGGGATCTCCCTGCACCCGGACCCGGCGATCCTGAAGGAGATCGGCCGGATCGGGATTCCGGTTATGGGAACTTCGGTGGTCAGCTGCACAGGCTATGTGGTGTTCGCCGGCCTGGTCTCCGGCATGGGAACGACCATCTTCGCCGCCCACTCTATCGCAGTGACTGCCGAGGAGATCTTCTATATACCGGGGTACGGTCTCAGAACGGCGACATCTGCACTGGTCGGAGCTGCGCTGGGTGAGAAAAATGAGCAGAAACTTACGATCTACTGCAGGATCTCCGTGGCGCTGACGGTCGGGATGATGTTTCTGTCCGGCCTGGTCCTGTTCTTTGTGGCACAGCCGCTGATGAGCGTATTCACCCCGTCTGAGCCGGTAATCGAGCTTGGCGCTCAGATGCTGCGGCTGGTCGCATTCTCCGAACCATTCTTCGGACTGATGGTGGTCATGCAGGGCATCATGTACGGAATGGGAAAGACCCGGTATCCGTTCCTGGTGGAAGCATTCAGCATGTGGGGCGTCCGGATCCTGTTCACCTGTCTGACGGTCCATGTCTGGCACCTGTCCCTTCGGGAAGTATGGTACTGCATGATCGCGGACAATGTATGCAAGGCGCTGCTGCTGGCGGGGGGATTCATACTGGGCAGATTATATATACCAGGTGATTCGGAAAAAAAGAGTTTGTATTGACGGAGTGCTTTCACTACGCATTCGTTATATGGGAGGGGCGGTCGAACTGCATGCAGTTCGGCCGTTCTTTTGTTCTGCCTGCTTTCCAAACAAGAGAGTGAGTGTGGCGTGCGAGTAAGGAAGGGTTTAAAGTGGAGTGCAGTTAAGACGGTGAAAGCAAAATAAGAATCGGCGTCACCCTCCATTTGAACCGAAAGCGCCATGCAGCTGCAAGTGCTGCATGGCGCTTTGCTATGCTTGATTATAAAGGGGAGCTGTCTCAGGACGGTTCAGTCCAGATTCAGCTGCTTCATGCTCATTTCCTCCAGAAGCTCAGCCTTGAGCTTGAAGAGCTTGTCGGAAAGGTCGACATACATCTCATGGGGATTGACGAATCGCTTGGTCTCATCCCACAGGGATTCCTTCTCCTTGGTGCAGACGTCACGCATCTCCATGACGGACGGAGATTCATAGACGCACTCGCCATTCAGGAAGATGGGCTGCAGAAGTTCACGCATATCGTAGGTGCCGCCCTTGAGCTTCGTCTTCTTCCAGGTCTCCTTGGGATCGGTCAGGATCAGGTCATTGGCCGGATCATATTCCTCGTCCACCAGGCATATCAGGTCTGCGCGGACTTTATGGAACTCCTTGTCGTAGATCCTGTAGATCTTCTTGTTGCCCGGATTGGTGATCTTCTCGGTATTGTCGGAGAGCTTGATCTTCGGAACCAGTTTTCCGTTCTCGTCCTCCAGAGCGGCCAGCTTGTAGACGCCGCCAAATGCCGGAGTATCCTTGGAGGTGATCAGATTGGTTCCGACGCCCCAGGAGTTAATGGCTGCTCTCTGCGCCATCAGGGACTGGATCAGGTATTCATCCAGATCGGAGCTGGCAGTGATGGTTGCCTCCGGGAAGCCGGCCTCATCGAGCATCTTCCTTGCGCGTTTGGACATATAGGCAAGGTCGCCTGAATCCAGGCGGATGCCGTATTTCTTAAGCTTTACGCCCTGCTCCTTCATATAGCGGAAGGTCTTGATGGCATTGGGGACGCCGGAGCGGATCGTGTCATAGGTATCCACGAGCAGCGTGCAGTTGTCCGGGTAGAGCTGCGCGTAGGTCTTGAACGCCTCAAACTCATCCGGGAAGCTCATGATCCAGCTGTGGGCGTGGGTCCCGAGGACCGGAACGTTGAAGAGCTGGCCGGTCAGCACATTGGAGGTGCCGCAGCATCCTCCGATCACAGCCGCCCTTGCGCCATAGGTACCTGCGTCCGGGCCCTGGGCTCTGCGCAGGCCGAACTCCATAACGGCTCCTCCCTGCGCCGCGTAGCAGACGCGGGCCGCCTTGGTGGCGATCAGTGACTGGTGGTTAATGATGTTGAGGATCGCAGTCTCCATGAGCTGCGCCTCCATGATCGGGGCAATGATCTTTACAAGCGGTTCTCTCGGAAAGACAACGGTTCCTTCGGGAATCGCATAGATATCGCCGGAGAAATGAAAATTCTTCAGGTATTCCAGGAAATCTTCGTCAAAGGTCCCGGTGCTGCGAAGATAGTCGATATCCTCCTCGGTGAAGGTAAGCCTCTTCACATAGTCGATCACCTGTTCCAGGCCGCAGCAGATGGCATAGCCGCCATCGTCCGGGTTGCGGCGGTAGAAGGCATCAAAGACAACCTTCGGATTCTTACCGGTCTTGAAATATCCCTGCATCATGGTAAGTTCATAGAAATCCGTAAGCAGGGTAAGCCTCATTGTACTCATGGATCTGTCTCCTTAATGTGTTTATAGGGTGACCAGAAGATCTGGCCACAGCTGCCGTCTGAGTCAGTCACAGGCATTATACCATCTGTACAGAGAAATGAAACAAAAAATATCGCGCAACCTGCAAAAAAACACTTGCATTACGTCCGGTTTGAGACTATAATAACCTTCGTCGCGAGAAAACAGCGGCAAACATAAAGGGGTATAGCCAAACGGTAAGGCAGCGGACTCTGACTCCGTCATTTCAAGGTTCGAATCCTTGTACCCCTGCTGAGGCTTCCGGAACATCCGGAAGCCTTTTTTGCGCGTAGCAATGAGCCATGGACGATAACAGATACCGGAAGCCGTTGAAAGCGTGCTTTCATAAGGCCTCCGGTACCTGTTATCGTATGCGGCGAATGCCGCGACAGTGAGCGAACGAAGTTCGCGTAACTGTCCCATGGCTCACAGATGCATTAAAAAACGGCACACTGCATAGTGTGCCGCTGTCTGTCACAAAGACTGTTATTCCGTAAAAGCAGATTCTTCCGCCAGTTTTCTGTACCGATCTTCTATATCATGTTTGCGTGAGATCTCGTTCTGCGCGTTCTGCAGATGATCCATAAGGATCCGGTACTCATACGGGTCTGCATCCTGAAATAATTCAATTACAAATGATGGAACAGAACTGCTGTCATCTGTATTGATCCCACGGATCAGATAATCCAGAGAGACTCCGCACTTCTGGCACAGGCGGACCATTCTCCAGAGCTTCATCATCTGGAGGCCGCGCTCGATCTTGCTGACGGACTCATCTGAGCAGTCAAGGAATTCACCGAACTCTTCCCGGTTCATGCCCAGGTTTTCGCGCAGCATTCGGATACGTTCGCCGCAGTGAACGGCCAGGTTTTCTTCATTCCGGTCTTTCATAATATCGATCAGAGTGGTTTACTGTGAGAAACAGCGCGTGACTGCTGCTGTAACGGAATCACCAGGTAACGCATTCATTATAAAAAAGTGGAAGTAAAGACTCCACCTCTTAAACATACGAAAAATACAGTATTAATTATACGTATACAAAAAGAGCCACTTGCACATTTTACAGGGATAAGGTTATTATCTGTGCGGAGGTTTTGAGAGGATATGGAGATTGACTGGGACCGTTATCGGACACAGTGTGCAGACCAGCGGGCCGGTGTGCTGGAGAGGTTCGAGAGTACGCTACTGAATGGCGCAGCCCTGGCAACTGTACAGTCAGCTCCCGTATATACGGGCCAGCTGACGGCGGCGCTGGTTACAGTGCTCAGACAGATGACGGATGCGATGAGCCAGATGATGTGTGATCAGACGGACCGGCTGAGACAGGCCATGCGGGAACGTTATTTCACCCGCCTTGGCGGTATCGAAGAGCTGGAGATCGCCAGAGAGTATGTCAGAACTCATTTTCAGTATCTGGAACCCTGCAGAGAAGATATGACTGGGTGGCTTCTCTCATTTCAGGGACGGCGCAGTGCGGCAGGAGAGCTGGTGAGGGAGATCGATAAAGAGACGGACCTGTTCATCAGGCAGGAGGTGCCCGGGATCGTGAAAGAATATACGGGCGGCCAGAATCACAGGATAGGATAAATTATGGGGAAATATGAATTTCATTCGCATGTCCGCTACTCTGAGTGCGGGGAAGACGGCCGGCTGAGTCTTGGAGCGGTCGTTGACTATTTTCAGGATACGGCTACCTTTCAGGGAGAGCACCTGGGGATCGGCGTTGATTACCTGAAGAAACAGAATATTGCCTGGATCCTTACTTCCTGGCAGATCATAACGGATCATTCACCGAAACTTGCCGAGCCTGTCACGGTCCAGACCTGGGCATATGATTTCAGGAACTTCTACGGACTGAGGAACCTGGTGCTGCTTGACGGCGAAGGCAGGAAGGCGGCATGGGCGAACAGTGTGTGGGTGCTGATGGATATGGTCCGCATGAGACCGGTCAAGGTCCCGCCCATCCTTCTTGAGAAGTACGGGTCGGATCCGGCTCTGGAGATGGAATATGCGCCGCGCAAGGTCCCGGAGCCTGAAGACGGGGTGGAGATGACCCCGTTCAGCGTGATGAAGACTCATCTGGATACGAATCACCATGTTAATAACGGACAGTATATCGAGATGGCGCGCACGTACCTGCCGGAGCAGTTTGATCTGTATGAGACGAGGGTCGAGTATAAGGCGCAGGCACACCTGGGGGATGTGATCTGCCCGAGAGTCACCACTGAGGACGGTGTGGTCACGGTATTGCTGAGAAATGAAGAGGGCAGGAGCTACTGCGTTGTCCGCTTTGCGGAGCGCAGGGCCTGAACTGATATTTTAAAGAAAGGACGGAATAACCAGCTATGAGATTAGGAGAAAGACAGAAGCTTAAGATTGACCGTGTGAAAGAATTCGGCGTATACCTGGCAGATTCGGAAGGATCGGTACTGCTTCCGAAGAAGGAGGTTCCGGAAGGAGCCGCGCCGGGGGACGAGGTGGAGGTCTTCCTGTATAAAGACTCTTCAGACCGGCTGATTGCGACTACGGCCATGCCGCTGATCACGCTGCATCAGACCGCGCTGCTTCGCGTGAAAGAAACATCAAAGATCGGCGCGTTTCTTGACTGGGGACTTCCCAAGGACCTGCTTCTGCCATTTCATGAGCAGACCAGGAGAGTGAAGGCAGGAGAGACCATCCTGGCCGCCCTTTACATCGATAAGTCAGACCGCCTTGCGGCGACCATGAATGTCTACCCCTACCTGAGCTGCGAGTCACCCTATCAGAAAGACTCCAGAGTGCAGGCGAGGATCTATGAGACCAGCCAGAACTTCGGCATCTTTGCTGCTGTCGATGACAGGTATTCCGCGCTGATCCCAAGACAGGAGGCAGCCGGAGAGTTCCGGATCGGAGAGATCGTGGATGCCAGAGTTACATCCGTCCGTCCGGACGGGCGCCTGAACCTCTCCGTGCGGGAGAAGGCGTACCTGCAGCTGGATAAAGACGCCGAACTGATCATGAAGGTGATCGATGAATTTGAGGGAGTGCTTCCTTTTGACGACAAAGTGTCTCCCGAGATCATCAACAGAGAGTTCGGCCTGAGCAAGAATGCATTTAAGAGAGCCGTCGGACACCTCCTGAAGGAGGGTAAAATTGCACTAAGGGATAAACGAATCTACAGGGCATAATGCACAACTTTCGCTCTGCATTTTCGTGCAATCGAAACAAAACAGAGGAAAAATGAAAAAGCCTTGAAATCCGGTTGAATCGTGCTATATTGAGGGCGTCGAGAGAAAAGAGATAAGCGAGAGGCCCTGAGAGAGAAGAGACGGGGCGGAAAGGAGCACTATAATGAAAGTACAGCATATTCATGATCTTGAGAAGTTTTTCGAGGTTGTAGATTCCTGCGAGGGCAAGGTTGAACTGGTCACTGGCGAGGGCGACAGACTGAATCTTAAGAGCAAGCTCAGCCAGTACATCTCACTTGCAAACATCTTCTCCATCAAGGAAGAGATCCCGGAGATGGAGCTGGTAGCATATGAGCCGGAAGATGTAAGAAAACTGATCGATTTCATGGTTAATCAGTAATAGAGAGTAACAGACAGTTACAGACAGGGGGACTCCGAAGGGAGTCCCTCTTTTTGTCGCTGATTTGCCCTACCATTCAGAGCAGTTTCGTGTTAAGATGAGTTAATCTGACAGGAGGAGTATACTATGCGGAATCGAAGCAGATTAGCCGGAACTCAGTACCTTTTCATGATGGCTGTCTGGGTGGTGCTGGGACTGGTCCTCGGGCTCACCGGCTGGATGAAGTACTTTAACTATTACAGCTCAACGATGCTGGCGGAACTGGAATTCCTGATCCCGGTGGTCGTGCTGCTCTTTATGGACCGGTTTGAGGTGATGCGCGGCACCCGGATGAAGCTGATCGGGATCCGGACGATCCTGTGGACCATTCTGTTCACGATCCTTATCCTCCCGGTGACCTATTATCTGAATATGGTCAGTCAGCTGTTTGTGCCGAATGCGGTAAATGAGACGGTTTCCTATTTCGCTACGACGGTCGGTCAGGATATATGGGCGAAGCCCTTGTGGCTGAATATCCTCTACATCGCGATCCTGCCGCCGGTCATTGAAGAGTTCATATTCAGAGGAGCTCTGTTCCAGGGCTTCAGGAACTGCGGCCTCTTCAAGACGGCGTTCTTCACAGCGCTGATGTTCGGACTTGCCCACGGCAATCTGAACCAGTTTATGTACGCCTTTGCGATCGGCATGTTCCTCGCATATCTGGTTGAGGCATCCGGATCGGTCTTCGCGTCCATGCTGGCACATGCGCTGATCAATGGAACAACGGTGGTCCTCGTATTCCTGGAGAGGCATCTGCCGGAGAACATCACCAGTGCCATGGTTGAGGCGGAGAGCCGGACGGCTTCTGTGCAGGATCTGGGACTGATGTTCTGGATCATCGGCGCCGCGATCGCAGGTGCGTGCATGGTGCTGGCGATCATCGTACTCCGCACCATCGCCAGAGCTTCCGGAAGGGAAGTGGTCTATCAGGAAGCCCGTAAGGGGAAGGACCGCATCAAAGGTAAGGAAGGCCGTGTGTTCTCAGTGGAACTGCTGATCGGAATCATGATTCCGGTTATATTCATTGCGATCGAGATGATCATACAGCTGGTGAAGTAACCAGACAGAATCAATAGCAGCGGGATGTGTCCCGCTGGTTGAGCCCAGCCCGGCGGCCTGACTGCCGGGCGCTCTTATTCTTACGGAGGAGAGATCGTGGGATTCACTCATCTTCATACACATACAGAATACAGTCTGCTGGACGGCTCCAATAAGATCCGCGATTATGTCAGCCGGGTGAAGGAGCTTGGGATGGACAGTGCCGCGATCACGGATCACGGCGTTATGTATGGCGTCATTGATTTCTATGAGGAATGCATGCGCCAGGGGATCCGCCCCATCATCGGCTGCGAGGTCTATGTGGCGCCGGGTTCACGCTTTGACCGGGAGAACGCGTCGGGTGAGGACCGGTATTACCATCTGATCCTGCTGGCGGAGAATAACACGGGCTATGCCAATCTGGTGAAGATCGTCTCCGCGGGATATGTGGACGGCTACTATTACAGGCCCCGGGTGGACAAGGAGATCCTCCGGAAATACCATGAGGGGATCATCTGCGCATCTGCCTGCCTTGCGGGGGAAGTCGCAAGATACCTGACCCGGGGATTCTACGAGGAGGCGAAGGAAGCCGCCCTGTCCTATCAGGAGATCTTCGGAGAGGGGAATTTCTTTCTGGAGATGCAGGATCACGGTATCCCGGAGCAGAAGCTGGTGAACCAGTCGCTGCTTCGGATGTCACAGGAGACAGGGATCGGGCTGATCGCCACCAATGACTGCCACTATACCTATGAGGAGGACGCAGAGGCTCACGACGTTCTGCTGTGTATCCAGACCGGCAAGAAGGTATCGGACGAGGACCGCCTGCGCTATGAGGGCGGACAGTATTTCGTCAAGAGCCCGGAGCAGATGGCGCAGCTGTTTCCCTATGCGCCGCAGGCCCTGGAGAATACGCAGAAGATCGCACAGCGGTGCAATGTCACCATAGAGTTTGGACAGTATAAGCTCCCCAGGTTCGACGTTCCTGACGGAAAAAGCGCCTGGGAGTATCTCAACGAGCTGTGCCGCGCCGGGATGGCGGAGCGCTACGATGAGGTGACACAGGAGCTGCAGGAGCGCCTGGACAGTGAGCTGAATATCATACGCTCCATGGGATTTGTCGATTATTTCCTGATCGTGTGGGACTATGTACGGTATGCAAGGAGCGTCGGGATCTCCGTCGGTCCCGGAAGAGGCTCCGCTGCGGGAAGCCTCGTATCCTACGCCCTCGGGATCACCCAGCTTGACCCGATCCGCTACAGCCTTCTGTTTGAGCGCTTCCTGAATCCGGAGCGTGTCTCCATGCCGGATATCGACATTGACTTCGCCTATGAGAGAAGGCAGGAGGTCATTGACTATGTAGTGCGCAAGTACGGCAAGGATGACGTGGCGCAGATCATCACCTTCGGAACCCTGCAGCCGCGCGGCGTGGTCAGGGACGTGGGAAGAGTCCTGGACCTTCCCTATTCGCTGTGCGATACGATCTCCAAGCAGATCCCCATGCGTAATCCCATCGATTCTGCGAAGAAGATGACGATCGACGTGGCGCTGCAGGTCAGCCAGGATCTGAAGAACATGTATGATTCGGATCCCCAGATCAAAACGCTGATCGACATGGCGAGGAAGCTGGAGGGACTGCCCAGGCATGCCTCCACCCACGCGGCAGGCGTTGTGATCTGCCAGAGGAACGTGGATGATTTCGTCCCGCTCGCAAGAACTTCCGACGGAAACCTGGTGACGCAGTTCACCAAGGATACGGTAGAGCACCTGGGACTGCTGAAAATGGACTTTCTGGGGCTTCGCACCCTCACCGTGATAGAGGATGCCGTCCGCATGGCTTCCGAGCATGAGATGGAGCAGGTGCGCCTCACCGGCCACGGGAGCAGTGTGTGGGAGAGATCCCCGAAGCTGGAGAACGGGATGCTCGACATCGCGCGGGTCGGGACGGATGACGCGGACGTGTACGATTATATAACGACCGGCAAATGTGACGGTATCTTCCAGCTTGAATCCGCAGGCATGAAGAGCTTCATGAAGGAACTCAAGCCGAACTGTCTTGAAGACCTGATCGCGGGAATCGCTCTGTACAGACCGGGTCCGATGAGCTTCATTCCTTCCTACATCAGGGGCAAGGAGAATCAGGAGGCGATCCACTACGAAACTCCGGAGCTGGAGAGCATCCTGAAGACGACTTACGGCTGCATCGTATACCAGGAGCAGGTCATGCAGATCGTCCGGGAACTGGGCGGATATTCATTTGGCAGAAGTGACCTGGTGCGCAGGGCCATGTCCAAGAAGAAGGCCTCTGTCATGGCGAAAGAGCGCAGGAACTTCGTCTACGGCAATAAGGAGGAGAACGTTCCGGGCTGCGCAGCGAAGGGGATCGATGAGAAGACGGCCAACAAGATCTTCGACAGTATGATGAGCTTCGCGGAATACGCGTTTAATAAGGCGCATTCCACGTCCTATGCTGTGGTCACCTATCAGACCGCGTGGCTGAAGTATCACTATCCTGTGGAATTCATGGCAGCGCTCATGACCTCCGTGATCGATAATCCCGGGAAGGTAGCAGAGTATATCATGGTGAGCCGGGGCATGGGGATCAGCATTCTTCCCCCTGATGTAAATGAGAGCCGCGAAGGCTTTTCCGTCACCTACCTGGAGGATGAGGAAGGCAGGCAGACCGGAAAGATCCGGTATGCTCTCGGCGCGATCAAGTCCGTGGGGCGGCCGGTCATCCGGGCCATCCTGGAGGAGAGAGACAGGGACGGAAGATACACGGACCTGAATTCATTTGCCCGCCGCGTATCCTCCCAGGTCAACAAGAAGGCGGCCGAGAACTTTATCAAGGCGGGGGCGTTCGATTCCCTGGGAGGGAACCGCAGACAGATGATGCTGGTGTATGGCCAGGTCTTTGATTCGGCGGCCAGGGAGAGAAAGAGCCAGCTTACGGGACAGATGTCTCTGTTTGATTATTTCGGCTCCGGAGAGGGGGAGCAGGCCTTCGATCCGGGCGTACAGCTGCCGGATGTTCCCGAATATGATAAGGAGCAGCTCCTTGCGTTTGAGAAGGAGGTGCTGGGGATCTATGCCAGCGGCCATCCGCTGGAGAGGTATGAGGCACTCTGGAGAAAGAACATCACAGCCCTGTCTTCGGATTTTGCCATTGATGATGAGAGCGGACAGGCGGACAGGCTCAATGACCAGGCGCTTGCAGTGGTCGGAGGCATCGTGGAAGATGTGACGGTCAAGTATACCAGGAATGGACAGACCATGGCATTTCTTCAGATCGAGGATCTGGTGGGATCGCTGGAAGTGCTGGTATTCCCCCGCGTGTATGAGAAGTACCGGTCCAGAATCGGAGCGGAGGAGAGGTTATTTGTCAGCGGCCGTGTTTCCCTGGAGGACAATAAGCCTGCCAAGCTGATCGCGGACAGGATCTGGAGATTCGCCGAGACCCCGCAGGGACTGTGGCTCAAGTTCCCAACGGTAGACGCCTATGCGCTGCAGGCACAGACGGTCAGCAGGATCCTGCTGGAGAGTCAGAAACTGCCGGATGCAGAGAAGGCATCTCCGGCGGAGAGGATCTCTATCTATGTAGAGAATCCAAGAAGTGTGAAGAATCTGTCCTTTGCACAGAAGATGTATCTTCCCGAGAGTATGATCCGCAGCCTTGAGGAGAAGTTCGGAGCGGAGAATGTCTCGCTGACTCCGGGAAAGATGAGAGGCTGAGAATGCGGATGACCGGCAGGAGCCGGGTCAGGAATTGACCTGGAACTTATAGCCGATTCCCCACACAGTTGCGATCGACCAGGCGTCTGTTGCCGGAAGTTTCCGGCGCAGGCGCTTTATATGTACATCCACCGTACGGGTATCGCCGGCGTAGTCATATCCCCAGATATGGCTCAGGAGCTGATCCCTGGTAAATACCTGGTTGGGCGAGCTTGCAAGGAAATACAGAAGCTCGATCTCCTTAGGCGGCATTGCTGTCTTCTTGCCCTTGTAGTAAACGGAATAGTTATTCAGGCTGATCCTGAGATCGGGATATTCCACCGTATCGACACCGGATCTCAGCGTCCGCATGCTGAGGAGGGAACGGCGCAGGAGAGCGTGTATCCTTGCCAGGAATTCACGCATGTCGAAGGGCTTGACCAGATAGTCGTCCGCCCCCATCTCCAGACTGATCACCTTGGAGATCACGTCATCCTTCTTGCTGATTACAAGTGTGGGGATCCTGTAGGTATTCCAGAACTTCTGCAGTCTCTGATAGGGATCGCTTCCGCTGATGACCGGGTCGAATACGATCAGGTCAGGACGGAAGAACTCACATGGATCAATGTTGGATGTGAGGTCATTGACCATCATGGTCTCATAATTCTCTTTCGTGAGCGCATCTGTGATCTGCGCTGTCAGTTTTTCGTCTGTATCAACGATCAGAATCCTTTGCTTTTCTGCCATGCCCGGACCTTCTCCTTATTACTGCCGGTTACAGAATGACTGCTGCTGACGACCGCAAGCCGGTATACTGAGTCCATCATGATCTGCAGCAGGATACCCTGCAGTCAGTATAACATTATTCGTCTGATTTGTCAGAATATTATATGACATTGCGAAAGATCAGTGCTTACGTTAAAATCAATCTAAAATCCTGCAGAAGCATCAGAGGGGAAGGGAGAATTCAATGAAAAGCAGTTGCGTGAATCTGGCTGTCCTTGCAGCAGTGGATGCGGGGAAGACTACACTGTCAGAGAGTTTTCTCTACCTGACGGGCACGATCCGCAAGGCAGGGCGGGTCGATCATCAGGATTCATTTCTGGATACGCACGAGCTGGAGAGAAGCCGGGGGATCACCATCTTCTCCAAGATGGCGCGTCTGCGCATGCATGACAGGGACATAACCCTGCTGGACACGCCGGGCCATGTGGACTTTACTGCGGAGACAGAGCGGACGCTGGCGGTGGCGGATATGGCGCTTTTGCTGATCAGCGCTGCCGACGGTGTGACAGGACACACACTGGAGCTGTGGAAGCTTCTGGAGCGCTATCAGCTGCCGACACTGATCTTTGTCAATAAGATGGATCAGGATGGCGCGGATCTGCAGCGTGTGGAGAGGGATCTGCAGGAGCATCTGGACGAGCACTGTATCTCCTTTCAGGGGTGGCAGGAGAAGGATCCGGATCTGTGCGAGCAGATCGCGATGTGCTCGGAGACCGTGCTGGAGAGTTATCTGGAGAGCGGTACGGTAACGGATGACGCGGTCAGGCAGCTGTATGAGCAGCGGGAGCTGTTTCCGGTCTACGGCGGTTCGGCCCTGAAGATGGAAGGCGTGCAGGAGCTGATAGACGGCATCGCTTATTTTGCCAGGACGAAGGAGTATTCGGACGAATTCGGGGCGCTCTGCTATAAGATCTCGAGGGATGAAAAAGGAAACCGCCTGACCTGGCTGAAGCTGACAGGCGGCAGCATGAAGGTGCGGAGCCTTATCTCAGGCAATCTTGACGCACCTGCGCGAAGCGAGGAGACAGACTCTGAGACTGCACAGGACAGTCTGTCTTTTGATGATGCGGCCTCTGAAAAAGACGCCCCCGCGCCGGGAGGCCCGGCGGAGAAGATAACGCAGATCCGTCTGTATTCTGGAGAGAAGTTTACAGCGGCGGAGGAAGTGTCCGCAGGCCAGATCGTGGCCGTGACCGGACTGAATGAATCCTTCTGCTCACAGACCTACGGGGCGTTCGCCGGGACGGGGGAGACCCTTACGGAACCGGTCCTGTCCTATGACCTGATCTGGCCGGACAGCATCGACCGGCTGCAGATGTACGGAAAGATGAGGGAGCTGTCAGAGGAGATCCCCGAGATCGAACCCAGGCTGGATGACCGCAGCGGGGCGATCCATATCCGGGTCATGGGAGAGGTCCAGACGCAGATCCTCCAGTCCATCGTTCAGAGCAGGTACAATGTGCCGGTCTCCTTCGGCGAGGGCCGGATCGTATATAAAGAAACGATATGCAGCAGCGCGGAGGGCGTCGGACATTTTGAACCCCTGCGCCACTATGCGGAGGTGCATCTGGTGCTGGAACCCGGTGAGAAGGGATCGGGGATCCAGTATGACAGCGCCTGCTCTACGGATATCCTCGCAAGGCACTGGCAGAGGCTGATCCTGAACATGCTGAAGGCGCACCGGCAGGTCGGAGTCCTTACGGGAAGCGAGCTGACGGATGTCCGGGTGACACTGGTCTCGGGCCGCTCCCATATCAAACATACAGTGGGCGGAGACTTTCGCCAGGCCGGGAGACGCGCTCTGCGGCAGGGTCTTATGAAATGTGAGAGCGTGCTGCTGGAGCCCTACTATGATTTCGTTCTGGACATACCGGCTGCACAGATCGGCAGGGCCATCCTTGACATAGGCAATTTTGCGGGCCATGCGGATGCCCCTGAGACGGACGGCACATTTGCCCGCATCACAGGCTACGCGCCGGTCTCAACCATGCGCAACTACCAGGCGGATGTGAGGGCCTATACCTCGGGGCGCGGAGCGCTCACCCTGAAAATGCGCGGCTACGGGCCCTGTCACAACCCGGAGGAAGTGATCGAGAGATTCGCTTATGAGCCGGAGCGTGACCTTCGCAATCCGACATGGTCTGTCTTCTGCGCCCATGGAGCGGGATTTGAAGTCCCCTGGGACGAGGTCGACGGGATGGCACACGTTCCGCTTCTGTCTTCCAGAGATGCCGATCCGGATCCTGCCGTGGGAGCGGACGGACCACAGGCGGAGGACTGGCAGAGTGGATTCGAGAATTACCGCCGCCACGAGGCGTCCGCCGAAGAACTTCAGGCGATCTTTGAGAGGACCTACGGCAAGATCGTGAGAAAGGATCTGGGAGGATACAAAGAGAACTTCTTCGGAGGCGGAAGGCACGGCCCCACAGGGATGCACAGACCGCGGAAGGTGGAGAAGAAGGAACCGATTCTGCTGGTAGACGGATACAACATCATCTATGCATGGGAGCAGCTGCGCAGCCTGGCAGGAAAGGAACTGAACGCGGCCAGGACAAAGCTGGCTGAGATACTCAGCAACTATCAGGGGTTCACACAGACCAGTGTGATCCTGGTGTTTGACGCCTACAGGGTTCCGGGCGGAACACAGAGAGTCGAGAAATATCACGATATCTATATCGTATATACCAAAGAGGCGGAAACTGCCGACCGCTACATAGAAAAGGCCGTTCACAGAATGGGCTCTGAGTTCGATATCACCGTAGCGACCAGTGATAACGCCGAGCAGCTGATCATCTGGGGCGCAGGGGCCAGAAGATACTCCGCAGCGGACCTGCAGGAGGAGATCGGAAGGGCCGAGAAAGAGATACGCTCTGACTATCTGCAGTCTCCGGTATCGGGCAGAAACAGGCCATTTGCGGACTTGCTCAGCAGAGATGACTTTTCGTAAACGTTCTGGCGTGGTAAGATGGTTGGCAGATAGATACGGACTGCTGTCAGGGGCATATACAGATCCTGATTAGGAAGGACTTAAAATGAAATATATTGAAACGCTGAGAGAGGGAGATCAGGTCGGAGGAGTATATCTGTGCAGACACAGACAGACAGCGACCTCGAAGGCGGGAAAGGAATACGAGAACGTTACACTGCAGGATAAGACCGGATCGATCGACTGCAAGATCTGGGATCCGAATTCCACCGGAATCGAAGAATTTGCGCCGCTGGATTACATCTATGTGGTCGGAGAGGTGACCAGCTTTCAGAATAATCTGCAGCTGAATATCAAGAGGGTCAGGGTTGCCCGCGCGGGTGAGTACGTACCGGAGGATTATCTGCCGGTCAGTGAGAGAGACACGAAGGACATGTACGGGGAACTGACACAGATCCTCGATTCGGTGAAGAACCAGTGGCTGAGGGCACTGATCGACAAGTATTTCAAGGATCCTTCCTTCGAGAGTGCCTTCTGCCAGCATTCTGCGGCCAAGACCATACATCACAGCTTTGTCGGAGGACTGTGCGAGCATACACTGTCCGTTGTGAAACTGTGCGATTACTACTGTGCCCAGTATGAATATCTGAACAGGGATCTTCTGCTCACGGCAGCGGCCTTCCATGATGTGGGAAAGCTGAAGGAGATCTCCAATTTCCCGGCAAATGACTATACGGATGACGGACAGCTGCTGGGCCATATCATTATGGGAAGCGAACTGATCGGCTCCGCGTGCAGACGGATCCCCGGATTCCCGCACAGGCTCTGCAGCGAACTGCAGCACTGCATTCTGGCACACCACGGTGAGCTTGAATACGGCAGCCCGAAGAAGCCGGCCCTTGCGGAGGCGATGGCGCTGAATCTGGCGGACAATACAGATGCCAGACTGGAGACAATCAAGGAGATCCTCGCTGCAGCCAGGACCCACGGAGCGGATGAGTGGCTGGGCTTCAACCGGCTTCTGGATTCCAATTTCCGCAAGACCAGCGAATGGTAAAACAGACAGCGGGATGACATGTACATCCCGGACGAGAGGTAGAGCGTTTGAAAAAGAACGATATTGTCGAGATCACAATCGAAGACATGTCCGACGAAGGACTGGGAATAGGCCATGCTGAAGGCATGGCCCTATTCGTTAAGGACTCGGTGGTAGGGGACCAGGTCCGGGCGAGGATCGTGAAGGTTAAGAAGAACTATGCCTACGCCCGCACGGAAGAGGTGCTGTGTCCCAGCCCGGACCGGGTCGCTCCGGTGTGCCCTGCCGCAAGAGCCTGCGGAGGATGTCAGATCCAGGAGATGAGCTATGCGGCACAGCTTCGGCTGAAGGAGCAGAAGGTTCTCAGCAATCTGAAACGGATCGGCGGATTTCAGATCGATGAGCATCGTATCAAGGGCGGTATGGATGGAGTATTCTTCCCCATCATCGGCATGGATCACCCATGGGGATACCGCAATAAGGCGCAGTTCCCGGTCGGGCAGGGCAGGGACGGAAAACCCATATCCGGATTCTACGCAGGACGCACACATTCAATTATCGACAATCGTCGATGTGTAATAGGGATAGAGGAAAACCAGATCGTTCTGGAGACGGTTCTCGCCTGGATGGAGAAGTATCACGTCAGCGCATATGACGAAGAGACCGGGAAGGGACTGATCCGCCACGTAATGACCCGGGCGGGCTTTGCGACAGGACAGCTGATGGTGGTGATCGTAGCTGCCGCGGACAGACTGCCGGAGGAAGAGCGGCTGACAGAAGCCCTGATCGCGGCTCTTGGCGATCGCCTGACAAGTATCGTTCTGAATATCAATAAGGCGAAGACAAACGTAATCCTGGGAGGCGGAAGCCGGGCACTGTTTGGCGAGGACTATATTGAGGACCGGATAGGCGGGCTGACATATCGAATATCATCGAAATCATTTTATCAGGTGAATCCTGCCCAGACCCGGGTACTCTACGAAACGGCACTGGCCTATGCGGACCCCACCGGACAGGAGAAGGTATGGGATCTGTACTGCGGGACCGGGACCATATCTCTCTTCCTGGCGCAGAAGGCAGGGAAGGTGACCGGAGTCGAAGTGATACCGGATGCCATACGCAATGCGAAGAAGAATGCAGAGCTGAATCATATCCGCAACTGCGAGTTTATCGTTGGAAAGGCAGAGGATATCGCGGGAGAGCTGGAGAAGCCGGATGTGATCGTGGTTGACCCGCCCCGCAAGGGCCTGGACAGAATCGTAGTCGACACGATCCTGCGGACCGCTCCGGAGCGTGTGGTCTACGTCAGCTGCGACAGTGCCACCCTCGCCAGAGACCTGAAGCTGTTGTGCGAAGGCGGGTACCGGCTTGAGAAAGTACAGCCGGTCGACATGTTCCCGCATACGGTGCATGTCGAGACGGTCTGCTTATTGTCCAAACTTTCCGGAGCAAAACATCATGTCAGTATTACACTGGACATGGAGGAGATGGATCTGACGGCAGCT
>CACXAT010000010.1 GCA_902765725.1 uncultured Lachnospiraceae bacterium | reverse complement strand
ACCTCCGGTTTGAACAGTTTCTTCTCCATATAAAATGCTCCCCTCTAGATAGCAAGCTTTTGTTATTTTGCTTGTCTACCTAAAAGGGAGCATATCAGAGTGGCAGTCTCTTTTTTTGACAGGCATTTACGGAACTTATTTCTGTTTCTTATTCCTGCTTCTTTCTGTCGCTGTACAGTACGACAACTCTCTGGATGAAGATAAAGATCAGAAGCAGGGCTCCGGTCGCGATCTTGCCCCACCAGGACAGCAGATTGCCGTTGAATGTGATCAGTGCCGGGATCGCTGACTTCAGCAGTACGCCGAACAGTGTTCCGATCATATAGCCTACGCCGCCTGTCATCAGCGTACCTCCGATAACAGCGCAGGTGATGACCTCAAGCTCACCGCCCTGCAGTGCGAGGTTCCATCCGCTCTTGACGTACAGGACATAGGCAAATCCTGCCAGTACCGAACAGAATCCGTTGAATGCGTACACCAGGATCTTCGTGCGCGCTACGGGAAGTCCCATCAGCTTCGCGGACTGTTCATTTCCGCCGATCGCGTATACGTTCCGCCCGAAGCGGGTGCGCTGCAGCAGGATCGTACCGACGATGATCATGATGATAAACAGCAGCAGATTGAAGTTGATGTAACAGATCGGTTTGATCTTCGCCCACTCTCCGTCTTCATTCCACCACTTCAGATAGATTTTGAAACCTGCCAGCGCATCGATCAGATCATTGTTGATCTCGATCGATTCCCGGCTGATGAGCGAGCAGACGCCTCTGGTCAGGAACATTCCCGTCAGTGTCATGATAAACGGCGGTACACTCAGGTAATGAATGGCCGCTCCCATGACAGCGCCCAGGCCTACGCCAACTACCAGGGCAAAGGCAAGGCATACAAAGGGATGCAGGTTCATCCGCGCGACGCCGTATGCGATCAGCATGCCGGTCAGGGAAGATACCGCGCCGACCGACAGGTCTATGCCGCCTGTGATCAGTACCATCGTCATACCCACTGCACTGATCCCGTAGTAAGCGTTCTCAGTGAACATACTGATGATCAGGGTACGCAGTGTCAGGAAACCGGCGTCTGCGTAGTTGATGGCGCCAAAGATATAAATGATCAGAAAGATTCCGACGGTCGCGTAGACCATGATGTATTTCGGGTTCATTATGCGGGAGAGAAGGCTCTGCCGCTTCCTTCCGGTTGCTTCCATGAATGTGCCTCCTTTCCTCAACCCTGCTTCAGACTTGCGCGCTTCTCAGAACGACGGGCGAAATACTCACGCACCGGTTCACTCTGCAGGATAATGACGACTGCGATGATCAGCGCTTTGAATGCCATCGTTGCTTCCGCGACAATTCCGAAGTAATAGACAAATGTTACGATCGTGCGGATGATGATGGAACCGATCAGAGTTCCCAGCAGACTGAATTTGCCTCCCGTCATGGCAGTTCCGCCGATGACGACTGCCAGGATCGCGTCCATCTCATAGTTGATACCCGCGTTGTTGGAGTCATTCGACATGATGCGGCTGGAATAGATCAGCCCTGCGATACCGGACAGGAAGCCGGTGATCGAGTACACGATCATGATGACCGCATCGGAGCTGATTCCGGAGAGCCGGCTGGCGCTGCGGTTTACGCCGACCGATTCAACGAAGGTGCCGAAGGCCGTTTTCCGCACGAACAACGCCATCAGTACACATACCACCGTCATGATGACGATCGGCATGGGGATCGGTCCGAGGTTTCCCTGGCCGATTACGCGGAAGGGTGAGTACATCGTGGTGAACTGCTTTCCGTTCGTCAGGATCTGCGCGATTCCGCGTCCGCTTACCATCAGGATCAGCGTCGCGATGAACGGCTGCATGCCGCCTTTGGCGATCAGAAATCCGTTGAACAGTCCCATCACCGTGCAGGTGAGAAGCGGGAACAGGATCGCCATCCAGAAGGGCTTGACTGTATAGTCGCCCGGAGTCACATATTCCAGAACATCCCAGCGCATCAGCTTCAGAGCCATGGCGCCGGAAACTGCTACAAGGGCGCCGACAGACAGATCCGTTCCGCCCAGGGCGATCGCAAGGGTCATGCCCATCGCGATGATGCTGATCTCCGCGGAGCGGTTTACTATGTCGATCAGGCTTCCGTACAGCACGCCGGTCGACGGCTGGATGCTGATCGAGAAGAAGTCGGGGCGGATGACAAAGCATACCAGAAGAATGAGGAGTTCCGCGACTACCGCCCAGGTGATCTTGGACCTGGTGAGCGCAGACAGATTGAATGCTTTCTTTTTCATACGCTGACCTCCTCTGCCTTCCCTGCCGCGGAGCCTTCCGCGATGATGCTCAGGATATCCTGCTGCGTGCAGGTATCCCCGTCTACCTCTGCCACCTTCTGGCGGTCACGCATGATGACGATCCGGTTGGAGCAGCGGATGATCTCATCCAGTTCGGAACTGACAAAGATAACGGACACACCGTCATTGCACATCTCCAGCATAAGTCTCTGGATCTCAGCCTTGGCGCCGACATCGATACCTCTAGTCGGCTCATCCAGGATCAGGACATCCGGTTCCGTCGCCATCCATCTGGCCAGGATCACTTTCTGCTGGTTGCCGCCGGACAGCTCCGAGATCTTCTTCTCCGCATCCGGGGTCGCGATCCCGAGGGCCTTGATGTATTTGTCTGCCAGCTTCTCCTGTTCCGCTCTTGACATGGGATGCAGGAAACCACGCCTTGCCTGTACCGCCAGCATGATATTCTCACGGATGGACAGATCCCCTATGATGCCGTCCACCTTGCGGTCTTCCGGACAGAAGGCGATCCGCTCCATGATAGCAGCATGCGGATTCTTCAGATTGATAACTCTGCCTTTCTTTTTGATCGTTCCCTGCGCCGTCTTCTCCGCGCCGAACAGCATCTCCGCCGTCTCGGTTCGCCCGCTGCCCAGCAGGCCCGCGAATCCGAGAAGCTCGCCTTCCTTCAGGTTGACACTGATGTCCTTCACCTTCCCGGGGACTCCGATGTGCTCCGCCTCCAGCATGTAGGGTGCGTCCGGCTTCACGTCCGCCCTCTTCAGGTTGAAAATCACGTCAATGTCCTTACCGATCATCTCCGTGACCAGCTGGACCTTGTTCAGTTCATTGATCCCGTAGGAGCCGACCAGATGGCCGTTGCGAAGGATCGTCATCCTGTCTGATATCTCATAAACCTGATCCAGGAAATGGGTAATGAAGATGATACCCATTCCATCCTTCTTCAGATCCCTCATGACCTCAAACAGGAGCTGGACTTCATTGTCGTCCAGCGAGGATGTGGGCTCGTCCAGGATCAGGATCTTCGCCTGTACATCAACTGCCCGCGCGATCGAGACCATCTGCTGGATCGCAGTTGAATAGAAGGACAGCGGACGCGTGACATCAATGTCCAGATGGAATCTGGCCATGAGCTCGTCTGCTCTCCTGTTAATGGTCTTCCAGTCGATCTGCCCTCTCTTCATGGGCTGACGTCCGATGAATATGTTCTCCGCGACCGTCAGATTCGGGCAGAGGTTGATCTCCTGGAACACGGTGGAGATTCCCAGCTCCATTGCCTGCTGCGGACTGGTCGGACTGATCTCCCGGCCTTCCAGAAGAATCTGACCGGCATCTTTGTGATTAACCCCGGTCAGGCATTTGATCAGTGTGGATTTTCCGGCGCCGTTTTCTCCCAGGAGGGAGTGAACCTCACCTTTTCGAAGCGTAAAATCTACTTTGTCCAGTGCCTTGACGCCGGGAAACGCTATTTCGATCTCTTTCATTTCAAGGATAATATCTTCCGGCAAGTTCCTACCTCCTTGGTGTGGCGTTGTCTATCGGAAAACAGGGCGGTGAAAGCCACCGCCCTGTCTCAGTATCTATTCAGCAGCTCTTCAGATCAGTGACCTGACCGGTTATTGTGAGCCTGTGAATTAATATACGCGCTCGTCGATGACATCCGCAGCGGCTACAGATGTGACGGTACCAAGGTCGATTCCGCCTTCCATATCATAGACGCCTTCTTCCGGATGGATGACTTCCTTGCTCATCTCTTCGCCAGCTTCCAGGGACTCGATGCAGCTCTCTACGAACGGGCCATACAGAGGTGTGCACTCGATGGTAGCATTCATCTCGCCTGCTACGATTGCTTCGAAAGCAGCCTTGACGGAGTCGCAGCCTACGATGATGATGTCTTTGCCGGGAACAAGGCCTGCAGCCTTGATAGCGTCGATTGCGCCGAGAGCCATGTCGTCGTTCTGTGCGATCAGGACATCGATCTTGTCGATGGACTTCAGCCAGCTCTCCATAACCGCCTGGCCTTCAGCACGGGTGAAGTTACCGGTCTGCTGTCCGACCAGCTTCAGGAACGGATACTCTTCCATAGCTGCCAGGTTGCCCTCGGTACGTCCGGTCTGTGCGGAAGCGCCCGTTGTACCTTCCATGATAACAACGTTGACATCTTCGTTGTCACGTCCCACGCTCTTGAGATACTCGCCTGCCCATGCTACCTGGCGGCGTCCCTCTTCTACGAAGTCTCCGCCGAATGCAGCTACATAGTCAATATCATCGATGCAGTCCGGAAGTCTGTCGACCAGGATCAGCGGGATCTCTGCTTCATTTACTTCAGCGAGAACTTCTTCCCATCCGGTGGAAACAACGCCGGTGAACAGGATGTAATCTACGCCCTGGGTGATGAAGTTGCGAAGAGCCTTGATCTGGTTCTCCTGCTTCTGCTGTGCATCGTCATAAATCAGTTCCCAGCCCTCATGAGCCTCGATGGTTCCGTTGATGGAATCGGTGTTAGCGGTACGCCAGTCAGATTCCTGTCCGATCTGGGAGAAAGCGACCTTAATGTCCGCCATAGCCGGAGCCGCAAGTCCCATGCACATTGCTGCAGTCAGAACAATTGCTGTAAGTTTTCTCATACTGATACCTCCCTACAAAAAAGAATGCTGCACCACACAGCTCAACTGATAGGTACAGCATAGGACAATCTGACGAAATCATCAATTGTTTATGATTCTGAATTGGTTGATTTTTCACCCATTTGAGAATTGCGGAATCCTGTTTTGGTTAAATTGTATATTCTTTTGGTTTGTTTTTATTTTATCCGCATCATTTTGGTTTGTTTTCATTCCGGTATTCACTCGGAGTCATGCCGACATTTTTCTTGAAGATATAGCTGAAATAATGCCGGTCGTTGTATCCGACCGCATAGCAGATCTGGGAGGAACGCATGTCGGTTGCCCTGAGCAGTTCCTTGGCCTTGGAGATCCGGAGCCCTGTAAGATAATTGGTAAAGGACATTCCCGTTTCCTGAGAAAAGACCGTGGAAAACCTGCTGTTGGACATACCTGCCGCTTTCGCCGCGTCCTGCAGCATCAGGTTCGGGTCCGTGAAGTTGTGCGCCAGGTACTGCTGCGCCCGTATTACAGCTGTATTGCCGTATGCCTGCGTGGTGCTCTCTCTGTACTCCAGCGCCTGCCTCAGAAGAGATATCAGTGCATTGTATGTGGACTCCCAGGGTGCCTGGTTGATCACAGTCTCGTAATCCTGACGGTCCAGGACTGCCCCGGCTTCTCCCCCGGCCTCACGGACAATGCGGGCCGCCGTCATGATGCCTTCCATCTTCAGGTATTCTCTGGTCCCTTCCGGATTCACCTCCGCTCCCTGCAGCGAGTAGGCATATTCCTGGAATACCGATGGGAATTCCTGCGCTGTCGCGTAGCGCAGCTGTTCATACAGTGGCTGTATCTCCAGGTCCTGAAAGGCCGGCGGGGCGTCGTCGATCTCCTGGATCCCGATGATCTGCATCCTCTCATGCTCCGGACGCTTCTGCGCCATATACCGGATATGTCTCGCAGAGCGCATGGACTCATAGATTCCAGAAAGCTCCGTGCACATCTCCCCGATGGTGATCAGGATATTCTTCGCATGGCTCTGTTCCAGCGTATAGAGGGCCGCGGAGGCAAATGTATAGGCCCGTTCCTCCACGTCCTCCCGGCTGCTTCCCATGACCAGTGCCCTCACTCCGCCGTTGAAGGTACACAGCAGGATCATGCCGCCGCTTCCGTCCGTAAGCTGCAGCAGAATTCTGAAGCATTCCTCGGACCCGCCCTCCGGGAGCGTACAGCTGACCTCCGCAATGGTGTAGCACCCGGCTGCCAGACTGATCCCAAGGTTCTCCATCTGTTCTGTTGTCTTGCGGACTTCCTCCTCACTCTGCGGAGAATTGATGATAGACTGCAGCAGCTTATCCTGCACGAACCGCATGCCCGATGCCATGCGGTTCTGGAAGACATGGGCATTGGTCCTCAGACTGTTCTCTTCCTGAATCTTATCCCCGATCCTGTCAAGGACGGTCCGAAGCTCATCGGCGGTCACCGGTTTGAGGAGGTATTCCTCCACCCCCAGGGAGATTGCCTGCTTGGCATAGATAAAGTCGCTGTAGCCGGACAGGATCACGATATGGATCCAGGGCATACTCCTTTTGATGGCGCGGCTCAGCGCAAGCCCGTCCATAAATGGCATCCTGATATCCGTAATCACAATATCCGGCTTCTCTTCATAGATCATGGGAAGGGCGATCTCTCCATCCGGCGCCTCACCGACCAGCGAATACTCCCCTCCCTCCCACAGAGAAGAGTTCCTTATCCCTTCTCTTGTAGCAATCTCATCATCCACCAGAAATACTTTCATCACTGCTGCGCCTCCCCCTGATGAACCGGAACGCTGAAGCTGACAGTTGTCCCACCGCTTCCGCTCCTGATCAGAATCCCTTCGTCCTGTCCGTAGTACAGACGGATCCTCTGGTCGACATTGTACAGGCCAAAACCGCCGCCCGCCTCCGGCTCGTTGGGATCTCTGCGACGTATCTTTCCAGTCTTCATGGACTCCATGACTTCATCCAGCTTCTCCTGCGTCATGCCCACACCGGTATCCTGTACGGTAAAGCAGAGCATGCTGTTTTCGAGCCATCCGCGTACCCGGATGCTTCCTCCGCCCCTTCGGTACTTGATACCGTGGTACAGTGCATTTTCCACCAGAGGCTGCAGCAGCAGTTTCAGCATGACGTACTGTTCCATCTCCGGCGCTATCTCCACCTCATAATTCAGGATGTCACGGTAACGGATCTTCTGAATGGAGAGATACCCGTTCAGATGCCGGATCTCCTGCGCGACCGTTACCCAGTCCTCACCGGAGGAGAGGGAGCTGCGGAAGAAATCGCTCAGCGACTTGGTCAGAACGACGACTTCCTCGTCCTTGCCCGATTCGGCCGCCCAGACGATCGTGTCCAGCGTATTGTACAGGAAATGGGGATTCACCTGGGCCTGAAGCGTGCGAAGCTCTGCTTTCTTCAGGTTCTCCTGCTCCCTGCGGTTCTGTTCGATCAGGTTGCCCATCTGCTCTGCCATCACGTTTACATCATTCGTCAGGTCAGACAGTTCTTCCACAAGGGCCGGTGATGCCCTTGCCTGCAGATTACCTGACGCAAATTCCCTGGTAAACTGCTGAAGCCGGTCGATCGCCTCATGGACCGACCGCACCAGCGCTGCACGGGCACGCCTGGCAAAGAATACAGAAAAGGTCAGGATCAGGATACCAAGTACCAGAATAATGATCGAGAGTCTCTGCAGGGATGTATTTCTGGCATTGACCCGCATGATCTCCTGTTCAATAAAGGAAGCCAGCATATCACCGATGAGGCTCGCGACAGAGCGGACCTCCTCCAGCGTCTCCTCACTGGAAGAAACCGGTACCGAATCATCGCTCATCTTCTGTTCAATCTGCTCAACGTATGAGCGAAGCGTATCCATGGTCCTTCTCGCAACCAGGATCTCAGTACTGCTGCTGCGCCTCATGTAACTGTCCATCGATTCATTTACACTCTCGATCGAATCGTATACGCCGCAGTCATCAAATGTATTTCTCCCCGCGATGACCGACCAGGTCTGCTCCGGTATATTCTCCTCTACGATCGGCCTCAGTTCGGCGATCCTGCTGATGGCATCCGTAGACTGGTGGATCCACAGTGTATAAAATGCAAGGACCAGGAGACTGGCTGCCGCAGGCAGCAGAAGCACAGCCACGAGAAACCTCGTGGTAAAATTGAGTCGATTCTCAATACTCTGCCTGCGTTCCTTCTTCATCAGTATCCCCTCGGGCCAAGATTACTCAGATCATCGTACTCGGTGAAAACGCTCTCCTCCGGATGGGTATTCCTCGGATACTCTTCCCCGTTCACCATCTTCTCTGCAAGATCCATCACCGCTTCTCCCAATTTGGGAGAGCACTCCACTACGCAGTTGATCTTGCCTTCCTTCAGCAGATCGACCGCTGCCTGCTCCCCGTCTACCGTGATGATCACGATATCCTCTCCCGGTCTGATTCCCTGCTCCTCCATGGCCTCGATCGCACCGAGCGTCATCGCGTCATTGTGCGAATAAAGGACGTCGATCTCGTCTCCGTATCGGGCCAGAAGATTCTCCATGCATTTTCTGCCCTTTGAGCGCAGGAAGTCTCCGGAGACGGTTGCCAGTACCTCAAACCGCTCATCCCCGTCTATCAGATCGTGGAATCCCCGGAACCTTCGCAGCATAGGACTGGATCCGTCCGTCCCCGACAGTTCCACGATGTGTATGGTCTCCTGAGGCATCTCTTCCGCCTTTTTCAGGAGGAATTTCGCCGCGTTTACCCCTTCCATATAGTGATCCGGCCCGATATACGCGTCGTACAGGTCCGAATCCGCGGTATTGATGACCCGGTCCATCATGATCACCGGGATCTTCGCGTCCCGCGCCTCCTGCAGGACATTGGCCCAGCCGTCTTCCACGATAGGCGCAAAGACGATCACGTCGACCTGATACGCGATAAATGAACGGATGGCATTGATCTGCTTCTCCTGCTTCTGCATCCCGTTCTCCATCATCAGGGAGATACCGTGTTCCTTTGCTGCCTGTTCCATGCTTGCCGTATTGCCGAGACGCCAGGCACTCTCACTGCCAAGCTGGGAGAATCCGACCACCAGATTCCTGCCTGCCTCTGTCTCATCTGCCGGCTGCTTTTGGGTGCTGCAGCCCGCAGAAAAGAAAACCGGCAGTATCCAGCATGCAATGAACAGCAGACATCTTCGCAGCTTTTTCATGCGTCTGTCTCTCCCCGTCTCTCCCATGATCCACCTCCAGGCTCTGCAGCTGATGCAGAAGCGAATTCTGTGTCTTACAGATATTGTACTCCCGGGCAAGCTGTCAGAAAAGTGTGTGTATCTACAAAAAAGCAGCAGACGGCATTGCACCGCCTGCTGCCTGCAGCCGGTATAAACCGGCCTGTTTCATCTCCGGATCAGTTCTGTCCCGGGATCCCCTCAGCCTGCTGCTCTATGTGGCGGATGCTTCTGTCTCAGGGCCTCCCGCCTCAGAGCCTCCCGTCTCAGAGCCTCCTGTCTCCACAGGCTTCTGTTCCACGGCGCCCTTGGCCATGTTCGGGTGGAAGCTGGAGTGGATCTGGTCCGCTCCGAACAGGACTGCCAGTACGATACAGATCGGGATCAGGATGCTGCTCTTGATCCTGGACAGCAGGATGTCGAACAGCGGCGCGATCAGGTAGACCACAAGGCAGCAGCCCACGCCGAATACCAGCAGGCCTTCCGCACAGATTCTGCCGTGCAGATTCAGGAAATAACCATCATAGGACCACCATCTGCGGTGGAACTTTGTCTCCAGATACCATCCTGCGAAGTATTCCAGCGTGCCGCACAGAATGACAGCTGTGATAAACTCCAGAGCAGGATTCTTGCGGAAGCGCGAGCACAGCATCAGGACGATCACGCCGCCGGATCCATAGATCGGAAGCCAGGGTCCCAGAAGGGTACCGCGGTTTACGAATTCACCTGCCTGCATAAAGTGCAGGGCCACCTCCCACGACCATCCGATGAAGGAGAAGCTGATAAACAGAAGGAAGAGTGTCCAGATGGAGTAGTTGCGGAGGAATGAAACGTGTCCCACCTTTGAGATCTCTTTCCTGCGCCACAGCGGATTGAGCCACTGGGGATAGGCCTTCCCATCCATGCACATCCGGTAGTGCACGATCGCGTACTTCCTGCCTTCCAGCTCATCGTACTTCTTCTTGTCAGCCAGAGAACCCCACCAGATTCCGAACCAGTCGGCCAGGACCTTGCGGTATCCGGTCAGCTCCATCTTCTGCTCATGGATCAGGGTGATCTCATCGACTACGTCAAAGTAGGTCTCATAGAGCTCGATCTTGTCGGCCTTCTCATATAAGTACCTGTCGCACAGCAGCTCCCAGCCATCGATCTGATTGCGGATCGCCGCTTCGCGGACTTTCGTGTAGAACTCCGTCTCACAGGCGGTCCTGTACGCCACGCCATATGCGTATTCAGAGACACTGAAGGTGATCGCTCCCAGAATGTGCCAGCCGATCATCGTGACCTGGTACAGGAGGAGCTCCAGTTTATAGCCGTCCATCATCTTTCTGGACAGGGTGATCGCTTCATTGGACTTCAGATCCGGATTCTCCGCAATGATGTAGGGCACCGCGAAGTAGGAATAGGACTTAATGAGGCCGCCTATGACAGTCAGATACCACAGTGCGTGGTAGATATCCATCACCAGCATCACCCAGGCTGCCTTGACCCATTTCCGCACCGCGACAAAATGCAGTATATCCCCGGGAGTGATGTTCTCATAGATGCGCAACAGGAGCAGCACCCTTCGGTAGATCACCGATATCATATTCCGGATCAGGAAATAGACCGCAATATACCAGAAGAAGCTGATCAGGATGAAGATCACGCCCACGAGGGTCTCAGACTTTACGACCGAGAAGAGAGTCCTTGCCGCCGAAGAATAGAACTTGCCGGAGGAGGCCATATTCACAAGCTGTGAGAAGACGCCTCTGGTCCGTCCCAGCACCTTGCTTGTGTCCCCCCTCTCTTTGATCTCCCCTTCCAGCTGCTCTGACACAGCCTCGCCTTCGGACATCCTGCCCTGCATGATATCACTCAGCACCGAATCGCTGTCGAGAATAGAGCCCACGTCATCTGTATCCTCTTCGGCTTCTCGGCCGAAGAAGGGATTCTCACCCCAGTTTTCCTTGATGTAGGTGAATTCCGTACCGAACAGGATCACTACCAGTGTCAGGAAGAGAAGAACCAGATAATGACTGCGTACGATCTGATGACTTCTCTTCTTTAATTCCTTACGCTGTCTTAGAATCTCAAAATTGCCCATCTGACACCCCGCCTCTCCAAATGACAATGTGTTTCCATGTGTTTATTCACAATCCTGATTCTTCACAGCCAGCGCGATGGATACGCCCGGTCTGTAATACGGGATCAGCGTTGCCTGAAGCGCATGATACAGATCATTCTTGCCAGGCCATACCGTTCCGATCACATGATTGTCACGGTCCATCTGGTGGAACCAGGAACCATTCACATGGTCCACTACCTTATCATCCAGATATTCCATGAACTGTGCATAATAATCCGCATAGACCTGCTTTCCGGTCACCCGGTACAGCGTCGCCGCCGTGTTGATCCCTTCCGCGAGGACCCAGTGCATGCGGTCATGTACCACCGGCACCCCGTTCCAGTCCGTGGTGTACACGATGCCCGGAGCCCCGTCCGTGTTCCATGCATCCTGCACTGCGCGCAGGAAGAGATTCTCGGCCGCTTCCACATAGTGTGCGGCGGATACGGTATCCTCCCTGAAGGTCGATACTGCCCACTGGGTGATCAGGCGGCTCCACTCCAGGCCATGTCCGGGGGTTGCTCCGTAGGGCTTGAACTGATCCGCAGGTCTGTCCTTATTGCATTCCAGATCCGGCTCCCAGTCGCTGCTGAAGTGTTCCGGGATCCTCCAGTTGTTCTTTGATGCCCAGCCCAGCACTCTGTCGATGATACGGCCCGCGCGGACTCTGTACTCCTCCAGCCCTGCAGCATCCGCCGCAGCCAGGAAGGCTTCCACAGTATGCATGTTCGCGTTCAGTCCGCGGTAGTCATCCAGGACTGTGAACTCCGTATTCCAGGTGTCATATGCCATGCCCTCTTCCTCATCCCAGTAGAAGCGGTCATATGCGGCAAGGGCCTCATCCAGCAGCTCCTTCGCGCCGGGCCTTCCCGCAAGGAGGGATGAGGTGGCCGCGAGGATCACAAATGCATGTGCATAGCACAGCTTTCCGGGAAGGGGAGTTCCGTCCGCCCTGATCCCCGGATACCAGCCGCCGTTCTTCGTATCCTTCAGTTCTCCCTGGAGTCCCTTCAGGGCCGCGTCGATCAGCTCCTCGCTGCCCGGATGTCCCAGGAAATGTCCGATGCTGTAGGAATGAGCCATGCGGCAGGTGACAAAGGTCTCGCGGGGACGGTCCGTCCAGGGAGTTCCGTCATCGCCAAGATAGTAGGAGGATCCCTGGGGAGAGGGGAATCTGTGCCCGAACTTCAGCAGATCCTCTGTCAGGCTCTTCAGAAACGCACGGTTTTCTTCTGTGTCGATCTGGTACTTTCTGTTCATTTCGCTCATAACGGTCTCCTTCGATCTGTTGCTGTATTCTCTTCACCGGGCACAGGCAGTGCCGGCGTTTTATACTCTCTCGATCTTGATCAGGTTGGTGTTGCCGGATTCGCCGTTGACATAACCGCCGGTAATGACGATCTGATCTCCCTTCGTCAGGTTCATGGTGTTGATCGCGTTCTTGAGCGCGCTGTAGAAAAGAACATCCGTGGACGGATAATACTCGCTCATCTGCGGATTCACGCCCCAGGAGAGCGCCAGCTTGCGCCAGGTCCTCTCGTCCGTCGTCATGCCGATGATGTCCACCGGTCCGCGGAACCTGGAGACCATGCGCGCCGTCATGCCGGAGATGGTGCAGGCGACGATGCATTTTGCCTTGATGTCGATCGCCATGCCGCAGGTCGCGTGGGAGATGGCGTCCACATCATTCTTGATCAGGAAGGAAGCGTCGTGGAAACGCTTCGTATAGTCAATATTCTTCTCGGTCGCCTCCGCGATCCTGGCCATCGCCTTCACCGCCTCGACAGGGTACTTGCCGGCCGCCGTCTCACCGGACAGCATCACGGCGCTGGTCCCGTCATAGACAGCGTTCGCGACGTCGGAGGTCTCAGCACGGGTCGGACGCGGATTATTGATCATGGACTCCAGCATCTCCGTGGCAGTGATGACTCTCTTGCCCAGCATGCGGCACTTGGTGATCAGGTTCTTCTGGATCGCCGGCAGCTGCTCGAAGGGGATCTCCACGCCCATGTCGCCGCGGGCGACCATGATGCCATCGCATTCCTTACAGATGTCTTCGATGTTGTCGAAGCCCGACTGGTTCTCGATCTTGGCGATCAGCTCGATGCCATCGCCGCCGTTGGCATCCATGAATTCATGCACATCGATCAGGTCCTGGCGCACCGACACGAAGGAACATGCCACGAAATCGACTCCGTTCTGGATGCCGAAGAGGATGTCCGACTTGTCCTGCTCGGACAGATAGGTCTGGTGGATCACCTTGCCCGGGAAGCTCATGCTCTTGCGGTTGGACATGGTTCCGCCGCACTCTACGACCGTATGGATGTCATGCCCGTCCACCTTCGTGACATGGAAGATCAGCAGGCCATTGTTCACCAGGATCGTGTCGCCCGGCTCCATGTCTTCATACAGAAGCGGATAGCTCACGCTGACCTTCTCCTGATCACCCGTTACCTGATCGGTCGTGAAGATGAAGTGATCCCCCTCCTTCAGTTCGATGCTTCCGTTCTCAAAGATACCGATACGATATTCCGGTCCTTTTGTATCCAGCATGATTGCGATCGGCATGTTCATTTCACTGCGGACCTTCCTGATCGCTTCGATCCGGCGCAGATGCTCGTCATGCGTTCCATGGGAAAAGTTGAGCCTGGCTACATTCATGCCGGCAGCGCACAGCGCGCGCAGCATCTCCTCCGATTCACTTGCCGGGCCGATGGTACATACGATCTTGGTTTTTCTCATATTCAACTCCTGACTGCAGGTATTCTGCACTAAATGATTACTGATCCGTCCGGAAAATTGGCACAATTACAACAATTATTGTATCATTCCTTCTCCGGTCTTGCCATAAAAAAGTCTTTTCTTTGTACGAACGATACTCTTACTCAGGAATAACAGGAATCCCCCCTGCCGCTAAGGGCAGAGGGGACGTGACATACATTGACTCAGTCAGTCATTTTTCTCCTCATCCGATCCTTTTTTACGAAATGTCCACAGGCCGTTATTCATAATCAAAGGTTTTCAGGAACGCCTGCGCGCGCGGTGTCTGCGGTTTTGTAAAAAATGCTTTCGGATCGCTGCTCTCCTCCACGATCTCACCGCCGTCCAGAAACAGCACGCGGTCCGCGATGGCCCGGGCAAATGCCATCTCGTGGGTTACGATCAGCATGGTGCTTCCCAAGCGCGCCAGAGACACTACCACCTCAAGCACTTCATGCACCATCTCCGGGTCCAGGGCTGCCGTGATCTCATCCAGCAGCAGGATCTCAGGGTGCATACACAACGCGCGGACGATCGCCACACGCTGCTTCTGACCGCCGGACAGCTGCCTGGGATAGTCCCCTGCGCGGTCCGCCAGGCCGACGCGCTCCAGCAGCTCCATGGCCTCCTTCTCCGCCTCCGCCCGGGGACGCTTCTGCACCTTTTCCGGTGCCAGCGTGATATTGTGGAGGATCGTTTTGTGCGGGAACAGATCATAGCTCTGGAACACCATCCCGATCTTCTGCCTCATCTGCGTAACATCCTTCGCGTCTCTTCGCACCGGATGCCCGTCCAGCAGGATCTGTCCGCCCTGGATGTCCTCCAGTGCGTTGATGCAGCGAAGGAACGTACTCTTGCCGCAGCCGGAGGGCCCGATCACCACGATTACTTCTCCTCTGCGTACCGTCAGGTTCAGATCCTTCAGGATCACATTTCCTTCGAATTCCTTGTGCAGATGTTCGATCCTGAGTACTTCATTTTCCATTGTCATGCCCACCTTTTCTCCAGCCGCGCTGCCAGCCTGCTGACCGGCCAGCAGATCAGAAAATACATCAGAAACACCACCGCGAACACGCCGAAGGCCGCGTTCGGTGATGTTTTTCGGTTTGCCTCGATAATCTGCTGCCCCACCTTCAGTACCTCTACGATCCCGATCATCATCACCAGACTGGTCGTCTTGATCATGCGCGTGATCAGGTTGATGGAGAGCGGAATCAGTCTTCGGACGGTCTGGGGCAGGATCACATACCGGAACGCGGCTGTCTCGCTCATGCCCAGAGCCGCCGCGCTCTCATACTGGATCCTCGGGATGCTGATCAGAGCGCCGCGCACCAGGTCTCCCATCTCCGCGGTTCCCCAGAAAGTAAATACGATGATGGCCGCCGTTTCCGCCTCGAGGTTCAGGCCGAACACGCGGGTCGTGCCGAAATACACGATAAACAGCAGCACCATCTGCGGCATGATCCGCACGATCTCCAGATAGACCCGCATCAGCACCTTCACCAGGGTGCTTTTCGAGGTCATCAGCATACCCGCAAGGATGCCCAGCGCAATGCTGATCGCAACCGAGATCAGGCTGATCCTCACTGCCGTCCAGAGTCCTGTGAGAAGCCGCAGAAAATTGCTTCCCTTTAAGAGTACGTCAATTCCCAAACTCTGCAAAACGAAGCCTCCTCTCCAGGACGGTCCCGAGCAGCGACACCGGAAGCAGCATGATCAGGTAGAACATCACCAGAAGGGTCAGGCATTCGATGGTCTTGGCATACATCCCGATCAGGTCCTTGGCGGTGAACATCAGGTCCATCAGACTGATGACCGAAAAAACGCTGGTCTCCTTCAGCAGAAAGATCACATTGGCCAGGATCCCGGCCATGCTTGCGGAAGCGGCCTGCGGAAAGATCACATAGCGAAGCGTCTGGTAACGGCTCATGCCCAGGCTCAGCGCGCTTTCCTCCTGGACCGGAGCGATATTGTCCAGTCCGCTGCGGAAGGTCTCGGCCATATATGCCCCGCCAAGAAGCCCCAGGCCCAGGCTGCCGCAGACCTCGGCACTTATGCGGATACCGATCTTCGGCAGCGCAAAATACAGAAAAAACAGCTGTACCAGCAGAGGCGTATTGCGCAGCAGCTCCACATAGACAGTTACCACGCCCCTCAGCACCGGGATGCGCAGCTGACGGATCAGGGTGCACCCGAGTCCGATGATGAACGCCCAAAAGACGCCCTGCCACCCGATCCTGAGCGTGAGCAGCAGTGCGTCCCGGTACAGAGGGATATAGGAGTTGATTACACTCATATCCATCCGGACATTTCCCTCCTGTCAGATCTTACTTCTTATTCAGCCTCCGTCTCGCTGCCGGCCACGGCTCCGCCTTCGATCACAAGAGTGTCCTCATAGTCGGCGCCGTAGGTATCCAGCAGGGTCGCTTCATAGTCTGCGTGGAAGAAATTCTCTTCGCCCAGGGCGACGATTTCCTCATTGAGCCAGTTCAGCAGAGTCTCGTTGCCCTTGGTGACTGCCGGCGCGATCGTATCCGCACTGCCAAGGGACGGGATGCCGACCACATATCCTTCATTTTCAATGGAAAATGCGATGACCTCGGTATTGTCATTGGCCCATGCCACGCCGTTTCCATTTTCAAATGCGGTCTTCGCTTCGGCGTATGCATCGTACTTCTGCAGCTTGATCTCAGGATTGTTCTTCACCAGATAGGTCTCGGCAGTCGTTCCTGAGATGACGATGACCTGATCATCCTCTCCGATGTCATCCAGACTCTCGATCACCGCATCCTCCGGAGACACGACGCCCAGCGCCACATTCATGTAGGGCAGCGCGAAATCCACCTCCTCGGCGCGCTCCGGCGTCACCGTGAAATTCGCCAGGATGATGTCGACCTTGCCGGTCTGCAGATACTCGATCCGGTTGGCCGCTTCCGTAGATACATAGTTGATCTCCACGCCCAGGTCTTCTCCCAGGTGCTCGGCCAGGTACACGTCATACCCCTGGTAGTCTCCGTTCTCACCCACGTAGCCGAAGGGACTCTTGTCGGAGAACACTCCGATATTAATGGTTCCGCTCTCTTTGATCTCGTCCAGTGTGCGGAAGGACTCATCCGCAAGCGCGGGGGAGGCGAGCGCTGCGCCCAGTCCAAGGGCTGTTAATGCTGCAATAATGGTATTCTTTCTGATCTTTTTCATAATGGACTCCTCTCTCAGTCTCACCCGTTCAGTTTCGCAGCAGCCGCAAAGCCCTGCTCCAGATCCCAGATGATATCGTCAATGTGCTCGGTTCCGATGGACAGGCGGATCGTGTTCTGATAGATGCCTGCCGCTTCCAGCTGCTCCGGCGTCATCTCCGCGTGGGTCGTGTCGTAGGGGTGGATCACCAGGCTCTTGACATCTGCCACATTCGCCAGGAGGGAGAAGATCTTCAGACCATCGATGAACGCGTAGGCTTCCTCCTTGCCGCCTTTGATGCGGAAGGTGAAGATGGACGCTCCGCCGTTCGGGAAATACTTCTCATACAGCGCGTGATCGGGATGGTCCGGGAGGGAGGGATGACTGACCTCCTCCACCTGCGGATGTGCTGCCAAAAACTCCACCACCTTCTTCGTGTTCTCCGCGTGCCGCTCCAGGCGCAGGGACAGGGTCTCGAGGCCCTGCAGAAGCAGGAACGCATTGAAGGGTGAGATGGCGGCTCCGGTGTCGCGCAGCAGGATCGCGCGGATGTAGGTCACATAGGCCGCCGCGCCTGCCGCCTGCACGAAGGATACGCCGTGATAGCTGGCGTTGGGCTCTGTAAACTGCGGGAACTTGCCGGATGCATTCCAGTCAAACTTGCCTCCGTCCACGATCAGTCCGCCCAGGGTGGTCCCGTGGCCTCCGATGAACTTGGTGGCCGAGTGTACCACGATGTCCGCTCCGTGCTCAAACGGACGGATCGCGTACGGCGTGCCGAAGGTGTTGTCGATCACCAGCGGGATACCGTGGCTGTGGGCGATCTGTGCGATCGCGTCAATGTCCGGTATATCGGAGTTCGGATTGCCGAGGGTCTCGATGAAGATCACCTTCGTCTTCTCGTTAATCGCGTTCTCGACCGCTTCCAGGTCATGCACGTCGACAAAGGATGTCTGAATGCCGTAGTTCGGAAGCGTCTGATCCAGCAGGTTGTAGCTTCCGCCGTAGATCGTGTTCTGCGCTACTACATGATCGCCCGCGCCTGCCAGCGCCAGGATCGAATAGGTGACAGCCGCAGCGCCTGCTGCCAGGGCCAGCGCCGCAACGCCGCCCTCCAGCGCCGCGATCCTCTCTTCCAGGACCCCCTGCGTGGAGTTCGTCAGTCTGCCGTAGATATTGCCGGCATCTCTGAGCCCGAACCGGTCCGCTGCGTGCTGTGCGCTGTGAAATACATAAGAAGTGGTCTGATAGATCGGGACCGCTCTCGCGTCGGTTGCCGGATCCGCCTTCTCCTGTCCTACATGAAGCTGCAGTGTCTCAAATTTGCAGATATGTTCACTCATGATAATCTCCTTCCCCTTTATCCGGAAGCCTGCTTCCGTCTGCTTTCGGCTACTTGCCTATCGGTTTAGTAGGAATATAAAGCATGTGCCAGCATTCGTCAATGTTCTATAATTTAGTGCCAGTTCAAGGTTTTTCCTATAGCAACCCGACGGCGTCGGATTAACACTCCGGTACTGCGCATTTTCCAAACGGTATTTCCATATGGAAGATATGGATGTCCTATCGGAAATATTATGGTTGTCATATATGCATCTGCATGCTATACTCATGCCATGAATGGGGTAAATGGCAGGTTCTGCCTGAAAGGAGCTGCATATGACAATTGATGAGATGAAAAAAAAGAAGGCCGAGCTCGGCCTTACCAGTCAGATGATCTCTCAGATGTCTGGCGTGCCGCTCGGAACGGTGCAGAAGATCTTCGCGGGAACCACCAAAGCTCCGCGAAGGCTCACGATCGAAGCACTGGAGAAGGTCCTCCACGGCCCGGATCCCATTCCGGATCCTGATAAAAGCACAACAGCCTATCATGCACCTGCGATGGAAGGGTGGTACCAGAGAACTGTCCGTTCGCCGCAGGACAATATGCTTCGTGAAGCACCCGCTCCGTACGGCGCAGCAGTTCAATATGACAACGGTTCGCATGAGCCGGCATCCCGGGATCGTCTGCATACGCTGGATGATTATTATGCACTGCCCGATGAACAACGTGTCGAACTGATCGACGGTGCCTTCTATGATATGGCAACACCCTCGTTTCTTCATCAGATCATCCTTGGCCAGCTGCTGCGTCTCTTTTCCGATTGTGCCGAACAGCACGGCCTTCCCTGTGAAGTAATCGCCGCTCCTTGCGATGTTCGCCTGGACCGGGACAACTATACCATGGTGCAGCCGGACCTTCTGGTCATCTGCAGCCCGCAGGATTATCTTCATATGAAGCTTCTGGAAGGTGCTCCGGACCTTGCTGTGGAGATCCTCTCTCCCTCCACACGCTCCAGGGACATGATCCTGAAGCTCTACAAATATGAGAAGGCAGGAGTGCGTGAATACTGGGTCGTTGACCCGGAGCATCGGACCGTGACGGTTCATTTTTTCGATACAGAACATTATGATCCGGTGCGTTATTCGTTCCATGATCAGATCCCGGTGCAGATCTCAGAGGGAAAATGCTCCATTGATTTCTCCAGGATCGAGGATCGGCTGGCCCGGTATGAATAATGAATAACATGATCAGAGGATCTGACGATTTGTCAGGCAGCAGAAAAGCAGCCGGCTGTCGCGATATGCCACAGCCGGCTGCCTTATAGTCAGTTCCTCTCAGGAGGCGCAGTTCCTGTTCTGTTTATTTTCTCAATTGTCCTGGCTGTTGAAGAGTCCGGACAGTTCCTCTGCGTGTTCCTGCAGTACCTTCAGCACGTATGCATCCCAATGCCTTGCATCTTTTTCAGATGATCCGAAAACGTAATCTTCCTGTCCGTAATCAATGACATCAAATCCTGGAATCGCCTTGCTGGCACCCTTCGTGCGGTAGCTGACCGCATCTGCCAGTGAGAAGGACACATCCGACAGATCTGAGGCATCCACCCAGCTGCTGATGTCGGTTCCTGTTGCTTCCTGTGCAGTACCGTTGGAGGTGATCGCTTCTGCCTCTTCCTTCGTGATCTCCACTGCGCCTTCCACGTACTTTCCGTACATCTCATCCACGTACAGGGAGAAGGAGTCACCGAGGATCTCGGACGGTACATGGCCGCCGTCCCACTGCCATGCTATGTCGGCATCGGTTCCGCTGCTGAGCCATGCAAGCTGCAGATTCAGGGAAGCGAACATGGACATGTCGCCTTCGGAGGCTCCCATCAGGATCCTTGTCCATGTCGGAGCTTCTGTGTCCTCAGCTCCGATATAGTTCAGCGGGTTGTAGAGAGATACGATATTGTTCCCGTATTCGTCTCCCGCTTCGATCTGTGCGATATCCTCCTCATATGCCGCAAGCATCTCTTCATAGGTGCTGTAATTCTTTGAGTCTGTGCTGCTTCCGGAAGCCTGCGTCGTGCCAGCATCAGGCGTTCCGACTGTCATGGAGTCTCCGCTGCCGGCGGCCGCAACCGTACTGTTGGCGGAAGTCTCCTGCTGCGCGGCGCTTTCCGCGCCTGCATCCGGCAGGCCACCTTCAGACATATCTCCCATGTCTCCACCCGGGAAGCCCATCTCACCGTCCGGACGCTGACCGCCGCTGGGGAAGCCCATCTCACCGTCCGGACGCTGACCGCCGCCGGGGAAGCCAATCCCGCCGTCCGGGCGCTGACCGCCGCCGGGGAAGCCGCCCATTCCGCCAGGGCCGCCCATTCCGCCTGCACCGGTGCTTCCCTTCGCATATCTTCCTTCCAGGAAGGCGGCTGCGAAATCTTCTGCAGTCATGGCCGCGACTTCTTCGTCGCTCAGCGCATTGCCTTCTTCGTCAAACCAGGTCCAGCCCTCCGCGTATCCGAGGTTGTCCAGATACCACTGCAGGTTGGAGGTGAACTCTGCCAGATACAGATCCAGATAAGTTCCGCCGTAGCCGTTGGTATCGGGGTATTTCTCTTCGTCATATTCGATGGTCAGATCGATGGTGTCGTCCTGATCCCCGTCTTCGTTGAGATCGAAACCGACAGCTGCCTCTTCCACGGACAGTTCCTGGGCGTTGATGTACTCCATGTACTCTTCGGACAGGTACTTTGCCATCGCCTCCTGGAACTGGGTGCCGAAGTCATAGTCTTCATCGAGATAATACTCGAAGGCCATGGTCATATCGCCTTCATAGAGTGACGTGATCGCGCTGTATGCGATGCAGCCCCATGCGCCGTCGGAGAGCTCCACTTCTTCTCCGTTGACGGAAACTGTGGTGGAGTACCCGTCTTCTGTGCGGTAGACGCCGACTGCCCCGGCTTCGATCTGGTAGTCATAAAAGTCTGAGTTGTTCGAGGTTGCCGCGAACATGGCCGCGTGGGCTCCGCCGCCGGACCCTCCGGTGGATACCAGATAATCCACGCATCCCGGGAGGTTGCCCAGGAGGATGTTGTACTTCACAAAGCGGGCTGCCGCCTTCTGATCCACCAGGCAGCTGGGCGCGTCTCCTGTATAATAGCTGTTCCCGTCCTCGTCCTGCGCCGTGTCCTGCTTGCCGCGGTTGCCGCAGGCGATGTTGATATAACCGTCTGCCGCATAGGTCGTGCCGGCAAGGGTATTGGTTGAAGAACCGTACCCGGCCGCCCCTGTGTTCAGGATCAGCGGCGCGGTCGCTGCCGTATAGACCTGTCCGTTGGTGCTGGTCACCTGCGCATCATAATCGATCACCAGTGCGCCGTGCACCGCCTCGGTGTAATCCTGCGCCGTCACGTCAGCACTTCCGTCCCCGTCCGTATCGATCCCGGTCACATATGCTCCGGGAACACAGACTGACACGCCCTGCTGATCCGGCAGCTCCGGATAGGCTACTGCTGATACAATGGACATGACCCATGCGTCCGCATCCGATGAATAGGACCATGTCACTTCCTCATTGTTGGCAAGATTCAGCGTCTCTTCTATGTAAGACCGCTCTTCTTCAGTCGTTGCACTGCTGCTCTCACTGCCTGTTTCATTGTCTGCATACTCTGTCATTTCCTCTCCACTGGCGCTGCCGGTGAAAGCAAGCGCGCAGGCAAGCAGGATCCCTGTTATCTTCCTGATCTTCATACTGTATCTCCTTTTATCTCTGAGAATCAGATCTGTTTTGATGTTGTAATCAAGGTACAGGAGCATTAAGTCGGAATTGTGACTTGAACATTAGCTCAACATTATTTTTCAGAAAATGTTTCCTGCCCCGCCATACTCCTTAGGTATGAAAAGCGGATAATCCTGATATTTTATTCTTTGGCGGATCTCTCTTATAGTGAAAGGGATTGCTGCAGACTGGTAAAAAGGAGGGACTGTATGAAATATGTATTTGTGACCGGAGGTGTCGTATCCGGACTCGGGAAGGGCATCACTGCCGCTTCCCTGGGCAGGCTCCTCAAGGCAAGAGGATATCAGGTCACCATGCAGAAGTTCGATCCCTATCTCAACATCGATCCGGGTACCATGAATCCGATCCAGCACGGCGAGGTCTTTGTCACCGACGACGGGACGGAGACGGATCTGGACCTGGGACACTATGAGCGGTTCATTGACGAGAACCTGGACTGCCATGCCAATGTCACTTCCGGCAAGGTTTATGAATCGGTCCTCGCACGGGAGCGTCACGGGGACTATGGCGGAGGCACGGTGCAGGTCATTCCCCATATCACCAATGAGATCAAGTCCCGTTTTTACGGTGCGCAGGATCCGGACTGTGACCGGATCGCCATCATCGAGGTCGGAGGCACGGTCGGCGATATCGAGAGTCAGCCCTTCCTGGAAGCGATCCGTCAGTTCCAGTGGGAGGTCGGGCGCCAGAACGCGATCATGATCCATGTCACCCTCGTCCCTTACCTGAAGGTCTCCGGAGAGCTGAAGACCAAGCCGACCCAGATGAGTGTAAAACGGCTCCAGGAGACCGGTATCCAGCCGGATATTCTGGTCTGCCGCACGGAGTATCCGCTCTCGGATGCGATCCGGCAAAAGATCGCCCTGTTCTGCAATGTCCCGGTCGAGCATGTGCTGGAGAATCAGGACGCGGAATATCTCTACGAGATTCCGCTGATCATGGAGAAGGAGCGGCTGGCCCAGAGTGTGCTGGAATGCCTGCAGCTCCCCTCTCCCTCGCCGGATCTGTCACAGTGGGAGCAGGTTGTTAAGACGCTGCGCTGCGCGAAGAAGACTGTCCGCGTCGCCCTTGTGGGAAAATATACCGAACTGCATGACGCTTACCTGTCTGTGGCGGAAGCCCTGAAGCACGGCGGCATCGCCAATCACTGCAATGTGGAGATCCTCTGGATCGAGTCGGAGGACCTGTCAGAGGCGACTGCCCGGGACCTTCTGGGGCAGGCTGATGCCATCATCGTTCCCGGCGGCTTCGGCAGCCGCGGCATGGACGGGATCCGCTATGCGGCGCGCTATGCAAGGCACCATAAGATCCCCTTCCTCGGGATCTGCCTGGGCATGCAGATGGCCATCGCGGATTTCGCCAGAGATGTCCTGGGCATGAAAGATGCCGACAGCACAGAGTTTGATCCTGACACGAAGCATCCGGTCATCGACCTGATGCCGGAGCAGAAGGATGTGACAAATCTTGGCGGCACCATGCGCCTTGGCGCCTATCCATGTGCCCTGAAGAGCGGCACCCGCTCTTATCATCTGTACGGGAGGGCTGTCATATCGGAGCGGCACCGCCACCGCTTTGAGGTGAACAATGACTACCGGGCCGCTCTGGAGGAGGCCGGCCTGATCATCGCCGGAACCTCTCCGGATAACAGGATCGTGGAAATGATCGAGCTGAAGGATCATCCCTTCTTCATCGGAACGCAGGCCCATCCGGAGTTTCGCTCCAGGCCCAATCATGCCCATCCGCTCTTTGCGGGTCTGATCGAGGCCGCGCTCCACTGCCGGAAGGTCTGAGTAACCGGCAATTACAAATCAGCCCCGCAGTCTGCTTCATGCTTCCTGCTTGAGAATAGCATAATCAGACCGCGGGGCTGCTGTTATTGTGACTGCTTCTGACAGACGGTCTTTCTCTCTACAGTCTGCAGATTCTCTCCACTGCTGCCTTCGTGTTCTCGTAGGAACCGAAGGCAGTCAGCCGGAAGAAGTGTTCTCCGGCCGGGCCGAAGCCCGAGCCGGGCGTACCCACCACGGCAGCCTCTTCAAGCAGATGGTCGAAGAACTCCCAGGAGGTCATTCCCCCGGGCGTCTTCAGCCAGATGTACGGTGCGTTGACACCTCCGTATACTGTGTAGCCTGCGCTCTTCAGGCCCTCCAGGATGCAGGCGGCATTGCGCATGTAATAATCCACCTGCTCTGCGGTCTGCCTGCGGCCTTCTTCTGAATAGACCGCTTCACCTGCTCTCTGCACGATATACGGCGCCCCGTTGAACTTCGTGCTCTGCCGCCTCTCCCACAGATCGTTCAGGGAGACGTCCCCGCATCTGAGTTCTCTCGGTACTACCGTGAATCCAAGCCTGGTTCCTGTGAATCCTGCATTCTTGGAGAAGCTGCGAAGTTCGATGGCACATTTCTTCGCGCCCTCACACTCGTAGATAGTATGTGCGATACCGTCCTCGCGGATGTACGCCTCATAAGCTGCGTCATAGATGATGACGCTTCCGTGCTCCAGCGCATAATCCACCCATCGCTGCAGCTCTGCCTTCGGGATGGTCATGCCTGTGGGGTTGTTCGGAAAGCACAGATAGATGATATCCGGCGCCTCTTCGGGCAGCTGCGGCACGAATCCATTTTCCTCCGTACAGGGCGGGTAGATGACGCCTTCATACCTGCCGTCTGCAGGATTCATGAAGCCGGTCCTTCCGCCCATGACATTGGTATCCAGGTAGACCGGATAGACAGGGTCACAGACCGCGATCCGGTTCTGCGTGGAGAAGATGTCCCCGATGTTCCCGGAATCACTCTTGGCTCCGTCACTGACGAAGATCTCATCCGGATCAATGTCCGCGCCGCGGCTGCGGTAATCAACCCTGCTGATTGCTTCCCTCAAAAAGTCATATCCGTGTTCCGGAGCATACCCCCGGAAGGTCTCCTGTCGGGCCATCTCATCCACCGCGCCATGCATGGCTTTGATCACCGCCGGTGCCAGCGGCAGCGTTACATCTCCGATCCCAAGACGAAGAATCTCCCTGTGCGGATTCGCTGCCGCATAGGCTGCCACTTTGGACGCGATCGTCGAAAACAGGTAGCTCCCCTGCAGTTTTAGATAGTTTTCGTTGATCTGGAACATGTCTCTCACCTTATACAAAGTTTTACTGCCTCTCGTATCCCATCAGGTACCGGTCCACCTCCCGCGCGGCCTCCCGCCCTTCCGCGATCGCCCACACCACGAGGGACTGTCCCCGGTGCATATCTCCTGCTGTAAAGATCCCCGGAACGCTGGTCTGATAGCTTCCGGACAGGGTCCGCACACAGCCCCTGGAGGTCTGCTCCACGCCAAAGGCCTGGGGTGTGTAGGCCTCGCAGCCGGTGAAGCCTGCCGCGATCAGCAGAAGATCGCAGCGAAGGGTCTTCTCGGATCCCGGGACTTCCTTCAGCTTGCCGTCCTCAAAGCAGACTCTGACTGTCATGATCTGCTTCAGCCTGCCATTGCTCCCCGTAATATATTCCTTCACGGTTGTCTCATAGACTCTGGGATCCTGTCCCCACAGGGCGATGGCTTCTTCATGGCCGTAGTCGGTCTTCAGGACCTTCGGCCACTGGGGCCAGGGATTGTCCTCTGCCCTGATGACAGGGGGCTTTGGCATCATCTCAAGGGCCGTTACGCTCCTGCAGCCCTGCCGGATCACCGTACCGATGCAGTCATTGCCGGTGTCTCCGCCGCCGACCACTACCACGTGCTTCTTCGCCGCGCTCACAAAGTCTTTCCTTGCCAGCAGGCTCGAGGCTTTATGGTCCTCCGCCTTCATCAGGCTCCTGGTCACAGAGGTAAGGTAGTCCACTGCATAATAGATGCCTTTGATCTTCTCCGGATCCGCACCCTTCAGCTTCCTTGCCTGCTTCGCGCCGCAGCACAGCACGACCGCGTCATACTCTGCCTTCAGCCTGTCAGATTCATTTTCATCGATATTACAGCCGGTGCAAAAGACGACGCCCTCCGCCTCCATCAGCTTCTGACGGCGGGCGATGACGGACTTGTCCAGCTTCATGTTGGGAATCCCGTACATCAGCAGGCCGCCGATCCTGTCTTCACGCTCGTATACGTGGACCGTATGCCCCCTGTGGTTCAGCATATCGGCAGCTGCAAGTCCGGAGGGACCGCTGCCGACCACTGCGATCTTCATGCCGCTTCGCACCTTCGGGATCATGGGCTGTACAAAGCCCCGGGCAAAGGCTTCTTCGATCAGGAACCTCTCATTGTCATGGACGCTGACCGGGTCCGAGTGATCCCCGCAGATGCAGGCCTTCTCGCACAGCGCCGGGCAGACCCTGCCGGTAAACTCCGGGAAATTGCTGGTCTTGCTGAGCCTTGCGTAGGCATGTCCGAGGTGTCCCTGCCAGATCTGATCGTTCCACTCCGGGATCAGATTGTGCAGCGGGCAGCCGGTCACCATGCCATTCAGCTTCATGGCGGACTGACAGAAGGGAACCCCGCAGTTCATGCAGCGTCCGGCCTGCTCGGTACGTGCCTTTTCATCCAGCGGTGTATGAAATTCGTCAAAGGTAAGGATCCTCTCGCTGACAGGCACGATCCGATCGTCCTGTCTTGCGTACTCCAGAAAACCGGTCGCTTTACCCACGTTCGCTCACCTCCCTGAATGCCTCCAGAACCGCCTTCTCATGGCTGCTTCCCTGCTCTTCATACTTTCCGATGGTCTGGATCATCCTTCGGTAGTCCTCCGGGATGATCTTCTTGAAGTCCGGAAGGTACCGGTCGAAATGCTCCAGGATCTCTGCCGCGAAGGGGGATCCGGTCTCGGCTGTATAATCGCTCAGGATCTCCCGAAGCTCCTCGATATCATGCTTCGCGGTCACCTCTTCGGCCACGGCCATCTCTTTATTCATGCGCAGGTACAGGGTATGCTCTCTGTCCAGCACATAGGCGATGCCGCCGCTCATGCCTGCCACAAAGTTCTTGCCAGTCATGCCCAGGATCACGGCCCTTCCGCCGGTCATATACTCCAGGCCGTGGTCTCCGCAGCCCTCTGCCACCGCGATGGCGCCTGAGTTCCTAACGCAGAAGCGCTCCCCCGCGATGCCGCAGATATACGCCTTGCCGCAGGTCGCTCCATAGAGGGCAACGTTGCCGACGATCACATTGTCATGGGCATTGAACCCGGCACCGTCCGGCGGTGTCAGGATCAGCTTGCCTCCGGAGAGCCCTTTGCCGAAACCGTCATTGGCATCTCCCTTCAGCCGGAGCGTCACACCGTGGGGGAGGAACGCTCCGAAGGACTGTCCGCCGCCTCCGGTGCAGTTTATAGTAAATGAATCCTCCGCCAGGCTGTTCCCGTACTTTCTGGTCACTTCGCTTCCGAGGATCGTCCCGAAGGAACGGTCGGTGCTGGAGACCGCTGTCTCCACCACCATCTTCTGCAGCTTCCTCTGCTTCATTTCCTCCAGAGCCGGCAGAAGGATCTGCATATCCTTCGTCTGTTCCAGATGGAAGTCATAGATCTTCTTCGGGTCAAAATGTCTTCCCTGCACGTGCGCATAGCGCCTGTCCAGTATCCGGTTCAGATCGGCAAGCGTGCTGCGGCTGACTGGCAGTTTATCCTTTCTCTTCAGGCAGTCGGTGCGTCCGACCATCTCCTCCACAGTCCGGAATCCGCTGCGGGCCATGATCTCCCGAAGCTGCCTTGCTATGAAATGCATATAGTTGATCACATGCTCCGGCCTTCCCTGGAAGCGGCCTCTGAGGCACTCGTTCTGGGTCGCGATGCCTGCGGGGCAGGTATCCTTCGAGCACACGCGCATCATCATACAGCCCATGGCGACCAGCGGTCCTGTCGCAAAACCGAATTCCTCGGCGCCAAGAAGCGCAGCGATGGCCACATCACGGCCGCTCATCAGCTTTCCGTCCGTCTCCAGGACGACACGGTCCCGGAGCCCATTTTCGATCAGGGTCTGATGGGCCTCTGTGATCCCCAGCTCCCAGGGAAGGCCCGCATGGTGCACCGACGAGAAGGGCGCCGCGCCGGTTCCTCCGTCATAGCCTGAGATCAGGATGACCTGCGCTCCGGCCTTGGCAACGCCGGAGGCGATGGTGCCGACTCCCGATTCGGAGACCAGTTTCACGCTGATCCTGGCATCACGGTTTGCGTTCTTGAGATCGTAGATCAGCTGCGCCAGGTCCTCGATCGAGTAGATGTCATGATGAGGCGGCGGGGAGATCAGTGATACCCCCGGCGTGGAATAGCGGGTCGCCGCCACCCAGGGATAGACCTTCCTGCCGGGAAGGTGTCCGCCCTCACCGGGCTTGGCCCCCTGCGCCATCTTGATCTGGATCTCGGAGGCACTGTTGAGATAAGCGGAGGTAACGCCGAATCTTCCCGATGCCACCTGTTTTACGGCACTGTTATAGATGGTTCCGAAGCGCTTCTCGTCCTCTCCGCCCTCTCCGGTATTGGACTTGCCGCCGATGGTGTTCATGGCGCAGGCCAGCGTCTTATGCACCTCCGCGGAGAGAGAGCCGTAGGACATCGCCCCTGTCTGGAAGCGTTTTACGATCGATTCCTCACTCTCCGTCTCCTCCAGCGGGATCGCCGGACCTGCCGGGATGATCTGAAGCAGGGACCTGAGGGTGTGGGGTCGCTCCTCATCATCCACCAGAGCAGTATACTGTCTGAACAGATCATAGTCGCCTGTCCGCACCGCCCTCTGCAGGGTCACGATCGTCTCGGGACTGTACAGATGGTCCTCTTTGTCGGGGCCGCTTCGAAGCGAATGGAAGCCGATGGAGTCCAGCTTTGTGTCCACTGTAAGGCCAAGGGGATCAAATCCCTGATCATGGCGTATCTCCACATCTTCCCCGATCTCTTTCATCCCGATCCCGCCGACTCTGCTGACCGTGCCGGCAAAGCAGCGGTCGATCACATCGCTGCCAAGACCGACTGCCTCAAAGATGCGCGCGGACTGATAGGACTGCAGCGTGGAGATTCCCATCTTCGCCGCGATCTTCACAACGCCTGACAGCAGCGCCTTGTTGTAGTCATCGATCGCCGTATGATAATCCTTGTCCAGGATCCCCGTATCGATCAACTCCGCGATGCACTCATGGGCAAGGTACGGATTGACCGCGCGGGCGCCGAAGCCCATCAGGCAGGCGATCTGGTGCACGTCTCTGGGCTCCCCGCTCTCCAGGATCAGAGAGACGGCGGTCCTCTTCTTTGTGATCACCAGATGCTGCTCCACAGACGAGACCGCGAGCAGAGCCGGGATCGGGACATGGTTCTCGTCGACGCCTCTGTCGGACAGGATCAGGATGTTATATCCCTCAGCCGCCGCCCGGTCCACTGCGATGTTGAGCTGCTCCAGGGCATGGGTCAGGGAGGTGTTCTTGTAGTACAGCAGGGAGATGACTCTCGAGCGGAAGCCCTCCCTGTCCAGAGACCGTATCTTGATCAGGTCCACCCCTGTCAGGATCGGGTTGTTAATCTCCAGCACCCTGCAATTGTCCGCTTTCTCTTCCAGAAGATCACCGTCCGACCCGATATACACGGTGGTATCCATGACAACCTTCTCGCGCAGGGAGTCGATGGGCGGATTCGTCACCTGGGCGAACAGCTGCTTGAAATAACAGTACAGCAGCTGATGATGCTTCGAGAGCAGGGCGAGCGGGGCGTCATGCCCCATCGAGACCGTACTCTCGATCCCATTTTCCGCCATCGGAAGGATCTGCTCCTTCACATCCTCGTAGGAATATCCGAATACCTTGTAGAGACGGTCTCTCATCTCCTGGCTGTGGACGCGGATCTTCCGGTTCGGGATCGGCAGCTGTGCCAGATGCAGAAGGCAGCGGTCCAGCCACTCTCCGTAGGGATGGGCTCCGGAATACATCTCCTTGCACTCCTCATCGGGTATGATCCGCTTCTTCTTCGTATCCACCAGCAGGATCCTGCCCGGCTCCAGCCTCGAGCGCACCTTGATATGCGCAGGATCGATATCCAGCACGCCGACCTCCGATGCCAGGATCAGCCGGCCGTTATCCGTCACATAATAGCGGGACGGCCGCAGCCCGTTGCGGTCCAGTGTCGCTCCCAGGATCTCGCCGTCTGAGAAAATGACTGCCGCAGGGCCGTCCCAGGGTTCCATCATGGTCGCGTAGTAATGATAGAAATCCTTCTTCTGCCTCGACATGAAGTCATTGTGCTTCCAGGGTTCTGGGATGGCCACCATCATGGCAAGGGGAAGATCCATCCCGTTCATGTAGAGGAATTCCAGAGTATTGTCCAGCATCGCGGAGTCAGACCCCGTCTGTGCGATGACCGGGTAGATCTTGTCCAGATCCTCCTGGAGGAACTGGGACTTCATGGTCTCTTCCCTGGCCAGCATACGGTCCATGTTGCCGCGGATCGTATTGATCTCTCCGTTGTGCGCGATCATCCGGTAGGGGTGGGCCCGCATCCAGGAGGGCGTGGTGTTGGTCGAGAACCTGGAATGCACGATAGCGATCGCAGTCTCATAGGTCAGATCGCGCAGATCGCAGTAGAATTCTCTCAGCTGATGTACAAGGAACATCCCCTTGTACACAATGGTGCGCGAAGACATGGAGCAGATGTAGGTATCCTCGGAGCTCTGCTCGAATTCGCGTCGCACGACATAGAGCCGGCGGTCAAAGTCGATGCCCTTCTGTATGCGCTCCGGCTTCCCTATGAAGCACTGCCAGATGGGCGGCATGCACTCCACTGCTCTTTCCCCCAGGATCTGCGGGCGCACCGGCACCTTTCTCCATCCGAGGAAGGGCAGCTGCTCTTTGCGGATGATCACCTCCATCATCCGCATGGCAAACATGCGCTTCATGGTATCTCTGGGAAGAAACAGCATACCGATTCCGTATTCGCCCTCTTCCCCCAGGAAGATCTCCTCCCTGGCAGCAGCTGCTTTGAAGAAACCATGAGGGATCTGGGTCAGGATCCCCACGCCGTCTCCCACCTTTCCGGTAGCGTCCTTTCCGGCGCGGTGATCCAGCTTCTCCACGATATGGAGAGCATCATCCAGTACCCCGTACTCTCTTGTTCCGTCGATATTGACGACCGTGCCGATGCCGCAGGCATCGCGTTCTTTCAGAAAATATGAGTCTCTCATAAGCTTTCTTGTCCTGTACTGGTCTTTCGGCCGTCTTCTCACTGCGAAGGCATCCTGCAAACACGTCGCCTGCCTTTGCTTTGCTTCGGTTGCATATGCACGTGCTTCCGCTCCTATAGGCACGTGGTCGCTCACGCACGTGCAGGCAACTCGCAAAGCGCAGTCGGCTTCCTACGGTTGTGCAGGATTGCCTTCACAGCTCAAAGTACGGCCATCGCAGGTACTTTCAGTTGCTTACAGCGTCGAGAACAGGATCTTGCTGTAGGTCGGATAGGGCAGATAGCTGTCCGGGATCCGCTCCTCTGCATGGTCTACAGCTGCCCGGAGCTGCTCCATATCCTTCAGGACGGTGCGCTCATAGTACTCCGCGCTCTCCTGCGCACCTTCAATCTTCTCCGCAGTCCGGATGTCTGTGTGCAGGGTGTCGAGGGCCTGCGCGATCTGGACGCCGTCTGCCTCCAGACCTTCAAGGATCTTTTCTTCCAGGCTGCAGGCGGCCTGCGGAAGAAGGCTTCTCTTGAGGGACGCTTCCTGCGCCAGGTCCTTCGTATAGGAGACCAGGCCCTGGATGAAGTCCTTGCGGACCATCTCCTGCAGCGTCAGCGCCTCGATATGGATCGCCTTGTAATAATTCTCAAGGACCATCTCGTACCGGGAGAACAGTTCTTCCTTCGTCAGCACCTGATGCTTTGTGAACAGAGCGACGCTCTTGTCGCTGATCCATCTGGGCATGGCATCCGGAAGCGCTCTCAGATCGTCAAGTCCTCTTCTGTGTGCCTCTTCGATCCACTCGTCGGTGTAGCCGTTTCCATTGAAGAGCACCCTCTTGTGCTGCTTCAGAAGGCTGCGCAGCAGGCCGGGAAGTCTCTGCGTCCGCTCTTCCTCCGGAATCTGCGCCAGCTCGTCGTACAGGTCAGACAGCGTGTCCGCCACCGCCGTGTTCAGAACGATGTTCGGGTTTGCCACAGACAGGGCCGAGCCGGGCATGCGGAACTCAAACTTGTTGCCGGTAAATGCGAAGGGCGAGGTTCTGTTGCGGTCTGTCGTATCCTTTGTGATGTGCGGCAGGACCTGGGCGCCGGTTCCCATCTGCTGTTTTCCGGCACTCTCGAAGGTCTCGCCGTGTTCCATGGAATCAAGAACTGCCGTGAGCTCATCTCCCAGGAATATGGAAATGATGGCAGGCGGAGCCTCATTTGCGCCCAGACGGTGATCATTGCCGGCAGACGCGACGGAGACTCTGAGAAGATCTGCATATTTATCAACTGCCGCGATCACGGATACCAGGAAGGTCAGGAAGACCAGGTTCTCGCCCGGATGCCTGCCCGGGTTCAGGAGGTTGACTCCCGTGTTGGTCTGGATCGACCAGTTGTTGTGCTTGCCCGAGCCGTTGACACCGTCGAAGGGCTTCTCGTGGAGCAGGCATGCGAAACCATGCCTGTCGGCAACCTTCTTCATGGTCTCCATGGTCAGCTGGTTGTGGTCGACCGCGACATTGGCGGTCTCAAAGACCGGTGCCAGCTCGTGCTGGGACGGGGCGACCTCATTGTGCTTGGTCTTGACCGGGATCCCCAGCTTCCAGAGCTCTTCATCCAGCTCATGCATGAACTCAGATACTCTCGGCTTCAGAACACCGAAGTAATGATCCTCCATCTCCTGGCCTTTGGGCGCCGGGGCGCCAAGCAGGGTCCTTCCGCACAGCAGCAGGTCCTTCCTGGCAAGGTACATCTCCTTGTCGATCAGGAAATACTCCTGCTCCGATCCGATGGTCGTGGTCACCCGGGTAACGTCCTTCTCTCCCAGAAGCTGCAGGACTCTCACAGCCTGTCTGCTCAGCGCTTCCATGGAACGAAGGAGCGGGGTCTTCTTATCCAGCGCCTCTCCTCCGTAGGACAGGAACGCGGTCGGGATATACAGGGAGCCATCCTTGATAAATGCCGGTGAAGAGGGATCCCACGCGGTATAGCCCCTGGCCTCGAAGGTGGCTCTCAGGCCGCCGGAGGGAAAGCTGGAGGCGTCCGGTTCTCCCTTGACCAGCTCCCTGCCGGAGAATTCCATGATGATCGTGCCGTCTCCCTCCGGGGCGATGAAGCTGTCATGCTTCTCCGCGGTCAGACCGGTCATCGGCTGGAACCAGTGTGTGAAATGAGTCGCGCCGTTCTCGATCGCCCACTCTTTCATGACTGCCGCTACAGAATTGGCCACATCCAGTTCCAGATGTGTTCCATTCTGGATCGTTTTATGAACTGCCTTATAGATATCCTTGGGCAGACGCTCCCGCATGACTCTGTCGCTGAAAACAAGACTGCCGTACATGTCCGGAATCGATGTAGCCTTCTTCATAATAGTTCCTCCTTCTGCTGCATCCTCCTGACCGGCCGGGCCGGCAGGACCAGAAAAACAAAAAAGGCCTCTGAGCGAAACCGTCTCCCGGGTGTTCCCCGGGGCGGCTCCTTCAAAGCGCCTTTGCTTTATTTCTCCCTTATAACATACCGGAAAAGTATCGTCTAATACATGAAGGACAGGATTTGTCATACCAAACGGGTATGTTGAAACTAACCATTCTGTGTTGACTTTCATTCTTTCGGTGTGTAAGAATCCTCAGTAAATAAATGAGCGGATCGGGGACAAGGGCGTCCGGCTGTGCCGGAGTCTGCGTCCCTTTTTATATCCGGATACAGAAACAGGAGGGATATCTATGTGTACGGTATTGGGGTATTGCAGCAGTAAGATTTCAGAGGACACCTGCCGGGAGCTTCTGGATATCGCCGCTTCCCGCGGACCGGATATGTCCAGGACGGCCCGGGTGAAGGGCGGCGTGCTCGGGTTCGGCCGTCTGTCGATCATGGGACTGTCCGAGGCCGGGATGCAGCCTTTCTTCAGAAATGGCAATGCCTGCGTCTGCAACGGAGAGCTGTATGGTTTCCGCCCTCTGAAGGAATATCTGATCTCCCTGGGATACCGCTTTGAGAGCGGCAGTGACTGCGAGATCCTGCTTCCCCTGTATGAACGGCTTGGGTGCAGCATGTTTTCCCTTCTGGACGCGGAGTTTGCCCTGGTCCTGTACGATGCCGGAGCGGATTCATTTATCGCGGCGCGCGATCCCATCGGGATCCGGCCGCTGTACTACGGATATGACAAAGACGGCTCGATCGTATTTGCCTCCGAGCCCAAGATGCTGGTGCCGGTCTGCGGGAAGATACGCCCATTCCCGCCCGGACACTACTACAGGGACGGGGAGTTCATCTGCTACCACGATCCTTCACAGGCGCAGTATTATCTGGAGGATGACCTGGACGAGATCTCCCGCCAGATCCATGACCGCCTTCTGCGGGGCATCGCCAAGCGTCTGGACGCGGACGCGCCCATCGGCTTCCTGCTGTCCGGCGGCCTGGATTCGTCCCTGGTATGCGGCGCGGCGGCGAAGATGCAAGGCAGGCCTCTGGAGACATTTGCCATCGGAATGGATGTGGACGCCATCGACCTGAAATACGCAAGGCAGGTCGCGGAGTATATCCACAGCAATCACCATGAGGTCATCATAAACCGTGACGATGTGATCAATGCGCTGGAGCCGGTCATCTACGCCCTCGGCACCTACGACATTACCACGATCCGGGCCTCCATTGGCATGTATCTGGTCTGCAAATGGATCCACGAGAACACAGACCTTCGCGTCATCCTGACCGGCGAGATCTCGGATGAGCTGTTTGGCTATAAATATACGGATTTTGCCCCGGACGCGGAAGCTTTCCAGAAGGAGGCTCAGAAGAGGATCCGTGAGATCCACATGTATGATGTGCTGAGGGCCGACCGCAGTATCTCTGTTCACTCTCTTGAGGCGAGAGTTCCCTTCGGCGATCTGGACTTTGTGGACTATGTCATGCATATCGATCCTGCAAAGAAGATGAATACCTACGGGATCGGAAAATACCTGCTGCGCCACGCATTTGAAAAGGACGACCTTATCCCCTTCAGCATCCTGATGCGCGAGAAGGCCGCCTTCTCGGACGCGGTGGGACACTCCCTGCGCGATGACCTTCAGGACTACGCTGAGTCGATGTATTCGGACGAAGCCTTCGAGGAAGGCCGCGCGCGCTATACCCACGCGCAGCCCTTCACGAAAGAATCCCTGCTCTACCGCGATATCTTCGAGAAATACTATCCGGGGCAGTCGGAGATGGTTGCAGACTTCTGGATGCCGAACCGGGAGTGGGAAGGCTGTGATGTAAATGATCCCTCCGCCAGAGTCCTGTCCAACTACGGGGACAGCGGAGTGTAACCTGCGAAGACTTCAGACAGATTCACTCAGGTGTAAATAGTGTCTCAGGACTCTGCTGTGGGCCTGCATCTCCATACTGTCATCAAGCGGTTCCAGATCCGCGCTGTCGTACTTGTACTGCAGCGCGGTTTTTATTATCTCGTCGGCAAACTGCGGGTTCTTGGGAAGGACCGGCCCGTGGCTGTAGGTCCCGAACAGATTGCGGAAGCGGACGCCCTCGGTTCCGTCCTCACCGTTATTGCCGCAGCCCTTCAGGACCCTGCCCAGAGGCTGCACCCCCTCTCCCAGATAAGTTCTGCCGCTGTGGTTCTCGAAGCCGACAACTGTGCTGCCGCCTGATTCTTCTCCCAGTACATATGCATAGTTGTCGATCATCCGCTTCCTGCCGCCCACCGTATGCAGGTCCACCGCGCCAAGGAATTCACATTTCACCCCGTCATGGGTCTGGTAATAATGGCCCATCATCTGGTAGCCGCCGCAGATGCACAGGAAGGTCTTCCCGTCCAGGACCGCGCTGCGGATCGAATCCCCCTTGCCGCCCCGAAGGTCGTCCAGAAGGACCTCCTGCTCAAAGTCCTGTCCTCCCCCGATGAAAAACAGGTCAAACTGTGTCAGGTCCGGATTGTCTCCGATCCCTGCCAGGGTCACGCTGCAGGAGATGCCGCGCGCCTCAAGGCGCCTCTTCATGCACAGTATATTGCCTCTGTCCCCGTACAGGTTCAGCACCTCCGGGTAGAGGTGGCAGATCTTCAGCTCCATGCCCATAGTATTTCCTTCCTTCTTCCTGCCCTTCTAACTGTCATCTTACTGCCAGAATTCACTGGCTCCTGTCCTCTCCCTGACCGCCTCCCGAAGCTCCAGCATCGAGGTGTAGTTGGGAAGGGCATAGACCGGTGTCCGGGAGGCTTCGATCCAGCTCACAGCCTCCTTCATCTCCCGGATCAGCCGTATGCGGCCGGTATCCGCCCCCGCGTATTTGAGGCGCAGCTGCATGTCCTCCGCCCGGTCGCCGGATACCACGATCTCGGTAAGGCCCGGATCCTTGCAGATCTTTTCATAATCCGCGTCCCAGATCCAGGAGATGTCGTGCCCGTCCGCCGTCCGGTCATTGAGGCAGAGCAGCACCCTGCAGGGCTTCTCGGCCGAAGCCAGATATTCCAGCGCCTGGGTGCAGCCTGCCGGGTTCTTCACCAGGATCATCTGCAGGGAGGTCTTCCCCACAGTGAAGGTCTCCATCCTTCCGAAGCTGCTGTGCACTGCCTTCAGGGACAGGGCACTCTCCTTCGCACTCAGCCCGAAAGCGGCGCAGGCGCAGACAGCGGCCATGGCATTGTACAGGTTGTACACCGCGGGAAGCCCTACGGTAATCTCCATCTCATACGAATCCGCGCAGCCCTGGCCTGTACCGGGCGTCCAGCCGTCTTCGGGCAGGCGGACACGGCAGCAGGTCCCGTCCTGGTTCATTTTCAGGATCTTCGTCACTGCGGCATCTGCCTGCGGCCTGCTGTAGCCGCACTTCGGACAGTAGAATCCGCCCAGGTGGGCATAGGTGTGATAGTGGTAGCTGTATGGCGCGCCGCAGCGGATGCAGTACCTGGCGTCCGACAGAGCAGGATCCTTCTGTTCTCCAGTGGGGATGTCGAACCCGTACCGGACCACAGGATTTGGTACGTCCAGGGCCAGCGACCCGGTCAGGGAATCGTCCGCGTTCAGACACAGGATGCTGCCGGGAGACCGCAGAACGCCGGTGCGGATCTCCTCCAGAGTGTGCATGACCTCCCCATAGCGGTCCAGCTGGTCGCGGAACAGGTTGGTCACGACGATCACCTTCGGACGGATCAGGGGCACCACCTGCTTCAGGGCGCCCTCATCGCATTCGATCACCGCATAACGAGTCTTCGGCTTCCCGCTCCAGGTGGTGTTGCAGGTCAGCTCGGCGGTCACGCCGGACAGCAGGTTGGCACCGGACTTATTGGACAGGCAGGGCCGCCCGGCATCGCGCAGTGCGCCTTCCAGCATGCCGCAGGTCGTGGTCTTGCCGTTCGTCCCCGTGACGACTATGATCTCCATGCCCGCGCTCACCTTCTCCAGGATCTTCGGGTCAAAGAGGAGCGCCGCCTTGCCCGGAAGGGCCGTGCCGCCCCGGTGCAGCAGCCGCAGAGCCTGCCTAGTCAGTTTACATGCAGCGATGGCGCATATGCTTCGCAGTTTCATAATCTTATCCTTCTTATGATTCCACTGTTTCCACCTGCAGAGGCTGCAGAGAAAAATAAAAGGACAATGACGTCTAGAAATGATCCATTGCCGACATCATTGTCCTCTCTTCATTCACAGTATTCGGTTTTATACGGCTCCCGGGCGTCTTCCGGCTCCCAGTTGCCTTCCGTCCCTCAGCTCTCCGTCTCCTGGACGCTCTTGGGCATGTAGAACGCGGGGAAGGTGCATTTTTCCTCGATCCCGGAATACTTCCAGGTGTTCCGGTCCTCATCGTAGGAGCGAACCAGCATGTACTGATACGAGCTGTCGTGGGCCATGGCATCGTAGAGATAGCGCAGCGGGACCCAGGAACGGTTGTGGTCCGGGTTGCCCGAATCTCCCAGGAAGACCATGTCGCGCTCCTCATCATACAGCCACGGGTTTACATAGTGGCCCGGGGTATCCTGCCAGTAGGTGTCGTCCTCCTCGCTGCTGACCAGCACGATGGCCGTGAGGGAATTCCTGTATGCCCTGCGGAAGGTCTCATAGTTCAGATCCTTCTTGCGGAACGATACCTTGAACCCCAGACTCCTCAGGGTCTGCCCCATATAGGGCCAGTCGATGGCTCCGTAGCCCCAGCTCGGCGAATAGTCCGAGGCCTGCATGGCATACCTGTACATGGCCACTGGCGAGCATTCATAGGGCGTCAGTGAGCTGTAGATGTTGGCCAGGGCACACAGGCCGCAGCCAAATACGCTGAATCTACCGCCCTCCATCTCATATTCACACCATTCCCCGGAGTAAGGGGTCTTCCGCTCCCAGGCGACCGGACCCTGTGAGAAGGTGTAGATGGAGTTCATCTGAGCGATCAGAGGATCCTCTGTCTCCGCTTCCGTCTGGATCTCTGTCACAGGCTCGGCCTCTGTCGCCGCCTCGGTCTGCGGCGCTTCTGTCTCTGCGACCACTTCCGTCACTGCCTCTGTCTCGCGCAGCTTCGAGAGCACAGGCTCCAGATCCTTGTCAAAGATCAGCAGGCACATGAACAGGATCGTGACCACAAGGAGGATGCTCACAAGCACGATGAGCAGAATCCGTCTAGTTCTGTAATTCATTCTGATAGTATACTTCCTAAATACTTATTTCGTAAAATGATAATCCCCCGTGAGGTATCCGTCAAGGAAATCTCCCGCAAGGCTCGGCCATCTGACGTTCTCCCGGGCCTCCTGAGGCGTAAACCAGCGGTAGGAATCGATCTCCCGGTTCTCGTGCACTCTGGTGTCTTCCACGATGGCTGTGAAGTTCAGCATGAGTACGTTGGAGGGCTCAAAATACCGGCTGTGGTTGAAATGAACCTCCGTGACCTTAAGCCCCATCTCTTCTCTGACCTCGCGCACCACGGCGTCCTCGGCATCCTCTCCTTTGTTGACGTAGCCTGCCACAAGGATGTAGCTGTCCCTGCCGTACTGCTTGATCAGGAGGATCTTGTCCCGCTCCCTGGTCGTCACGATCATGCTGACCGCGGTGCTGAAGACCGGAAAACGGAATTCCCCGCAGGTCTCACAGTAAGGGACCTCCCCTTCCAGATCCAGGTGTCTTGTGGTAAGCTTCGCGCCGCACTGCATGCAGTAATTCATCTTCAGACCGGCCATTGCCAAAGCCCCCTTCCTCTCTCTTCTCAGTACAGCATCTCAGCCAGGGCGATCACTGCCGGGATCGACACCATGGACATGAGTGTGGTCACGACATACAGCTCTGATGCGTAGTGGTAATTCCTGTCATAGCGAAGCGCCATCATGGTGCAGGTCGTAGCCACCGGACTTGCCGCTGCCGCGATCACGGTATAGTACACCGCGTCCGTGGGGCGGAAGATCAGCATGACGGCCATGGCCAGAAGCGGCATCACAAACAGCTTCGCAGCCGCCACCATGTATACGCGTCCCTTCTTCAGGGCTGCCAGCGGATGGCCCTCGGCCAACGCCGCGCCTGCGACAAACATGCCCAGCGGGGTATTCATGCCGGCGATATAGGTAAGCGCGGACCCCACATTGGCAGGTATGCGGATCTTCAGGAAATAGCATGCGATCCCGGCCAGCATGGTGAACATGACCGGACTCCTGAGCCCTTTCAGAAGCTGCCTTGGGGAAGCATCCCCCGTGATGATGATCAGTCCGTGGGTCCAGGTGAGGAAATTAAACACCACCAGGTAGGCCGTGACATAGAAGACGCCTTCCGCTCCGAGTATGCTCTGGACCAGCGGGATCCCCATGAAGCCGCAGTTGCTGTACACGGCACTGTAATGCTCGATCATGTTGTCCGGCTCTTTTCCCGGGAGCATGATCCTGGCAGCTATGATCCCGAGGAGATGCGTGATCACGGCAAACAGGAAGGTCAGCAGAAGGTTTCGCACCTTCGAGACATCGTATTCCACGGTCAGAAAGCTGTTCATGATCAGAACAGGGTTGACCAGCAGAAGAAGGACGTTGGACAGTGTTTTGGACCCGGCATGGTCCACCAGGTTCACCCTGCGGATCAAATATCCGACCATGATCAGAATGAACATGACCACCATCTGGTTCGCTACAATCAGAAACATTGCTCTCTCCTTATCGTACTAATCCTACTTGTCGTATCCTGCGGTCATACTCTCCAGCTAAGGAGCAGTTTGTTCTTCAGCTGCCGCCCCGCAAGCTTGCCCCAGCCCAGCGGACAGCCGTCCGCGCAGACCAGATACCAGCCGTTTTCCCTGTCTTCCTCCAGGCGCACAGTCTCTCCGTGAAGGTACTGCGCCAGGCGCTCATCCTGCGGGGAAAATGAGATCCGCTCATCTCCCTGCGCTCCCGAGGGAAGTGCCATCGCCAGCGCCTGTGAGGGCTCAAACCGGTTCTTCTTCAGATCCCCCAGATACAGGCCGTTGCGAAGGAAGGTGATCCCCCGGATCCCGGCCGCCCCCTCCGCGGAGAGATAGACCTTGCCGCCGTGGTTCTCCAGACGCCCCGCGTCCAGATCTGCCCCGGGGAGGAAACGGTCCAGAAACTCCTTCAGATATCCGGCCTCTTCCCTGGACAGGCCTGCAGGCCCCTGGCTGCGGCGGCCTTTTCCAGGCGCCTGGCGGGCATTCCTTCCGGAGTCCCTGCTTTCTGCTTTTTTTCTGAGAAGGGCTGTGAAATGCCCTTCGCCTCCGGCCCTGTGGGGCCAGATCCGGATTGCCTTCGTCAGGTCAATCTCGTTATCTCCAGCCGCTGCGCTGTCCTGCGCCTTTTCTTCCTGCTGGAGAAGATAGCCGCACTCTCTGAGCATGTCTGTCGAATACGCGGGGCTGAAGCTCTCCAGCGCTCCCTCGCAGGGGATCCGGACCAGTTCCATCTCCTGCCTGCAGCGAAGAAGATGAAGAAGAATCAGCTCATTTTCCTCCGGAGCAAAGGTGCAGGTCGAATATACCATATATCCGCCCGGCCGGAGCATATCGGCCGCCTGCAGGATGATCTGTCTCTGGATGGCGGCGCATTCTTCGACCTTCGCCGGGTACCAGGCCTTGGCCACGTCAGGATCCTTGCGGAACATGCCCTCCCCGCAGCAGGGCGCGTCTACCAGCACTTTGTCAAAAAACGCCGGGAAGCGCTCCGCAAGCCGCTCGGGCGTCTCGTTTGTCACCAGCGCGTTGGCGATCCCGAAGGCCTCGATGTTGCGAAGAAGGGCCCTGGCCCTGGCCGCGGAGATCTCATTTGCAACCAGAAGTCCCCGGCCCTGAAGTCTTGCTCCAAGCTCCGTCGCTTTTCCGCCCGGAGCGGCGCACAGATCCAGGATACGGTCGCCGGGCCTTACGGGCAGAAGCGCTGCCGGTGCCATGGCACTTGGCTCCTGCAGGTAGTACATGCCGGCATGATAGTAAGGGTGCCTTGCGGGCTGGTCCCGGTAATCCACGTAGTACCCGTTGTCCGCCCATGGGATGGGCTCCACCCTGAAGGGTGCGTTTGATGCGAACTGCCCAGGGTCTGCCTTCAGACGGTTCACGCGAAGCCCGTTTCTGCGGGGCTGATCATAACTGGAGAGAAACTCCGGGTATTCTTCGCCCAGGAGCTTCTCCATCTCATTCAGAAATTCAGTTGGAAGATTCGCAGATCCCATATTACATCTCCCGAAGATTCATCTGCAGCAGCTGCGAGACACCGTCTGCCAGCTGGTTCAGGCTGCGGATGCGTACATAGTGCTGTCCGTAGATCTGGTGCACATTGTCCAGATGGCTGGCCGCGCCGTAAAACAGGGCGCCGCAGCTGATCTGGTGGCTTCTCAGCAGGCGGACCGCCGCCTCTGCCTCCCGCACTGCCGCGTCTCCCTCATATTCCCTTGAGAACAGGCTGCCGCTCTTTTGCGCCAGCGGCACTGCGTCGTTGGGGCTTGCGTCCGTGAGCACCAGGAGGATCCTCTTTACGCCGTTTCCCTGTTTCTTCTCATCCTCCAGCAGGTAATCCATGGTCCTGAGGCACAGGCCGTCCCGGTTCCACCCGCCGGCATAATATCCGAACAGGCCTTCCCCTCTCCGGTCCCTGTACTCCTTCAGCCGCTCGAGCACCGTGTATCCGCGAAGGGATCTGAAGGCGGTGACCCGCACCGGGATGCCGCATTCCTCCAGGCTCCTTGCGATCACCAGTGCCTGGGTGCAGATCAGCTCCTGGGAATTCATTCTGGACTGTGAGGCGTCCAGCAGAAGATCCACGGTAATGTCTGCCTCGGCGATGTCCGAATCGGTCCGGAAGACCTTCATATCGTCAAGGACCGGAACTCTCCAGACCCTTCTGCCGTCCAGCTTTCCATGCTTTGCGGATGCGGGCAGACTGCGCAGGTAAGACCTGAAGATCATATCCGTCTGCGCGGTCAGGTTCCGTATGCTCTCCCGGATCCGGAAGATATGGTCATGATAATACTGTTCATTGCGCTGTCTCTGCAGCTGCCGGTCTCTTGCAAGCTGCTGCGCCTCGCGGCTGAGCTCTCCCGCAGCCGTCCTGCTGCCCGGGGCACGGTCCTCTCTCGTAAACCAGAGCCTGCAGGCGCTGTCATTTTCAACGCACAGGTTCTCCTCCAGGATGCTCATCTCCCGGGCAGAATACATGCAGGGACCGAATGCTGTCTGTATGTATTCCAGGTCTCTTTGCTCATTTCTGGAGACCGGGAGCGCTCCCTGGCTGTGGGTGAGGTGGACGCTTCCCTTCTTGTCTCCGCTCCCGCTCCCCCTGCGAAGCACCAGAAGATCCGCGCTCTGATTCTCCCTACCGGGAAGCACCTTTGCCAGGGCCCTCCTCCAGGCCGGCATCCTGCGGGCGGCTCTGACGGGCGTGTCCGGAAGAGTGATCTTAAACCAGGTCTTCAGGATCTCATTCATTTTCTCCAGAATCCTGTCCGTATCCCAGGAAGGATCGAATTCCAGCTCGCGGGCGAGTTTTCTGGCCGAAGGTCCGATATCCAGCACCTTCCTGCCCAGGACCTTCGCCCACCGGGCCTCCTCCTGGTCGTACACCTTCATGCTCATGAAGGACATCTGCTGTTCGGAGAGCATGCCGCTGATGCGGAAGAATTCCCGGGCCCTGCAGGCGCGCATCTGCTCCATCATGGGGCGCTGCCGCAGCTCCATGCCATAGATGCAGTTTTCGATCCCCAGCCACAGGATGCTGGAAGCCTCATCCAGCGTCGGGCCCTCTCCAAGGCGCAGAAAGAAATCGGTGATCCGGTCAAAGTCCAGCCATTTCACCGTGAGGCCGATAATCATATTCAGATAATCGTCCGGCTCGCCATTTGTGAAGAATGCCAGGAAGGGCGGATCAAAATCATAGTTCATCGCCGCGTTCCATATGATGTTCACAGAGCGCCTCGCGCTGCCGGAATAATGCTGCTTGATCATATCTGTGCCGTCATCCTCTGCCGCCTGTGACTTCGCCTCAGCTGAACACGTCCGCCCGGGTCAGGTCTGTCGGAATCCTGGCTGAGATCATGTCCGTCACCAGTGTGCGCTCGTACTCGTCAAAGGTTTTATTGACAATACACATCTGGAGCGCGTCGCCGCTGCGGACGCCCTTCTGCATCAGTGCCAGCGCATCCAGCAGGCCTCTCAGATCGAGGGCCCGCTCGGAGATCTCGGCGCTGTGTGCCTTGCGCTCGATCTCATAGAAGAGCTGCACGAACTGGCTCCGGATCTGCTCCCGGATGGTGGGAAATGCATCGCTCACCAGCCGGTTCAGGTCGTTCTCGGCGATCATGGGCATATTCAGGATCGCGAATCTGGAGCAAAGCGCCTCATTGAGGTCTCTGGTCCCCGCGTATCCGTAGTTCATCGTCCCGATAAATCTGGCCGCGGGATCCACCTGGATCCTGTCGTAGCCCGCGACATCGATCACCCGGCGAAAGTCAAGGGCCGCGTGCAGCACTGCGAGGGCTTCATTTCTTGCCATATTGATCTCATCCAGAACAGCAAAGCCGCCCTTTACGGCGCTCTGGTATACAGGGCCCGGCCGAAAGGTCACCCGGCTTCCGTCGTAGGTGTCCGAGCCGATCAGATAGGCCGCGTCCACATTGACGTGGAAGCTGACGTCCCACAGAGGCCTCCCGAACAGGAGCGCCAGGTTCTGGGCAAGTACATTCTTGCCCGTTGCCTTGGGACCGGCAAGCAGGAGATTCTCACCGCACAGAACCGCGGCGATGGCCTTCTCCCAGACCTCCCTGCCATAATAGGTATAGACCGGCTGCGGGATCCGCCCCTGCACATCCTCCGCGGCCTGGTGGGAGGCTCGAAACTGCGCCGCCTCCTCCAGAAGGGCTTCATCCACACCTTCCTGTCTCAGAAACTGTTCCAGATCTCTCATATTCATACCTCACGGTCCATTCCGATTTCATGGATCGGCTTTCATATCCGGCTGCCGGACATCTTCCGGACGCCTGTGCGCCGGACATCTGACCCGTCCCTGTTACCGGTAGTCGGATACCAGGAACAGGGGCTTGACGGCGACGACTTCATCATACTCCTGCTGGGACACGGTCACGGACTTATTCAGGGCCTTCAGGTCCTGCTTGACCACCTCCAGGGCCTGGGGGATGCTGTCCGCCCTGCCTTCCCGTATCACTCTCGCCATGCGCCGAAGAACGATCGGGTGGGCATATCTTGCAGGTACCGGGAAGTCATCTCTCCTGCTGATATAGGCTTCAGACTCTGCCACGGCTGCGTCCCATTCCTCTTTGATCCGCTTCGGGGAGTTCTTCCCGATCGGCACCAGATTGCCTGACAGGGAGAACAGCAGGAAGACACCTCCGAACATGATCATGTAGATACCGGCCGGATGACGGCTCACCGTCAGGGCGATGCCAACCGCAAGCAGCAGGACAGCTCCGGCCATGATGCAGATTCCAAGGATCCTCTTCTGGGGACTGACCATCTGCTGGGCGCGCATCTTTCCTGCGCTCCAGGACAGGTTCCGATAGAGCGCGGGCTTCTTCTCCAGATACTCCCCGGCCTCCTCCAGGATGCGCAGCCGGTTCTTCTCCTCCACCGTAAGGTCCTTCTTATACCGTGCCTGCTCCGCCTTCTTCGCCTCTTCCAGCTTCTTCCCGGCAGCCTCGCTCTGGGTCGGGATCTCCGGATGATGCTCCGCGATCCAGGCCAGGGCTTCGTCGGTCTGGTGCTCGTATTTGATCTGGCACCGCTTGGTGCGACCGTCCCGAAGCTCCACCACAAGATAGCTCATGGAGCCGAAGGCGCCGATACCGGTGAAGCCGCCTTTTGACATGGCGACCAGCTTATAGACTCTCTTAATGTCCGTCCAGACCACATAGTACATGCGGCTGATATAGAAGCTGTTCAGGTAGAGCGCCCTTCTTCCCATTCCGAGGGGGCCGATCTTCCTGCAGGCCTTCTTGTCTGCCTTCAGCGTGTCTGCCGGCAGTGACTGATTTCCGAATAATCTGGGCAATTCCCCATCCTCCCATTTCTCTCACATTCCATCTGCCCCCGCGGCAGATGCCGCCGTCTGGCAGATTCCGCGGCCCGTACACGGCCTTCCGGCCGGACCGCTCCCACAGTATAGCACAGCTGACCGCCTTCGCCTACTGAAATGAACTGTAACCACGGATCCATGACGCCTGTATACAGAACAGAAGCAGGGCGGGAGGTCTGAGCCTCCCGCCCTGTTTTGTTCATGCATTACGGCCAAGCCGCTTTTATTTATCTGGAAGAAGCCTTCTTCGCGCTGCGAAGGAAGATCACCAGGAACAGCGCCGCGATGATGAGTCCGCACGGATATGCAACCGTGGTGTTGCTCTTCAGAGCCGGGATCATGCCAAGGCACTCCGGAGCCATGATGAAGTAGGTCGAGGAAACCGCACTCATGAAGGTTGCCGGAATCGCTGCGATCCAGTAGTTCTTCTTCTCCATCGCCAGGAACATCGCGCCTGCCCACAGGACGATCATAGCCAGCGTCTGGTTGGTCCAGCTGAAGTATCTCCAGATGACGGTGTAGTTGATGAATCCAAGGGTGTTGCCGAAGCCAAGGAAAGCGCCTACGCCAAGGACCGGGATGCAGAGCGCAAGTCTGTGGCCCATGGTTCCCTGATCGAACTTCAGCCAGTCAGCAAGGGTCAGTCTTGCGGAACGGAAAGCTGTGTCGCCGGAAGTGATCGGGCAGACAACAACGCCGAGCATCGCAAGGATAACGCCGACCGGACCCATGGTGGTAACTGCAACATCGTAGATGGCTGCGGACTGACCATTTGCCAGAACCTCAGCAAGGCCGGTGTTCAGTCCGTCGGTAACAGCGTACAGAGAGCAGCCTGCTGCGGCCCAGATCAGAGCGATGCAGCCTTCTGCAACCATTGCGCCGTAGAATACGAACTTACCCTGTCTCTCACTCTTCAGGCAGCGTGCCATCAGAGGAGACTGAGTGGAATGGAAACCGGAGATAGCACCGCATGCGACGGTGATGAACATGAAGCTCCAGATCGGAGTTCCCGCCGGATGCATGTTGCGGAAGTTTGCCCAGATCTCCGGGGTGTGGAATCCGTGGATCGGGATACCGAATGCAACGCCAACAGCCATGATGATCAGGACAATACCGAAGATCGGATAGATCTTGCCGATGATCTTATCAATGGAGATAAAGGTCGCAATGAAGTAGTAGATCAGGATGATCGCCAGCCAGGTCGTGGTCTGCGCGAACATGCCGGATACGCCCTTCTCAGTGAGCAGCTTGACCAGAAGGCCAGCCGGTCCGACTGCGAACACGGTACCGACCATGATCAGAAGGATGACTGAGAATACACGCATGATGTTATGCATGATCGGCCCAAGGTAGATACCGGTAACCTCGGAGATCGATGCACCGTTGTTTCTCTCGGAAAGCATTCCGGAGAAATAGTCATGTACGGCACCTGCAAAGACAGTACCAAATGTGATCCACAGGAACACGATCGGTCCCCAGAGAGCACCCTGCATGGCACCGAAGATCGGGCCAAGTCCGGCAATGTTCAGCAGCTGCACCAGGAACAGCTTCCACGCAGGCATGACAACATAGTCAACACCATCATTGATTGCGACTGCCGGGGTCTCACGGTCGTCCGGTCCGAATGTATTGTCAACAAACGAGCCGTAGGTGAAGTACCCGCAGATCAGAATCGCAAGGCAGATAAAGAAACTAATCATAATATAACCCTCCCAAGTTATATGGCGCCTGTCAGATCCCTCATTCACACAAAAACCGCTGCGAGTCCCGGTTCTCTCACAGCAGGCAGTGTGTTTATGCGTTTTCTGTTTTACAGACACCTGTTATCGATACGCCTATGTTAGCACCATGCCCCAAAATCTGCAATTAAAATTGTTCATACATTCTACACATTATTTGTGCATCTGCCCAAAATATAAAGCTCCCAGCCACGCTGTGTCTGGGAGTTTTTGATGATTTTTCCATTTTTATCCGATATTGCCGAAACCTCAGGTCAGCGGGAGCGAAGCCGTGTCACGAATCGCTCGAGACGTCCGACCGCCACCTTCAGGGCCTCCAGCGAATAGGCGTAGGAGATACGGATATATCCCTCGCCGCTCTCTCCGAAAGCGTCTCCCGGCACGACGGCCACCCGCTCCTCTTCCAGAAGCCTGGTCGCGAACTCTTCTGAGGTCATTCCGAATTCCTTGATGCAGGGGAAAACATAGAATGCTCCGAAGGGCTCGAAGCAGGGAAGACCGATCTGCTCAAAGGCATGCAGCAGGAACCGTCTTCTCTGGTTATATGCCTCGCGCATCTTCTCCACTTCCGCATAGCAGTCTCTCAGGGCAACGACCGCGGCATACTGGCTGTTGGTCGGCGCGCACATGATCGCGAACTGGTGGATCTTCGTCATCAGAGAGATGATCTCCTGCGGACCGCAGCAGTATCCGAGCCTCCATCCGGTCATAGCAAATGCCTTCGAGAATCCGTTGATCAGGACGGTGCGTTCCTGCATGTGGGGGAACTGCACGATGGACGCATGGTCTTCTCCTGTGTAGGTGAGCTCGGAATAGATCTCATCCGTGACGACGAAGAGGTTGCGCTCGATGCAGATCTTCGCGATAGGCTCCAGATCCGCCCTGGTCATGACAGCCCCGGTCGGATTGTTCGGGAACGGGAGCACCAGGATCTTCGTCTTGTCCGTGATATGCTCCTCCAGTTCCTCCGGAGTCAGACGGAAGTCATTTTCCGCCTTCAGCGGGATCGGGACCGGAACAGCGTCCGCAAGGATCGCGCAGGGCGTGTAGGAAACATAGCTGGGCTCGGGGATCAGGATCTCATCCCCGGGATCACAGATCGCGCGGAAGGCAAGGTCGATCGCCTCAGATCCTCCCACCGTCACCAGGCACTCGTGGATCGGGTCATAGCGTACCCCAAGCCTCTTCATCTGGAAATTGACGATCTCCTCGCGGAGCTCCTTCAGGCCGGAATTGGAGGTATAGAAGGTCTTGCCCTTCTCCAGTGTGTAGATGCCCTCGTCCCTGACAGCCCAGGGGGTATCAAAGTCCGGCTCGCCGACGCCCAGTGAAACCACGTCATCCATCTCCGCGACAATATCAAAGAACTTGCGGATCCCGGACGGTTTCAGCGCGACAGCCTTTTTCCCGAGAGTCATTCCTTTATCTAATTTCATCATATCAATACAAACTCCTTAGCAGTTGCTCGGCCGCCGGATACGATCCGTGGAAGGGCTTACGGAGTGATCGTCTGCCGCGGGTCTCCCTTCTCCTGATCAAAAATGATTCCGTCATCCTTGTACTTCTTCAGGATAAAATGAGTCGCCGTCGAGATGACACTGTCCATCGTGGACAGCTTGCTGTGTACAAAGGACGCGATGTCTTTGAGAGACTTTCCTTCCAGGATAACAAGCAGGTCGTAGCCGCCCGAGATCAGATACACAGACTGGACCTCCGGGTAATTGTAGATGCGCTCCGCGATGTGATCGAACCCCTGTCCTCTCTGGGGAGTGACCCGCACCTCGATCAGTCCTGTCACCTTCTCGGCACCGGTATGATCCCAGTTGATCAGGGTATTGTATCCGCAGATGATATTCTCAGCTTCCATCCGGCGGATCTCCTCCGCGATCATCTCCTTGCTCGAGCCCAGAAGAACCGCGATCTCCTCCGGCGTCATTTTGGAATTACGCTCCAGGAGCGCGAGAATCTGTTCTCTCATAGTGACTTTCCTCCTTCTATTACGGGTAATATGTATATGCCGGACTTCTCCGTGAGGCGCGGCGTGTCCGCTACGCCCGCTCCAGATACCTTGTCACGTCCCCGCAGGCGAGAACTCTGGCCTCCTGAGCGGTCGTCTCTCCGATCTTCGCGGCAGGGATCTTCCTGACGCGGCACCACAGCAGCGCCTCCTGCGCGTCTGCCACGGCGATCAGCCAGGCACCGTCGCTTCTCAGGCTGTAGGGATCCAGATCCAGGATCTCACAGATCTCGACAGTCTCCTGCCGGATCGGGACGGATCGAAGATCCGCATTCAGCCCGCTCTGGAGCTTCTCCCCCAGGATCCACAGCGCCGCAGCCACTCCGCCTTCGGTGATCCGGACACCCGCCCTGCTCATGCACTCTTCGGGAGGCCGGCAGTCAGATGCCAGGGACCTGGCCGCCTCTGTCACCGACAGGGGGAGCTCCCGGCGCAGCCTGGCTTCATAGCGCGCCGCAAGATCTGCTGTTTCCTTCTGCCCGGCATAGCCGGTCATTATGATATCCATGGTCAGTTGATGATCGTAACGTTCGGGTCCACGGCAGGATCGGTCACAACCGGATTGCCGTACGCATCGGTCTGTGCCTGCTGATCCGGCTGGGCAGCCTGTGCTTTCCCGGTCGCGATGATCTGCTGGACAGCCTGGAGATTGTTGGCTGAGATGGCTGCGTAGATCGCCTGGGACACAGACGGGTCCGCGGTCGCCACTCCGATGGAATAGATGGTTCCGACTGCCTGATAGTAGCTGGAATTGATCCTGTACTCGTCGGTCAGGACACCATCCACATAGATCTCCTTCCAGAGCTCCGCCTGGTATCCCGTGTGGGGCGACTGGGTCTGCAGCACGTAGCCCACAGGCTGGGTCGCGTCCGGATACAGGGAGAAGCCCTCGGGCTGCATCGTCGCCAGCACCTTGCTGGTGAACTGCAGGGTCCGGTTTTCCGGTCTTGTCTCATGGCCGAAGATCACGAAGGTGATCTGGCCTCCGGAGCAGTATCCTTCGATGTAGATCGGCGCGTCCGTATTGTTGACGAAGCACATATCCATCGAACCTTCCGCGATCGCAGCGTCCTTGGAGGGCTCCACGTAGCTGACCATCATCGTATGGTTGGATCTGGCCGTGATGTCCATCTCCGCCTTGAGCGCAGCGTTGTACAGGGTCGTGGATACCTGGCAGATGCCTCCTCCGTAGGAGTCTACCGTCCGGTTCTCTTCATAGGTCGGCGCAGGCTGGTATCCGTTCTCTGCCGAAAATGGCGTGACCGCCCTCGTGACAGAGAATTCCTCACCCGGCCACAGCAGAGTGCCGTCGATCAGATGACAGCCGTTCTGAACGTTGGTCGCGCGCGCGGCGCTGGACGCCGAATAGTCTGTCGTTGCCTGTCCCAGTACATCCTTCACCAGTGACAGCGTTTCAGCGGATACCTCGGGACTGGTCACGTCCACCACAAGGTCTACCGAGATCTCGCCGCCGGTCCAGTTCCGGATGGCGTTCATAACCGCCTTTACCGACTTCTTTTTCTTCAGCGTGATACCGTCAGTTCCGCCCTCTACGTAGGGATAGCCGTCGCTTCCGATCAGAAGCTGTCCCTCCACCGGATCGGTGTTGTAGACACTGCAGCCTCCCACGATCTCCCGGACACGGCTCCTGTCCACTGTGAATTCCAGCGGATAGTCCACCGTATTGTTCTCCAGGTCTTTCTGCTCCTTGTACCGCTCGACGATATTTCCGCTCTTCCCGATCCGGGCAAGATCGTTCACAATGTCCAGATTCGTGCAGGTATAACCCATATCTGCAAGCGAAGAGGTGACCACATTGCCGCCTATGGTAAGGCTGACGGGCGTGGATGCCATCTGGTCCACTTTGGTCTGGAGGGCGCCGCGGGCTTCCTCCAGGCTCATCCCGGACAGGTCCACGCCCTCCACGTGTACGCCGCTGGCGATGGTCTGGTCGTAGGACGAGGCAACCGGTTTTGCGGCATGCGCATATACGGTTGTGACGGCCGCCAGGATCACCCCTGCCGCGAACACCTTCAAGAATCTATCTGCCTTCAAAGCATGTCCTCCGAAAGAATCCCTTGTTCCTTATGCACTCTTATGCAATCGCGAACATGGAGGGCAGAACGGACAGGAGCATTGCCAGCACCAGTACACCTACGATGACTGCTGCCACGATCTGCTGTTTCCTGCCGCGCCTTGAATTGCGTTTCTGGTTCTTCATTTTTACACTGCCTCCTGACTGTTACAGAACAAGCTTTGCCGCTCCGTAGATGCCGGCATCATTTCCCAGGGTTGCCAGGGCGAAGGTCGCGTCCTTGCATGCCGGGAAAGCATACTGTCTGTAATACTTCTGGACATAGTCCAGGATGATCGTGCCTGCTTTGGATACGCCGCCGCCGATGACATAGATCTCCGGATCGGTCACGCAGGCAAATGCGGCCAGCGCTCTTCCCAGATAGAATCCGAACTTCTCAGCTACCTCATCCGCAAGCTCGTCTCCGTCCTTGACTGCATCCCATACGTCCTTGCAGGAGAAGTTCCTGTCTCTGAGTACGGAGGGCATATCCGGCTTCTTGACCAGCTGCATCTTCGCAAGGCGCACCACGCCGGTCGCGGAGGCTACCTGCTCCAGGCATCCGACATTGCCGCAGTTGCAGGGCTCAGTCAGCTCCTCGGTGACATGCACATGACCGATCTCGCCGCCGGCACCGCCTGCTCCGGCAATGACCTTGCCCTCTACAACGACACCGCCGCCTACACCCGTGCCAAGGGTGACCATGATCAGGTTCTTGTGGCCGGCGCCGCCGCCCTTCCAGCACTCGCCCAGTGCCGCGGCATTGGCATCATTGACAGCCTTCGTACGGATGCCCGTCATCTTCTCCATCTCGCCGACGATATCTACATGGCCCCAGTGAAGATTGACCGCGAGATCGACCTCTCCTTTTTCATTGACCGGTCCCGGGATATCGATGCCGACACCCTCGATCTGGTCCTTGGTAAGGCCTCTCTCCTCGATCTTTGCCTTGATCGTCTGCGCAATATCCGGAAGGATCTTAGATCCGTTCTCCTCTGTCCTGGTAGGGATCTCCCATTTGTCGAGAAGATCTCCCTCAGAATTGAAAAAACCGCACTTAACCGTTGTTCCGCCTACGTCGATTCCAAAACAATACTGCTTCATCACATGTCTCCTTGCCTGTCAAAATTATTTTTTTCCATGTTTGCCCTGATGCCCTGCTGCACTCTGTCGTACAGCTCCTGTGCCGCATTGTATCCCATCTTCTTCTGTCTGTGGTTTACCGCCGCCGATTCCACGATCACCGCGAGGTTCCTGCCCGGACGGATCGGAAGCGAATGGCAGGTCACCTTATTGCCGAGGAACTCTGTGTACTCCTCTTCCAGTCCCAGCCGATCGTATTCCTTATCCTTGTCCCATTCCTCCAGTTTGATGACCAGGTCGATGTTCGTCGTATCCATAACGGCTTCCACACCGAACAGGGTCTTCACATTGATGATGCCGATGCCGCGCAGTTCTATGAAATGACGCGTTATATCCGGCGCCGTTCCCACCAGCGTGGTATCGGATACCTTCCGGATCTCGACTACATCGTCGGTGATCAGGCGGTGGCCCCTCTTGATCAGCTCCAGCGCGGCCTCACTCTTGCCGATCCCACTCTCACCCATGATCAGGACGCCTTCACCGTATACATCTACCAGCACCCCGTGGATCGTAATGCACGGAGCCAGCTCCACGTTCAGCCAGCGGAGCACTTCCGCGACAAATGCGCTGGTCTCCCTGTCTGTGGTGAAGATCGGCACGTCGTACTTCACCGCCAGTTCCAGCATGTCTTCTTCCGGAACAGTTCTGGTGGTATAGACGATGGCCGGGATCTTGGATGCCAGAAGCTGCTCGTAGACCACACGTTTTCTCTCACGGCTCAGCGTCTCCAGATAGGTGTATTCGACATATCCGATGACCTGGAGACGGTCGGAATCAAAGTAGTCAAAATAACCTGTCAGCTGCAGTGCCGGCCGGTTGACCTCCGTGGTCGTAAGCGCCTTGCCCTTCAGATTAACCTGCGGTGTCTGGTAGGTCAGATCCATCTTATCAGCTAGTTTTTCGATCGGTACGCTGGATTGTGTATTCATGTAGACCTCCGATGGGTAAGATATGCGTTACGTTTAATCGTATCACGTGTTCGGATCTTTGTCGAGAATACCGGGATGAAAATACTCATATACTTTCTGTGCACTTGCCCTGTTCATGGAAGGCGCGCGCACCAGCTGCTCCAGCTGCGCGTCGCGGATCGCCTCCAGAGATCCAAAAGCCCGGAGCAGCGCCTTGCGCCGCGCCGGTCCGATCCCCTCGATCTCATCGAGCAGGGAATGGGTCTGCGCCTTGCTGCGAAGAGAGCGGTGGTACTCGATGGCAAAACGGTGCGCCTCATCCTGGATCCGCGTGATCAGCTTGAAGCCTTCCGAGCGCCGGTCGATGGGCAGCTCCTGGTCCTGATAATACAGACCTCTGGTCCTGTGATAATCATCCTTGACCATGCCGCAGACCGGGATCGCAAGTCCCAGCTCTTCGCACACCTCCTCGGCGATGTGGACCTGCCCCTTGCCGCCGTCCATCATGATCAGGTCCGGCAGGGTGCTGAAGGAGCCGAGGGCTTCATCCATATGGCGCTCCCGAAGGTCATTCGCCTCTTCGATCCCGTGCCGCAGACGCCTCTGCAGGACCTCCCGCATGGAAGCATAGTCATTGGGCCCTTCCACGGTCCGGATCCTGAACTTGCGGTAATCCGTGGGCTTCGCCTTTCCTTTTTCAAATACGATCATGGAGCCCACCGACTCCAGTCCCGATGTATTGGAGATGTCGTAGGCCTCCACCCGGGTGACATGTCCGATGCCCAGGATGGATGCGATCTCCTGCATGGCTCCGATGGTCCTTCCCTCTTCCAGGCGGATTCTCTCCCTGTCCTGCTTCAGTACGATCTCAGCATTCTCATGGGCCATCTGCACCAGGCGGCTGCGGGTCCCTCGCTGGGGTACTTTGATGTAAACACGGCTCCCGCGCCGGCTGCTCAGCCACTCTTCGATCAGCTTCTGGTCCTCGATGCGGCACTCCAGCATCAACTCCTTCGGAAGGAAGGGAGCCGCGGCATAGAACTGGCGCACAAACACAGACAGGATCCGTCCCTTCACCTCAAGGATACGCTTCCTGGCCTCTTCTTCAGGCGCGTCTCCTTCAGGCACGTCTCCTTCCGGCGTGTCTCCTTCCGGCGTGTCTTCATTTTCCGGGGCAGCTTCCTGCAGGATGGATACGTCCTCCTCTCCGAGCGTCATGAAGCTGTGATCCCTTCCGATCAGCTTGCCGTCCCTGACGTAGAATACCTGGACCACCGCATCCTTGCCGTCCAGCGCGAGGGCGAGGATATCCCGGTCCTCACCGTCTCCATTTTCCATCTTCTGCTTCTGGACCACGGTCAGCACATTCTGCTTCAGGTCTCTGTACTGGGCCGCCGCCTCATAGTCCATGGCCTCGCTGGCGGCAAGCATCTTTTCCTCCAGGATCCGGACGACCTCCCTGTAGCTGCCATTGAGAAAATCCACTGCCTTCTGGATGCTCTCCCGGTAATCCTGCTGCGAGATCAGTCCCTGGCACGGCGCGTTGCACTGTCCGATCTGATAGTTCAGGCAGGGGCGCTCCGCCCCGATATCCCTCGGCAGGTTCCGGCTGCAGTCCCGCACCCTGTAGAGCTTCCTGAGCAGCTCGATGGTCTCTTTCACTGCAAATGAACTCTTGAAGGGGCCGTAGTAGCGCGCTCCGTCCTTCTTCATCTTCCTGGTAAACAGGACCCTCGGGTATTCTTCCTGCAGCGTGACCTTGATATACGGATAAGTCTTGTCATCCTTGAGAAGCGTATTGTACTTCGGCCGGTTCTCCTTGATCAGGTTATTCTCCAGGACCAGCGCCTCCAGCTCGGAATCCGTCACGATGTATTCGAAATAGGCGATCCGGCTGACCATATGCTCGATCTTGGGCCCCCGGCCCAGCTTCTTCACGAAATACTGGTGCACGCGCCGCTTCAGATTCACCGCCTTGCCCACATACAGGATCGCGTCCGACCGGTCATGCATGATATACACGCCGGGTCTGTCGGGCAGTTTTTTCAGTTCTTCCTGCAGGTTGAAATCAGGGTTCATAGGTCCTCCAAAGAACAATGCACAGAGATTATGAATCTCTGTGCATCGTAAATGAAATCATTCTATTCTGTCAATCTGCCGCATGCTCGGAGCGCCTTCTGTACACCCGCTGTCCTGCCAGTGCTGCCTCCGCAGGTGTCTCGAAGATCCTGTCTCCGATCATCTGGAGCATGACGCTCATGACCAGTCCCAGTGAAACATCGATTACCGAATGCTGCTTCAGGAACATGGTGGACAGTACGATCAGTACGCCCAGTATGTCGGATGAGAGCGTCACCAGTCTGTGCTCACGAAGCTGTTTGTTGCCATGTACCGCAAAGCACAGTGCCATGGTGTTGAACACATGGATGCTGGGCAGTACGTTGGTCGGCGTATCCGTCTTGTAGAGGAAGGAGACCAGCATACCGCAGATGTTGCTCGTATCCACATAATCCGGACGCAGGTCCAGCTTATTCGGATAGACCGCGGACACGACCAGGAAGATCATCATTCCTGTCATCAGGACTGCCGAAACCTTGTAGGTCTCCTCGACCGTTCCTTTGAATACGATCCAGGTCACAACCGCAACATTGAACCCGAACCACAGGAAATACGGGATGATGAAGTACTCGCAGAACGGGATCTGGTCATCCAGCCATGTATGAATAATATGATAATGCACATGGCCTGCATTCTCCAGCACGTTGAAACCGATCATATAGATCGCAACATACAGGAGGATCCAGTATGCATGCCGGTGTGTGCGGCAAACTTCTCTTATTTTCCTGACCTTTCCATTCATAATTCTGCTTACTGCCTTCGAATACCCTTTATATCTTCTCCATTTTTCTCTCAGCATTGCCGATGGTACTCCAGAGAACCCCGGCTGTCAAGCTGTTGTCTGAATATTCGGCGAGATGCTGAACTTCATGGGTTTTCCGGCATTATTCCTCGGCATGATTCTTGCATTCTGCCTCAGGAGATGCCGGCTCCTGAGGGATCACGTTCTCCTGGATCCTGGCTTCCTTCTTCGCCTCGGAAGGATCGATCCCCTCCACTTCATAGAACAGATCCATGAACTGCTTGCCGGTGATGGTCTCTTTCTCAATCAGGAACTCGGCGATGCGGTTCATCGCCTCTCTGTGCTCTGTGAGCAGCTTCTTCGCCTGCTCGTAGGAGTCTTTCAGGATCCGGATCACTTCGTGATCGACCTCTGCCGCCGTAGCGTCAGAGCAGTTCATCACGATCCTGCCGTCATCCAGGTACTGGCTCGCCGGGGATTCCAGCTGGGCAAGTCCGAACTTCTCGCTCATGCCATACTGGGTAACCATGGCTCTGGCGACCCTGGTGGCCTTCTCGATATCGTTGGCCGCACCGGTCGTCACGGTATTGAATACGATCTCTTCCGCCGCCCGGCCTGCCACGAACTCTACCAGCATCGCGCGGATCTCTGCCTCTGTGTTGAGGTACTTCTCCTCCTCCGGAACGTTCATGACATATCCGAGGGCGCCCATGGTCCTGGGAACGATCGTGATCTTCTGCACCGGCTCCGAGTGCTTCTGCAGCGCGGAGACAAGGGCGTGCCCGACTTCGTGGTAGGAAACGATCCTGCGCTCTTCTCTGGAGAGGATCCGGTTCTTCTTCTCCTTGCCCACGAGGACCAGCTCGACTGCTTCCAGCAGGTCTTTCTGGCTGACTGCCGCGCGGCCGTTCTTGACCGCCAGGATCGCTGCCTCATTGATCATATTGGCAAGGTCCGAACCGACAGCGCCGGAGGTGGACAGGGCGATCTCCTTCAGATCTACCGTGTCATCCAGATGCACATTCTTGGCATGGACCTTCAGGACATCGATACGTCCCTGCAGATCCGGCTTCTCAACAGTAACTCTGCGGTCAAATCTGCCCGGGCGAAGCAGTGCCGGGTCCAGGACCTCCGGACGGTTTGTGGCCGCCAGGATCAGAAGACCCTTGGAGGTGTCGAATCCGTCCATCTCGGACAGCAGCTGGTTCAGCGTCTGCTCACGCTCATCATTGCCGCCGTATCCGCCGGAATTCCTGCTCTTGCCGATCGCGTCGATCTCATCGATGAAGATGATGCAGGGCGCGTTCTTCTTGGCTTCGTCAAACAGGTCACGCACGCGGCTTGCGCCGACGCCGACAAACATCTCAACGAAATCCGAACCGGTCAGGGAGAAGAAGGGCACATGGGCCTCTCCCGCAACAGCCTTCGCCAGAAGTGTCTTGCCGGTTCCGGGAGGTCCTACGAGCAGGCAGCCCTTCGGAAGCTTGGCTCCGATGTCGGCATATTTCTCCGGATGTTCCAGAAACTCTACCGTCTCCTGCAGGGATTCCTTCGCCTCATCCTGTCCGGCGACGTCCTTGAAGGTTACGCCGGTCTCGGACTGCATGTACATCTTGGCGCGGCTCTTGCCCACGCCCATCATGCCTCCGGCCCCTGACATCCTGCGCAGCACCACGCCCATCAGGATCCAGATCAGGATCAGCGGCGCGAAGCTGAGCACGACATTGAGTATCAGACTCGTCGTATTGTCCGGAATCTTCTCCTTGAATTCGACATTGGCCTGATCGAGACGGTCCACCAGGTGCAGATCATTGATCCTTCCCGTGTAGTAGGTCATCTCGACTCCCTGGCTGGCAAGTCCCTGCCTCTTCGTCACGATCGTCAGCTTGTCTTCATCGACCGTAACAGAGTCGACCAGACCCTTGTTCAGCAGCTCCAGGAACTGATCGTAGGTGATCTCCATGGAGGTAGAGTCATTCATGGCCCGGTTGACAATGCTCATCAGAACCAGCGTGACCAGTGTGACCACCATAAAGATCAGTACGGTCGAGTGATTCCGGTTCTGATTGGGATTCCCGTTCTGGTCGTTCCGGTTATTATCATTCATAATATACTGCCTGTTCTTTCCTAAAAATAATAAGCTCTAAGATGTTTGGATCCGCCCGGTATTATCTCGCATTCTTTAATTCAAGATACCTGCGGATCAGAGTGACGCATCCGTCGATCCCCAGCTGACTGGTGTCAACGGACAGATTGTAGGACGCCGCGTGGCCCCACCGCTTCTCTGTCTGGAAGTTGTAGAAGGACGCTCTCTTCTTGTCCGCCTTCGCGATCATGTCCCTGGCCTTGTCATCACTGATATGCTCATACTCAGTGATCCTCTTAATGCGGAATTCGTCACTTGCGTGGATAAACACGCTGGTCAGGCGCGGATTGTCGCGAAGGATATAGTCAGCCGCTCTTCCGACGATCACGCAGCCGCCCTTCTGGCCGATCTTCATGATCGTGTCATACTGAGCCTGCACGACCTGCTGCTGAAGTGTGTTGCCGACATAATTCATGGACGGATAGATATCCATCATGATTGAATAGAGAAGGCTTCCCGTAGGCTTCTCATCATAGTCCTCAAGAACCTGCTCGCAGATATTGCTCTCCTGCGCGACCATCTTCAGCAGTTCCTTGTCGTAGAGCGTAAGTCCGAGCTCTGCCGCAAGTCTTCTTCCCACTTCGTGACCGCCGCTTCCAAACTGCCTGCCGATCGTAATAATATCTCTTCCAGCCATCTCTCCACCTCCGAATCTTTGGATTGACAGATCCACTTATATTTTACCAATTCCCTGCAGCCATGTCCACGCTGCGAGGCCAGATAAAATGCACTGCGCTCTGTCACAGACAGCAGCAGGCTCCGGGTCCGCACATGCCGCACAGAAGATTCGCCAGACACAGCCTGGTGCACATATCCGAATCCGTCTCCATCGGCGCGCCGTAGGCGTTGCCCATGCCCTGGTACCAGCTGCCGCCGCCCTCAAGCTGGCTGAGATACTGCCGGTAGAGCATATTGTCGGGTTCCATCTGAACTGCCGTCTGCGCCATCTGGCGGGCCAGCACGTTATTGCCGGAGCCGGCATTGGCGATCGCGCTCAGATAATACCACCGTCCGTCCCGGTCCCGTATGCCGTTCAGGACATTCAGCGCCTCCGCAAAGTGACGGCTGTTGATATAGTTTGCCGCAGCCTGCATGTGAACGTCAGACTCTCTCTGGCCGTAGCCTCCGAAGCCGAAGCCATCGTAGAACCCGCCGTAGGAGCCGGAACTATACGAGCCTGAACTGTAGCTGCTTCCAGGTCCGTAGCCGCTCTTCTTATTCTGGAGGGCGTCATATGCCTCCTGTACTTCCTTGAACTTCTCCTCAGCCTGCGCCTTATTCGGATTATTGATGTTCGCGTCCGGGTGATACTTCCGGCTCAGTGTCCTGTACGCCTTCTTGATCTCATCGTCAGACGCATCCCTCGGAATCCCGAGGACATCATATGGATCTCTCATCTGCCTTCCCCTGTGCTCTTCAAATCTGCCTCCGGTATGCCATGTCGCAATATGCCGGTGCCTTCTTCTCCTTCTCTTCCCCATTGCGGATCTGGTGGAATCTCACCCAGATCCCCGAATACAGAATGTTTCGCAGAAGCTCCACATCCTTCACGATGGGAAGACGCTCGAATACCCTGCAGCAGCAGGCTGCCGTATCCAGCAGGATCTGTCTCACATAGTCCTCGAACGACTCCGGAAGGGCTCTCTGCAGCTCCAGAAGTACATTGTAGTTTCCCTTTTTCCGGTCTTCTTCCAGATCGTCATATGCGTCGATCAGGTAAATGAACTTGCCAAGGTAGAATCCGGTGCCTCTCAGGTCCTCCGCCCAGCGGTCCTCCCGGACCACGCACAGCTCCCCGAGGAAACGCCCGGTGTAGCCTGCCGTCTTGTCGATTCTGGCCAGGATCTGGGCTACCTTCTCACTTCCGGCCTGCCCCTCGAAGCTGGCGGCTGAACGCTGTTCCCGCCTCTCTTCTCTGTACAGGGCCTGGATATTTTCCCTGACCGCCTTCTCCTGGCGCGGGTATCTCTCCCGTATCTTCAGATAGTCCCTGCGAAGCAGCATCGCCAGAAGCTTAGCGCTCTGCTTCCGCTCATCCCGCCAGTCATCGGCTGCTTTCAGCCAGGCAAGCAGGACATTCATATCCGCCGCGTACTGCGTGAAGCGGTTGGAGGTCTCTCTGTGCACGATCGCGGGATGTACGATGCATCTGCTAAGCTTTTGTGTCTCTTCCGGCTCATAGGTGCCCGTCAGCAGGAGCAGGAGGAAGGTACAGTCATAGGACAGCAGCAGCTGTCCCTTCCTTCCGTATCTTCTGTGCAGTTCAGCACACAGACCGCAGTAATAACTGCGGTACAATTCCAGTTCCTTTACTTTCAGCTCCGGCCGGTTGACCGTTACATAACCAAACATGGCTCAGCTCCTCTTGCGGAACTTCGTTCTGCATTTCGGGCAGGTGATCTCCACCATCCCCTTGCCTCTGGGGATGCGGATCTTCTGACTGCACTTGGGACAGCGGTAGATATGGTTCTCCTTCAGATCCTCCGCGCGGTTCTTCCGGCCCCGGAAGAAGTCCAGGACACGTCCCTTCATCTGCAGGTACTTCTGGTTCTCCGCATAGCGGGCGGGGACATTGCGTGAAAACATGCGAAAATAATTATACCCCAGGATCAGGAGTACGAGGATCCCGCTTCCGGGCAGCCTGAACAGCAGATTCACGATCAGCAGAACAAGCGCCACGATCAGAAGGAATCTGGACAGGTCATCCTGTCCGTATCGCCCATACATAAATCTGTTAAAACGGTCTCTCCAGTTCATTCTTGTCTCACCTCTGAACAATATTTTCCAGGATCAGCAGGCTTTTACGATAAGCCCGGGCGGCATGATTCTAGGATAAATACTTTGATCAGCCCCTGCAAGAGATGCCCCGCATAATTCACCAAACTTTCACCATCCCGGAGATGCTCACAGCAGCGGGAACTGAAGCCTTGCGCAGAACCGGTCGCCCTGGGTGGTCACGGAAAATGTACCGCCCATAAGCTCTGTCAGACTGCCCGCGATCGACAGCCCGAGTCCGCTGCCCTCCGAATTGCGGCTGCTGTCGCCCCGGACGAAGCGCTCCTCCAGCTCTTCCCCGCTCTTGAGCAGCTCCTCGGAGGATTCATTTTCAAATACAGCCTCCGCGAACCCCTCCTCACCGGACAGGGTGATGCGCACGATGGAATCCTTCTTTGCGTACTTCACGATATTGCTCAGCAGGTTGTCCAGCACTCTCCACAGCTGGGAGCCGTCCGCCCGGATCATCAGCTTCTGCCCGGGCTGCGCCTGGGTGAACTCGACCTTCAGCCCCAGCTCCTCGAACCGGTCCTCGAACTCGCCGGCTGCCATCTGCACCATGGAGCGAAGATCCAGCTCTGCCATGTCGAGCTCCACATTGCCCGAATTGATCCGGCTGGCTTCGATCAGGTCCGCGATCAGGGTCTTGAGCCTCTGTGACTTGCGATCCAGTATGTCGATATACTCCCTGGCCTTTTCATTCTGAAGATCTTCGCGCTTGAGCAGGTCCACATAGTTGATGATGGAGGTCAGCGGCGTCTTGAGGTCATGGGAGACATTTGTGATCAGCTCTGTCTTCAGGCGCTCGCTCCGGACGATGGAATCCACGGCCTCCTGCAGGCCGTCGCCCATCTCATTGACCGCCTCCGCCATCTCCAGGCTGTCTCCGGTCAGCGGCGCTGTATCGATCCGGTAGTCCAGCTTTCCTTCCGACAGCTCACGAAGCCCTGCCCGGACGCTCAGCTTGCCCAGCTGGTCGGCCACCAGATACAGCAGCATCGCCAGATCCAGTACGATCACGATCGCGACGCCGATGGTGCTGAAGAATCTCAGAAGCAGGAAATTGGCCAGCATGAATACCGCGAATATGATCAGCATTCTGGCGGAGGTAACCTTTGCCTCCAGGACCTGGGCGCTGACCCGGACGACGGTGCTCATGACGCTGTTGGGCCAGACCGTCTTCCATTTGGTCCGTCTGGCCAGGCTCAGCAGCGACATCAGGCACATCCAGTAGAGGATGACCCAGAAGGCGGCCATCCCTGCCATGTGATAGCGGGCAGGGATCCTGCTGCGCAGAACGTTCCGGAACAGATAGAACCATAACAGCAGTGAGATCACGCAGATCCCGGCAGCGATCTCGGTGGGGATCAGGTCAAAGCCCTCCATCCCGATCAGCTGCGTCCTGCTCTTTCTTCCAGTGGCCAGGATGCTTCCGGTCAGGCACGCGACCAGCACCACCACAGCGAGGACTGTGAGTATCAGCGCGGCGATGACCACCGGCTCCCTCTTCTGGTAATCCAGATATCCCTTCCGCAGTTCATCACCCACGGGATAGCTGCGGTCGACCGCGATCACGACCCTCTCATTGGAGCCCAGAAAAACGGTATCGATAAAGAAGGAGGCTGCGCGGCTGTTCAGCGTACTCTCCGAATTGGCCACCATGATATTCATGGTGCGCACGCCTTCAAACAGAGGGGTGAGCTCCTGATCCTCCTCGATGGCGACCCTGGCTGTGGCAACGCTGTTCACTCCGAGGTTCGTATAGGATTTCTTGGTCTGGGTATTCTCTATATAGAAGCTGATATTGCTGGGTGCCTTCGGATTGGCGGAGCCCTCCGGATTCTCATTTTCCTCCACGTAGGAACGATAGCGGACATGGATATCCTCGCAGGCACGGATCAGCATCCTGTAGTATTCCAGCAGTGTCTCATAGGGAGTGGAGGAGGCGCTGGCCGTGGAGGCCAGTGTGCTCCCGGATATGGGAAGGATCGTCTCGCAGTCCTTTGCCTTCGCGAGACTGTCCCAGGATTCTGATGCCGTGGCATCCTCTGTCCTGGACTCTGTCGATGTCTTTACGGCCGACTTGAGCTGGCCGAGGGAGGGGTAAAAGTTGATCAGGTCACTGAGCAGATAGGTCAGGTTCTCATTGCGGTTTGCCTCGTCGCTGATGCCCAGTACATATTGACGGATATCGATCTGTTTATTCAGATCCGTCTCCGACCCGCTCTGGAACAGCTCGATATTCCGGCTGCAGTCCACCTTCCTGCGGATCGTGCTCTCCGCATCGCGCAGAAATACGGCCGTTTCCTCATAGGAACGGCCGAGCTGTGATATATCAAAGGTTCCGTCCAGCCGGATCTCGATCGTCAGCAGGCTCAGTACGATCACCGCGACGCATATGCACTGTATGATCACCAGTGTATTCTTCCAGACCGGAGTATAGTACTTATCTTTCATCTTCCTGTCAGGACTGCCTGTCCGCCTCAGCCTTCTGCCCCGGGTGTGATGCCCTCAGGCGGCAGGTCCTCCACCTTGTATCCGATTCCCCACATGACCTTCAGGTACTTCGGGTTCTTCGGGTCGATCTCGATCTTCTCGCGGATGTGGCGGATATGGACCGTCACCGTGTTGTCCGCGCAGAAGGCCTCCTCATTCCAGATCTTCTCATAGATCTGGTCAATCGAGAAAACCTTGCCCTTGTTCTGCAGGAGCAGAAGCAGGATGTTGTACTCGATGCGGGTGAGCCGGACGCTCTCACCGTTCACCGACACCTCCTTCTTGTCATCATCAATGACAAGCCCGCCGCTACAAAATACGTTGGACTGCTTCTGGGGCTGGGTGATGGTTCCCAGGGAAGTGTACCTGCGCAGCTGGCTGTTGACGCGCGCCACCAGCTCCAGAGGACTGAAGGGCTTCGTGATGTAGTCATCCGCCCCGTAATTGAGGCCCATGATCTTGTCCGTATCCTGGCTCTTGGCGGACAGGATAATGATCGGGATCTTGGACTGCATGGTCTTGCGGATCTTCAGCACAGCCGTCATCCCATCCATACCCGGCATCATCAGATCAATGATCAGCAGATGGACCTTCTCCTTATTCAGAATGTCGATCGCCTCATTGCCGTTGTACGCCTTCAGGACATTGTAGCCCTCCTGGGTCAGGTAGATCTCGATCGCATCGGTGATCTCTTTTTCATCATCGCACACAAGAATCGTATAGTTTTCAGCCATAGGTGAGTTCTCCCATATATCAGTACTGTCAGATAATTATATCAGCAGCAAAAGAGGATTCTGTCGTAAAATAAACTAATTATTTATTAATTCGGCAGCTTCCTGTGCCCTATTCTACCATAAGTATCGGTTTTCTGCCGTGTTTGTTGCGCAATCCCATGCTCTGGGGTAAAATGTGAAACGATAATCAAAAACAGCTGCCCTGCAGTTTCCGGCAGGAAGGCAGGCAGCGGGTTGAGGAGTACACATGGATAATAAAGTAAAGCATACCACAATGGAAGCCAAGGTCAATGCTTCTGCAGACAAGGCGGTTTCCGCAGACAGTGCAGCTGAGGCTGCGGTCATTGAAAAGCCGGTCAGAAAGCGCATGTCCGGGATCCTGGTCCACCCGACCTCCTTCCCCTCCGCGCACGGGATCGGCGATCTGGGAAAGGGTGCCTATGATTTCATCGATTACCTGGAGGCGACAGGCCAGCATCTGTGGCAGGTCCTGCCCCTGGGTCCGACCGGATTCGGCGATTCTCCCTACCAGAGCCTCTCTGCGTTCGCAGGCCAGGTCTATATCATCAGCCCGGAGCTTCTGAAGAAGGATGGTCTCCTGGAGGATAAAGACTTCGAGGGCGAGCCCTCCTGGGATCCGAAGAAGGTCGACTACGGCCCGGTGATCCAGTTCAAGGTCGCTCTTCTGAAGAAGGCCTATCAGCATTTCCTGGAGAAGGAGGAGACGCTGGAGGAGCTTGGCGAAGAGTTTGCCTCATTCTGCAAAAAGCAGTCTTACTGGCTTGATGACTATGCGCTGTTCAGTGCCGTCAAGGATGACTTCCAGGGCCGATGCTGGCTTGACTGGGATGCGGATATCAGAGACCGGAAGGCTTCGGCGGTGGCCGCATACTCGGCAAAGCTTGCCGATCAGATCCGCTATTACAAGTTCACTCAGTTCCTGTTCCAGAAGCAGTGGGATGCCCTCAAGGAGTACGCCCAGGACAAGGAGATCCTCATCATCGGTGATATCCCGATCTTTATGGCGATCGACTGCTGCGACGTCTGGAGCCGGAAGTCTCTGTTCAAGCTCGATTCCAAGGGCTATCCGACAGAGGTGGCAGGAGTCCCGCCCGATTATTTCTCAGCGACCGGCCAGCTGTGGGGAAACCCGCTGTATGACTGGAAAGCTCACGAAAAGAGCGGCTACAAATGGTGGATCAGCAGGGTGAAGCGCCAGCTTGAGCTGGTGGACTACGTCCGGATCGATCATTTCCGCGGATTTGAGTCCTACTGGTCAATACCCGCAGACAGCGAGAACGCGATCAACGGCGAATGGCTGGAAGGCCCCGGCGCCAAGCTGTTCAAGGCGATGCAGAAGGAGCTGGGCGAAGAGCTTCCCATCATTGCCGAGGATCTGGGCATCATCACCGAGGAGGTGGAGGAGCTCAGAGACCAGTTCCATTTCCCGGGAATGAAGGTCCTTCAGTTCGGCTACGGAGATATGAACGATACCAAGTATGTCCCGCAGTTCTACGATACGACCAACTGTGTGTGCTACACCGGGACCCATGACAATGAGACGACGGTGGGCTGGTACCAGCATCAGAGTGAAGAAGTCAAGGACCGCATCCGCCGGACGGGCAACTGTGACGGAAGCGGCGTATCACTGGACTTCATCCGGTTCGCCCTCGGCTCCATCGCCAAATACGCGATCTTCCCGATCCAGGACCTGCTGCAGCTTGACAACGAAGCCCGCATGAACACACCGGGCGTCGCCGCGGCAAACTGGGCATTCCGCTACGAACAGTGGCAGCTCGAGGAGGCCTGGCGGAAAGACTGGCTGAAGATCTACACGAAAGTGTACGGAAGATAATAATCACACCAGAGCGCAGTCACCTGTATTCTTCCGGAAAGTACGCTTAGTGACTGCGCTCCGCGATATCGGAGGACAAGTTTGAAAAAAGAGGCAGGCGGTTAAATACCGTAAAGAGGGCATAGCAAACAAACCCTCAAGGGGTCTTTGAAAAGTAAATATAGACACGACCTAAT